>NZ_JBEFLI010000015.1:0-100543 GCF_040578825.1 Cupriavidus necator | reverse complement strand
AGTTCCTCGGCCATATCGTGCGCGGCGAGCCGATCAAGCTGGTCGACGGCGGCGCGCAGCAGCGGGCCTTTGCCGATATCGCCGACGGCATCAGCGCACTGATGCGCATCATCGAAAACCCCAACGGCGTGGCCACCGGCAAGATCTACAACATCGGCAATCCCGGCAATATCCACTCGGTGCGCGAGCTGGCGGAGATGATGCTCAGGATGGCGGCCGACTATCCGGAATACGCGGAGGAAGCACGCAAGACGCAGATCATCGAGACCTCGTCGGGCGACTTCTACGGCAAGGGCTACCAGGACGTGCAGCACCGCGTGCCGAAGATCGACAACACCATCGAAGAACTGGGCTGGAAGCCCGGGATCACGATGGAAGCGGCGCTGCGCCGCATCTTCGAGGCGTACCGCGGCAAGGTGATCGAGGCCCGTACGCTGGTCGATTCGGGCAACTGAGCGCGCACCGCAGATGGCACGTATTGCCCTGAAGGTCGACGTCGACACGCTGCGCGGCACGCGCGAAGGGGTCCCGAAGCTGCTGTCCATGCTGGCGGCTGCGCAGGCACAGGCCACCTTCCTGTTCAGCCTCGGCCCCGACCATACCGGCTGGGCGCTGCGGCGCGTATTCCGGCCCGGCTTCCTGAAGAAGGTGTCGCGCACCTCGGTGGTGTCCAACTACGGGCTGCGCACGCTGATGTATGGCGTGCTGCTGCCGGGGCCGGACATCGGCCGCAAGGGCGCGCCCGAGATGCGCGCGGCGCGCGCGGCCGGGCATGAATGCGGCATCCACACCTGGGACCACGTCTACTGGCAGGACAACGTGCGCGAGCGCGATGCTGCCTGGACGCGGCGGCAGATGCAGCAGGCGTTCGCGCGCTACACCGAGATCTTCGGCGAAGCACCGGCCACGCATGGCGCGGCCGGCTGGCAGATGAACGAAGATGCGTTCCGGCAGATCGATGACTGGGGCATGGCGTATGCGTCAGACGGTCGCGGCACCGCGCCTTATATCCCGACGATCGACGGCGTGGCCTGCCGGCATGTGCAGATGCCGACGACGTTGCCGACGCTGGATGAACTGATCGGCATGGACGGGCTGACCGAGGACAACGTCCATACCGCGCTGCTGAAGCTCACGGAAGGTCCGCGCGACCATGTGTTCACGCTGCATGCCGAGCTGGAAGGCGGAAAGCTGGCACCGGTGTTCGAACGGCTGCTTGCCGGATGGCGGGCGCAGGGGCACCAGTTGGTGTCGATGGCCACGTGGTATCGCGGACTGGATCGTCAGGGGCTGCCGGAGTTGCCGGTGACCTGGGGGGAGATTCCGGGGCGCAGTGGGGAGTTGATTGTGCAGCCGCGGGTGGGCTGACTCGGTCATCCCGATCGGCCGTAGCTGACATCGCACGAGCAAGGCTCCCCTCTCCCGCGCGCGGGAGAGGGGAGCAAACCGGCAGCGGGCGTTAAGCCTCGCGCTTTAGGCCCCGCCCTTCAAACCCTCCGCTCCACCACCCCCACCCGCAGCCCATTAAACACCACCAGCAAGCTAGCCCCCATATCGGCGAACACCGCCATCCACATCGTTCCCATCCCCATCACCGTCAGCACCAGGAATACCGCCTTGATCCCAAGCGCGAGCGTGATGTTCTGAACGAGGATGCTCGAAGTCCGCCGCGACAACCGCACAAAAGCCGGAATCTTGCGCAAGTCGTCATCCATCAGCGCCACATCAGCAGTCTCGATCGCGGTATCGGTCCCCGCAGCCCCCATGGCAAAGCCGATATCGGCCCGCGCCAGCGCCGGCGCGTCGTTGATGCCGTCGCCGACCATGCCGATCCGTCCGCCACGCGCATGCGCCGCATCGGCCAGTGTGGCGATGCCATCGGCCTTGTCCTGCGGCAACTGGTTGCCGCGCGCTTCGTCGATGCCGACCTGCGCGGCGATGGCCTGTGCCGTGTGCGGGTTGTCGCCCGACAGCATCAGCGTCTTCACGCCCAGCGCATGCAGTTCCGCGATCGCCTGCCGGCTGGTATCGCGCACGGTATCGGCCACCGCGAACAACGCCAGCGCTGTCGCGGCGCCATTGCCGTCGACATGCGCCAGCAGCACCACAGTCTTGCCTTCGCGCTCGATCGCTTCGAGCCGCGCTTCCAACGCGGGCGAGCAGGCGCCAAGGTCATGCACCAGCCGGTGGTTGCCGAGCCAGTACTCCACGCCCTGCACCGTGCCGCGCGTACCGCGGCCCGCAAGCGCCTCGAAATCTTGCACCGGCAGCATGGCGATGCCGTCTGCGACGGCCGCCGTCGCCACCGCGCGCGAGACCGGGTGGTCGGAGCGCGCCGCCAGGCTGGCGGCGATGGCGCGTGCGTGCGGCACGTCGTTGGCCAGCAGTGCATGGTCAGTCTGCGCGGGCTTGCCATGCGTGATGGTGCCGGTCTTGTCCAGCGCCACCCAGGCCAGGTGCCGGCCCTGCTCCAGGTAGACGCCGCCCTTGATCAGGATGCCGCGGCGCGCGGCCGCGGCCAGGCCGCTGACGATGGTCACCGGCGTTGAGATCACCAGCGCGCACGGGCAGGCGATCACCAGCAGCACCAGCGCCTTGTAGATCCAGTCGACCCAGGCGCCGCCCATCAGCAGCGGCGGCACCACCGCCACGACCAGCGCGATGGCGAATACCGTAGGCGTATAGATGCGCGCGAACTGGTCGACAAAGCGCTGCGTCGGCGCGCGGCTGCCCTGCGCGGCTTCCACCGCGTGGATGATGCGCGCCAGCGTGGAGTCGTTGGCGGGCGCGGTCACGGTGTATTCAAGTTCGCCGGACTGGTTGATCGAGCCGGCGTAGAGCGCATCGCCCTCGGCCTTGTCCACCGGCACGCTTTCGCCGGTGATGGGCGCCTGGTCCAGCGCGGATTGGCCACGCACCACCCTGCCGTCCAGCGCCACGCGCTCGCCGGGACGCAGGCGCACTAGCGCGCCTACGGCAACGCCGGCAGCGGGCACGGTCTCCCAGTTGCCGTCGGCGCGCCGCACCGTGGCCTGCACCGGTGCCATCGCCATCAGGCCGCGGATCGCATTGCGCGCGCGGTCGAGCGAAGCGGCTTCGATACGCTCGGCCAGCGCGAACAGCACCATCACCATCGCCGCTTCGGGCCACTGGCGCAGCAGCAGCGCGCCGGTCACCGCGATGCTCATCAACGCATTGATATTCAGGTTGCCGTTGCGCAGCGCGATCCAGCCCTTGCGGTAGGTGGTCAGGCCGCCAAGCGCCACTGCCGCCAGCGCCAGCACGGCCGGCAGCCACGCCAGGCCCAGCGCCAGCCATTCCGCCACCTCGGCGCCAACTGCGGCCACACCGGCCAGCGCCAGCGGCCACCACGGCTTGCGCGCGGTGGTTTCCGGCAGGACGTCCTGCGCGGCCGCGGTAGTCAGCGGCACCGGCTGCATGCCCAGGCTCTGGATGGCCTTCGCCACCGGCTCGGGCGACGGCAACGTGTGGTGCACCGTCAACACGCGCTGGATCAGGTTGAATTCAAGTGCCGCGACGCCGGGCATGCCGCCCAGCTTGTTGCGGATCAGCGTTTCCTCGGTCGGGCAGTCCATCGCATCGATGCGCCACGCGGCGGTGCGCGCGCCGGCGGGTACCTCGGGCGGTGTGGCGGGCGTCAGCGCGATCGTCGACGAACAACCGCCGCCGCAGCAGGCGTGGGCTGCCTCAGCCGGCGCGGTATGGGATTCGCCGTGGCCGTGGCCGTGGCCGTGGCCGTGGCCGTGATCGTGATCGTGATCGTGATCGTGATCGTGATCGTGATCGTGGCCGTGGCCGTGATCGTGGGCATGCCCGTGCCGATCAGGCCGGTGCCCGTGTGGATCCTGCGCCCGTGCGGTGCGATCTTGAGGAAGTGCGTCTTCAGGTGACGTGCGAGCCATCTCTTGTTGTTCCCGCTGGTTTGACCTGATGACATTGAAGACCCTGTAGCGACTACAGAGTCAAGCCGGCATGGCGGCGAAGACTGCCGCCATGCCGCCAGCGCGGGTCAGTGCTCGCAGTTGACCATCCACGACATGCCGAAGCGGTCCACCAGCATGCCGAAGCCTTCGGCCCAGAACGTCTTCTGGTAAGGCACCACCACCTGGCCGCCTTCGCTCAGGCCGTTGAAGATGCGCTCGCCCTCTTCCTTGCTGACCGCGCCCACCGACAGGCTGAAGCCGGAGAACGCCGGGCTCGCGCCGCGCTGGCCGTCGGACGCCATGATCTGGCTGTCGCCGAACTGGATGTTGGCGTGCATCACCTTGTCTTTCCAGTCCTCGGGAATCTCCATGCCTTCGCCCGGCGGCGCGTCCTTGTAGCGCATGGCGAAGGTCACCTGCGCGCCCAGCACCTTCCCGTAGAAAGCCATGGCCTCGTCGAAGCGGCCGCCAAAGTCCAGATAGGGTTGCACCTGCATGTCGTTCTCCTTTTGGGTTGCCATTCGGGTTGCATCGCACTTGGGGCTACGCGCCGCATGCCCGGGTACGGCCAACGCGGCACGCGCGCCATTATGCGCGCGTGCCGGCTGCATGCAAGTGGATAGCGGGGCTCAGGAAACGGGAGCTGCGACCGGCACGGCAACCGCCGCGGCTTCGGCCGGAAACTGCAGCGAAAACACTGTTTCGCCATCGAAGCTGCGCACCGTCACGTTGCCGCCATGCAGCCGCATGATGGTATCGACGATGGCGAGCCCCAGCCCGGTCGACGCCGCCGAATTGCGGCGCGACGGATCAGCGCGGTAGAAGCGCCCGAAGATATGCGGCAGCGTTTCAGGCGGGATCGCCGGCCCGCCGTTGCTGACGCGGATGCAGGTAGTAGCGCCGCCCGGCGCCGGGATGCGGCCGACATCGAGCTGCACCGTGCTGCCCGCCGGCGCATGGCGCAGCGCGTTGTCGAGCAGGTTGGTGACGGCGCGGCGCAGCAGCGTCTGGTCGGCCTGCACCGGCGCGCGCCCGCTCACTGCCAGCGTCACGTCACGGTCGGCGGCAACGGCCTCGAAATATTCGGCCATCTTGTCGAGCTCTTCGCGCGCATCCAGCGTGCGCACGCCCAGCGCCACCTGCGCATGGTCGGCGCGCGCCAGGAACAGCATGTTCTCGATCATGCGCGCCAGACGCTCGTACTCCTCCAGGTTGGATTCGAGCAGCGCCTCGTACTCGGCCACGCCGCGGCTTTGCGCCAGCGTGACCTGGGTCTGGCCGATCAGGTTGCTGATCGGCGTGCGGAAGTCATGCGCCAGGTCCGCCGAGAACTCGGAGAGCCGCGAGAAACTATCCTGCAGCCGCGCCAGCATGTCGTTGAGCGCCGCCGCCAGTTCACGCAGCTCCGCCGGCGCGCTGCCGACATCGAGCCGCGTGGCCAGCCGGCTGGTGGTCACGGCAGCCGCATCGGCGGCCATGCGCCGCAGCGGGCGCAGCCCGCGCCGCGCCAGCACGAAGCCCAGTCCCGCCGCCACCGCGGCGCCGCACAGCGTGGCCCACAGCACCTGGTGGCGGTATTCGCGGATCAGCGCCACGCGATAGCCGGCGTCGCGCAGCACCACGATCTCAACGGCCTGGTCCGGATCGCTGCTATCGCCGAGCTGGCCCAGCGCCGCAATGCCGCGCGACGCCACGCGGTTGCGCGGGTACCAGGTCTGCAGCATGCCCTTGTCGGGCTGCGTGGTGGCGGGCAGCACACGCAGCGGCGGCACGACCTCATTGCGTGGATTGAGCGTGACCAGCGGCTCGCCCTGGCGCGTGCGCACCACCAGGATCAGCCCTTCATGGCCCATTGCGATATCGGCAAAACGGTGGGTATCGGCGCGGATCTCGGCCTCGCTGCGCACCTCGCGCAGCAGGTGGCGCACCAGCAGCACCTCGCCGACCAGCTCGCTTTCATCGCGCCCCTCAAGCTGCGTCGACAACGCGCTGGACAGGTAGGCCGCCACGCTGGCGAGGATCACCGCGGTGGCCAGCCCGTACGCCAGCGCCAGCCGCGTGGTCAGGGAAGACGTCAGCCGCTTCATGCGTCGCCCAGCCTGCGCTCATCCCCGTCTTCGCCATCGTCCAGCACATAGCCCATGCCGCGCCGCGTGTGGATCAGCTTGCGCGCGAAGGGGTCGTCGACCTTGGCGCGCAGGCGCCGGATCGACACGTCGACCACATTGGTATTGCTGTCGAAATTGACATCCCACACCTGCGACGCGATCAGCGAGCGCGACAGCACTTCGCCGCGCCGGCGCGCCAGCAGGTACAGCAGCGCGAACTCCTTGGAGGTCAGGTCGATCTTCTGGCCGGCGCGCACCACGCGGCGGCGGATCGCGTCGATCTGCAGGTCGGCCACTTCGATGAATTCGCTCTCGCGCAGCGGGCCGCGGCGCAGGATGGTGCGGATGCGCAGCACCAGCTCGGCGAAGGCGAAGGGCTTGACCATATAGTCGTCGGCGCCCAGCTCCAGGCCCTTGAGGCGGTCGGACAGTTCGTCGCGCGCGGTCAGGAACAGCACCGGGGTGTCGCGTTCGCGGCGCAGCTCGCGCAGCACCTGCCAGCCGTCCAGCCCCGGCAACATCACGTCCAGCACGATCAGGTCATACGGGTGCTCGCGCGCGTGGGCCAGGCCGTCGACGCCGTCGCGCGCCAGGTCCACCACGAAGCCGGATTCGGTCAGGCCCTTGTGCAGGTAGTCGCCCGCCTTGGGCTCATCCTCGACAATCAGGATACGCATGTTTCAGTCACTTTCCGGCGGCACCAGCGCCGCCATGGCGTAACGCTATCCGAGGATGGCGGGAAATGGGCGAAGATTGCAGAAATGTCATCGCTACGCAAGGCCAATGCACGGGCAAAGCCCGGTAAAATGCGCGGTGACCACGGGCACTGCCTTTGGTTCTCGCCTTCCTGAATCCACCTGTCGCGAATTCCCCCGCCGTACCCTCAGATGAAACGTCTCCCGAACTGCCTGCTGTTGTCCCTTGCCATGCTGTGGCTGCCCGTCTCCGGTCCAGCAGCGGCGGTAACGGTATGCAGCGCGGTGCAGGCCGCCGGGCTGTTGCTGCAGGACCGGCATGTCGCCGCCAAGCTGGAGGCGGAAGCAGCACTGGATGGTGCCAGCGAGAGGATCTGCCGCGGCAGCGCGGTACAGGTGATGGCCGAGCCTGCCGGCCCTGGCGAGCCGCTGAGCCTGCATGATGCCGATGCGCCGCAGGGGGGCGCCGACAGCGCCATGCCGCAGCCTGCACAGCCGTCCGCGTCGCTGGGCGAGTTGCCGGAACTGCCCGCCGAGGTGCTGGTGCACTGGGCGCATGCGGCACCGATGGCGACGCCGGCGGTCTTCACCGGCGTGCTGCCTTTCGCCCCGCGCTGCTGAGCGCGGCACCGAGCGTATGTGCGCCTTAGGGGTGCGCCTTAGGGGTGTGCCTTAGGGGAGCACCCTATTCCACGCGAAAAAACTCGATTGACTGCCCGGCGTTGACCGCCCGCTGCAGCCAGTCGGGATATTCCCCCTGCCCGTCCCAGGTCTGGCCCATGGCATTGCGGTACAGCGGGCGCGCGGCCGATGCCTGCGGTGTACCGTTAGCCGCGGCTTTTGGCATTGTCGGCAACGCACTGGCGGCACCCGCCTCCGGGGTGGCAGCGGCCTTGCGCGGAGCTTTCGCCGCTGGTGCTGTCGGCGCGGGCGCGGGGACCTTGTCGAAGCATCCGGCAACGACCAGGTCGTCGAGCGTCAGGGCATGACGATCCATTTGCTCGCGGATCCAGGCCACCGCAGCGAGTTTGGCTGAATCAGACTCGGACATGACTTTCGTGAGAAACCCGCTGCATTCCCGCGGGCAATGGAGAGACCGGCGATGGAACCGCTGGCCGGTCAGACAGCCATGATTCTACAGCGTTTGCCGGTGCTGCCGCTTCTCCATTGTGCTGGCAAGGCCAGTATGTGTGCAGCACATGCAAGAAATGACAAAAATGACGGCATTGTCATGTGCCAGTCATGCTGGCGTGAGGGCTCGCTGCCTAGACTTTCGTTACCGCCGGCCATCCCGGGCCAGCACTCTTACGGAGAAGCGATCCATGCAAGCACTCAGGCAAATTCTTATGGCCACCGCCCTCGTTGCCGCCGCCGTCGGCACTGCGCAGGCAGCACCGCGCGGCGTCGATCCGTTCAGCGACGGCGCCAATCGCGCCACCGGCACCCGCAGCTCGTTTACCGACGGTGCGCACAGCGCCACCGGTACGCGCGACTCGTTCTCCGATGGCGCGAACCGCGCCGGCACGCGCGACACGTTCACCGACGGCGCGCATAATCCGAACGGCCAGCGCGACAGCTTCAGCGACGGCGCCTGACCGAACGTGACGGCAGCGTGCGCGGGCCGCACACCGCCAGCAAAACTTCAGCGCACCCCGCCGTAGATCCTGCGCGCATCGGCTGCGTCAGCGATTGGCCGGCCCAGCGTCACTCCGCCCTGCACCGCTTGCGCCACCAGCGCGTGGTTGCCGGGCGCGCGGCTGCCGTCGCGCAGCAGCAGGTTGTTTTCAAAGCCCACCCTTACGTGGCCGCCGAACGCGGCGGCCGCGGTCACACAGGCGTTCTCTTCGCGGCCGAAAGCGCAGATCGCCCACGGCAGCGGCTGGCCAATCTCGGCGGCGACCTGCAGGAACGGCAGCAAGTCATGCGGCGACGACACCTGTCCCGCCGAATAACGTCCCAGCACGTACAGCAACGACCACGCGCCCGGCGGCACCATGCCGCGTTCGCGCATCGCATGCCAGCGGCGCACGTCGGCCACGTCATAGAGAATCACCTGTGTCATCACGCGTTCGCGCGCCAGCCAGGTGAAGAAGGCCGCAAGCTCGGTTTCCGCGATCTCCGGCACCGCCACTTCGCGCAGACCCACCGACACCGCCTCGGGCCGCAGTTCGCGCACCATCGCCATCTGCTGGGCGGCCTTGTAGACGCCGGCGGCCTCGCTCGTTACCTGCACCAGCAGCGAATCGCCGACAGCCTGCTTCACCGCGGCCAGCGCGTCGCGGTAGGCCTGCACATCGAGTGCGTGGCGGCCGTCTGCGTCACGCACATGCATATGCATCATGGCCGCGCCCGCGTCGCGGCAGGCGCGCGCCTCATCGGCCAGCGCCGCCGCGGTCAGCGGCACCGCGGGATGGTCGGCGGCTTGCTTATAGGCGCCATTCGGCGCCACCGTGACGATCAGCGGCGCATCGGCCAGCGGCACGCGCGTGGCGGCATTGGCATTGGTCTGGGCAGTGGTCTGGGCGGAGTGCCGGGTCATGGCTGGATCTCGGGCAATTCAGGAGCGATCAGTTCGAGGCCGGCGCGCAGCAGGCGGTCGTAGCGGGCGCGTTCGGCGGCAGGTGCGCGCATCAGCGGCACGCCGGATCGTCGAATCCCGGAAGTGTAGAGAACTCGCTTTGATTGATGAAGCCGATTCTGTGGATAAAATGATCAACAAATCAGATCAATCGCCCGATCGGATCATCCCCGCCCTATTCCGCCCAGCCCGCCGCCCATGAAAATCAATCTGTCGATGCGCGACATCGAGACCACGCTGGTGCTCGGCCGCACGCTGAATTTCCGCCAGGCGGCCACCCAGCTCCACCTGTCGCAGTCCGCCCTGTCCACCCAGATCCTGCGCATCGAAGAATCCCTCGGCGTGCGCCTGTTCGACCGCACCACCCGCACCGTGCGCCTGACCGCTGCTGGCGAGGTCTTCATGCAGCAGGCCGCGCTGCTGCAGGCAACCTTTCGCGGCGCCATCGACGCGGTCGCGGGCATTGCCAGCGCCGAGCGCGGCCAGGTGGCCGTGGCGGCGCTGCCGTCGCTGGCGGCGCGCATGCTGCCGCGTGTGCTGATGGCCTATCACCGCGCGCGTCCGGAAGTAGCGCTAAAGGTATTCGACACGCTGTCCGGCCCCGCCTTCGACCTGGTACGCGCCGGCGAAGTCGACTTTGCCCTCACGGCCGCGGACCCGCAGCAGGCTGACCTGCACTACGAGCCCTTGCTGTCCGACCGCTTCGTGCTGCTGATCCCTTCCGCGCATCCGATAGCCCGCGCCACCGGCCCGTTGCGATGGGCCGATAGCGTCACCGCGCCGCACGTTTCGATGACGCACCCCAGCAGCGTGCGCCAGTATGCGGAATGGGCCTTCCTGCAGAACCGCATCCGCTTCCAGCCGGTATTCGAGGCCGAGCATCTCGCCACCATTGCCGCGATGGTCGAATGCGGCTTCGGCGTGGCAGCACTGCCTGAGATCGCCGCGGGCACGGTGCGGCAGCAAGGGATCGTCGAACGGCTGCTGACCGCGCCGGTTACCGAGCGCTCGATCGGGCTGGTGACCTCGCGCAACCGCACGCTGTCGCCCGCCGCCGCGGAACTGGCGGCAGCGGTGCGCATGCAACTGGCCCACCCCGCCGGCGCCACGGAGGCCGGCGCATGAGCGAGCCACCGTGGAATGGCCGCCGCTGCGCGGTGTAAAACAAACAAGCCCGGCAAGGAGCCGGGCCCGCTGTCTTCAGGAAGGGTCTTTGGTGCGGGTACGGGAGACGGCCGCCATGATCCCGATGCCAAGCACGATCAGGCAGGCAATACCGATATAGACGGGCGCGAGGCCAGCAATGGACAGGCCCCAGGCAATGCCGCCCACCAGGACCAGCAGACCGATGATGTATAGCGCGAATGACATGAGTCGGCTCCTTGCGGTGGTGACCTGGCTTCAATGTAGGCAGTGGCGGGCACGCAAGGGATAGGACAAGGACGGATGCTGGCGTAGGCGGGTTCTGACTTAGCTGCGTTGTGGGAGGCGGCTCTCGCGCCACCGCGCCATTTCCGTCCCCGCGTCCGCCCATTTATTCCCGAGCTTTCGCCGGCATCGCCGCCAGTCGCTGTACCGACATACGCAGCCCGTCCAGGATGGTGTCCGCGACCTTCTGCGGAAAGCCCGGGGGGATGGCCGCGCTGACCCGGTCGATCACTACGGGGGTTTGGTCGAGGATGTGTCGGATCACCGGCTCAGCATCCGCGCCTAGAAAGCATCGCGGCGCCATCGCGTTAAAGTGGCGGCGCTGGATCTCGCGAAAACCGTAGTGCCGGTTTTTGCCCACCACCGCCATCGCCAGCTTGGCCTTGTGCCAGGAGAACTGGCTGGCACCATGGCCCACCACGATCGACATCACGTCGTACAGCGGCGTCATGCGGTAGCGCCCGCCAGCCAGCAGGCGGATGCTGAAGTTCTTGGCGTGCCCGTCGGGTGCTGCCAGCAGCCAAAACAGCAATTGCGCTGCCATCAAGGTGTGCAAGTCTTCAGCCTGCGCCACGGAATAGCGCAGCACCCCGGCGATCTCGACCAAGCCGGGCCCCCCGTCGGCTTCGTATTTCTGCAAAGAGCTAAGACCGAACACCTGGCAGAAATCCTCCTGCGGCAGCCGCAGCAGCCATTTGCCGGAGGGATGCGGCTTGCGGTCGAAGCGGGTTACGCTCAAGACCTTGCGGCGCCCGAAGGTGAGCATTTCGCACTCCGCCACGGGCAAGCCGTATGCGGCCAGCAGCTTCAGGCAAAGCCATTCATTTTCCACCGACGTGCTCAGGTCCGCCTTCCGGTTGCCTACTAGTCCTAACGGCAGCTTGAAGATATGGATGCGGTAGGTATCCTGCAAATAGCAATAACATAGGTATTTCTGTTTTAGCGATGTCATGCGTATTTCGGGCAGGGTGTTCCTGTAGCGGCCATTCGCACAGGTCGCTGTATCTGTCCCCGTCACCTGGCAGCCGTATACTCTCTGCCTTGGCGCGGCCCCCGCGCCACCCGGGCAGCGCCTGGCGTACCACCCACCAGACCAGGCCGCGCCTCACCGATCTCACCACAATCAAGCAACGGAGCAGCAGCATGCGTGTCGCATTTCTCGGACTCGGCGTCATGGGTTTCCATATGGCCGGCCACCTCGCCGCCAAGGGGCATGAGGTAACGGTCTACAACCGCACCGCCGCCAAGGCGCAGGCCTGGGTCGGGAAGTTCGGCGGCAAGGCGGCGGCCACGCCGGCGCTGGCCGTGCGCGATGCGCAGGTGGTGTGTTCCTGCGTGGGCAATGACGATGACCTGCGCTCGGTGCTGACCGGGCATGACGGCGCCTTCTTCAGCGCGCCCAGCGGCTGCATCTTTGTCGACCACACCACCGCGAGCGCCAACGTGGCGCGCGAGCTCGATGCCGCGGCGCGCGAGCGCGGCCTGCACTTTATCGATGGCCCGGTTTCGGGCGGTGAAGTCGGCGCGGAGAAAGGCATCCTGACGATCATGTGCGGCGGCGATGCCGAGGTCTATGCGCGCGCCGAACCCGTGATTGCCGCCTACGCGCGCGCAGTCACGCGCATCGGCGAGTCCGGTGCCGGGCAGCTTGCCAAGATGGTCAACCAGATCAGCATCGCCGGGCTGATCCAGGGCCTGTCCGAGGCCATCGCCTTCGGCGAGCGCGCCGGGCTCGACATGAAGCTGGTGCTGGACGTCATCAGCAAGGGCGCGGCCGGTTCGTGGCAGCTGGAAAACCGCGGCCCGACCATGATCGACAACAAGTTCGACTTCGGCTTCGCGGTCGACTGGATGCGCAAGGACCTGGGCCTGTGCCTGGACGAAGCGCGCCGCAACGGCGCCGGCCTGCCGGTGACGGCGCTGGTGGACCAGTTCTATGCCGACCTGCAACAGATGGGCTGCGGCCGCGCCGACACTTCATCGCTGATCAAGCGCCTGCGCCAGCACGCGAAGACGTCGTAACGCCACTGCCGGAGCACCTGCCGTCGTCCGATTCCTACAGCGCAATCGGCGAGTCTCGGAAAGGCCGCAGCCGGGCATGGGCCTAAGCTGGAGACATGGGGCCCGTCCACCCGGGCCGGCCCGGCAACGAAGCAGGAGACCATCATGTGGAAACTGGTGAGCGCGCTTCTGGTAAGCGCAAGCATGGGGCTGGCCGGCTGTACGGCGGCGGGCGCCTTGGCGGGCGGTGTCGCCGGCCATGAACTGACCGACGGCAGCACCGCGGGCACGATCGGCGGCGCCGTGGTTGGCGGCGTGATCGGGCACGAACTGGGCAAGTAAGCAGGCCCGGACTACCGGGAAGTACAGAAAGCACGAAGGCCGCATCATGCGGCCTTCTTGTCGTTAGCGCGACCGGAGCATCAAGCGGTGCGGTTGGACTTGGCATCGTCGCCATGCCGATGCAGCCTGCGCCACACCAGCATCGGCAACCGCAACAGGAAGCCTGCCACCAGCCGCAGGTGCATCCACGTCAGCAACAGGTTGTCGCGCAGGTAGCGGAAGTGGGACACCCCGCCCTCGCGCTTGCCGAAGTAGCGCACCGGCGCATCCAGGTTGATGGGCCGCACGCCCTGCCAGCACAGGCGCACCGCCACTTCGGGGTCGAAGTCGAAACGGCGCATCCAGTGGCTTTCATCCATCACCGCGCGCAGCGGCGCGATCGGGTAGATGCGGAAGCCGAACAGCGAGTCGCCGATGCCGGCCCACAGTGTTTCCAGGTCGGACCAGAAATTGGACATGCGCCGCCAGTAGACCCGCTCGCGCGGAGCGCTGGCATCGAAGATGGGCCGGCCCAGCACCATCGCGTCGGGCTGGCGCTGCGATGCCGCCATGAATTCGGGGATCAGGTGCGCGGGATGCTGGCCGTCGGAGTCCATCACCAGCACGTGGGTGAAGCCCTCCGCGGCGGCGGCCTCGATGCCGTGGATCACTGCGGCGCCCTTGCCCTGGTTGGTCGGCAGCACCAGCACGCGCAGCCCGGGATCGGTGGCGGCCTGCGCCTGCAGCCACTGTTCGCTGCCATCGGTGCTGCCGTCGACCACCACCCAGACCGGCGACCAAGCCGCGCGCGCCGCGCGCAGCGTGTCGTGCAGGCGTTGGCCCGGGTTGTAGCTGGGGATCAGTACCAGGTGCGTCGATGACATGGCTGCGTCGCACGTCGGATGCGAGATGCCGCCGGTGACCAGCGCCGGCGTGGGCGTGGCTTGCTGCGGCATGGTGAGGTTCCGGTGGTGGCTTCCGCTCAGGTTGCCTGGTTAGCGCGTACGGTTGGCCGCCACGTAGGCGGCCAGGCTGCCAAGCGAGGCAAAGATGGTCTTGTTGTCGGGATTGTCCGAGCGCAGTTCGACGCCGTACTTGCGCGACACCAGCAGGGCGATCTCGAGGATATCGATGGAATCGAGCCCGAAGCCTTCGCCATAGAGCGGCGTCGAGGTCTCGACGTCCTCCAGCCGCAACTCGGCGATGTCGAGTTCGTCGATGATCAGGCGGGCAAGTTCGGTTTCGAGTTCGGTCATGTCGCGATAGGGCAGAAGGGCCGCTGCGGCACGCGTCCGGACAAGGTTGTCCCGGAGCGCACGGGCGGGGCAACCGATGCTATCAAAGGGCCCAATCCCGAGCCAGTTGAGAGAAGTTTAGTAACAACAAAGGCCGGGCTTTGGGGAATCATCGTGCCGGCGCCCCGGTCTTTTAAGGTATAAAGCGTTCGCTTCCCAACGTGCGCGGACTGTGCGCTCCCTGTGCGCTGGTGGCGCCGCGCCAGACCGCGCCGCCGCATGAAGCGCTGCATGAAGCACCTTTAGTAAGACGATCCCCAGCAAATGCCCCCGAGCCAGCCTTACGACCGCCCCAACGCTCCGGCCGACCCCGCCCCGCCAGTCCGGCAGGAGGCCGGCACCGCCGCCGCATCGCCACTCCGGCGCCACGGGTGGCTTGCCGCGGTGGCTGGATTCGTTGCCTATGAAGCCGCGCTGCATCAGGCCGCGCATCAGCCGGGTGCCGAGGTCGCCGCGCTGCTGCTCGGGATGGCGCCGTTCCTGGCGATCGGCTTTATCGCCATGTGGCGCGCCGGCTGGCGTGCGCCGGCGTTGCTGGCCTTGCTCGCCGCCTGCGGCGCGCTGTGGATCTTTCGCGAGCCGCTGGCCGGGCATTTCGGCTGGACCTATTTCCTGCAGCATGCCGGCGTCAATGCGGCGCTGGGGATGATGTTCGGACTGACCTTGCGCGCCGGCGGCACACCGCTGTGCACGCAGATCGCCACCGCGCTGCACGGGCCGCTGTCGCCCGCGCACGCCCGCTACACGCGGCGCGTGACCCAGGCCTGGACGCTGTTCTTCGCGGCGATGGCAGGCGTGTCCACGCTGCTGTTCGCGCTGGCGCCGGTGGCTACCTGGTCCAGCTTCGCCAATCTTTGCACGCCGCTGCTGATCGCAGCGATGTTCGCCGGCGAAGCCTTGTGCCGCCGCATCGCCTTTCCGGGCATGCAAACCAGCCTGCTCGACGCGGTGCATGGCTATCGCGCGCTGATGGCGGCCCGCGCCGGCCGGCCAGGGTTGCCGCGCTGACCCGCCGCCGCACCCGCCATCTCCATCTCTTCGCCTCCTACACTGGCAACAGGCACAGGTTCCGGCCCATGACCATGCTCCCGATCGTCACGCATGCCTCGCCCGAAGGCGTTTTCGCCTGGGCGCACGGGCGATCCGTTACCGTAAGGCAGTTCCTGGCCGACGCCACACGCCTGGCGGACGCGTTGCCCGCGGGCGACCATGTCTTTAACGCCTGCACCGACCGCTACCGCTTCACCGTGGGGCTATGCGCCGCGCTGCTGGCCGGCAAGGCCACGCTGCTGCCGCCGTCGCAGACCCCGGAAATGGTGCGCCAGCTGGCCGCGTTCGCGCCGGACGCTTTCTGCCTGCATGACCAGCCGGGCGCGGAATTCGCGATGCCTGCGTGCCGCTATCCGGAGGGCGACGCGGCAGATGCAACCGCTGGTCCCGTCGACGTGCCGCGGATTGCTGCTGCGCAGGTCATGGCCTACGTCTTCACCTCCGGCTCGACCGGTACGCCAGTGCCGCACCGCAAGACCTGGGGCGCGATGGCGCTGTGCGCACGGGCCGCGGCGCAGCGGCTCGGCCTGCTCGATGGCCGGGCCTGGACGCTGGTCGGCACGGTGCCGCCGCAGCATATGTTCGGGCTGGAAGCCACCGTGATGCTGGCGCTGCAAGGCGGTGCCGCGCTGGCGTCGGCCACCGCGTTCTACCCCGCCGATGTGCGCGATACGCTGGCGTCGGTGCGGGGCCCGCGCGCGCTGGTCAGCTCGCCGGTGCATCTGCGCACGCTGGTGCAATCCGGCATGGCGATGCCCCCGGCCGACCTGCTGCTGTGCGCCACCGCCCCGCTCGGCCGCGAACTGGCCACCGAGACCGAATCTTTGTTCGATGCGCCGCTGTGCGAGATCTACGGCAGCACCGAAACTGGCCAGCTTGCCACGCGGCGCACCGCGCAGACCGATACCTGGACCCTGGTGCCGGGCGTCAGGCTGCAGGCGCGCGCGGCTGCCGATGGCGACACCGAGATGTGGGCCACAGGCGGCCATATCGAGCAGCCGGTGCCGCTGGGCGATGCCATCGAACCGCTGGATGACGAACACTTCCTGCTGCATGGCCGCAAGGCCGACTTGCTCAATATCGCCGGCAAGCGCAGCTCGCTGGCCTACCTGAACCACCAGCTCAACGCCATCGACGGCGTGCAGGACGCTGCCTTCTTCATGCCTGATGACGCTCACGAAGGCGACCTGCGCGGCCAAGTGGCGCGGCTCGCCGCGGTGGTGGTAGCGCCCGGCGTCGCGCCGGCGCAGATCCTCCGCGCGTTGCGCACGCGCATCGATCCCGCATTCCTGCCGCGGCCGCTGCTGTTTGCCGGCAGCCTGCCGCGCAATGCCGCCGGCAAGCTGCCGCGCGAAGCGCTGGCGGCGCTGGTGGCGCAGCTGACGCAAGCGCGCCATGGCGAGCGCGCAGCGCAGCCCACCTTTGTCATCGGCGACGACCATCCGGCCATTGCCGGCCACTTCCCCGGCAACCCGATCGTTCCCGGCGTGGTGTTGCTCGATCATGCGGTGCTTGCGCTGGGCTTGGCGCTGGGCCGCGCGCTGGTGCCGTCGCAGGCCGGCACCGTCAAGTTCCTGAGCCCGGTGCGGCCCGGCGAGCGTGTGGAGGTTATGCACCAGTTCTCTCATGACGACAGCCGCGACAGCATCCGCTTCACGCTGCGCAGCGCCGGGCGCGATGTGGCCAGCGGCACGCTGCAAGTGCGCCAGGCCAACGAGGAGGCATCATGCTGACCCGCCTGCTCAAGCGCCAGCCGCCGCTGGATACCGACTGGTCCCGCCAGCAAGAGCGCTGCAACATGCCGCTGCTGCGGATCATGACGTGGCTCTCGCTGAAGCTCGGCCGTCCCTTCGGACGCGTGCTGCTGCGGCTGATCGCGGCCTACTTCACGCTGTTCTCGCCGGCGGCGCGCCATGCGTCGCGCGCCTACCTGGACCGCGCGCTCGGGCGCGAGGCCAGCTGGATCGACGGCTACCGGCATGTGTTCGCGTTCGCGTCGACCATCCTCGACCGCATCTACCTGCTCAACGGCCGCTTCGACCTGTTCGATATCCGCCTGCACGGCGAGACGCTGCTGGAAGAGGCGATGGCGCGCGGGCGCGGCGCGATCCTGTTGGGCGCGCACCTGGGCAGCTTCGAGGTGGTGCGCGCGCTCGGGCGCCAGCATCCGGACATGAAGGTCGCGATCACCATGTACGAGGAGAACGCGCACAAGCTCAACGACGTGCTGCAGTCGATCAACCCCGCGATGCGCCAGGACGTGATCGCGCTGGGCCGCTTCGACACCATGCTGAGGGTGCGCGACTACCTCGACCGCGGCTACATGATCGGCATGCTGGCCGACCGTACGCTGTCGCAGCGCGCCACCGATCCGGTGCAGCAGTGCAGCTTCCTCGGCGCGCCGACCGGTTTCCCGACCGGACCGCTGCGCATGGCCGCGATGCTGCGCCGGCCGGTGTTCTTTATCACCGGCCTGTACCGCGGCGGCAATCGCTACGACGTCCATTTCGTGCCGCTGGCGGACTTCACCGAAACCGCGCGCGGCCAGCGCGAGGCGGCGGTGCAGTCGGCGCTGGCGGATTACGTGCGCCTGCTCGAAACGTTCTGCCGCAGCGCCCCGTACAACTGGTTCAACTTCTACGACTTCTGGCACGCGGGGCCGCCGCTCTCCGAGCAGCCGCCGCCGGGCAACGAGCCGTGACCCACTACTGATGTTCTCTTCGAGGCGCCCTTTCCGCTCCCTGCTGACCCTGCTGCTCGCCAGCGCCGCGCTGGCGCTGGCCGTCCCGTGCCGTGCCGCCGCCCCCGCCGCGCCCGCCGCCCCTGCCGCCCGCCAGGGCGCCGCGGCGTTCGGCGTCGACCAGCTCATGTCCACGCTGGCGCAGCGCAAATCCGGCCGCGTGCAGTTCACCGAAACCAAGTACCTGGCGATGCTCGGCAAGCCGGTGCAGTCGTCGGGCGAGCTGCTCTTCACCGCGCCCGACCGCCTGGAAAAGCGCACCGTCGCACCCAAGCCCGAGAACCTGGTGCTCGACGGCGACATGCTGACGGTCGAGCGCGACGGCAAGCGCTACACCATGCCGCTGCAGAACTACCCGGAGCTGGCTGCGTTTATCGAGAGCATCCGCGGCACGCTGGCGGGCAACCGCTACGCGCTCGAGCGTTATTACCGGCTCGGCCTCGAAGGCCGCGCCAGCCGCTGGACGCTGACGCTGACACCGGCCGATGCGCGCATGGCCGCGGTGGTCAGCCAGGTACGCATCGACGGCAGCCAGGAAGTGCTCGACCGTGTCGAGATCCGCCAGGCCGACGGCGACCGCTCCGTGATGAAGATCCGACCCGCCGGCAAGCCCGCGGGCCGCCCATGAGCCCCGCACCAACCGGACAGCCGCCAGGCGTGCGGCGCCGCTTCACTTTGCCGGGAGCGCGCGTAGCGCTTGCACTGTGGGTGCTTGCGCTGATCGCCTGCGCGGCCGTGATCAGCCGCACTGCCTTCACCGCCGACCTGTCCGCCTTCCTGCCGCGGCTGCCCAGCGCCGAACAACAACTGCTGGTG
The DNA here is from genome assembly GCF_040578825.1 of Cupriavidus necator. GTDB lineage: Bacteria > Pseudomonadota > Gammaproteobacteria > Burkholderiales > Burkholderiaceae > Cupriavidus > Cupriavidus necator_E. Next base: position 81,567 of record NZ_JBEFLI010000015.1, on the reverse strand, counting down.
AACCAGCTGCGCGACGGGCTGGTGTCGCGCCTGGTGCTGGTCGGCATCGAAGGCGGCAACGCCGACGGCCGCGCCGCGATCTCGCGCGCGATGGCGGCAAAGCTGCGCGGCGACAAGCGATTCACCTCGATCCAGAACGGCGAGCCGCGCAACCAGGCGGCAGACCGGCAATACGTCTTCACCCACCGCTACCTGCTGAGCCCGACGGTCACGCCGGAGCGCTTCAGCGAGCACGGCCTGAAGGCCGCGGTGAACGAATCGTTCGGGCTGCTGGCCTCATCGGCCGGACTCTTCACCAAGGCGCTGCTGCCGCGCGACCCCACCGGCGAAGTGGCGGCGATGATGGCGCAGCTCGACGCCGGCCAACGCGTGCCGATGCACGCGGGCGCCTGGGCGTCGCGCGACGGCCAGCGTGCCGTGCTGCTGGCGCAGACCGCGGCAGCGGGCTCCGACACCGACGGCCAGGCGCAGGCCATCGATGCCATCCAGGCTGCCTTCGACCAGACCGCCGCGCCCGGCGCGTACAAGCTGGTGATGACGGGCCCCGGCGTGTTCTCGGTCAAGGCGCGCGACACCATCCGGCATGACGTCGAGCGGCTGTCGACCATCGGCCTGGCCATCATCGTCACGCTGCTGCTGGTGGTCTATCGCTCGGTGCCGCTGCTGGTGCTGGGGCTCGTGCCGGTGCTCAGCGGCGCGCTGGCGGGCATCGCCGCGGTCAGCCTCGGCTTTGGTGGCACCGTGCACGGCCTGACGCTGGGCTTCGGCACCACACTGATCGGCGAAGCCGTCGATTATTCGATCTACCTGTTCGTGCAGTCTGCGCAGTACTTGCATAACGGGCGACGCGACCAGCGTGCCTGGCTCGGCGGCTTCTGGCCCACAGTGCGACTGGGCGTGCTGACGTCGATCTGCGGCTTTGCCTCGCTGCTGCTGTCCGGCTTCCCCGGGCTGGCGCAGCTTGGCTTGTATTCGATTGCCGGGCTGGCGACCGCGGCGCTGGTAACGCGCTTCGTGCTGCCGCAGCTGATGCCGGCCACGCTGCACCTGCGCGACGTGACCCCGCTCGGACGCCGCCTGGCGTGGCTGGCCGTGCGCGCGCACCGGCTGCGCTGGCTGGTGGCGCTGCTGGTGGTGGCCGCCTGCGCGGTGCTGGCGACGCACTGGGGCACGCTGTGGGGCCGCGAGCTGCAGGCGCTGAGCCCGGTACCGGCGAGCGACCAGGCGCTGGATGCCTCGCTGCGCAACGACCTGGGCGCGCCGGATGTGCGCTACCTGGTGGTGCTGTCAGGCCGCGACCAGGAAGCGGTGCTGCAAGACGCCGAGCGCGTGGCGCGCGAGCTCGACCCGCTGGTGGCGCAGAACTTTATCGGCGGCTACGAGAACCCCGCCCGTTACCTGCCCAGTGCCGCAACGCAGCGCGCACGCCAGGCCAGCCTGCCAACGCCCGACGTACTGTCGCAGCGGCTGCAAGCGGCCATTGCCGCGCAACCGGTGCGCGCGTCGCTGTTCTCCCCGTTCCTGGAAGAAGCCGAAAAGGCCCGCACCGGCCCCCTGCTGCGGCGCGAGGACCTGCGCGGCACGTCGATGGCGCTGGCTGTCGATGCCCTGCTCACGCAACGCGATGGCCGCTGGAGCGCAACGCTGCCGCTGCGCGCGCCGGCCCGCGCGCAGGGCAAGCCCGACGACGGCGTCGACAGCGCCGCGGTACGCGCGGCCATTGCACGCGCGGGCGTGTCCGACACCCTCTTCGTCGACCTCAAGGGCGAGTCCGACCGGCTCTACACTGGCTATATGCGCGAAGCACTGCTGCTGTCGCTGGCGGGGCTGCTGGCGATCATCGCGCTGCTGGCACTGGCACTTCGCTCGCTGCAGCGCATGGTGGCCACGGTACTGCCGCTGGCCGCCGCCGCCCTGGTGGTGCTCGGCCTGCTCGCAGCGCTGGGGCAGCCGCTGACGCTGCTGCACCTGGTCGGCTTGCTGCTGCTGGTCGCCGTGGGTTCCAATTACGCGCTATTCTTCAACGGCCCGGCAGCGGCAGACTCAGGCCGGCAGGTGGCGGCCACCTCACCGCACACGCTGGTGTCGCTGTTGCTGGCCAACCTGACCACGGTTGCCGCCTTCGGCCTGCTCGCACTGTCCAGCCTGCCGCTGCTGAAGGCGTTCGGCCTGACCGTTGGCCCGGGTGCGGTGCTGGCCCTGTGTTTTTCGGCCATCCTGGCGCGCACCGCCGCGCCCATCGACAAGGACAGTGCCGGGAGTATGAAATGAAGCCGTTTTCCGCACCTGGCGTGGTGTTGCACGACGCCCCCCACAGCCGCCCCTGGCGGCCCAGCCCGCTGTTGTGCGGCACCGCCGCCGTCCATGCCGGCGCCATCGGCGCCATGCTGGCGCATCCGCCCGGCACGGGCGTGGCGCTGGCGGGCATTGCCGCCACGCATGCGGCGATGTGCTTCGCCGGGCTGTGGCCGCGCAGCAACTGGCTCGGACCCAACCTGCTGCGGCTGCCGGAGTCGGCGCAGGATTGCGTCGCGCTGACCTTCGACGACGGCCCCAACCCCGCGCTGACGCCGCGCGTGCTCGACATGCTCGACCAGCACAACGCGCGCGCGACCTTCTTCTGCATCGGGGAGCGCGCCGCGGCGCATCCGGAACTGGTGCGCGAGATCATCCGGCGCGGGCATGCGGTGGAGAACCACAGCATGCACCACCGCCTGCATTTCTCCACCTTCGGACCGGGGCGCATGCTGCGCGATATCCGCGCTGCGCAGCAGGTGCTGGCAGATCTCACCGGACAGGCACCGCGCTTCTTCCGCGCACCGGCGGGGCTGCGCAACCCCTTCCTGGAGCCGGTGCTGTGCCGGCTCGGCCTGCACCTGGCCGCATGGACGCGGCGAGGCTTCGATACCCGCTCCGGCGACAACGCGACGCGCGTCGCGCAGCGGCTGACGCGCCGGCTGGCCGGGCGCGACATCCTGCTGCTGCACGACGGCAATCCCGGCTTCGATCCGGCCGGACATCCGCACTGCACCACGGTGCTGCCAGGCCTGCTCGCCGCCATCGAGCAGGCCGGCCTGCGCTGCGTCACGCTGCGTGCGGCGGTGCCGCCGGCCTGAGTGTCCGGCGGCTTGTTACAATTGGCGGATCCCCGCAGAGATTCCTGCCGATCCTTTCCTCCAAAGCCGTGTCCCCGCTACTTTTTTCGCATTTCACGGCCACCAGCTGCCTGGGCAGCGGCGTTGACGCCACCCTGGATGCGCTGCGCGCCCAGCGCGGCGGCCTGACACCCTGCCGCTTCGGCGACGTCCGGCTCGATACCTTCGTCGGCGAAGTGCAAGGCCTCGATACCGTGGCCTTGCCGCCGGCGTTGTCCAGGTTCGACAGCCGCAACAACCGACTGGCGCAACTGGCGCTGGAGCAGGACGGCTTTGCCGCCCGCGTGCGCGAGGCCGCGGCGCGTTATGGTGCAGACCGGATCGGCGTCTTTCTCGGCACCAGCACCGCCGGCGTGCTGCAGACTGAACTGGCCTACCGCCAGCGCGATCCCGCCACCGGCGCGCTGCCGCCCGGCTTCCACTACGGCGGCACCCACAACCCGTATTCGCTGCCCGCCTTCCTGCGTGAATACCTGGGCCTGGCCGGCCCGGCCGCGGCGGTGTCGTCGGCCTGCTCGTCCGGTGCCAAGGTGTTCAGCTCGGCGCGCCGCATGCTGGAAGCGGGGCTGATCGACGCGGCCGTGGTCGGCGGCGTCGATACGCTGTGCCATACCACGCTGTACGGCTTCAATTCGCTGGAGCTGCTGTCCGACCAGCCCTGCCGGCCATACGATGTGGCGCGCAACGGCATATCGATCGGCGAAGGCGCGGCCTTCGGCCTGCTCGAACGCACGGCGGGCGAGACCGGCGGCGATGCCATCCTGCTGGTGGGCATCGGCGAATCGAGCGATGCGCATCACATGTCGACCCCCCATCCGGAAGGGTTGGGCGCGCGGCTGGCGATGGAACAGGCGCTGGCCAGCGCAGCGCTCGCGCCGGCACAGGTGGACTACGTCAACCTGCACGGCACCGCCACGCGCAGCAACGACGCAGCCGAGGCGCCCGCGATGGCCGCGGTGCTGCCCGGCACGCCGTGCAGCTCCACCAAGGGCGCCACCGGTCATGCGCTGGGCGCGGCCGGCGCGCTCGAAGCGGTCATCTGCGCGCTGGCCCTGCGCCACGGACTGCTGCCCGGCGGCATCAATACCACGCAGCCGGATCCGGCGCTAGACGTCAACTACGTGCTTGGCAACCGCGAGGTGCCGCTGCGCTATGCGATGAGCAATGCGTTCGGCTTCGGCGGATCCAACTGCAGCCTGCTGTTCGCCCGCGCGGACGCCGTTTCTCACTGAGCCCGCGCCATGCCGCAGCACGTGTATATCGAAAGCATCGGCCTGCTGGGCCCGGGCCTCAATGACTGGGCGCAGGCCCGCGCAGTGCTGGCCGGCCGCGTGCCGTACGCGCACGCGCCGACCGACCTCCCTCCTCCCGCCGGCCTGCCCGCTGCCGAACGCCGCCGCACCGGCCCCACCGTGCGCCTGGCGCTCGGCGTGGGCCAGCAGGCGGTGGCCGCCAGCGGCTGCGATGCCGCGCAACTGCCGGCGATCTTCGCCTCGTCCAGCGCCGACGGCTTCAACTTCCACGCGATCTGCGAAGCGCTGGCCGAGCCCGATCCGTTGATGTCGCCCACGCGCTTCCACAACTCCGTGCACAACGCCACCGCGGGCTACTGGTCGATTGCCTCCGGCGCCATGCGCACCTCCAACGTGCTGTGCGCGATGGATGGCAGCCTGGGCGCGGGCCTGCTGGAATGCGTGCTGCAGGCATCGGCCGATGCCGAGTCCTGCCTGCTGATCGCGTACGACACCGGCTATCCGGAGCCGCTGCACAGCTTCCGGCCGATCCCCGATCCCTTCGGCGTGGCGCTGGTGGTCACGCCGCAGCCGACGTCGCGCTCGGTGGCGCGCATCGGCGTGGCGCTGACGCACGCCCCCGCCACCGTGATGCCGGAGGCGGCGCTGGAAACGCTGCGCACGTCAGCGCCGGCCGCGCGCGTGCTGCCGCTGCTGGCGGCGATCGCGCGGGGCGAGACGGGATCCGTGGTGCTCGACTATCTCGACGGCCTGCGCATTGAAGCCGAGGTGGCCGAGGTGGCCGAGGTGGCTGGCATCGGCGGCAACGCCAGGGCCTGACGCCGTGACGCTGCCGCCTGTCGTGCTGGACCGCGACTGGATTGCCGCACGCATTCCGCACCAGGGCGCGATGTGCCTGCTCGATGGCGTACTGGGCTGGGATGAAAGCGCAATCCGCTGTGTCAGCGGTACGCATGCGCGCGCGGATAATCCGCTGCGTGCGCAGGGGCGGCTGGCGGCGCTGTGCGGGATCGAATACGCCGCACAGGCGATGGCCGTGCACGGTGCCTTGCTTGCGCAGGGATCGCAGACGCAGCGCCCACGCTCAGGCTACCTCGCCTCGGTGCGCAAGCTCGAACTGCAGGTGGCGCGGCTCGACGATATCGACGCGCCGCTGGAAATCGACGCGCAGCGCATCAGCGGCGAAGGCGCCAGCGTGCTGTACGCCTTCACGATCAGCGCCGCGGGCCGGCCGCTGCTGTCAGGCCGGGCGGCGGTGATCCTCGATGCCGCCCTGCCTGACAGCCACGCCGGCTGAAGCGCTTCAGCGCGCCGGCAGGATCTTGCCCGACACCGAACCGAAGCCCACGCGATAGCCTTCGCCCTGGCAGTAGCCGGTCATGGTCACTTCGTCGCCATCCTCCAGGAAGGCGCGGCGCCTGCCGTCGGCCAGCGTCACCGGCTCGGCGCCGTTACGGGTCAGCTCCAGCAGGCTGCCGTAGGAATCCGGCGTGGTGCCGCTGATCGTGCCCGAGCCCATCAGGTCGCCCACGCGCACATTGCAGCCCGACACCGTGTGGTGCGCCAGCTGCTGCGCCATGGTCCAGTACATCGCCTTGAAATTGGTGCGGCAGATGGTGCTGGGCGCCGGCGCCCCCTGCGGCTGCAGCGCGACTTCCAGCGCGATGTCATAGGCGTTCTGGCCCTGCTGCTGCAGGTACGGCAGCGGCTGCGGCGACTGCTCGGGGTTGTCGCGGCGGAACGGCTCGAGCGCTTCCATCGTCACCACCCACGGCGAGATGGAGGTGCCGAAGCCCTTGCTGTTGAACGGCCCCAGCGGCACGTATTCCCACTGCTGGATATCGCGCGCGCTCCAGTCGTTGAGCAGCACCATGCCGAACATATGCGCCGGCGCATCGGCCGTGCTGATGGGCTCGCCCAGCGACGATTCCTTGCCGACGATAAAGCCCATCTCCAGTTCGAAATCCAGCTTGCGGCAGGCGCTGAACACCGGGCGCGCCTCGTTCGGCAGCTTGATCTGGCCGTTGGGGCGATGCAGCGGCGTGCCGCTCACCACCACCGAGCTGGCGCGGCCGTTGTAGCCGATGGGGATTTCCAGCCAGTTCGGCAGCAGCGCGTTGTCCGGGTCGCGGAACATGCGGCCGACGTTGGTGGCGTGTTCCTTCGACGAATAGAAATCGGTGTAGCCGGGGATCTCCACCGGCAGGTGCAGCGCGGCGGCGGACATCGGCACAAGTGCCTTGTCCCGCAGTGCGGCGTTGTCGCGCAGCGCGGCGTCTTCCCCGGACAGCAATGCGGTCAGGCGCTTGCGGGTCTCGGTCCACACCGGCTTGCCGAGAGCGATGAAGCGGTTCAGGCTGGCCGCGGCGAACGTGCCCTTGGCGGCGGGCGGCAGCAGGCCGGCTTCATCGAGTGCGGCGAGGTCCAGCACCTGGTCACCGATGGCGACGCCGACGCGGGGCGACTGGCCTTTGGTGGAGAACACGCCGTAGGGCAGGTTCTGCAGCGGGAAATGGGTCTGGCCGTCGTTGGCGGAGGCGATCCAGCTGGTTTGGGGGGCGGTCATTGGGTAACTCCGTGATTTTGGTTGGCACATCTCGCGTGCCGTGACTGGTTCAACGCACGTTCGGGTTGAAATGCTTCTTCAGGCCCTGCCAGCAGGTGTAGTACTCCTGCTGCAGCGAAGCCGACTGCGCCGCGTACGGCGTCGGGCGGATCACGCCCGGGGTCTCGAACATAAAGGCCATGGTGTTGTCGATGCGGTGCGGCGTCGAGGTATCGGCGGCGCTCGCCTTCTCAAAGGTTTCCGCATCCGGGCCGTGGCCGCTCATGCAGTTGTGCAGGCTGGCGCCGCCCGGGGCGAAGCCTTCGGCCTTGGCATCGTAGACGCCGGTGATCAGGCCCATGAATTCGCTGGCGATATTGCGGTGGAACCAGGGCGGGCGGAACGAGTCCTGCATCGCCAGCCAGCGCGGCCCGAAGATGACGAAGTCGATGGTGTCCACGCCCGGCGTGTCCGAGGGCGACTGCAGCACCAGGAAGATCGACGGGTCGGGGTGGTCGAAGCTGATCGAGCCGATGGTGTTGAAGTTGCGCAGGTCGTACTTGTACGGCGCGTAGTTGCCGTGCCAGGCCACCACGTCCAGCGGCGAGTGGCCGATGTCGGCGCGCCACAGGTTGCCCTGGAACTTGGCCACCAGCTCGAAATCGCCTTCACGGTCTTCGTAGCTCGCCACCGGCGACAGGAAGTCGCGCGGGTTGGCCAGGCCGTTGGAGCCGATCACGCCCAGGTCGGGCAGCTTGAACAGCGCGCCGTAGTTCTCGCAGATATAGCCGCGCGCCTCGCCATCCGGCAGTTCCACGCGGAAACGCACACCACGCGGGATCACCACGATTTCCTGCGGCTCCACTTCCAGGCGGCCCAGCTCGGTCACTATCAGCAGGCGGCCCTGCTGGGGCACGATCAGCATCTCGCCGTCGGCGTTGTAGAAAAAGCGGTCCTGCATCGACTGGTTGGCCAGGTACAGGTGGATGCCGCAACCGGTCATCGCTTCCGGGCCGCCGTTGCCGGCCATGGTGACGATGCCGTCGATAAAGTCGGTCGGCACCGACGGCATTGCCGGCGGGCTCCAGCGCATCTGGTTGGGCGACGGCGGCACCTGGTCGAAGCGGCTCAGGAAACGCGACTGCTCGATCTGCGTGAACGGCTTGTGCATCGCCGCCGGGCGGATGCGGTACAGCCACGAGCGGCGGTTGTGCGCGCGCGGCGCGGTGAAGGCCGTGCCGGACAGTTGCTCGGCGTACAGTCCATACGGCGCGCGCTGCGGCGAGTTCTGGCCCACGGGCAGCGCACCGGGCAGCGCCTCGGTGGCGAATTCATTGGCGAAGCCGGACATATAGCCGTGCTCGGCGAGCTGGGTATGCGTGAGGTTCATGGTGTCGTCAGCGGGTCGGGTGTCGGGTGGTTCGGAGGTGCAGATTCACTAGTGAGCCAGGCTGTCCGGCGGCCGGCACAGCGCGCGCAGCAGCGCGGCATGCACGGCGTCGGCATCAAAAGCACGCCAGCGGGCGCAGACATGCTGGTCCGGGCGGATCAGGTAGCAGGTGCCGGCGCGGCCGTCATAGCGGCGCGCGAGCAGGCCTTCACTGTCGGTGACGCGGCGCACGCCCTGTGGCGCGGCGGCTTGCTGGCCGTGCGCCAGCACTAGCACGATGCGCAGGGGAACGGCACCCGTTGCCAGCTTGCGCTGCACGTCAGACGGGATGGCGCTGCCATCGCCGAATACCATCAGCGTGAAATCGCCGTCCAGTTCGCCCAGCAGCCAGGCGGGCTGCGCAGGGTCGTGGTGCAGCAGCGGCGCGTCGACGCACGCCGCGCCGGGCACCATCGCGCCGGTGAACTCGTCGGCATCAGGCGTATTGAGCGGTGAATCGGCCCGCACGGCAGGCAGCGACAACCGGCCGCTGTTCACAAGCTGGCGCGCAAAGGCATGGCGCCGCGCCAGGCGCAGTACTGCATCGCGGAAGGTGCGGCTGACCGTGCTCTTGGGCGTGATGAAATCGGTGGAATGCGTGGAATGGCGGATGTTTTCATCCGCGGCGGCCTCGCGTTCGCTGGCATAGCTGTCGAGCAGCGCATCGCCCGCCTGGCCGGCCAGCACCAGCGCAAGCTTCCACGCTAGGTTCTCGGCATCCTGCACGCCGCTGTTGGCGCCGCGCGCGCCGAACGGCGAAACGCGGTGCGCGGCGTCGCCGGCGAACAGCACGCGGCCATGGCGGAACGCATCCATGCGCTGGCAGCAGAAGGTGTAGACGCTGACCCATTCCAGCGTGAAATCGACGTCGTCGCCGAGCATGGCGCGGATGCGCGGCACCACGCGCTCAGGTTGCTTTTCTTTCTCCGGATCGGCGTCCCAGCCGAGCTGGAAATCGATGCGCCAGACATCGTCCGGCTGGCGGTGCAGCAACGCGGACTGGTTGCGGTTGAACGGCGGATCGAACCAGAACCAGCGCTCGGCCGGGAACGGCGCGGCCATCTTCACATCGGCAATCAGGAAACGGTCGCGAAACACGCGGCCCTTGCTTTCCAGCCCCAGGCACTGGCGCACGCCACTGTGCGCGCCGTCGGCAGCCACCACGTAGCGTGCATGCAGCTGGTAGTCGCCATCGGGAGTCGATACGGTCAGCGCCACCGCTTCGGGACCGGGCGCGACAGCGGTAACGCGGTGCCGCCAGCGCAGCTCGATGCCAGGCAGTTCCATCGCGCGATCGACCAGGAAGCCTTCCAGGTAGTACTGCTGCAGGTTGACGAAGGCCGGGCGGCGATGGCCCGTTTCGGGCAGCAGGTCGAAGCTGTACACCTGCGCCTCGCCGAAGAAGACCCTGCCGACATGCCAGCTGACGCCCTTCTGTGCCACCCGTTCGCCGCAGCCGAGGCGGTCCAGGATATCCAGCGTGCGCTTGGCAAAGCAGATCGCGCGCGAGCCGGTGGCCAGCGTGCAGTCGTCGTCCAGTACCACCACGCCGACGCCGCGCTGGGCCAGGTCGATGGCCGTGGCCAGCCCTACCGGGCCGGCACCGACCACGGCGACCGGATGCACAACAGCAGCGCCGCCAGCCAGCGAAGCGCGTTGTTCGGCGCCGGGCTGGTACGCGAAGGTGCGGTGCTGATAGTTGGTGGTCACGGCGTCTCCATATGGCGCTGCGCTGGCGCCCTGATCGTGCTGTACTTGCGCCGTCCGCGAGAATTACGGAATGCGTAATGCATTTACCATATCGTAATCTCGCCGATGAGACGTGTCAAACGGCAGCGTGCACGGATGCGCCGTGCGTCGCTTTCACTGCTGTTGTAGGTCGGAAACGGAGAAGCGGGGGAAAGAGCGAAGGCGAAAAGAGGCACGGATCGACTGGGAAAATCCAGGCACCCGATCAGGAAGGGGAGCGACGAGGAAGCCGACGAGAAAACGCCGGCAAAGACATAAAACGCCGCACGAGCCATGCCAGCGTGCGGCGCCATTGTCGTCGGTTGCCGGGAAGCGGCTCTCCGGACGACAGCAACCGGCGCGGTGCGGAACGCCCCGCGCCGGTTGTCAGGTGGTGGTCTGGACGCCGGCTGCCGGTACCGGCCCGTGGGGACGTGGCCGGCCAGGCAGCGGTCTCTCTCAGACCGGCTTGTGGCCCTCGCCGGTACCGGGGCCGAAGCCGCCCCCGGAAGCCGGGGCCGCGGCCGGCGCCGGGGCAGTGCCGCCGGCAGCCGGCTGGCCGGCCATCGACGCCGCCGTGACGCCACCATTGCGGCTGGCAATAAATGCGTTCACGTCGGCGGCAAGATGCTGCGGGGCAAGTACGACTTCCAGGCCCAGCGCCTCGCAGGCGGCAAGGAATGTCGACATGCGGGGATCGGCCTGACCCGATTCCGCCCGCAGGTAGGCCTCCCGGGAAATGCCCGCTTTGCGGGCGACGTCCTCTTGCTTGAGCTTGCGCGCGCGACGCAACGCCCGCAGTTGCCGGAACGGTTCGCTAGCGCCTCTTGGCACGGCTGTACTGTTCATGTCGGTCTCCAGTCACCAGTGAAAAAAAGTGCGCGGACGTGCATTCGAGTATAGAGCACGCAAAGCGTTCCGTATGTAACCGCCGAAACACTTTGTGCAGATTTCTTCCAAGTCCGCCATCCGCTCCGGACACCGGCCGGCAACCCGGCATCGAAGGAGCGAATTGTGCACAACATCGTCGCTCCGCCCCACTAACGGGGCCACGCAATTTGCGTTGACGTCACATGCATATCCAAATGCCTTTATGGCCGCTCGGACACAACTGTGCAAGTCGGGGCAACTACCATGCAGCCGGTTTACGGTTTGACAAACCGACCGGTCGTGCTATTCTCAACCCCATGCAAAAAGGACAGCTCACCCGCAACGCCATCATCGAACAGGCGCTCGATACCGCAGCCAAGGTCGGCTTCGAACAGTTGTCTCTGGCCTCACTGGCCGCGGACACCAATATGTCGAAGAGTGGCCTGTATGCGCACTTCAAGTCCAAGGAGGTGCTGCAGCAAGCAGTGCTGGACTTGGCGGTGGAACGCTTCGGCGATATCGTGATCCGGCCGGCCATGCGCCAGCCGCGCGGCATGCCACGGCTGCAGGCGCTGTTCGAAGGCTACCTGGAGTGGCTCGGCGGCACGGTCACCAAAGGGCGTTGCCTGTTCACGGCGCTGGGCCAGGAGTACCGCGACCGGCCCGGCTCGATCCGCGACATGGTGGTGCAGTCGCTCAAGGACTGGCACAGCACCGTGGCCCGCGTCGTCGGTGATGCCATCGATGAAGGCCATTTCGCGCCGGACACGGATCCCCGGCAGTTCGCCTTCGAGCTGTCCGGCATCGGCATGGCCTTCCAGCAGTCGTTCAAGTTGCTGGGCCGGCAGGACGCCGAACTGATGGCGCGGCGCGCCTTTGCGGCGCTGGTGGCACGAGCCGCCGCGGGCGCGACGCAGCACTGAAACGAATGCATTGGGCGCCGGCTCCTATCCCGCCGGCGGGCAGCAGCCTTCCGGCTTGCTTTTTTTGCACTGAAAAAAGCACGAGTGGTCGGTCTTAAAAAACAGCGCGGGACGCCCTCCGGCCAGGCCGGATCCGATGATGCCGTGCAATCCAGAATCCATTGGAGGTGCAGGTCGTGACGCACGCAGTATCTTCCCCTTCCCCGGCTTCTTCGTCCCCCGCTTCGTCCCAGACCGCTGCCGCGCCCGTTGCCAGGCGCGCCGGAACCGCACTGACGCCGGCCAGCCCGATGCAGCGCGCAATGCTCGGCTGGCGGCGTCTGCGCTGGCAGGCGGGCAGCCTGATTTCGCCCGCCGCAACTGCCCGGGCGCTGGAACGCCTGTGGTTCGCCCCCCCCGCGCGGCGCGGCCACGCCGGCGGCACGGCGGCTGCTGGACAGCGCACGTGCCGACTGGGCGCTGGTCACCGGTCATGGCCCCAGCCGGCGCGTGCGCGTCTACCGCTGGGGCACGACCGGCCCGGCGGTGCTGCTCGCGCACGGCTGGGGTGGCCATGCCGGGCAATGGCATGCGGTGGTCGAAGGCCTGGTCGACGCCGGCATGCGGGTGGTGGCCTTCGATGCACTGTCGCACGGGGCTTCGGATGCGGGCGTACGTGGCGCGGCGCAAACCTCGGTGCTTGAAATGTCGCGCTCGCTGCTGGCCGCGGCCTGGCATGCCGGGCCGGTCCACGCCGTGGTGGCGCACTCGCTTGGCGGTGCGGCCACCGCGCTGGCGCTGCGCGAAGGGCTGCCGGCGCACGCCGCGGTGCTGGTCGGCTCGCCCGCCGACATGCGGGCGGCGTGCGCGTCGCTGGCCTGGCAGCTCGGCATCACCCCCGGCGTGCTGGCCCGCATGCAGCGCCAGAGCGAACGCTGGCTGGGCATGCCGTGGTCCGCCTTCAACGTGCCCGACGTCGGCCGCACCCGGCCGGTACCGCCGACGCTCGTCATCCATGACCGCGACGACAAGGAAGTGCGCTGGGAAGACGGTGCCGCGATCGCCGGCGCCTGGCCGGGCGCGCAACTGGTGACGACGACTGGCCTCGGCCATCGCCGCATCCTGCAAGACCCCGGCGTGATCCGCCGCATCGCCGGTTTCATCCGGCCCGACGCGGCACCCGTGCGCGCGCCGATCCCGACCGCGCCTACCGGCGTGGCCGTGGACTGAACCTGGAGATCAACATGTTCCTGGTAAGCAACGATATGACCGCCACCCTGCCCGCACGCAGCTCGCTGCGTCTGGTGGCGGACGCCGGCGAGCACGTCGCGGTACGGTGTACCGAAGGCGAGCTGTGGCTGATCCGCGATGGCGATCCGAAGGATACGGCGCTGACGGCGAGCGAGGGCTTTACGTTGTCGGATGCCGGACACGTCGAGCTGTACGCGATCACCGCGGCGACGCTGAGCGTAACGCGATGCAAGGCCGCCGGCAGCGCCTTGGCGGGTTGGCGCCAGTGGCTGCGGCGCCTGCTGTGGCCGGGTGCCGGGCGCTATCCGCGCCTGGGCCAGTGACGCCCATGACCGCTCCATTACCGCTCCATTATCGCTCCATTACCGCTCCATTACCGCTCCATTACCGCTCCATTACCGCTCCATTACCGCTCCATTACCGCTCCATTACCGCTCCATTACGGCGCTGTCGCCGGGCGGCGGCAGCGCCGCCTTGGTGGACGGTTTTCTGTTGAGGCGGTTAATTGCAGAATTTGAGGAAGGGAAACAGGGCTCATGCCCTGACCTTCTTACACCGCGCCCGCCCGCACCATTTCCCGCAGCCTGAATTTCTGGATCTTGCCTGACGGCGTCGCCGGCAATACGTCCCGGACTACCAGCTTCTCGGGGATGTACTGCAGCGCCACCTTTTGCGCCCTCAGCCATTCCACCATCCCGGCCAGGTCCAGCCCCTGCCCTGCCCTCGGCACGACAAAGGCGCAGGCGCGCTCGCCCAGCCGGTCGTCGGGATAGGCCACGATGGCCACCTGCGACACCGCGGGATGGCGATAGAGCAAGGTTTCGATCTCCACCACCGGGATGTTCTCGCCGCCACGGATGATCACGTCCTTGCTGCGTCCGGCGATGCGCACGTACCCCCCGGCATCCAGCCGCGCAAGATCGCCGGTGTCGAACCAGCCCTCGGCATCGGTGTCGTTGAGATGCGGGCGCTTCAGGTAGCCGCCGAAGTTGGAACAGGCGCGCACCAGCAGGCGGCCGGTTTCTCCCGCCGGTACGTCCGCGTCGGCGCCATCCACCACGCGCACCTCTACCCCAGGCAGCGGGCAGCCGTCGCTGGTCGAGGCGCGCTCGTCGCTGTCATCCGGCAGCGTGGTAGTGACCGCACCGTTCTCCGTCATGCCCCATGCCGACACGATCTTCGCGCTAAGCGCGTCGCGCCCGCGCTCGACCAGTGCGCCGGGAATCGGCGCGCCCGCGCACAAGAAGATGCGCAGGCTCGGCACCGGGGTGCCGGATTCCGCCACCACGCGCGCAAGGTCGGTCAGGAACGGGGTCGAGCCCATGGTGAACGTCACGCCCTCGGCGCGGATCAGCTCGGCGGCGCGTGCGGGATCCCAGAGGTCCTGCAACACCGCATGCGCGCCCAGCACCACCGGCATCAGCAGGCCGTACATAAAGCCGGTCTGGTGCGCCATCGGCGAAGCCATCAGCACCACATCGTCGCCGGCGAGCCGCAAGCGCTCGGCGTAGGCGACGATATTGGCGAACAGCGTGTTGGCGGTATGCATCACGCCCTTGGGCTCGCCAGTGGTGCCCGAGGTGTAGATCAGTTGCGTGACGTCGTCCGGGCCGGGGCGGCTGCGCAGCAGGATGGTTTCGGCATCGGCCTCGTCTTCCCACGCGGGACCGCTCAGCAGCGCGTCGAAACTGTTCGCGCCATCGCCGCCGGCGACGACCACGTGGCGCAACGCCGGCAACGCTTCCCGCAGTCCCTGCAGCATCTGCGCATGGCCGAAGCCGCGGAACACCCGCGGCACCACCATTACCTTGCTTTGCGCATGCGCCAGCATGAACGACAGCTCGCGCTCGCGGAAAATCGGCATCACCGGGTTGAGCACCGCGCCGAGCCGGGCGCAGGCGAGGTAGAGCACCGTCAGGTGCCACCCGTTTGGCAACTGGCAGGAAACCACATCCTGCGCACCGACGCCCAGCCGGTCCAGGCCGACTGCAACGCGATCCGCCATCCGTGCCAGCTCGCGCCAGGTGAAGCGTGTCACGCTGCCGCTATCGATGCTCACCGCCGTCAGCGCGGGCGCGTCGGGCCGGTCGCGCACACAGGCGGCCAGGTAGTCGTTGACGGTGCGGTCATGCCAGTGCCCGGCGGCGATGCTGGCGGCACGGCGCGGCGCGATCAGTACGGCGTCGAAATCCATGGCTGGTCTCCTCGATATGGTTGGGCGCTCGTGGCGCTGCTTCAGGCCGGTACCGCTTCGCGTCCCGCGCGCGTGCGGGCGATGATGGTCTTCATGATCTGGGCCGTGCCGTCACCGATCTGGAAACCCAGCACATCGCGCAGCCGCTGCTCCATCACGCCGCGGTCATAACCGCCGTGGCCGAACGACAGCAGGCACTGGTGCACCACGTCATACGCCAGCCTGGGCGCCCACCACTTGCACATCGCCGCCTCGGCGGTATGCGGCAGGCCACGGTCCTTGAGCCACAGCGTCTGCAGGCACAGCAGGCGCGCGCCCTGCACCTGCGTCTCGAAATCGGCGAGCGGATGCGACACGCCCTGGAAGGCCGACAGTGGTTTGCCGAAGGCCTGGCGCTCGGCGACGTAGGCCCAGGTCTCGTCGAGCGCGGCCTGCGCCACCGCCAGCACCTGCAGCCCGATCAGCGCGCGCGAGAAATCGAAGCCTTGCATCACCTGCACGAACCCCTCCCCCTCCTTGCCGAGCAGGTGGCTGGCCGGCACGCGCACGTTCTCGAAGAAGATCGAACCGCGTCCGATGGCGCGCTGGCCGTGGCAGTCGAAACGGTTGCGCGTGATGCCTGGGAGGTCCATCGGCACCAGCAGGGCCGAGACCCCGCGCGCACCGGACTCGACCGTACCGCTGCGGGCAAAGACCACCGCGGCATCGGCCTGGTCGGCAGCGGAGATCGAGGTCTTCTCGCCGTTGAGCACATAGACGTCACCATCGCGCTCCATGCGCAGGCGCAGGCTGGCGGCGTCGGAGCCGCCGCGCGGCTCGGTCAGCGCGATTGCCAGCAGCGCCTCGCCGCGCGTCAGGCGCTGCAGCCACGGCCCGGCGATTTCCGGCTGCGCATGGTGCGCCAGGATCTGGCCGTTCAGCGAAGCCAGCAGGTTGATGTATGACAGGCTCAGGTCGGCGCGCGCCACGGCTTCATGGATCACGCCAGCCGCCAGCGAGCCCATGCCCTGCCCGCCATGCTGTTCCGGCAATTCGGGCGCGATAAAGCCCATCTCGCCCATTTCGCGCATCAGCGCACGGTCCAGCACGCGAGTGCGGTCGCGCTCCAGGTAGCCGGGCGCCACGCGCGCATCGGCAAAGCGGCGCGCGTGCTCGGCCAGCGCCGTCAGGTCTTCGTCAAGATAGGGATTCATGGTGGTCTCCGCTCGTTCGGACGGCACGGCTTACTTCGCGTACTTGCGGAACTCGGGCTTGCGCTTTTCCTGGAAGGCGCGCACGCCCTCGCGCGATTCCTCGGTGTCGTAATAGAGTTTGAGCGCGTACATGCCCATGCCGGCGATGCCGCTCTGGTGCGCGGTATCCATATTGAAGGAGCGCTTGGCGATGGCGATCGCGGTGGGACTCTTTTCCATGATCTCGTCGCACCACTTCTGCACCTCGGCATCGAGCTGCTCGTGCGGCACCACCGCATTGACCAGCCCCATCGCCAGCGCTTCCGCGGCCGGATAGCGGCGGCACAGGTACCAGATCTCGCGCGCCTTCTTCTCGCCCACCACACGCGCCAGGAAGGCGGTGCCGTAGCCCGGGTCGACCGAACCGACCTTGGGCCCGACCTGTCCGAACACGGCCTTCTCCGACGCGATGGTGAAATCGCAGATCGTGCACAGCACGTTGCCGCCGCCGATGGCATAGCCCTGCACGCGTGCGATCACCGGCTTGGGCACGTCGCGGATGGCGTTGTGCAGTTCTTCCATCGGCAAGCCGATGGTGCCGCGGCCGTCGTACTGGCCCTCGTGCGCGGACTGGTCGCCGCCGGTGCAGAAGGCCTTGTCGCCGGCACCGGCCAGTACGATGGCGCCGATCTCGCGGTCATAGCCGGCGCGGTTGATCGCGTGGATCAGTTCGTCGCAGGTGCGGCCGCGGAAGGCGTTCATCTTTTCCGGGCGGTTGATGATGATCCAGGCGGCGCCGTTGCGCACTTCGTACAGGATGTCTTCGTATTGCATGGTGGTCTCCGTGATCGGGGTGGTGTGGCGGGTTCAGCCGTTCATGGTCAGGCCGCCCGACACGCTCAGCACCTGGCCGGTGATAAAGGCGGCGTCGTCGCTGGCAAAGAACAGCACCGCGCCTGGCAGGTCGTCGGGCTGGCCGATGCGGCCCAGCGGGATCGAGCGGGTAAAGGCTTCCACCAGCTTCTCGGGGTTGCCCGCGCCCTGCTTGTAGTCTTCGAACAGCGCGGTCTCGGTCGGTCCGGGGCACACCACGTTGACAGTGATGCCGTGGCGCGCATGCTCGCGCGCGATGGTCTTGGAGAACGACACCAGCCCGCCCTTGCACGCGGCGTAGACCGCTTCGCCGGACGAGCCCACGCGCGCGGCATCGGAGGCGATATTGACGATGCGCCCGCCCTTGCGCTCGACCATGCCGGGCAGCACCGCGTGGTGCATGTGCAGCGCGCCGGTCAGGTTGATGGCGATCAGCCGATCCCATTGCGCGGGCTCGGTCTTGATGAACGGCTTGAACACATCCCAGCCGGCGTTGTTGACCAGCACGTCCACCGGACCCAGCTCCCGCTCCACCGCTGCAACCGCGGCATCGACGCTGGCGCGGTCGGTGATATCGCAACGCATTGCCAGCGCACGGCCGCCGGCTTCGCGGATCTGCGCGGCCACGCGTTCGCCCGCTTCCGGGTTCAGGTCGAGCACACCGACCGCCGCTCCGGCCCGCGCAAAGCGCAAACACGTTGCGCTGCCGATGCCGCCACCACCACCGGTCACGATGACCGCCTTGCCTTCGAGTCCTTGCACAGCGTTCTCCTTTGAGGGTTCCGGTGCTATCGTGCCGGCGATGCCGCCGACACCTGCGCCGCTATTTAGGTAAATATGTTGACCTATAATAGAAGGCAGCCGCAGACCGCGCAAGGCGCCAAACCTATGGAAACGACTATGGTTAACCCCGACAAGGGAGGAGAACTCCCGACAAATGCGCGCATGGAACTGGCCAACCGGCTGTTCTTCCGGCTCTACCAATGCGCAAATATGTTGCATAAAACGGGATCGCGAGCGGTCGAGGCGGAAGGCCTGACCACACAGCAGTGGGCCGTGCTGGGGGCGCTGTCACGTCCCGAAGCGGCCGAGGGTATGAGCGTGGGCGACCTGGCCCGCTACCTGATGGTGACCCGGCAGAACCTGTCCGGGCTGGTCGGCCGGATGGAACGCGACGGTCACGTGACGCTGGCGCCGGACGGCCGCGACCGCCGCTCACGGCTGGTACGGATGAGCAAGTCAGGACGCGAAGTGTGGCTGCACCAGGCGCAGCCAAAGATCCGCGACTACTACGAGCGCGCGCTGGATGGTTTCTCGACCAACGACCTGACCCACACGCTGCATTACCTGCTCAAGCTGCTGGACAACATGCGGGCGCTCGACACGCCCGACAGCGCGGACGGCGCCGGCACACAGGACTGAGCACACGCTGTATCGCGCCTGAAACATACCGGCGCGCCGCCACCGCCCGCAGCGCGGCCGCTGCCCGCAATGCGGCCTGCGGCGCCGACTGGCGCGCAATATGCGTGGGTACGAAGTTGCTCAGAGTCTTCGGTGCATGCCCGATAAGACACCATGCCATTCACGCCACGCGCCGAAGCCCTGAACCACTGCTCCGGCCGCCAGCGCCATGCGCACAAGCCGGGACGGCGTCCGATCCATCCTTACCGGAGATCCCGCCATGACTCGCTATATCGTGCTAGCCTGCTTTTCCGACCAGGGCATACGCAACGTCAAGGACACGACCAAACGCGCCGAAGCCGTGCGCGAGATGGGGGCGCGGATGGGCGTGCAGATGAAGGATATTTACTGGACGCTCGGCAAATACGACATCGTGCTGACCGTCGAAGCGCCCGACGACGCCACCATGACCAGCTTCGGGCTGACCATCGGCGCAGCCGGCAACGTGCGCACAGAAACGCTGCGCGCCTTCAATATCGATGAGATGAAGGACATCATCAGCAAGATGAGCTGAGTCCGACAGCACCTGGAAACTGGCGGCGCTGGCGCCAGCTTCCGTCCCTTGCGTGGGTTGATGACAGGCGGTGGCTTTGCTGACGGCCGTCACTTCGCTGAAATTCCCGGCCCTCACCCCAACCCTCTCCCGCAAGCGGGAGAGGGAGCACACAATCGGGATCGGACAGGTCAGCTGTTACACCGCCTCCAGGATCTGCCCCCCGCCATAGCTCGACTGCACCGGCGCCTCGCCACCCAGCGTCATGCTGATCGCGCAGTATTTGAACTCCGGGATCTTCCCGAACGGATCCAGCGCCGCATTGGTCAGCTTGTTGATCGCCGCCTCGTAGTAGCAGAACGGCACGAACACCGCGCCGCGCGGCGTGCCGGCATCGGCCCGCGCATAGAGCGTGACTTCGCCGCGCCGCGACGCCAGTGTGACCACGTCGCCCGGCTTGCCGCCGAGCGCGTCCAGGTCCAGCGGATGCACCAGCGCCACCGGATCCGGCTCGATCGCATCCAGCACACCCGCGCGGCGCGTCATGCTGCCGGTATGCCAGTGCTCGAGCTGGCGGCCCGTGATCAACACCATCGGATAGTCGGCATCGGGCCGTTCAGCGGCGGGGATGATGTCGGCCGGAACGAAACGGCCGCGGCCGGTGGCGGTCGGGAAGCTGTCGGTAAAGATCACCGGCTCGCCCGGGTCGCCTTCTTCCTTGCACGGGTAGGTCACGGCATGCTCGCGCTCGAGCCGCTCCCAGGTCACGCCGCCGATGCTGGGCATGGCCTGGCGCATTTCGTCGAACACATCCGCCACGCTGCCGTAGTGCCAGTCCAGGCCGAGCTGCGCCGCCATCTGCTGGATGATCCACAGGTCCTGGCGCGCCTGGCCCGGCGGGTTGAGGGCCTGCCTGCCGAGCTGCACGGTGCGGTCGGTGTTGGTGAAGGTGCCGGTCTTTTCCGGGAACGCCGAGGCCGGCAGCACCACGTCGGCAAGATAGGCGGTCTCCGTCAGGAAGATGTCCTGCACCACCAGGTGGTCCAGCGACGCCAGCGCTTCGCGCGCATGCTCGGCATCGGGGTCTGACATCGCCGGGTTTTCGCCCATGATGTACATGCCGCGCACCTCGCCGCGTTCGATCGCCTGCATCACCTCGACCACGGTCAGGCCCGGCTGGCGGTCCAGCGGCATGCCCCACAGCGCCTCGAAGCTTTCGATCGCGGACGGGTCGTCCACGCGGCGGTAGTCGGGATACATCATCGGGATCAGTCCTGCGTCGGACGCGCCCTGCACGTTGTTCTGCCCGCGCAGCGGATGCAGTCCGGTGCCGGGGCGGCCGATCTGGCCGGTCATCAGCGCCAGCGCGATCAGGCAGCGCGCGTTGTCGGTGCCGTGCACGTGCTGCGACACGCCCATGCCCCACAGGATCATCGACGCCTTCGAGGTCGCATAGAGCCGCGCGACTTCGCGGATGGTCTCGGCGTCGATCCCGCACACCGGCGCCATCAGTTCCGGACTGTATGCCGCCACATTGCGCTGCAGCTCGTCGAAGCCGATGGTGCGCTGGTCGATAAAGTCCTGGTCCACCAGGCCCTCTTCGACGATCACATGCATCATCGCATTGAGCAGCGCCACGTCGGCATCGGGCTTGAACTGCAGGAAGCGATGCGCAAAGCGCGCGAGGTCGGAGCGGCGCGGATCGGCCACGATCAGCTTGGTGCCGTTCTTCACCGCGTTCTTGATCCAGCTTGCCGCCACCGGGTGGTTCACGCTCGGATTGGCGCCGATCACGATCACGACCTCGGCCTTGTCGACGTCCATCACCGGGTTCGAGACCGCGCCCGAGCCGATGCCCTCCAGCAACGCCGCCACCGACGAGGCATGGCACAGCCGCGTGCAGTGATCGACGTTGTTGCTGCCAAACCCGGTGCGCACCAATTTCTGGAACAGGTAGGCCTCTTCATTGCTCCCCTTGGCCGAGCCAAACCCTGCCAGCGCGCGCTTGCCATGCGTGTCGCGGATCTGCGCGAGCTTGCCGCCGGCCAGCGCCAGCGCCTCTTCCCAGGTGGCTTCGCGGAACACGTCCATGACGCGGTCCGGGTCCATGACGAAGTCGCCGCGCTTGGGCGCGCCTTCGCGGCGCACCAGCGGCACCGTCAGCCGCTGCGGGTGCTGGACGTAGTCGAAGCCATAGCGGCCCTTCACGCACAGCCGCTGGTGGTTGGCCGGGCCGTCGCGCCCTTCCACGAACAGGATGCGATTGTCCTTGACGTTGTAGGTGAGCTGGCAGCCCACGCCGCAATACGGGCAGACCGAGTCCACCTGTTTGTCGGGCACGGCCAGCGCAGCGTCGCGCGCGGGCATCAGCGCGCCGGTGGGGCAGGCCTGCACGCATTCGCCGCAGGCCACGCAGGTGGAAGTGCCCATCGGGTCGTCCATGTCGAAAACGATGCGGGCGTCGTCGCCGCGCAGCGCCAGGCCGATCACGTCGTTGACCTGCTCGTCGCGGCAGGCGCGCAGGCAGCGGGTGCACTGGATGCAGGCATCCAGGTTGACGGCGATGGCCGGGTGCGACAGGTCCGCCGCCACGCGTTCGCGCGGCGCAAAGCGGGGCTTGCCGATGTCCAGCCTGGCGGCCCACTGGTCAAGCTCGTTGTTGCGGGTGTAGTCGGTCTCCGGCATGTCCGACTGCAGCAGCTCCAGCACGGTGCGCTGCGCACGGCGGGCACGCTCGGACTCGGTCTGTACCTGCATGCCTTCCGCGGGATAGCGGCAGCAGGACGGGGCCAGCACGCGCTCGCCCTGGATCTCGACCATGCAGGCGCGGCAGTTGCCGGCGGGCTCGAGGCCGTCCTTGTAGCACAGGTGCGGGACGTCGAAGCCTTCGCGCTGGGCCACCTTGAGCAGGCTTTCGCCGGGCTGCGCGCTCACTTCGCGGCCGTTCAGCGTGAAGGTGACGGCTGGCTCGGCGGATTCGACAAGCGCGCGTTCGGCGCGGGTCAGTGCGTTCATGTCTTTCTCTCAGGCCAGTTCGTGCGGGAAGTATTTGATCACGCAATCCACGGGATTGGGCGCGGCCTGCCCCAGCCCGCAGATCGATGCATCGCGCATCACCGCGGACAGGTCGTCCAGCGCGGCCAGGTCCCACTTCGGCTGCCTGATCAGGTCGAGCGTCTTGGCCGTGCCGGTACGGCAGGGCGTGCATTGCCCGCACGACTCATGCTTGAAGAAGTGCATCAGGTTGCGCGCTGCCTGCGTGGCGCTGTCCTGGTCGGACAGGATCACCACCGCGGCCGAGCCGATAAAGCAGCCGTAGGGCTGCAGCGTGTCGAAGTCCAGCGGGATATTGCCCATCGACGCCGGCAGGATGCCGCCGGACGCGCCGCCCGGCAGGTAGCCATAGAACGCGTGGCCATCGAGCATGCCGCCGCAGTATTCGTCGATCAGTTCGCGCACGGTGATGCCCGCCGGCGCCAGGTGCACCCCCGGCTTCCTGACGCGGCCGGACACCGAGAACGAACGCAGCCCCTTGCGCCCGTTGCGCCCCTGCGAGGCAAACCACTCGGCGCCCTTCTCGATGATGTCGCGCACCCAGTACAGGGTCTCGAAGTTGTGCTCCAGCGTGGGCCGGCCGAACAGGCCCACCTGCGCCACGTAGGGCGGGCGTAGCCGCGGCATGCCGCGCTTGCCTTCGATCGACTCGATCATGGCCGATTCTTCGCCGCAGATATACGCGCCCGCGCCGCGGCGCAGTTCGATCACCGGCAAGCCGGGGATCGGCGGATGTTCGTGCAGCCGGCGCAGTTCTTCGGCCAGCAGCGCGCGGCAGCCGGCGTACTCGTCGCGCAGGTAGATATAGATCGCCGACACGTTGACCACGGTCGCCGCGATCAGCATGCCTTCCAGGAAACGGTGCGGATCGCGCTCCAGGTAGACGCGGTCCTTGAAGGTGCCGGGCTCGCCCTCGTCGATATTGACGGCCATCAGCCGCGGCGCGGGCTCGTTCTGCACAATGCGCCATTTGCGCCCGGCCGGGAAGCCTGCGCCGCCCAGGCCGCGCAGGCCGGAAGCCTCCATCGTGCAGAGCACGGCGGCGGGGTCCAGGTCGCCGGCGGCGAGCGACTTCAGCAGGGCATAGCCGCCGCCTTCGCGGTAGGCGTCGTAATCGATATAGGGCTCGGGTTCGTGGCGCACGGCGTTGGCCTGCACCGCTGCACCGATGGCCTCGGCGGTCGCGCCATCGACCGGGTGCTGCCCGACCAGCGCTGCCGGTGCCTTTTCGCAGCGTCCGATGCAGGGGGCTGCGACCACGCGCACCTCGGTGCCAAGCAGCGCCGGCAGCTTGTCGATCAGCGCCTGCGCACCCGCCAGCTCGCAGGCGATGCCTTCGCACACGCGCACGGTCAGCGCGGGCGGCGGTGCGATCTCGCCGTCGGCGTCCTCGCGCACCACATCGAAGTGGTGGTAGAAGGTCGCTACCTCATACACTTCGGTCATCGACAGCCGCAGTTCGCTGGCCAGCGCCACCAGGTGCGGCAGGGCGAGCTGGCCGTAGCGGTCGTTGATGCAGTGCAGATGTTCGATCAGCAGGTCGCGCCGGCGGGGCATGTCGCCCAGCGCCACGCGCACTTCGGCCAGCGCGGCCGCGTCGACCTGCCGGCCCTTGGGCTGGCGGCGCTTGCGCTGCCGGCCGAGTCCCGTCGCCTCGAGGGGGATGACAACCTGGTTCATGGCGGTGCCTGGATTCTCGTTGTGAGGTTCGGATGTGCGATCAGGAAGGCGCCTTGCCGGGCCGCCCTCCTGTCGCGCTTTGTTGTTGTCGTATTGTGCTACCGGACGAGGCGGATGTGCAGGCATCGCAACCGCCGCGCCCGGGTGATGCCGGCGCCGGGGCGCCGCAAGGCTTTCTTCATCAGGTCAGCTCTTCCGGCACGGCACGGTAGCCCATCGGCGCCGAGGTATTGGCATGCACATACTTGCGGACATGGGCTTCGCGCATCGGCTTGAGCACGAACAGCGCCAGGATCGCCGACAGTGCAGCCATGCCGGAGGCGAGCATGAACACCGCATGCCAGTCGCCGGTGGCAGCCGTGATCACGCTGGAGAACGGCACCAGCAGCGCGGCCGTGCCCTTGGCGGTGTACAGCAAGCCGGCGTTGGTGGCGGCGAACTTCGGACCGAAAGTGTCGCCGCACGTGGCCGGGAACAGGCTGTAGATCTCACCCCAGGCGAAGAACACCACGCCCGTCAGGACCACGAAGGCAACCGGGTTGTGGCCATACCTGGACAGCAACAGGATACCCACGGCCTCTACCGCGAAGGCAAAGAACATGGTGCGCTCGCGGCCGATATGGTCCGAGATCCAGCCGAAGAACGGTCGGGTCAGGCCGTTGAGCACGCGGTCGATGGTCAGCGCGAAGGTCAGCGCGGGCAGCGTCAGGCCCAGGATCGATACCGGCGAGTCATGCAGGCCGAAGTCCTTGGCGATCGGGCCGAGCTGCGCGGTAGCCATCAGGCCGCCGGCGGCCATCATCACGAACATGCCGTACATGACCCAGAAGATCGGCGACTTCAGCACCTGGCGCGGCGTGGCGTTGTAGGTCGCCGCAGCCTTCAGCGTCGACTTGACCTCGCTCAGGATCTTGGCCGACGGCGGATACAGGGCCATCCCCAGCAGGAACACGATCAGGCCCTGTCCCAGGCCGAACCACAGGAAGGTGGCTTCATAGCCGGAGGTCTTGATCATGTTGGCGATCGGCACGACCGTCAGCGCCGAGCCGGCGCCGAACCCCGCCGCGGTAATCCCTGCCGCGAGCCCGCGTCGGTTGGGGAACCACTTCAGCGCATTGCCCACGCAAGTGCCATACACCGCGCCGGCGCCGATACCGCCGATGGCTGCAGCGAAGTAGAGCATCGGCAGCGACGATGCCACGGAGTTCAGCGCCCAGGCGACCGCGCACAGCAACCCGCCGCCCACCACCACCGGGCGCGGGCCGTATTTGTCGACCAGGTAGCCTTCGATCGGCACCAGCCAGGTTTCCGTAACCACGAAGATGGTGAACGCTACCTGGATGGCCGTGCGGCCCCAGTGGTACTTGTCATCGAGGGGTTCGACGAACAGCGTCCAGCCGTACTGCATGTTGGCGATCATCGCCATGCAGATCACGCCGAAGACCAGTTGCACCCACGGCGACGCAAAGCGCGACGTGGACTCCCGTTGCTGCAGTTCCATTGATGTCTCCTTCTAGCGGCAAGCCGCCGAGGTTGAAGATGGGCGCCTTGGGACGCCTCTGCGTGACTCTCTATCGAGAACAGCTAAGCCGCTCAAGTGCTATACGGTATGTGATATATCAGCTAAGTCAAGCATCTTCTCTGCGGCTCTGCAGCATGGAATGACCGGAAATGACGCCTGGCTGGCCGCTGTTGCAGTGCCAATCGTGCGCACGACGACTGACCAAAGCTGGCGGAGTCTTTGGAAATCAAGCAGTTGCCACGGCCACCCGCATCCCTCCGCCGGCGCCGAGGCCATCGCAAGAATGCCGGGGTTCGCGTCTCGGGAAAACCGGGGAAAACGGCCGGGTGGGGAAAGTCCCTAGATGCATACATCCCAGACATTGCGCTCCTGGGGAGGATGGAGAAGCGTCGATGACCCGGGCAGGAACCTGCCGGAGGCAATGGGATGCTGCGATCGGCTGGCGCGTGAAGAACGCAAGCGCCGAGGACAGCAAAGGGGAAGAGAGGAGTGGCGGCCGCAGGCTCGTTGAGCCCTGCCCTGGTCCGCGCGCTAATGCGTCAACCAGGGAGCTCGAACCGTGGATGACTGCAACAAGGGATGCCGGCCGCTACAGCCCTTGTCCGATGCGCCGTTCAGCGCGGATGGCGCCCGGCGCGCGAATCACGCATAGGCCAGTTCACCGGCGGCGGGCACGATGCGCGACTGACGTGCGCGTCCTACGCCATCGCTTTCCTGGTTCGAACCAAGACCGGCGAAGCGACCGTGTTCCTGCGCGGTCACCAGCACGTCCATCGGCAGGCGCGTTGCCAGCAGGATGGTCATGCTGACGCCGCCAGCGATCAGAAGCAGGCCAAGAACGAAGAGAAGAGCGACTTCCATTTAAAAACTCCAGTTGCGTTGTGATCAGGAGTTTTCATTATATGGTGCGCCGCAGTATGTGTAAATATCCTGTATGTGATATATCAGTAGAAGTTTTGCACCAATGCAACGGGATCAGGACGGATATGCCTGAATCGCTACACCAGCGTGGTTTCCCGCACGCCGGGTGTCTCCTTGTACTCCTGGCCGCGCAGCGCGTCCCAGATGGCCGCGGCATTCGGCTTCAGCGACCGGCTCTTGCGCCGCACCAGCATCACGGTGGAGGTCACCTGCGGCCGCAGGGGCCGCATCACTGCCGCCGGATTCAGGCACGCTGCCTGCGCACGCGAGGGCACCACGCCAATGCCCAGGCCAAGCGCCACCATGCCAAAGACCGCGGCGAAGTGTCCGAGCAATTGCAGTGAGTTGGTCCGCACGTGGTAGCTGCTGAGCGCCTTCTCCACCGCCGGCTGCACGCCGCATTGCTGGTCCAGCGTCAGCACGCTGGCATCGCTCAGGTCGCCCCAAGCCACCGCGTCGCGCATGGCCAGCGGATGCTGGGCCGGCAGCACCGCGTGATAGGAGTCGATGCACAGCGGCTCGTAATAGAGGTCGTCACCGGCGCGCGGATCGGTGGCGATGCCGAAATCGACCTCGCCGCTGCGCACGCTTTGCAGCACCGATTCCTGCGGCCGGTCCTTCACGTGGATGGCAATGGCCGGCCATGCCTCGCGGCAGCCAGCCAGCCACGCCGGCAGCGACATCGAGCTCAGCACCGGATCCGAGGCAATCTGCACCAGGCCCTGGCAGGGGCGGCAGGCGCTCTGGCTGTCGCGCAGGGTCTGCTCCACTTCCTCGACCAGGTGGCAGATGCGCTGCGACAGGTGCTGGCCGGCGTCGGTCAGCTCTACCTGCCGCGTGGTACGGTCGAACAGGCGCTGATCGATTTCCTCTTCCAGCTCGCGCACGCTGCGGCTGACCGCGGACTGGGTCAGGCCCAGCTCCGCGGCGGCGCGCGTAAAGCTCTTGTGCCGCGCCACCGCGGCAAAGGCCTTCAGTTGTGGCAGCGAGATATTCATGACCGCCCTCCCCGCCCGGCATCGGCGCGAAAGGTGGGCGGGATAGCATCAGGCATGGCGGGGCATCGTGGTGCAAGTGCCGTTCCGTTGGTTCCGGTCACGGTAGTCTCCTTGGTTGTCGTGGCTGTGGGCAGCCATCGTGGTATCGGTCGCGACGATGCGCCGGCGATGCCGCAGGCGCTGCGGCATGCAAATCCGGAATTGATGCTACTTGAATCTAAGATCAATACTGCATAAAGTTTTTTATCGTTTGCATTGACGATCGTTTATATATCGCACGGATCGAGGAAATGAAGAACGCCACGCTGCGCCAGCTCAAGGTCTTTGAAACCGTCGCCCGCCATATGAGCTTTTCGCGCGCCGCCGAGGAGCTGCACCTGACCCAGCCGGCGGTGTCGACGCAAGTGCGCCAGCTCGAACACCACGTCGGGCTGCCCTTGTTCGAGCAACTGGGCAAGAAGATCTACCTGACCCCGGCGGGCCACGAGATGCTGCACTACAGCCGCAGCATCATCCAGCAGTTCCGCGAGGCCGAGGACGCCATGTCGCAACTCAAGGGCATCTCAGGCGGGCGGCTCAACGTGGCAGTGATCAGCGCGGGGGACTACTTCTTCCCGCGGCTGCTGGCCGAGTTCATGGACCGCCACGATGGCGTGACGCTGAACCTCGCCGTTCATAACCGCGAGGAACTGCTGCACCAGCTCGCCGGCAACCTGACCGACCTGGCCGTGATGGTGCGCCCGCCCGAGGGCATGGACACCATCAACGAGGCCTTTGCCCCGCATCCGTATGTGATCGTTGCCGCGCCCAACCACCCGCTGGTCGGCCAGCGCAATATCCCGCTGGCTGCGCTGTCCGACGAAGCCTTTGTCTCGCGCGAGAAAGGCTCGGACACCTGGAATTCGATGCAGGAAGGCTTTGCGGGAAAGCTGTCCAATATGCGCATCGCGATGGAGATCAAGAGCACCGAGACCATCAAGCAGGCGGTGATCGCCAATATGGGCATCGCGTTCCTGTCGGCGCATACGGTCGGGCTGGAGCTTCAGGCTGGCAAACTCGCTGTGCTCGATATCGAGGGCTTTCCGGTGATGCTTAACTGGTACGTCGTGCATCGCAAGAACAAGCGGCTGCCCCCGGTGGCGCTGGCGTTCAAACAGTTCCTGATGGAGGAAGGCGCGGGGCTGATCGAGCGGATCACCGGGGTGAAGGGCATCATACGCCGCGGGGAAAAAGTATAAGAGGTAACCATTGCTGCTTTGAATGCGGCATCCCTCCTCCCAATGAGCCGCCGCCATCATCATCCTTGGACTTGCCGCGATTCTCGGTGAGTGATGATCGGCGTTCCCCGTCATATATAAACGATGATTTATGATTTCAGAATGAAACTTTAATTATCGTAAATCGTTCGCCGTCCCTATGCTTGTCTCAACCCCACCGCCACCAGCGTGCATCAAGGAGACAAGCATGAACCAGGTCCTGCAGGATAGCCGACCCGCCGCCATCACCGTCGGCACCGACAACCAACCGATTCCGCGAGACACCCAGCTCGCTGCCTACAACGCCGCCTTTATCGAACTGGACCTGAGCTTCCGCTGGGACGCCGCGATGTATGCATGGCTATGCGGCATCGAATGCGAGAAGGCGCGCGTCGCGCGCTATATCGAAGAGCACCACGCCCACCTGCTGGCGGCCTATGACGCCGCCTTCCTGAGCGAGCTGATCTTCCAGAAGAAGAATGAATACCTGCGCGCCGTCGGCAAGCTCAACTGAGCGGGCCTGACCGGTTCATGGCGAGGCGCGATGGCGGCCTCGCCATTCTTCTCAACTTGTCTTGGCCACCATCAGATAGAAGATCACCAGGAACGAGATCAGCGCCGGGACCCCAAGCGCGAACCACCACCAGAACAGGCGCCAGTACGCGCGCGGCAGTTGCGGCGCGGTGCATTCGAGCGCCACGTCGCGCATGCGCTTCTGCAGCCAGACCACCGGCAGCCAGCAGCCGATGGCAACGGCGTACAGCACCACCGACCACTTCAGCCACGGCGCCGACCACGAGAACCCTGCCATATGCACCAGCGCATAGCCGGTCAGCGGCTGCAGGATCGCGGTCGAAGCGGTGAAGATCCAGTCGGCGATCACCACCATGCGTGCGGTCGCGGCCACGGTGCGGACGTTGCGCGTGAGCGTGGCGCCGACCAGGTAGAAGGCGCTGCCGACGCCGGTGCCGAACAGGAAGGTGCTCGACAGGATATGGATCCATTTCAGCGTGATGTAGTCCATGCGCGCTCCTCGGTCAGATGCAGCCACCACAGCACCGCCAGCATCGGCAGGTTCTTGCTGAGCGGACCATACGGATGCAGCCAGTATTCCGGCAGGCGCACGCTGATGATGGCGGTGTAGCCGACGATCAGCGCCATCTGCGCTGCCCACAGCCAGCGCGGGCGCCGCGGCAGCACGCACAGCACGCCGAAGGCCAGGTCGAGCAGCGCCGCGCCGTACAGCGCCAATGGTTGCAAGGCTGCTGGCACGCCGGCGCGCGCGAGCAGCGCATAGCTGTCAGCCACGGGGTACAGCCCCAGCGAGACGATGGCGGTGATGATCCAGACCAATGCCAGGCTCCAGCGCAACACCGGATTGAACCAGCGCAGCAGCGCTTGCGCGCGCAACGCGCCGCGCAGCTCTGGTGGGATGAACTGCGACGTTGCGCGCGGCGCCCGGCCCAGCAGGCGTGTCAGCGGCCCAGCATCGGCCACGCTGCCCTGGTCTAGCATCGTCAGCGCATCGCGGCCGAGTACGCCGCCGGTAATGCGTTCGGCCAGCGGCATCATCGCGGCGGACAGCCCCCGGGGCAGCGGCAACACCCATGCGCGTCCGCGCAGGCCCAGTCCATGCCGCAATGCCTCCAGGTACGCAGCCAGCGGCAGCGGCTGCGGGCCGACCAGCGCCAGCCGGCCTGACGCCAATTGCGCAGCGGTGCCCCACGCCGCCAGCGCGGCCACGATCGCCTGCGCGACATCATCGACATGGACCGGCTGCACCGGCTGCCGGCCACCGCCCGGCAACGCCAGGCATGGCAGCGTGGCCAGTGCGCAGAACAGCCGCGCACTGGTGCCGTCGGCGCCAAATACCAGCGACGGCTGCAGCACCAGCGCATCGATGCCGAGGCCGATCAAATAGTCGTCCGCGGCGCGCTTGCTGCGATGGAAGTCGGTGACCGCGCGCTCGTCCGCGCCGAGCGCGGACATCTGGATCACCAGCCGCACGCCCTGCTGCGTGCACGCGGCAAACAGCGCCACCGGCGCGGCGCGGTGCAGCACGTCGAAGCGCTGCTCCGCGCTCTCGCGAAAGATGCCAACGAGATTGACCACGGCATCCACATCGCCCAGCAGCGGCGTCCAGTCCGCCTCAGTCGTCATCCGGGCGAAATCGACGGCACGATATTCGCTTGCCATGGCGGCATGGCCGCCATGCGGCGCTTCGGGTCCGGCCGGCGCGGGCACGCGTCGCACCCCCGCTATCACATGGAATCCTCCAGCCAGCATTGCAGCGCAGGCATGACGGCCGATAAAGCCGCCGGCACCGAGCACCAGCACGCGGTGGATGCGCTGGAAGTCGCCACCGTGCTGCGCCGCGCCGCGATCTCCGGCACTTGCGCCAGCCTGTTGTCCACCGGCATGCTGGCCTGCGGCGGCAGCGTCGACTGCGGCAGCGCTTTCGCGCCGGTCAATGCGGTCAGTCACTGGATCTGGGGCGAGCGTGCCATGCATGTCAACCGCCCGTCGTTCCGGCATACCGTGCTGGGCTACGTGATCCATCATGCGATGTCGGTGTTCTGGGCGGCCTTCTACGAGGGCGCGGTGGCGCGCC
This sequence comes from Cupriavidus necator, assembly GCF_040578825.1. Lineage (GTDB taxonomy): Bacteria > Pseudomonadota > Gammaproteobacteria > Burkholderiales > Burkholderiaceae > Cupriavidus > Cupriavidus necator_E. The sequence goes on along the minus strand of NZ_JBEFLI010000015.1, from coordinate 50,199 downwards.
GCGGCCCACATGCCACGGCGCCCGCGCTGGTGCTGCACGGCCTTGCCATCGCGGGCATTGCCTGTTTCGTCGACCTGAAGTGCACGCCGCACCGCCTCACCCCTGGCTTCGAGCGCCGGCTGTCGCCGGGCATGCTGGCACTGGTCTACCTGGCCTTCGGCCTGGCTTTGCCGCTCGGTTCGCTGCTGGTGCGGCGCGCCACGCGGCGCCGGGACTGAAGCCTGGCCCGCCCTGCGCGTATCGATTCCATCGCTGCACGAAGCGCCAGTAATTTTCACATTCGCATCCCGGTTTTACCGCGCCGTGCGCGCCCGGACCGTGCCCGCGGCGCACATGCGTGCGCTGCGGCCCGGCCTTGTGCGCACCGGTGCAAGCTCCACGCCACCGTCCGCCTGCGCTTGCACGCCGGGCTGGAAGCGTTTGCGATGCGGGGCGCGTCCGATCCGCAGAGCGATCCGGCGACCGGCGCCGGACTCGGCTCGGCCGAAGGCGAAGCCGATGAAGGGGGGAAAGCCCGAAGCGCTGAGGTACGCTGGCGTCAGGCACTACGGCCGCAAGGCCATCAGCGTCATCGGACGGCAGCGGCCGCAGCGGTGGCGGCACGCGTTGCAGCGCCGCTCAGGTCTGTTCCTTGAGCTGGCTTTCCAGCTCCACCAGCCGCTTCTTCAGCGCCCGCTCCTCCTGGAAGCGCACGGTCTCGTCGCGGATCACGGCGACGATGCCAGTGATGGCGCCAGCGTCATCCTTGAGCAGCGCCACGGTGAAGGCGATCGACAGGGCCTTGCCTTCCTTGTCGACCGAGGGCACCTTGAGCAGGTCCTGGCCGTAGCGGGTAAGGCCGGTGGCCATGGTCTTGTCGTAGCCCTCCCAGTGCCGCCCGCGCAGGCGCTCCGGGATGATCAGGTCAAGCGACTGGCCCATGGCCTCGGCCTGGGTGTAGCCAAACAGGCGCTCGGCGGCGGGGTTCCACAGCGTGATGGCGCCCTTGGCGTCCGAGATGATGATGGCGTCGCCGATGACGGACACCAGTTGCGCGTAGTCGATCTGCTCTGGCATGGGGATTCCCTCTGTGTCGGTCATTGCCGGTTGGGGTGGTGCCATCAAGGTAGCGCGGCGCGCTGCCGCACTGCAAGCAAAAAACGCCGGGGCGACGCTTGCGCGCGGGCCCCGGCGTCCGCACCGGCACATGGCCGGCGGGTGGCGTCAGATCACCTGGGCCTCGCGCAGGCGCTGGATGTCTTCCGGGCCGTAGCCCAGGCCGGCCAGCACCTCTTCGCTATGCTCGCCCAGCAGCGGCGACCCGGTGATCTCCGGCTTCAGGTCGGAGAACTTGATCGGGCTGCCCACCGTCAGGTAGGTGCCACGCTCCTTGTGCGGCACCTCGGTGATGCTGCCGCTGGCGCGCAGCGACGGATCGGCGGCGATTTCCTTCATCGACAGCACCGGCGAGCACGGGATATCGAACTTGCGCAGGATGTCCACGGCCTCGTACTTGGTCTTGTCGGCCAGCCACTCCTCGATGGTATTGAAGATATCGAAGATATGCGGCTGGCGTGCCTTGGCGGTGGCGTAGTTGGGATCGGAAATCCATTCCGGCTTGCCCAGCGCCTTGCAGATCGGCTCCCAGGCATGGCCCTGGATAGTGAAGTAGATATAGGCGTTGGGATCGGTCTCCCAGCCCTTGCACTTCAGCACCCAGCCCGGCTGGCCGCCGCCGCCCGCGTTGCCGCCGCGCGGCACCACGTCGCTGAAGGTGCCGTGCGGGTACTGCGGGTACTCTTCCAGGAAGCCCAGGCGGTCCAGGCGCTGCTGATCGCGCAGCTTGACCCGGCACAGGTTGAGCACCGCGTCCTGCATCGACACGGCCACCTTCTGGCCCTTGCCGCTCTTGTCGCGGCCGATCAGCGCGGTGAGGATGCCGATGGCCAGGTGCATGCCGGTGTTGGAATCGCCCAGCGCCGCGGCGGACACCGTCGGCGGGCCATCCCAGAAGCCGGTGGTCGAGGCAGCGCCACCCGCGCACTGCGCCACGTTCTCGTAGACCTTCAGGTCTTCATAGTGGTGGCCGTCGCTGAAGCCCTTGACCGAGGCCACGATCATCTTCGGGTTCAGTTCATTGATGCGCTCCCACGAGAACCCCATGCGGTCCAGCGCGCCCGGGCCGAAGTTCTCGACCAGCACATCCGATTCGCGGATCAGCTGCTCCAGGATCTTCTTGCCTTCCGGCTTCTTGGTGTCCAGCGTCAGGCTGCGCTTGTTGGAGTTGAGCATGGTGAAGTACAGCGCATCGACATCCGGGATGTCGCGCAGCTGCGTGCGCGTGACATCGCCGGAACCGGGGCGCTCCACCTTGATGACGTCTGCGCCGAACCAAGCGAGAAGCTGCGTGCAGGCGGGCCCGGCCTGGACGTGCGTGAAGTCGATGATCTTGATGCCATTGAGCGGGAGGTTCACTTTCGTTCTCCTATTGGATCAGAGGGGTGAAATTCGGGTGAATTACTTCTTGGCCGAGCTTTGCGGATTCAGATTGGTCAGACGACCGCTTTCGGTGCCGGCAGCCGGGTCGATGACGGCATTGACCAGCGTGGGCTTGCCCGACCGCAGGGCTTCGTTCACCGCAGCCTCGAGTTCCGCCGGCGTGGTGACGTTGTGACCGACGCCACCGAACGCTTCCATCATCTTGTCGTAGCGCGCACCCTGGACGAACGTCGTGACCGCCGGATCCTTGCCGCCGGTCGGATTCACGTCGATACCCTTGTAGACGCCGTTATTGTTGAAAATGACGATGCAGACCGGCAGGTTGTAACGGCAGATCGTCTCGACTTCCATGCCGGAGAAACCGAACGCACTGTCGCCGCACAGCGCCAGCACCGGCTTGCTGGTCTCGACCGCCGCGGCGACCGCGTAGCCCATGCCCACGCCCATCACGCCCCAGGTGCCTACGTCCAGGCGCTTGCGCGGCTCGTACATGTCGATCACGGCACGGGCGTAGTCCAGCGTGTTGGCGCCTTCGTTGACGAACGAGATGCCCGGGTTGGCCTTGACCACATCCTTGAGCACGTTCAGCGCGCCATGGAAGTTCATCGGCGAGACATCCCTGGACTTGGCCAGGGTCTCGGCCATCTTCGCCAGGTTCGTGTCCTTACGGTCGGCCACTGCGTTCAGCCACTCGGCGCCCGGCCTGGCAAAGTCGTTGCCGATCTTGTCGAGCATCGCCGACACGCACGAACCAATGTCACCCACTACCGGCGCGGCAATGGCGACGTTGCTGTCCATCTCGGTCGCCGCGATGTCGATCTGGATGAATTGCTTCGGCTTGCCCCAGGTCTTGCCCTTGCCGTGCGACAGCAGCCAGTTCAGGCGGGCGCCGACCAGCATCACTACGTCAGCTTCAGCCAGCACGTACGAGCGTGCGGCCGAGGCCGATTGCGGGTGCGTATCGGGCAGCAGGCCCTTGGCCATCGACATCGGCAGGTACGGAATGCCCGTCTTCTCGACCAGCGTGCGGATATCCGCTTCGGCGCGTGCGTACGCGGCCCCCTTGCCCAGCAGGATCAGCGGGCGCCTGGCGTTCTTCAGCAGCGCGACGGCACGGTCGATCGAGTCCGGTGCAGGCAGTTGGCGCGGGGCCGGATCCACCACCTTGATCAGTGACTTGCGGCCCTTCTCGGCTCCCATCGACTGGCCCAGCAGCTTGGCCGGCAGGTCCAGGTACACACCGCCCGGACGGCCCGACACGGCGGCACGAATGGCACGCGCGACCCCGACACCAATGTCTTCAGCGTGCAGCACGCGGAAGGCAGCCTTGGCGTGCGGGCGGGCAATGGCCAGCTGGTCCATCTCTTCGTAGTCGCCCTGCTGCAGATCGACGATCTCGCGCTCGCTCGAGCCGCTGATGAGGATCATCGGGAAACAGTTGGTGGTCGCATGCGCCAGCGCCGTGAGCCCGTTCAGGAAGCCGGGCGCGGAGACGGTCAGGCAAACGCCCGGTTTCTGCGTGAGAAAGCCGGCAATCGCTGCTGCGTTGCCTGCGTTCTGCTCGTGACGGAAGCTGATGACGCGCATGCCGTTGGCCTGCGCCAGACGAGCCAGATCGGTGACCGGAATGCCGGGCAAGCCGTAGATGTTTTCGATGCCGTTCAGCTTCAGCGCGTCAATGACCAGATGAAAACCATCGGTTTGTGCCTGATGTTCTTCTGCGGCGTGACGCTGCAACTCGTTTCCGACTTCTGCCATGGTTGCTTCCTTCTAGACAAATTGACTGGGTTGGAATTTTTCTATTCCAGGGTGTCTTCCGCGGTGGTGCTCCCGGCCCGCTTCGCTACGACTTCGGACATGCTTGGTCTCCTCCTTGACTCTGCTTGCCGGGCTCAGGTCCTTTGCCTCTCGCCCGCTGTTGGTACCCCGTTTGCCTTGCGGCGCCCGATCGTTTTTCGCTGATCTTGATGACATACGGTATGTGATATATCAGAACGACGCAAGGAGAATCTCCCCTGATTCTTCAAACTTTCGTCGGTGCGGTGCAGCAATCTTGTAAGCAACTGCCGCTAAATCAGCGTAATTTCTGAATTCACGGGATTCATGCTCGCGCAGCACAGGTTTCCCCAGATGAGGGCATCGGCCGAAGCTGAGGGAAACTTGCTTAGATATACTACATACCAAATAACCAGCGACAATTTGCCTTGCTGGAACAGTTGGCACCGCCGACACCAGACCGGCGAGGTTCACGGATGAATGTGTGGATTGATGCTAACCGAAGCTAAATCTGGCCTGGCTTAAAGTTTTTTATCGTGTGCATTCACGACCATTTATAGATCGCCGCACTCGCATCCATTGGCAAGCGGGACGCGCGCGGAGCGCGCCCGCTGCGCGTGCCACCGCTCAGGCCGGCGCCTCCTCCAACTGCCGCAGCAAGGCGTCCACGCTGCCCTTGGCATCGCCGAACCACATCCGCGTGTTGTCCTTGTAGAACAGCGGGTTGTCGACCCCGGCATACCCGGCCGCCATGCTGCGCTTGGACACCACCACGGTCCTCGCCTTCCACACCTCCAGCACCGGCATGCCGGCAATGGGGCTGGCCGGGTCCTCCAGCGCGCCGGGGTTCACGATATCGTTGGCGCCCACCACCAGCACCACATCGGCCTTGTCGAAATCGTCGTTGATCTCTTCCATTTCCAGCACGATGTCGTACGGCACCCGCGCCTCGGCCAGCAGCACGTTCATATGCCCCGGCAAGCGCCCCGCCACGGGGTGGATGCCAAACCGGACATTGACCCCCTGCGCCCGCAGGCGCCGCGCGATCTCGCTGATGGTGCCCTGCGCCTGCGCCACCGCCATGCCGTAGCCCGGTACGATGATGACGTCGCTGGCGTCCCTGAGCAGGCTCCCGACCTCTTCGCTCGATACCGGCAGTACCTCGCCCTGCTCTGTCGCCGCACCCTGCGCCTGCACCGCGCCAAAGCCGCCCAGGATCACTGACAGGAACTTGCGGTTCATCGCCTTGCACATGATGTAGCTGAGTATGGCGCCGCTCGATCCCACCAGCGCGCCGGTGATGATCAGCAGGTCGTTGCCCAGCATGAAGCCGGTGGCCGCGGCGGCCCAGCCGGAATAGCTGTTGAGCATCGACACCACCACCGGCATGTCGGCGCCGCCGATCGCCAGCACCAGGTGCGCGCCCACCAGCAGCGCGATCGCCGTCATCACCGCCAAGGGCACCAGTCCCTGCTGCACATCGGGCGCGCCGAGAAAGGCGTAACCCAGCCACACGCACACCAGCAGCGCGCCGGCATTGAGCACGTGCCGGCCGGGCAGCAGCATCGGCTTGCCGCCCATGGTGCCCTGCAGCTTCAGGAAGGCGATGATCGATCCGGTGAAGGTGACCGCGCCGATCAGGATGCCGAGGTAGGTCTCCACCTGATGGATCGCCTTCTCCGCGCCCGACAGCGTGGTCGGCTCCAGGTAGCTGGCGTAGCCCACCAGCACCGCCGCCAGCCCGACGAAACTGTGCAGCACCGCGACGAGCTGCGGCATCTGCGTCATCTCCACGCGCTTTGCCAGCACCGCGCCGGCAATGCCGCCCGCCAGCATCGCGCCGATGACGATGGCGATGCCGTCGGGGCTGCCGGCCAGCACCGTGGTGAGCACCGCGATCACCATGCCGGCGATGCCCAGCAGGTTGCCGCGTTTCGCGGTGGCGGGATGGCTCAGGCCGCTCAGGCTGAGGATAAAGAGCGCGCTGGCGCCAAGGTAAGCGATATTGCTGATTCCGGATGGCATGGCGGTCTCCTAGTCTCTCTGGAACATCTTCAGCATGCGTTGCGTGACCAGGAACCCGCCCGCGATATTGATGGTGGCGACCAGCACCGCGACGCCGGCGATCACCGCGGTCAGCAGCGACGGTTTGCCGAGCTGCACCAGCGCCCCCACCACGATGATCCCGCTGATGGCGTTGGTCACGCTCATCAGCGGCGTATGCAGCGCGGCGGTGACGTTCCACACTACCTGGTAGCCGACGAAGATCGCCAGCACGAACACCGTGAAATGCGCCATGAAGGCCGGCGGCGCGACCGCGCCGAGCCCTAGCAGCGCTGCCGCCGCAAGCGCCAGCGCAACCATCGTCACGCCGGTGCGGCGCGGCGGCGGTGCGGCTTCAGCCTGCACCGCAGGCGTCGCGGCCGGGGCCTGCTGTTGCGGGATGGCCACCGTCAGCGGCGGCGGTGGCCAGGTCACCGCACCCTGGTGCAGTACCGTGGCGCCGCGGATCATCTCGTCGTCCATATCGACCACGAGCTGCCCGTCCTTGCCCGGCGTCAGCTCGGCCAGCAGGTGGCGGATATTGGTGGCGTAGAGCTGGCTCGCCTGCGCCGCCATGCGGCTGGGCAGATCGGTATAGCCGATGAGCGTCACGCCGTTGCGGCGTACCGATTCTCCCGGCACGGTCAGCACGCAGTTGCCGCCCTGCTCCGCCGCGAGATCGACCACCACGCTGCCGGCGCGCATCAGCCCGACGGTATCGGCCTGCAGCAGCTTTGGCGCGGGCTTGCCCGGAATCAGCGCGGTGGTGATGATGATGTCGACCTCGCGCGCCTGCTCGGCAAAGAGGCGCATCTCCGCCTCGATAAACGCGGGGCTCATCTCCTTGGCGTAGCCGCCGCTGCCGCTGCCGTCTTCCTCGATCTCGACGGTCAGGAACTCGGCGCCCACGCTTTCGATCTGCTGGCGCACCACCGGCCGCGTATCGAAGGCGCGCACCACCGCGCCCAGGCTGCGCGCCGCACCCATCGCAGCCAGGCCCGCCACGCCCGCCCCGATCACCAGCACGCGCGCCGGCGGGATCTTGCCCGCGGCGGTGATCTGCCCGGCAAAGGGCCGGCCGAAGGCATGCGCGGCCTCGATCACCGCGCGGTAGCCCGCCATATTGGCCATCGAGCTGAGCGCATCCAGCTTTTGCGCGCGCGAGATGCGCGGCACGCAATCCATCGCCAGCACGGTGGCGCCGCGCTGCGACAGCCGCTCCAGCAGCGCCATCTGCTGCGCCGGCCAGACAAAGCCGATCAGCGCGGCATGCTTCTTCAGCAGCGCCGCCTCTTCCACGCCAAGACCGGGATGGACCTGCGGCGGCCGTACCTTGATCACCACGTCGACCGACGCCCACAGGCTGGCCGCGTCGACGATGGCCGCGCCCGCCTTGCGATAGTCATCGTCGGAGAACGACGCCTCCTGGCCCGCGCCGGTCTCTACCGCCACCTGGTAGCCGAGCTTGAGCAGTTCCCTGACCGATTCCGGGGTGGCGGCTACGCGCCGCTCTCCCGGATGGACCTCGCGTGGCACACCGATCGTCATTGGCATGGCATCCCCCGTCCCTGTTTGTGCGTGCGGATGGCGTTCAGCCGCGCACGTGGTTGACCAGCGAGCCGATCCCCGCGATCGCCACCTCCACGACCGCGCCGTCCTTCATCGAGCCCACGCCGAGCGAAGTGCCGCATGCGATCACATCGCCCGGCATCAGCGTCAGGTCCTGCGAGATGCGGCTGACCTGCTCTTGCGGCGAGAAGACCATGTCCGACAACGGGTAGTTCTGCCGCTCCACGCCGTCCAGGCGCGTCACCACGCTGGCCGCCTTCCAGTCGAAGCCGGTCACGATGGCCGGGCCGATGCAGCCGAAGGTGTCGAAGCCCTTGGCACGCGTCCACTGCGGGAAATTGGGGTCTGCAGTGATCAGTTCGGCCGCCGTCACGTCGTTGACGATGGTGTAGCCGAAGATATGTGCGCCGGCTTCCGCCACCGATACATTGCGTGCCTTCTTGCCGATGACGATGCCGAGCTCGCCTTCATAGACGATCTTGCCGTCATAGCTCTTGGGCCGCTGCACCGCGTCGCCAGGCCCGGCCAGCGACGACGCCGGCTTGATCAGGAACAGCGGGTGCGTGGGCACGGCCTTTTCCAGCTTGCGCGCGAGCGCGTGGAAGTTGTTCCACAGCGCCACCACCTTGCCGGGCTCGCAGGGCGCCACCAGCGTCAGGGACGCGCGCTCATGCACGGCGCCGGTGGGCTCGGGGTCAGTGAAGCCATCGCCGTCGTATTCGATAACACGGCTGCCATCGGGTCCGTCGATGCGGCCATGGCCGATGCCGCCATTCGGGCGGCGAAAGCGTATCCAGGTTTGCACAGCGTGCTCCTTGCGCAGGCAAGCAGAAGCCCTGCCTGCTCCGAGATAGGTTGCAGGATCTGAGAAGAGAAAAAGGGATTCAGGCGCGCGCCTGGCCGTGATTCCCGCGCAGGCGGGCAAGACGTGGTGGCAAGGCGGCGCGTCGGTCGCTACCTCATACCGCCCCGGCCAGCTTCATCGCCGCGATCTGCGCCGGCGTGCGGCCCAGCCACTCGAGGATCTCGTCGGTATGCTCACCGAGCAGCGGCGAGCGTTCGACCTCCACCGGCGACGCCGACAACGTGATCGGGCAGCCGAGCTGCACGTAGTTGCCGCGCTGCGGATGCTCCAGCTCCACCAGGTAGCCGCGCTGGTACAGCGACTGGTCCTCGATCAGGTCCTTCATCGACAGGATCGGCCCGCACGGCACGTCGACTTCATTGAGCGCCGCCATCACGTCGAACTTGCTCAGCCCGCGCGTCCATTTCTCGATCACGGCAAAGCAGTCGGCCAGATGCTTGAGCCGCGCTTCCGGCGTGGCGTAGTCGGGGTTGTTGATCAGGTCCTCGCGCCCGCACAGGCGCATCAGCGGCTCCCAGCCCTGCGGCTGGATGATGACGTAGACATAGTCGTTGGGGCCGCCCGGCGCGCAACGCAGCGCCGCGCCCGGCTGGCCGCCGCCCGAGGCATTGCCCGCGCGCGGCACGTGGTCGCCGAACTCCTGATTCGGGTATTCACGCAGCGGTCCGTTGTCCAGGCGCTGCTGATCGCGCAGCTTGACGCGGCACAGGTTCAGCACCGCGTCCTGCATCGCCACCTCCACGCGCTGGCCGCGGCCGGTGTGCTCGCGCTGCAGCAGCGCGGCCAGGATACCGACCACGCAATGCACGCCCGTACCCGAGTCGCCGATCTGCGCGCCGGTCACGGTGGGCACGCCCTCGGCATCGCCCGTGGTGGAGGCCGAGCCGCCCATGCACTGCGCCACGTTCTCATACGCCTTGCAGTCCGCGTACGGCCCCGGGCCGAAGCCCTTGATCGAGGCATAGACCAGCCGCGGGTTCAGGTCTTGCAGGTGCTCCCAGTCGAAGCCGGCGCGCGCCAGCACGCCGGGCCCGAAGTTCTCGATCAGCACGTCGCTGCGCTGTACCAGGTCTTCGAGCAGCGCCTTGCCTTCGGGCGTCTTCATGTTCAGCGTCAGGCTGCGCTTGTTGGAGTTGAGCATGGTGAAGTACAGGCTGTCGGCGTTGGGCACGTCGCGCAGCTGGCTGCGGGTGATATCCCCGCGGCCCGGCATTTCCACCTTGATCACGTCCGCGCCCAGCCACGCCATCAGCTGCGTGGCCGAGGGGCCAGCCTGGACGTGGGTCATGTCCAGGATGCGAACACCTTGCAGGGCCTTGGTTTCCATTGCGGTTGTCTCCTCGGGCGATGGCTCTTAACTTACCGTTTTCGGCTGTCTTGATGACATACGGTATGTGATATATCAGAAGAGAGCAAGAGAAGATTGGCTGATTTCAGGCACTTTTTGACGGTGCGTTGCAGCAAATGCTGTCTTTAAGTATCACGTTCTCACATTGGTATATCACATACCATAGCGTGAAACGGACTAGCGTCATCCTCCGAATAAAAACGGCGGACCTTTGTCCGCCGTCGGGTACCTCTGAATGACCGCTTGTTTACTCTCTCTCGCGTGCGGGAGCAACCACGCAGCGCTGGAATCGCCTCAGCGATTCGATCGCCGCCTCAATCCAGAAAATCGCAATGCTTCTCCACGTAGTCCGCCAGGTCCAGCGAATGCTGCCGCACCAGCCGCTCAGCCAGTTCCGTATCGCGCTTTTCCAGCGCCTCGATGATGCGCAGGTGGTCAACGATCGAGCGCGCCGCGCGGTCGCTTTGCGAGATCGTCATCTTCCGGATTGCCCGCACGTGGATAAAGATATTGCGGATCGTGTCCATGATGATCTGCGACTTGGACAGTTGCACGATCGCCTGGTGGAACGCGATATTGGCGTCGGAATACTCTTCGATATGTTCGGCCGGCGTGGAATCGCGGAAGCTGTCGAACATGCGGCGCAGCTGGGCGATCTCGGCATCGGTGGCGTTCTGGGTCGCCAGCCGCGCGGCCATGCTTTCCAGCGCGGCCCACATCTGGATCATCTCGACGATCTCGCGCTTGGTCTTGCGCATGATGTAGATGCCGCGGCGGGGCACGGTGCGCAGGAAGCCCTCCTGCTCCAGCAGCGTCATGGCTTCGCGGATCGGCGTGCGGCTCACGCCCATGGCCTCGCTCAGCACCCGTTCGTCGAGCCGGATCTCTTCATGCGACTGGTAGATGTCGGCGTCGGCAATGGCTTGCCGCAGCATGGCGTAGGCCTGGTCGCGCAGGCTGGCGCCAGCGTTGATCGGTTGCACGGACAGGCCCAGGCCGGAAGGCTGAGCGATGGATTGGCTTTGCGCAGACATGAATAAGCTCGTGTGAGACCGTGGCGCGGCGGCCGGAATGGCTGCCCTCCGCATTCCCGCACAGCTTAGCAAAAAGGTCCGATTCATTACGTACCTGCATCAAGCAATGCAGGATGGTCATGTATCGGCACAGCAGCGGTGCGCGGTCTGTCGTATATGGTATATCACTATCGCTCTGCCTTCCTGCTTCGCATGCCAGCCAAGCGCAACATTGGCGCGGCCGGCGTGCGGCAGGGAACACCCAGTACTGCCGTATTCCCTGCCCGCTCCGGGTCGCAGCTCAGGCAGCCACTCAGGCCGCCAGCTTTGCCATTGCATCGCGCTGCTTGATCAGGCCCAGCACGGCATCACACATCGGCGTTGGCTCGCCGACCAGCCGGCCCATTTCCTGCACCACCGTCAGCAACGGGTCGATCTCCATGGCCCGCCCCGCTTCCAGATCCTGCAGCATCGAGGTCTTGTGCGCGCCCACGGCGCCGGCGCCGTCGATGCGCCGCTCCACGTCGACGCGGAACTTCACGCCAAAGCGCTGGGCAATGGCCTGCGCCTCCACCATCATCTGGCGCGACAGCGCGCGCGTGGCGGGGTCCGAGGTAATGACGTCGAGCGTGGCATGCGTCAGCGCGCTGATGGGGTTGAAGCACAGGTTGCCCCACAGCTTGAGCCAGATCTCGTCGCGGATGTTGTCGCGCACCGGGGCGTCCAGGTCGGCGGCCATCATCATTTCGCTGAGCCGGGTGACGCGCGCCGAGTGGCTGCCGTCCGGCTCGCCCAGCGGAAACTTCTTGCCGTAGACATGCTTGATCACACCGGGCGCAACGATCTCGGCGGCGGGATAGACCACGCAGCCGATCGCCCGCTCCGGCCCCAGCCCTTGCCACTGGCGCCCTCCGGGATCGACGCTCTCCAGCGTGCTGCCTGCCAGGTCGCCGCCATGCTTGTAGAAGTACCAGTACGGAATGCCGTTGACGCCGGTGACGATGGCGGTTTCCGGGCCCAGCAGCGGCTGCATCAGCCCGACCACGCCGGGCACCGAATGCGCCTTCAGAGTAATGAAGACATAGTCCTGCGGGCCGAGCTCGCGTGGATCGCTGGTGCAGCGCACCTGCGCCATGCGTTCTTCCCCGTCGATCAGCAGCCGGACCCCGTGCTCTCTCATCGCCGCCAGGTGCGGACCGCGCGCGACGAAGCTGACCTCCGCTCCCGCGCGCGCGAGCTGCGCCCCGACATAGCCGCCAATGGCGCCCGCGCCGTAGATACATACTTTCATTGCCTGTCTCCTTGTGGCTCGATATATGGATAATCGGGTGGTTTGATATATCACATACTATATTCCACAAAGACGCAAAAACAACCTTTATCTTTCCGGACACGCTTGTGTAAGCGACGCTGCGCTAACATGACCCCTCATGCGCCTGCGGCGGCTTCACGCCGGGCGCCAGCCTCAAAAACTGACACCCGGAGCCTTTCATGGAATCGACGCTCGCATTGCTGCAGGACCCCGCCGCCTGGGCGGCACTGGCCACCCTGGTGGCGATGGAAATCGTGCTCGGGATCGACAACCTGATCTTTATCTCGATCCTGACCAACAAGCTGCCCGAAACCATGCGCGAGAAAGCCCGCAAGATCGGTATCAGCCTGGCGCTGCTGATGCGCCTTGGCCTGCTGGCCACCATCGCCATCATCGTCAAGCTCACCGAGCCGGTGTTCACCATCATGGGCCAGGGCCTGTCGTGGCGCGACATGATCCTGATTGCCGGCGGCGCCTTCCTGGTGTGGAAGGCCACGCGTGAAATCCACCAGCACGTCAGCGCCGGCGAAGAGGGCGAGGACAACGGCACGGCCAAGGCGGTGCAGAGCTTTGCCTCGGCCATCGGGCAGATCCTGATCCTCGACCTGGTGTTTTCGATCGACAGCATCATCACCGCGGTCGGCATGACCGAGCACGTGCAGATCATGTTCGTCGCGGTGATCGCCGCAGTGATGGCGATGCTGTTCGCGGCCACGCCGCTTGCCAACTTCATCAACCGCAATCCGACCATCGTGATGCTGGCGCTGGCCTTCCTGATCATGATCGGCATGACACTGGTCGCGGAAGGACTGGGCCACCATGTGCCCAAGGGCTACATCTATACGGCGATGGCGTTCTCCGCGGGGGTCGAGGGCCTGAACATGCTGGCGCGGCGGCGTCGCCAGCACCGGCGCGAGCGCGCCGAGGCGCACTGACGCCGGGACCCGCGGCGGTGTGCCGGATGGCACACCTGCTGCTGTAACAGACGGTGTCCGAACTTTTCCGCAGCGGCGCCATCTTTTACAGTTCTGCTCAACCCGGACAAGAAAAGGACGCTGCCGCCTCATGATGAACCGCCGAACCCTGCTGGTCTCCGCCACCGCCTCTGCCGCGCTCGCCGCGCTGGGCATTACCCCGTCGGTACTGGCAGCCAGCCGGATCAAGCTCGGCGACGCCCAGCCGTTTGGCTTCGACGCCCTGATCGAGCGCGCCCGCGCGCTGGCGGGCAAGCCCTACGCGCCGCCGCCATCTCCGCCCGCCGATGTGCTGTCACGCATCGACTACGACGCCCACGGCAAGATCCGCTTCCGCACCGACGACGCCCTGTTCGCCGGGGGTCCCGGCCAGTTCCCGGTCACCTTCTTCCACCTGGGCACCTATTTCCGCACGCCAGTGCGCATGCATGTGCTCGAGCGCGGCAAGGACAAGGCTACCCGTGCGCGCGAGATCGTCTACGACGACGCCTACTTCGACATGCCGGCCGACAGCCCCGCGCACAAGCTGCCGCCGGGCAGCGGCTTTGCCGGCTTCCGCTTCCAGGAAAGCCGCCTGGGCGACCAGAAGACGCGCGACTGGCGCAAGAACGACTGGGTCGCCTTCCTGGGCGCGTCGTATTTCCGCGCCATCGGCGACCTGTACCAGTACGGGCTGTCGGCGCGCGGCATCGCCATCGACGTGGCCGAGGCGGGCAAGTCCGAGGAATTCCCGTCCTTTACCCATTTCTGGTTCGAGACGCCGGAGGGCAACACCGACACCGTCACCGTCTATGCGCTGCTCGACGGCCCCAGCATCTCCGGCGCCTATCGCTTCGTGATGCAGCGCGCCAAGGCCGTGATCATGGACGTGGAGTGCGCGCTGTTCCTGCGCAAAGACGTGGCGCGCCTGGGGCTGGCGCCGCTGACCTCGATGTACTGGTTCTCGGAAAGCAGCAAGGGCACCGCCGTCGACTGGCGTCCGGAGGTGCACGACTCCGACGGTCTCGCCCTCTGGAACGGCGCCGGCGAGCATATCTGGCGCCCGCTGAACAACCCGCCGCAGACCACCGCCTCGGCGTTTTCCGACGAGAACCCCAAGGGCTTCGGCCTGCTGCAGCGCGACCGGCTGTTCGACCACTACCAGGACGGCGTCAACTACGAGCGCCGCCCGAGCCTGTGGGTCGAGCCGCGCGACGGCTGGGGAGCCGGCTCGGTGCAGCTGGTGGAGCTGCGCACCGACGACGAGATCCACGACAACATCGTCGCCATGTGGGTGCCCAGGGCGCCCGCCAAGGCCGGCAGCACCTACCGGTTGCGCTACCGCCTGCACTGGCAGGCCGACGAGCCCTATCCGTCGCCGCTGGCACGCTGCGTTGCCACGCGCCTCGGCAATGGCGGCCAGCCCGGCCAGCCGCGGCCCAAGGGCGTGCGCAAGTTCATGGTCGAGTTCAAGGGCGCGCCGCTGGAGAAAATACCGTTCGGCGTCAAGCCCGAAGCCGTGCTGACCGCCTCGCGCGGCACCTTCTCTTACGTCTTCACGGAAGCCGTGCCCAACAACGTTCCCGGCCACTGGCGCGCCCAGTTCGACCTGACCACCGAAGGCAACCAGCCGGTCGATATCCGGTTGTTCCTGCGCCTGAACGGCAAGCCGCTGTCGGAAACCTGGCTCTACCAGTACCACCCGTTCCAGTCGCCGGCGGGCTGAAGCGCCGGGCCGGCCGCGGGGCCGCTTTGTACGATATTGCGACGCCGTGATGTCAGCCGCGCACGAGCGGGTATGATGGCTGGTTACAACAGTCACACAGCACCAGCCAGCCTCACATGATTTCTCAAGAGTTCGCCGGTGCCGCCGAGGGCGGCCAGGCTGCATCGCTCCCGCGTTCGGAGCGGGCCTACCAGCAATTGCGCGCCGCCATCCAGGCCGGCCAGCTCTCGCCCGGCACGCGGCTGCGCGAGGTGGAGCTGGCGGAATCCCTGGGCCTGTCGCGCACGCCGGTGCGCGAAGCGCTGTCGCGGCTGGAATCCGAAGGCCTGGTCGTCAACGAGCCCAACCGCGGCATGATGGTGACCCAGCTCGACGCCAGCATGGTCAGCGAGCTGTACGTGATGCGCGAAGTGCTGGAAGGCACCGCCGCCGCGCTGGCCGCGCGCCACGCCACCGATGTGGAAATCTCGCTGCTGCGGGATATCGTCGAGCGCGACCTGGCGCTGGCCGACGACCCGGACCGGCTGGCGCAGAACAACCGCCTGTTCCACGAAACCCTGCACCGCTGCGCGCATAACCGCTACCTGCTGAAGAACCTGCGCTCGCTGCATGAGTCGATGGCGCTGCTGGGGCGCACCACGCTGTCAGTGCCGGGACGCGCGCGCAGCTCGTACGAGGAACATATCGCGCTGGTGGAGGCGCTGGAACAGCGCGACCCGGCGCTGGCGGAACAGATCGCGCGCCGGCATATCCAGCAGGCCTACAAGGTGCGGCTCTCGCTCTGGATCCAGGAACAGTCAGGCAGCTGAGCCGGCGGCTGGCCGGTCAGGCCGCTGCCCGCGCCCGCGCGGTGCGCAGTGTGCCCACGCTCAGCACCGTCAGCGCCAGCAGGATCAGCACCACCGCACCCAGCGTCTGCGGCGCGATCTGCTCGCCGCCCAGCCACGCGCCCATCGCCAGCGCCACCGGCGGGTTGACGTAGACGTAGCTGGCCGACAGCGTCTGGCTGACCGTCGCTACCAGGTACATATAGGCGGAAAAAGCGACGAGCGAGCCTGCCACCACCAGGTAGACCCAGGCCCAGCCGGCCTTGGCGCTGACCGCTGCCGGCCATGGCTCCTGGCGCAGCGCCGACAGCACCATCAGCACCGCCGCGCCGATCAGCATTTCGGCGGCAAAGGCCGCGGGCCCCTGCGGCAACTCCAGCCGACGTGCCAGCTCAGAGCCGAACGACCAGCTCGCTACTGCCAGCATCAGCGCCACCACGCCGACGGTGCTGACTTGGAATTCCGCGCCCGCCGTCAACACCAGGATGCCGACGCTGCCGATCGCGATCGCAACGTACTCGTACCACTTCGGCCTGTTGCCAAAGCACGCGCCCCAGATCAGCGCAAAGATCGGCATCGACCCGATCATCACCGTGGTTGCGCCCGACGAGATGGTCTGCTCGGCAATCGCCGTCAGCCCCATGCCGCCCACCAGCAGGAACACCGCCAGCACCGCGCAGTTGCGCAGTTGCCGCCAGGTCGGCATCGGCGTGCCGCGCCACGCCAGCCAGCCGGCCAGCAGCAAGCCCGCGCACAGGAAGCGCGTGCCCGTCATGAACAGCGGCGGGAAGCTCTCCAGCGTAAAGCGGATCGCCAGGTAGGTCGTGCCCCAGACCACGTAGGTGATCAGCAGGCACAGCAGGACAAGCGGGGGCATGGTCGAGGGGGCTGGGTACAGCCATCAAAGCGAGGCATCAAAGATAGCCCTCTGCCCGTTCACGACCAAACGAAAAGGTCTGGCAAGCCATGTGAATGTTGCTCACAAAGCACGCGTACATGACAGGCAAAACAAAACCGGCCGCGTGTCGGCCCGATGCGGGCGCACGTATGACCGGTTCTGCAATGCAGCCGCGAAGGCCGCAACTACTTCGACTTGCGATCTGGCAGCAGATGCCGCCGCTTACTGCAAATTCAGTACAGCTTAGCCGTTGGCGTAGACCACCTTGGCCTTGCGGGCCTGGGTCTGCAGGCGTTCGATCGTGGCCTGGAAGGCTGCGATGGCGCGCTTCACGTCGTGGGCGAAGCCCAGGCGTTGCGTACCGAGTTCACGGTCGATCAGATCGCGTTCGAGTTGGTCAGTGAGCTTGATATCGGATTGGGTATGCATGGCTTTCTTCCTTTCGGGATTACCCTCATCGGGTTTTCCCTGATTGTAGCAAAGGAATTGTGGCAATGCAGCATTAGGCGATAGTACGTATGCGGGATTGGAACGTCTGGGGTGGGGAAGCGCGGGATGCGCCGCTTAACAGCAGTCGAAAGGGGGCGGGCGTTGTTCCCCCGCGACGCTGAAGGGAGCGTTCATCACTTTATGTCGGACCTTTTGTCCTTGCCTTCGACGGGCTGCCCGGCTCCCCGGCAAGTCCGGAAAGTCGGCCCCCACACAAGCCGGCCCGCCCAGCCTTGCTACAATCCCGTCGCATACAGAACGGCAGATACCATGGGCTTTGAAAAACTGGCAGCACTGAAAGAACAACTGGCGAAGAAGGCACAGGCCGAATCAAAGGCACAGGCCGAATCAAAGGCAGGGGCACAGCGCAAGCGCACTCCGCGCGCCGACACGCCCGCGAAGCCTGTGGACCCGGTGGTGCATTCCATTGCCCGGTTGCAGAAGCGCTTTCCCAAAGCCTTCCCGAAGAATCCCGCCCCCAAGGTGCCGCTCAAGGTTGGCACCTTCGAGGACCTCAGGCAGCATGCGACCGAGCTTTCCCTGACCGAGGAAGAATTGCGCGAAGCGATTCGTACCTGGTGCAAGGGAACGCGCTATTGGTCTTGCCTGGTGGAAGGGGCAAAACGGGTCGACCTGGACGGCCAGGAGGCCGGCGTCGTCAGCCAGACAGATGCAAAGCGGGCGCAGCAACTGAAGGGCCGTCGTCCGGGCCCTCGCCCCGCAAAGAGCGCGCCGTCGACGCCCTCGGCGTCCTCGGCGTCCTGATATCCGCCGTTCTGATTTCCGTTACTGAGTGGCCGGCCGTGCGCCGGTCCCTCTCGCGCGAAGGCGGCCGATGACTCTCAGAAACCGATACCCTTGAATCGTGACCTGGGGTCGGCTGCGGTTGGGCCCGGGGCGCTCGATGGTCACCAGTTCACGGGCAAGCGATGTCTCCACATCCGCGCCATCCAGCTCCGTGGGGTCGGGGCTGTCGTTGACCAGTACCAGCGTGGCGAATTCATGATGACTCAGCACAGTCGTCTCCTCAGCAATGGGTCTGTTTTTGCTACGGGACTTCACTACCGTCCGTGACAGCCGGTCTGGCGCGTCGCGGGGTCTGGCTGGTGGGCGTCGTATTTCGTGAGCGCGCCCGGAAAAAGCATCTTAGGTGCTGGCAGTCCGATCAATGCGGCGCAGGACCTGTCCATCGTCTTCGCTGTTTCTCGCTCTCTGCTGATTGATCGACCGACCGGACGGCCTGCGTTCAGGGCGTGGATGCGTTTCAGATCAGCGTGGGACTTTGCGTGGAGAACCCTTGCGCAAAAGCGCCTCGCAGAAACTCGACAAATACCTGCGACACGCGCGAAGCATGCGCGGAATATGGCCGGATCGCATAGAGCCATTCGCCGAAAGCACCCGTGGGATTCCACTCGGGCAAAACCTCCACGAGCCGGCCGCTTGCCAGCGCGGACTGCGCGCTGAAGTCGGGCAGCAGTGCGATGCCCAGTCCTTCGATGGCGGCATCGCGCAGGGCTTCGCTGTTGTTGACCGCCATCGGTCCGGCGACCGGCACGGTGACCGGATCGACATGCTCCTGCGTGGCCAGGCCGGGCCGCGCCGGAACAAAGGTCCAGGTCGGGGTGCCCTGGCTGCGCGGATAGTGCAGGCACGCATGCGCAGCCAGCGCTTCGGGAGCCTGCGGCACGCCGCGGTCTCTCAGGTAGGAACGGCTTGCGGCCAGCACCGTTCGCGTCGGCGCCAGGGTCCAGGCCACGTGGGTTTCGGGCGGGGCGCCCGTGTGGCGTACGGCCACGTCGAATCCCTCCACTGCCAATGACCGCAGGCGATCCGACATATCGAGTTCGAGGTGGACCTCCGGATAGGTTCGCAGGAATTCCGGCAAGCGCGGGATGAGCTGCTGCCGGGCAAACGCGACCGGTGCCGTGACCCGCAAGCGTCCGCGCGGTGCGCCCGCCAGGTCGCGCACGCTGGCAAAGCCGCTGGCGATCTGCTCGAACGCGTTCCGGGTCGAATCGACAAGCTGCCGTCCCGCCTCGGTCAGTATTGCGCTTCGCGTAGTGCGCTGCACCAGCGTCACGCCGGCGGCCTTTTCCAGGTCAGCGATATGCTGGCTCATGGACGCCTTGCTGACACCCAGCCGGGATGCGGCCTTGCTGAAGCTGCCCTGTTGGTGAAGGACCGTCAGCCAATGCAAGTGCTCCCACAGGCCCTCGACATCTCCCTGCTTCATTTTTACTCCCCTGCTCTATTGATCACACCCGCGCATCGGGGTCACACATATCCGTGCCCGGCATATGGTACAAAAATCTGAACAATGTTTTCGGCTTCAGGCGGCTACCCGGGTTCGGTGGCGCTCCCTACACTGCGGTCATCCCCTCCCATGGCGACATGGCTGACCCTTAACAGGAGAACCTTCGTGACCACCCCCTTCACCAGCACCGCTGACGTCGCGCACTTCATTGCCGGTCAACCGTTTGCCGGCACCGGCAGCCGCAGCCAGGCCGTCTTCAACCCTGCCACCGGCGCCGTCGCCAGGCATGTGCGCCTCGGCACCGGGGACGAAGTCGAGGCAGCCGTCAGCAGCGCCCTGGCGGCCTTCCCGGCGTGGGCCGATACGCCCCCGATCCGGCGCGCCCGCGTCATGCTGAAGTTCCTCGAACTGATGAACAGCCACAAGGAAGAACTGGCGGCGATCATCACGGCGGAACACGGCAAGGTGTTCAGCGATGCCCTGGGGGAAGTCAGCCGCGGCATCGATATCATCGAATTCGCCTGCGGCATCCCGCAACTGCTCAAGGGCGACTACACCGACCAGGTCTCGACCGGCATGGACAACTGGACCATGCGGCAACCGCTGGGCGTCGTGGCCGGCATTACGCCGTTCAACTTCCCATGCATGGTGCCGTGCTGGATGTTCCCGGTAGCGATCGCGGCAGGCAACTGCTTTATCCTCAAGCCGAGCGAGCGCGATCCTTCCGCGTCGCTGCTGATGGCCCGCCTGCTGCAGGAAGCCGGCCTGCCGGACGGGGTGTTCAACGTGGTCCAGGGCGACAAGGTCGTGGTGGACGCGCTGCTGCACCACCCGGACATCCGGGCCGTCAGCTTCGTCGGCTCGACGCCGATCGCCAACTACATCTATGAGACCGGCGCCAGGCTGGGCAAGCGCGTGCAGGCACTGGGCGGCGCGAAGAACCATATGGTGGTGATGCCGGACGCCGATATCGACCAGGCTGTCGATGCACTGGTGGGCGCCGGCTACGGCTCCGCCGGCGAGCGCTGCATGGCCATTTCCGTTGCGGTGCTGGTGGGCGATGTGGCCGACAAGATCGTGCCGAAGCTCGCCGAGCGCGCGAAGGCGCTGGTGATCAAGAACGGCATGGAGCCCGATGCGGAAATGGGCCCGATCGTCACCGGCCAGGCGCTCGAGCGGATCGAAGGCTATATCGCCTTGGGCGTGGAAGAAGGCGCGGAACTGCTGGTCGACGGGCGCAACTACAAGGTGCCCGGCCACGAGGGCGGGTTCTTTACCGGCGGCACCCTGTTCGACCACGTGACGCCCGACATGCGCATCTACAAGGAGGAGATCTTCGGCCCGGTGCTCTCGTGCGTGCGCGTCAAGGACTTCACCGAGGCAGTGAGGCTCGTCAATGCGCACGAATTCGGCAATGGCGTTGCTTGCTACACGCAGGACGGCAACATTGCGCGGGAGTTCGCCCGCCGGATCGAAGTCGGCATGGTGGGCATCAATGTGCCGATTCCCGTCCCGATGGCCTGGCACGGCTTCGGCGGCTGGAAGCGCAGCCTGTTCGGCGACATGCACGCGTATGGCGAAGAAGGCGTGCGGTTCTATACGCGCCAGAAGTCGGTGATGCAGCGCTGGCCGCAGAGCATCTCGAAGGGTGCCGAGTTCGCGATGCCCACCGCGCAGTAAGGCGCAACCGGCTGGCCAGGAGCGGCGAACATCACGCCGCTCCTCACCACATCAGGCGTCAGCGGCTCAGCCCGCGCGCCTCGATCGCCCACACCGCCTCCACGCGCTCGCCGCGCACGCAGACGTAGGCATCGTGCAGGTTGACGGTCGGGTCGCAATGCCCCGGTACCAGCCACAGCTTCTCGC
The DNA here is from genome assembly GCF_040578825.1 of Cupriavidus necator. Classification (GTDB taxonomy): domain Bacteria; phylum Pseudomonadota; class Gammaproteobacteria; order Burkholderiales; family Burkholderiaceae; genus Cupriavidus; species Cupriavidus necator_E. The sequence goes on along the minus strand of NZ_JBEFLI010000015.1, from coordinate 28,782 downwards.
CGAGCAGGGTCTTGCTGTCGATATCGCTGACTTCGAGCACGCCATGCTCGTCATTGGCCGCGGCGTAGTTCAGCGCCCCTTCCGCGTCGCGCGGCCACACGTGGGGCAGGCCGGAATCGACCGCCACCGACTTGAGCCCGACATCGCAGACCGCCACGCCGGGGCGCGCGGCGCTCATCACGGTGGCGGCAACGAACAGCGAATGCAACGGATGGAATTCGCCCTGCCATTCGATGGCGCCATAGTGGCCGTCGAGAAACAGGTACGAGCCCGGCTGGATCTCGGTATAGACGCCGCTGGCCAGGTCGAACTCCGCGGTGCCGGTGCCGCCGCCGGTCACCACCGGGCAGCGCAGGCCGCGGTTCTCCAGCTCGCGCACATAGGCCGCGGTGGCCTGCGCCGCGCGTTGTGCCGCCTCGCGCCGCTGCGCCCACGCTTCGATATGCTGGATGCCGCCGTGATAGCCCTGCAGGCCGCCAAAGCGCAGCGCGGGCTGGGCGTCGATGGCCTCGATCAGCGCCAGCAATGCATCCGCGGTGGCCACGCCGCAGCGGCCCTGGCCTACGTCGACTTCCGGTAAGAGCTCGATGCGCACGTCGGCGCGCGCGGCGGCGGCGCCGAGTTCGCGCACCTGCCGCACATCGTCAACGCAGGCCGACAGCCGCGTATGCGCGGCCAGCTCGGCCGCCATCGCGGCCTTGTCGGCGCCGATGAATTCATTGCTGAGGTGGATGCTGGCGATGCCGGCGGCAGCGAAGGGATAAGCCTCCGACAGCTTCTGGCAGCAGATGCCGACTGCGCCGGCGGCCACCTGCCGCTCGGCGATCGCCACCGCTTTGTGCGCCTTGGCATGCGGGCGCAACGCCACGCTTGCGTTTGCCGCCAGCTCCGCCATGCGCGCCAGGTTGGCGTCGAAGGCATCGAGATCGATCAATAGTGCCGGCGTGTGCAGCGCCGACAGCGAATGACCGACAACCGCCGCCGGCGGCGGCTTCAAACCCCTGGCTTCATGCATATTGACTCCTGGCCCGCCCGGCCCCGCGCAGACCATTGCCTATGCCTTGTTCAGCGCCGCGGCGAGCACGCGTGCGACATGGACCGCTTCAGTGTCCGCGCCATCGTGGATCTGGTGACGGCAGCTGGTGCCGTCGGCCACCACGATAGCACCGGGCGCGCGCTTGCGCACGGCAGGCAGCAGAAGCACGGTCTGCACCGGCGTAAAGGCGTCGAACGCCTTCTGGTGGCAGTGGCCGTGGACCAGCACTTGCGCGCCTTCGTTCGGCGCCAGTTGCAGTTGCAGCCGCGCTGCCTCGTGCTCGCGCACCAGGAACTCCTCCCACAGCGCTTTCTGCGCGGCGGGCTGCGGCATGCGCACCACCGAGCCGTCCATTAGAATGCGATGGACCGCCAATCAGAGGGTATTGCATGCAAAATTCGGAAGGCGCCGATACCGCGCCCGCGCTGGTCCTGCCCCGGGTGATGCGCCAGCGGCTGCACGACACCGTGGTCGACCACCTGCGCAACTTCATCGTCGAAGGCGCGCTGGCCCCGGGCATGAAGCTCAACGAGCGCGAACTGTGCGAGACGCTGGGCATCTCGCGCACGCCGCTGCGCGAGGCGCTGAAGGTGCTCGCCGCCGAAGGGCTGATCGAGATCTCGCCCAACCGCGGCGCGAGCGTGTCACGGATGAGCGAGGCCGAGGCGTGGGAAACGTTCGAGCTGATGAGCGGCCTGGAGGCCTTCGCCGGCGAGCTGGCCTGCGAGCGCATCACGCCGCAGGAGCTGGCCGAGATCAAGGCGCTGCACTACGCGATGCTGGCCTGCCGCGCGCAGAACGACCTGCCCGGCTACTACAGCCGCAACCAGGAGATCCACGACCGCATCAACGCCGCCGCGCGCAACCAGGTGCTGCGCCAGACCTACCTGACGCTGAACCGGCGCCTCAAGGCGATGCGCTTTCGCTCCAACCAGCTGCCCGACAAGTGGGACCGCGCGGTGCACGACCACGAGGAAATGCTGCGCGCGCTGGAAGCGCGCGACGGCAGGCGGCTGGCGGCCATCCTGCGCCAGCACCTGCTGGACAAGCGGGCCGCCGTGATGCAGCTCCAGCAGGGCCCGGCCGGCGGCGCGCCAGCGGGGCCGGACGCCTGAAGCCGGGCGCCCGGCTTGCCGCTGAAGTGGCTTACCGGCGCGTCGCCAGCAGCCGGTAGCCGCGGCCGCAATGCTCGGTGGCCGCGGCGCGGGCCTCGTCCGGATCGTCGAACAGGCCGGCCTGCGCGATCGACGGCACCAGCACCGCCTCACCCGCTTCGGCACCGAGGAAGCGCCCGTCGCGGGCCTGGACGATATACAGCACATTGCCCGCCAGCGCACCTACCTGCTGGCGTTGGCCCGAAGACTGACCGAGCCGCCGCTCGCGCGGCTGCGGACGCTGGCCGGATCCTTCGCGCCGGCCTTCGCCCTTGGCACTGTCCTCGCCGTTGCCCGCGCCGCGCGCGACCTGGATGTTGTTGCGGACCTCGTTGACGCCGAGCACATCCTCGGCCATCTCCTCGATCCTGAACTTGACGCTGCGGTCGGCCACGGTGCCGGCCAGCGTGACGATGCCCGAGCCGACATCGACGGTCACGTCCGAGATGTCCTCGTCGGAGCGGGCCAGCCGCTCGCACAGCTCGTCGCGGATGCGCGCATCGGGGCGCTGGTAGTTCTTGGGCAGCCGGCGCGATGCCCACCGCGCAGCGCGGCCGGGCCGGTAGCTGTCTTCCGGGCCTTCGCCGCCTTCTTCGCCATAGCGCGCCTGCCCGTAACCGAAGGCCGAGCCGCCGGTGTCGCCGCTGCGCCAGTGGTGGGCCTGGCGGGTGTCGTCGGGCTCACCGTAGCCGCGGTGTCGCCATGTTTCCCTGATTTCGGCCGGTGGATAGTCTTTCATGGATTGCCTCCGATCTGACGTCATTGTCTGGTATCGGTAGCATCAACCATGCCGTCCGGCGAGCCTCATATGCAGCCACACCGGCAGGCGCAAGCTGACAGCGGCAGCGAAGTTTTTACATGGTAGCCGCGGCGCCTTCGACGGGCCGGTCGAGGTATTGCCCGACGATGCGGACCAGCAGCGGCAGCTTGCCGGTAAAGAAGTGATCCGCGCCAGGAACCACCACCACCGGCAGCGCCTGCGGACGCGCCCAGTCAAACAGTGCGCCAAGCCCGGCGCGTTCGTCCTGCTCGCCGTGCACCAGCAGGCAGTCGGCGGGCACGGCCGGCGTGTCATAGCTGCGATGGCCCTTGACCATGCCATACGGCGTGCCGGCCAGCACCAGGTGGCGGATCGGCACCCCCTGCGCCGCCAGTGTGGCGGCAACATGCGCCATCACGAAGGCGCCGAAGGAGAAGCCCGCCACTGCCAGCGGCAGGCCGGGATGCGCGTCGCGCAGGTGGGCGATCACGGCCAGCATGTCCTGCGCCTCGCCGCGGCCCTGGTCGTGCTCGCCGCCAGAGCCTGCGACACCGCGGAAATTCGGTCGCACGGTCAGGAAGCCGCGCGCCACCAGCGCCTTCGCCAACTGGTGCGGTACCTTGTGCGTGGCCGAGCCGCCCAGCAGCGGATGCGGGTGCCCCACCACCGCAATGCCGCGCGGCGCGCCGGCGGGCCGGTCGACCAGCATCTCGATCTGCCCGGCCTCGCCGCCGAGTTCTGCCTTTTCCGTGCGCGACGGAACTGCCATGCCACCTCCTGGTGATCACGATGGGCCGCCTGGCGGCCCGCAAACCGAGATGGTAATGCGATCGCGGCGATGGTGCCGGCTTGCGGCCCCGATCGGACGAATGCGGAACGAATCTGAGCCGAATCCGAGGAATTTTCCCACGCGGTGCGCCATGCGCCGCATCGCAAGGCCGTGTGATCCGCACGTTTTCGTATAATTCCGGGCTGCGGCAAGCCGGTTTCTGACGGGCGGTGCCGCCATCGGTCAGCACACCCCGTGCCACGCATCCCCGGCCGCGCTTCGTGCTGACCAGATTTCGCCGAAGCGGATGGCCGGCGAGCGGCCGTCCCTTCCCCTGTTCATCGCCGGTGTCCCGGCAGTTCCGCATCCGATCGCCGCCGCGCTGCGTGGCCCCGCACACACAGCTTGCGCGCGCGTTCCCGTTTCGATGCCGGGGCCGCCGGAAGCCGTCACCCTCCGACGAGATTCCGCCATGAGCAAAGCTTCACGGCTCGCACTGGGCCTTGCGCTCGCTGCGCTATGCCACCTGATGCCGGCCACGCTGCCGGCCGCCGTCGCCGCCCCGGCTTCCGATGTGGTCTCCGAGGCCGAGGCGCAGCAAGTGCCGGCCCTCACGCATGCCGAGGCCACCGCCGAACTCAAGCGCCTGCAGACCGAGCAGGACCGCATCAAGCAAGAGGCCTCGGATCCGGATGGCGATACCAAGCTGCACGACCTCGAGCAGACGCTGCACAAGCTCGATACCGATGTCGACAACCTGAGTTCGGCGCTGACGCCGCAGCGCGCGCAGCTCCAGGCGCAGCTCGACGTGCTGGGCCCGCCGCCGACCGACGGCATCACGAAGGAGGCGCCGGCCGTGGTGCGCCAGCGTGCCGAGCTCAACGCGCGCCGGATGCAACTGGACGCGCAACTGAAGCAGGCCGCCGAGAGCAAGGAAAATATCGCCAACCTGGGCGAGCAGCTCGGCCGGCTGCAGCGCAGCCACCTGAAAAACCAGCTCGCGCTGCGCTCCGAGAGCATCGTCAATCCGCAGTTCTGGCAGCCGCTGTTCAGCCCCACGCCGGAAGACCGCGCGCGCATGGACCGCTTCCAGGACCAGGTGGTGCCCATGGTGCAGCTTGCCTGGCAGCCGTCGCAGCGCGCGGCCACCATCGCCTTGCTGCTGCTGGCGCTGGCGGTCTGGTTGCTGGGCCGGCGCCTGGCCGAGCGCGCGCTGGCGTGGTTCTGCCTGACCAAATTACCCGAAACGCGGCTGCGCCGCAGCGCTTTGGCGCTGGCGACCACGCTGGCGACAGTGGCCACCACCGGGCTTGCGGTGCAGCTCGTCTACAACGCCTTTACGCGCCACTACGAACTGCCGCCGGACCTGATGGAGCTGTACGGCCAGTTGGCCAAGCTGACGCTGACCAGCGCGCTGATCGCCGGGCTGGGCCGCGCGCTGCTGTGCACGCGCCATCCTTCGTGGCGCCTGCCGGCGCTGGCCGATCCGGTGGCGCTGGCGATGAAGCCCTTCCCCGCGGTGCTGGCCGGCCTGTTGCTGCTGGCCGGCACGCTGGAGACCGTGAACCGGATTGCCGATACCAGCGTGCAGGTCACGCTGCTAGGGCGCGGCCTGGTGTCGCTGGTGGTGGTGCTGACCATCGGCGCGGCGCTGCTGCGCGCGAACCGCGTGCGCAACGTGCTGGCCGCGGCAGGCGAGCGGCCCGAGGCGCGCGCCACGCTGGCGGGCATGATCCACGCGGGCGTCTCGCTGATCGTGATCGTGTCGCTGGTGGCGCTGCTGGCCGGCTATATCAGCTTTGCGCGCTTCCTGACCTATGAGCTGGTCTGGTTCGACATCGTGCTGTGCAGCCTGTACCTGCTGACGCAGGTCACGCGCGACGTCGTCGAAGCCCTGCTCTCCACCAACCACGCCAGCGGCCGTGTGATCAAGCAGCTCTTCGGCGTCGACGACTCTCACATGGAGCAGGCGTCCACCATCCTGTCGGGCATCGGCGCCAGCGTGCTGCTGCTGATGGCGGTGCTGGCGCTGCTGACCGGGGGCTTCGGCACCACGCCGGCGGACCTGCTCAACAGCCTGCTGATGGTGCTGGGCGGCGACAAGCTGCACAGCCTCAACATCATGCCGGACCGCATCCTGAATGCGGTGATCGCGCTGGCCGTGGGCATCTGGCTGCTGCGCTCGGTGCGGCGCTGGCTCGATGCCGAGCTGCTGCCCAAGGTGTGCCGCGAGCAGGGGTTGCGCGCCTCGCTGATCACGCTGTACAGCAATGTCGGCTATGTGCTGCTGGTGCTGCTGACGCTGTCGCTGCTGGGCGTGCGCTGGGACAACCTGGCGTGGATCGTCAGCGCGCTGTCGGTGGGCATCGGCTTCGGCCTGCAGGAGATCGTCAAGAACTTTGTCTCCGGCCTGATCCTGCTGACCGAGCGGCCGGTCAAGGTGGGCGACATGGTCAGCATTGCCGGCGTGGAAGGCGATATCCGCCGCATCAACGTGCGCGCCACCGAGATCCAGCTCGGCGACCGCTCCACCGTGATCGTGCCCAACTCGCAGCTGATCTCGCAGAACCTGCGCAACGTGACCATGAGCAACAGCACGCAGGGCGTGGCGTCGCTGCAGCTGACGTTCCCGCTCAACACCGATCCGGAACAGTTGCGCGACCTGCTGCTCGACGTCTATCACAAGAACGAGACGATCCTCGACGTGCCCGCGCCGTCGGTGATGTTCAGCCAGCTCGCGCCCAACGGCATCACGCTGTCGGTGACCGGCTACGTCATCAGCCCGCGCATCGCGGCCAATACGCGCAGCGACCTGCTGTTCGAGATCCTCAAGCGGCTGCGCGCAGCGGGCATTTCGCTGTCGGTGCCGCAGTCGCTGCGGCTGGAGAACCTGCCGCCGGCGTTCGGCGAACCCCCTCAGCAGCTTGCGGCGGGCTGATGCTCCCCGGGGCGATCCTTGACGGTGCCGGCACGCCCCCGGCACCGCGGTGGTCCTTGTCAGGCACTTTGCCTGCCCCCGGGAGCGGTGTGGGGGTGGATGTGTTAAAGCTGCCGTTACAAAGCTAACAAGTCACGCCCTGCCGCGAAACACCTTGGCTGCCGCTTTGCGTGCATCATTCCTGCACAAGCTGCATAACCAGGAGTCCGATATGCGCCCCTCTACCCGAATCGTCTCTGCGGTGGCCCTTTGCGTCGCCCTGGCGGCTGCCGGTCCCGCGTCCGCGCGCGGCCGTCACCACCACGGCGGCGGGTCGAATGCCGGCGCGATGCTGGCGGTCGGTGCCCTGGTCGGCCTGGCCTTCGGCGCGGCCCTGGCCTCGCAGCCGGTGGTTGCCGCGCCCGTCGCGGTCGCGCCACCGGTCCACTATGAGCCGGCCCCGGTCTCGTACGCTCCCCCGGCAGTGCCTCCGGGCTACTGCTACCGCGACTACGACCGCGCCTACGTTCCGTGCGGCCCGCAGCCTTCGGGCTATTACCAGCAGGCCCCGTACTACGGCTACTAAGGCCATTGAGCCATGCCGGTCGACCGCGACTACTTCGCCCGGCTGTACGGCCGCAACGAAGATCCATGGGGCATCGGCACGCGCTGGTATGAAGCGCGCAAGCGTGCGCTGCTGCTGGCGACGCTGCCGCGCGAACGCTTCGCGCGCGCCTTCGAACCCGGCTGCGGCGGCGGCCACCTGAGCATCGAACTGGCGCCGCGCTGCGATCAACTGGTAGCGATGGAACTGGCCGATGCCGCCGCCGAGCAGGCGCGGCAGCGGCTGGCGGCATTTCCGCAGGCGCAGGTGCTGACCGGCGAGCTGCCGCAGCACTGGCCGGCCGGTACCTTCGACCTGATGGTGTTCTCCGAGCTGGGCTACTACTTCCCCAAGTCCGACTGGAACGAGGTGGCGGCGCAGGCCGCGGCAGCGCTGGCCGATGACGGCGTCATCGTCGCCTGCCATTTCCGGCATCCGTTTGCCGAGCAGCAGATCACGGCACAGGCGGTGCATGATGCGTTGGGCAAGCAGCCAGGGCTGTTCCATCATGTGCATCATGAAGAGCCGGATTTCATGCTGGATTTGTGGTCGCGGCGGGAGGATGGGCGGCTGGCTTGAGGCTGGAGTCTGACGGGAAAAACAAAAACGCCCCATGCATCGCATGGGGCGTTTTTGTTTGAAGCGGGCAAACATTCCGGCAAAAAAGCCTGCGTTGCCTGCCGTTCCCTCGCGAACGCGCCCCTCTCCCGCAGGCGGGAGGGGAGGCAAACAAGCGGTAGCTCAGGAACAGGCCAGCATCACACCGGCACATCCCTGGTCGGATCCGGCTTCCGGTCATCGAACCACCGGTACAACGTCGGCACCATCACCAGCGTCAGCAGCGTCGACGTAATCAGCCCGCCGATCACCACCACCGCCAGCGGCCGCTGCACCTCCGAGCCAGGCCCCGTAGAGAACAGGAACGGCACCAGCCCCAGCATCGCAATGGTCGCCGTCATCATCACCGGCCGGAACCGCTGCGTCGCGCCCTGCACCACCGCGTCATCGAGCGACAAACCCGAATCGCGCAGCGAGCGGATATACGACACCAGCACCACCCCGTTCAGCACCGCCATCCCCCACAGCGCGATAAAGCCCACCGAGGCCGGCACCGACAGGTATTCACCCGTCACGAACAGCCCGATGATGCCGCCGATCGATGCAAAGGGCAGCACCGTGATGATCAGCGTGGCAAAGCGCAGCGAGTTGAACAGCAGGAACAGCAGGAAGAAGATCGCGGCGATGGTCACCGGCACGATGATCTTCAGGTGGCCCATCGCGCGTTCCATGTTCTGGAACTGGCCGCCCCACTCCAGGTAGTACCCTTCCGGCAGCTTGACCTTGCTGCCGGCGGCCTGCTGCAGCTCGGCCACGAAGCCGCCGAGGTCGCGGTCCTTCACGTTGATCATCACCACCACGCGGCGCTTGGCCATTTCGCGGCTGATCTGCGCCGGGCCGTCGTTGACCTCGATCTTCGCCACACTCTGCAGCGGCACCTGCATGCCGTTGGGCGTTGCCACCAGCAACTGGCGGATCGCCTGCACGTTGCCCCGGAACTCATCCGGCAGGCGCACCGCTGCGGCAAAGCGGCGTTCGCCTTCGAAGATGTCCGTGGCACGCTTGCCGCCGATCGCGATCTCGATCACGTCATGGATGTCCGACACGTTGAGCCCGTAGCGCGCGATCGCCTGGCGGTCGATCTCGATCGACAGGTATTGCTGCCCCGACACGCGCTCGATGCGGATGTCCTGCGAGCCCTGGATGCCGCCGGCCACGCGCGAGATCTCGCCCGCCAGCTCGCGCAGCTTGTCCAGGTCGTCGCCGAACACCTTCACCGCCACGTCCGAGCGCACGCCGCTGACCATCTCGTCGACGCGGTCCGAGATCGGCTGCGCCATCACGATCTGCACGCCGGGGATGGCCTTGAGCTTCTCGCGGATAGCGTTGGCGATATCGTCCTGGGTCCAGCCGTCGGGCCACTGGTCGCGGTCCTTCAGGCTGGCGATCGGCGTCGATTCGTTCTGGCCCTGCGGATCGGCCGGGCTTTCGCCGCGGCCCACGCCGGACACCACCGACTTCACGCCCGGCACGCCCAGCACCAGCTTGTTGGCCTCCTTCTCCAGCTTGATCGACTCTTCCAGCGAGATATTGGGCACGCGGTCGATCGCGGGCACGATCGAGCCCTCCTTCATCTCCGGGATAAACGAGGTACCCAGCAGCGGCACGATCAGCAGCGTGGCGACGAACGCTCCCACCGCGCTGATCACGGTCTTGCGGCTGTTGCCCAGCGCCCAGTGCAGCATGCGCAGGTAGTGGCGCTTCATGAACGCGATCACGCGCGTGTCATGCTCGGCGCCACCCTTGAGCAGGTACGACGACAGCACCGGCGACAGCGTCAGCGACAGGAACAGCGAGATCGCCAGCGCGATCGAGATGGTGAACGCCAGCGGCGCGAACATCTTGCCTTCCATGCCCGACAGCGTCATCAGCGGCAGGAACACCAGGATGATGATGCCCACGCCGACGATCACCGGCGTGGCCACTTCCTGCACCGCCTTGACCAGGATCTCGGTCTTGCTGAGCCCGGGCTCCTTGTGCCCTAACCGCTCGAACGCGTTCTCCACCACCACCACTGACCCGTCCACCATCAGGCCGATGGCGATCGCCAGGCCCCCGAGCGACATCAGGTTGGCCGACAGGCCTACCTGGTTCATCACCATGAAGGTCAGCAATGGCGTCAGCACCAGCGTGGCCAGCACGATGACCGACGAACGCACGTCACCCAGGAACAGGAACAGCACGATCACCACCAGCACCACGCCTTCGAGCAGCACCTTGGTCACTGTCCACAGCGCGGCGTCGACCAGTTCGCTGCGGTCGTAGTAAGGCACGATCTGCAGCTTGCCCGGCAGCATGCCGCGCTCGTTGATCTCCGACACGCGTTCCTTGACGCGGCTGACCACCTCCTTGGCATTGCCGCCGCGCATCATCATGACGATGCCGCCGACCGCCTCGGTCTGGCCGTTCTTGACCAGCGCGCCCTGCCGCACTTCGTGCCCGATGGTGACGTTGGCCACGTCGCGCAGGTACACCGGCGTGCCGTTGACCTCCTTGAGCACGATGCTGCCCAGGTCATCGACGCCCTTGGCCAGACCCACGCCGCGGATCAGGTACTGCTCGGCGTAGTGCGGCAGCACGCCGCCGCCTGAGTTGGCGTTGTTGCGCGCCAGCGCCTGGTAGACCTGCTGCACCGAGATATCGTAGTGGCGCATGCGCTCCGGGTTGACCAGCGCCTGGTACTGGCGCACATAGCCACCCTGCGAGTTGATCTCGGCCACGCCCGGGATCGAGCGCAGCAGCGGACGCACTACCCAGTCCTGGGCGATGCGGCGCTCGGCCAGCTCTTCCTGCGTCAGTTCGCGGTTGCCGTCGTCGGCGCGGTCCAGTGTGTACTGGTAGACCTCGCCCAGGCCGGTCGAGACCGGCCCCAGCACCGGCGTCACCCCTTCCGGCATGCGCCCGCCCACTTCGATCAGGCGTTCCATCACCAGCTGGCGCGCGAAATACACGTCGGTGGCATCGGTGAACACCAGCGTAATCAGCGACAAGCCCGCCTTGTTCAGCGAGCGCATCTCTTCCAGGCCGGGCAGGCCCGTCATCGCCATTTCAATCGGCACGGTGACAAAGCGCTCCACCTCCTCGGGCGAGCGGCCCGTGGCTTCGGTAGCGATCTGCACCTGCACGTTGGTCACATCGGGGAAGGCGTCCACCGACAGCTTGGTGGCGGCGTTCAGTCCGAAGAACAGCAGCACCACGGAAATCACGCACACCACCAGCCGCTGCTTGATGGCGGCTTCAACCAGGGATTTCATCATGGCCGATTACCCTTGCTCGAGGCGCTTGCGCTCGTTGTCCAGATGGAAGGCGCCATCGACCACCACGCGGTCGCCGGCCTTCACGCCGTTCTGCACCACGCGCATGCCATCGCTCTCGGCCCCCAGCTTGACCCTGGTCAGCCGGTACTTGTTGCCGGGCATCTCGACATAGACCAGCTCGTCGTTGCCTTCGCGCACCACGGCCGAGGCCGGGATCACCAGCTGGTCGACCGGCTTGCCGGCGATCAGCATGCTGGCCAGCATCGCCGGCTTCAGGCGCCCTTCGCGGTTATCGAGCTCGGTGCGGACCAGCACCGTGCGCGACTGCGGGTTGACGGTGCGGCCCACGTAGATCAGCTTGCCGGTGATGATCTGGCGGCCGGCACCGTTGGTCAGCGACGGCACCTCGATCTCAACGCTCTGCCCTTCGGCCACCTGCGCGGCCTGCTGCTCGGGCACCTCGGCCACCACCCACACGCGCGACAGGTCGGCCACGGTATAGAGCGCATCGGCCGGCTGCACCACCTGTCCCTGCGCCACATTGCGCTCGACCACGGTGCCGCTGATGCTGGAATACACCGGCGAATGCGAGTTGATGCTGCCGCTTTTGGCGAGCTGTGCGATCGATGCCTGCGACATGCCCAGCACGCGCAGCTGGTCGCGGTAGGCGCGCATCTCGGCCGAGGCGATCGCCAGTTCGCTCTCGCGGCGCTGCAGTTCGCCGCGGCCGATCACGTCGGCGGCAAAGAGCTGGCGCGCGCGCTCGGCGTTGCGCACTTGCAGCTCGCTTTGCGCCTCGCTCTTGAGGAAGGCCATCTGGGCGGCGCCCAGCTCGCTGCTGTGCAGGCGGGCCAGCACCTGGCCGGCCTTTACTTCCTGGCCCAGCGCGGCGTACAGGTCGGTCACGCGGCCGGTCACACTGGCGCCGATGCGCGATACGCGCTGCTCGTCGAAGTCGACGCGGCCGGCCACGCGCAGGATCTCGCTGAACGGGGAGGTGCTCACGGCCGCCACCTTCAGCGACTTCTGCAGGTTGCCTTCCGGCTGGATCACGCCGGGCGGCAGCTTGGGCGCTTCGGCGACGGGCTCAGGTTTGTTGGAACAGGCCGCCAGGCTGAACGTCAGGACGGCAGCGGCTGTCAGCGAAAGCAGGAAATTGGGACGCATGGTTATTTCTGTTCGATGGTGGGAGTCGGCTGCGGCTGCGGCTGCGGCTGCAGGCCCGGCGCGGCGGTGGCGCCCGGGGCGGTCGACATAAGCTTTTCGATCTGGATGGCGGCGACCTGCAGCTCGTACTGGGCGGCGATCAGCTCGTTGCGCGCGCCGCGCAGCACGCGCTGGGCATCGATGTAGTCGAGGATGCCGCGCTCGCCGAAGCGGTACGCGGCCTCGGCCACGCCCAGCGCCGACTCGGCCTCGCGCACGATGCCGGACTCCAGCGCCGTCACCTGCGCCTGCGTGATCTCGTACTGGCGGTAGGCGGTTTCCAGCTCCTGCGTAAGCTCGAACTCGCGCGCTTCCAGCGCGCTGAGCGCCTGCGTGGCCTGCGCGGTAGCCTCGCCGACGGGGCCTTTGCGGCGGTCCCACAGCGGGATGGTCATGACCAGGCCGATCTGCGACACGTTGTTGTCAGGCTGGCGGTCGGTACTGGCGCGCACCGCCACCTCGGGCCAGCGCAGCGAGCGCTGGTAATCGACGCCCAGCCGGGCGCGTTCCAGCTCCATGCGGCGCTGGGCCAGCTCGGCATTGCTGGCGGTCATGGTGTCGCGCAGCACCGGCAGCGGCGGCATCTCGGGTGGCTGGCCCAGCGTGCCGGCCAGCGAGAACTGGCCCGGCATGGCACCGCCCACCTGCTGGCGCAGCGCGGCCTTGGCCTGGTTCACGCGCAGCTCGGCGGTCTGCTGGCTCTTCTGCGACGCCAGCAGTTCGGTCTCGGCCTTGATCAGCTCATAGCGCGGGGCCTCGCCGACTTCCACGCGCAGCTTCGCGCGCGAGTGGATCTGGCGCATCATCGCCAGGTCTTCCTCGGCGGCGTGCAGTTCGCTCTCGCGCCGCAGCACCTCGTAGTAAGCCATCTTCACGCGCGCAGCCAGGTCCGCGCGGAACCCCTGCCGTGCCGCCTGCGACGACTCCAGACCGCGCGTGGCCATGGCCTCGCGCAGGCTGCGCTGGTGCGGATAGTCGAACTTTTGCACGATCGCATAGCTGGGCGCGTTGCCGCTGGTGACACCGGGCTGCCTGGCCGACAGCCGGCCGTACATCACCTCCACCTGGGGATTCGGGTAGGCGCGCGCGCTGCTGATGGCAGCGCTGGCGGCATCGACGCCGGCCTCGGCGGCGGCCACGCCCTTGTTGGTGGACTGCGCCATGTCGAGCAGTTGCGGCAGCGAATAGGCCGAATGGGCGGGCCCGGCGCTCGCGCCAGCGGGGCGGGCCGAGGGCGATTTCGGCGTTGCCGCGGCTGCGACGATGGCGGCACCGGACATCGGTGCGGCAGCAGGCTTGTACAGGGAGGCGGGGGCGGCGGGTGTGGCCAGTGAGGCACCAGCATTGGCACCAGCAGCGTCGGCGGTCTTCGTCGGCGCACCCGCGGCAGCGGCGGCATGGGCCGGTGCGGCGGCGAACGCGAGCAGCGACAGCGACGCGATCAGGGTCAGCTTGGTTGTTGTCATGAGTCGGGAAAGCAAGCAATACGACTGCCTGCGCCATGCCGCCGCGCGCCCCGGCGCGAGTGATCACGGCAGGACGGACAACGGCAGCGGCTTACCCGCGCGGCAAAGCAGCGGGCAGGCTGGCGATATCAGGCAAGGGGGCGCGGCCCGCGGCACGGCGGGTGCATGCGGCAGCGCGTGCGGTGCGGGCGCAGGAAACGCTCAGGCGCGGGAAATGGGCGGCCGGAAGAAGGCCGAAGGCGGCGGCTCGGCGCGGCCGGGGGGAGATTGCGCAACGTCGCCGGTGGGCAACATCAGCTGTACTGGCGGCAGCGCGAACAGCGCGCTGGATTCCTCGATCTCGTCGAGCAGGTCGAGCGGATCGAGCAGGTCGGCCGACCAGATATTGCAGTAGCCGGGTGGCGGGTCGTCGCAGATATCGTCGTCATGCAACCCGTCTTCGCCGGGCACGACGATCCGGCCCAGATCATCGACCGGTTGCGCCGCCGCCAGATCCATCAGCTCAGCGCTGCCCTGCACCTGCGCCGGCAGCGCCGTGCGCGCCTCCGCCGCTGCTCCAAAGGAGAGCAGCGACAGGCACATGGCAGTCAGCAGCAGGAACAACAATCGCATGGTTTGGCGGCGGCGCAGTGGCGGGCGGCAGCGCCGGATACGCCATTTTCGGGGCGTTCCGGGCGTGCTGCGGTACAGCATTGTAACGTAACGATTACGATTGACAGAGAATCGTTACGCTTGTTCCCCAATTGCGTGGAAGGATGAATGCATGTAGGGAGAATTTAGGACGCTTCTTCTGCCGTGACCGGCCCTCGCCCTAAACGCTGGGGAAACCAGGGGGCCGGTGTTGCTGCGTATCAGGCAGCGGCGCTGTATGATACGCAGCATGGCTGTCCAATAGACAGCGCTGCTGCGTATTAGGCAGTAAAGAGTGGAGCCCACCCCATGCATAACGCTCTGTTGAGTGAACTCTTTGGTGGCGAAAAACGCTTTGCGCTGCTTCGGGCACTTTACCTGAGCCCGGGCAAGCAACACGCCCCAGCCGAACTGGCACGACTGGCCGGCACCGACAGCGGTAATGTGGCGCGTTGGCTCAAACGCTGGGCTGACATCGGCTTGGTGGTGCGGACGCAAGACGGCAGGAATGTGCTTTACCGGGCGTCTGATTCGCCATTGCTGAACGGCCTGGCCGATATCGTGCGACGTAGTGACGCACTGCTTGAAGATGTGAAAGAGGCGCTACCACCGGAGGTAGAAACAGCCGTGGTTTTCGGCTCGGTCGCACGCGGGGAGGAGAAGGCATCCTCTGACCTTGACGTGCTGGTATTGGGCGAGGAACTCAGCACGATCCGCATCCATGCACTGCTGAAGTCGGTGGGCCGCAAGCATGGCCGGGAAATCCATGCATCGGTGTTCTCCCGGCCTGAATTCGAACAGATGCTGGCAGATGGCAACAGTTTCGCAATCGGCATTACGCAGCAACCTACCATCGCCTTGAAGGGAGAACTCGCACATGGCCGCACGCAAGCCGCCACAACTGGCGGTTGACGAACCGCAGGTCGTCCGCATGGAGCGACTGCAGAACAAGCAGATGGTCCAGGACCTGCTTCGCGCCGCTGTACAGAAACTCAATTGCTGCTGGACGAACTGGACGGCTTGCTGACGATCCGCAATTCAAAGTACACGGGATTTGCCACGGTCAGGGCGCCGGACTTGCGTCTCGCGCTGGAACTCGCCGAACGGATGCTCGGCGAGACCTCGCAATGGTTGCAGGCGCATCATCCCGGCATGCTCAAACCCTAACGATATCGCTGCCCGTGTCCGGTAAGGTGAGATCGCCCTACACCACCCGGAACCCATGCGTGCCGTCGCGCTCCAGTTG
The DNA here is from genome assembly GCF_040578825.1 of Cupriavidus necator. GTDB lineage: Bacteria > Pseudomonadota > Gammaproteobacteria > Burkholderiales > Burkholderiaceae > Cupriavidus > Cupriavidus necator_E. Next base: position 13,119 of record NZ_JBEFLI010000015.1, on the reverse strand, counting down.
CGCGATCAGCCCGAATTCCCAGTCGAGGTAGCCCTGCATCGCCTCGCGCGGACTGTCGGTGCCCTCGTACGGCCGGCGGTAGCGGTCGGTGCGTGCCGACGCGAGCCGCGTTTCGCCGTGTTCCAGCGGCAGGCCCGCGGCGATCCACGCCTGCGTGCCGCCTTCCAGCACGAAGATCTCCGCATCGGTCAGGCGCCGCAGGTCTGCCGCGGCGAAGCGTGCCAGCAGGCTCGAGCCGCAGGTCAGCACATAGCGGCGCGGCTGCGGGATGCGTTGCAGCGCGTCGGCAAGCTGTGCCCGGATGACAAAGCAGGCGCCTGGGATATGGCGCTTGACGTAATTGGCGCTGGCGGTGAAATCCAGCACGGCGACGCTGTCATCGCCGGCATCGAGCCATGCCGCCAGTTCGGCCGGCGTCACTGTCGATACCGGCGCTGCGTCCGGGACCGGCGCGGCAACGGCGCCCGTTTCGCTGCGCGCGGCGGCATCGACGGGTTCCACCACCCACACCTCCCATCCCATCTGCGCCAGCCACGATCCGGTCATGCTGGCGCGCACGTCATCGTCGTCGGCCAGCACGATGCGCGCGCCGCGCACCGGCGCGTTGTGGTCGGTTTCCTGCACCAGTTGCCCGCCCGGCGCGTTGACGCAGCCCGGCAGGTGGCCCTCGGCGAATTCCTCCGGCGTGCGTACATCGAAGCGATATACCGTGCGGCCCGCCTGCTGCAGCGAATCGAGTTGCGCCAGCGCGATGCGGCGCACGCCGGCGCGATCGGCAATCTCGCGCGCACCGCGGCGCGCGCTGTCGCGGTTGGCGTCGCTGACCGCGGCCGGCGCGCGGCGGCTGGCGCCGTGGTCCAGTTGCTGCCCGGCCAGGGTCCAGCCGATGGTGCCGTTGCGCAACGCCGCGACGGGGTTGGGAATGCCGGCATTGACCAGCGACTGCGTGCCGATAATGCTGCGCGTGCGGCCGGCGCAGTTGACGATCACCTGCGTGCGCGGGTCCGGCGCCAGTTCGCGCACGCGCAGCACCAGTTCGGCGCCCGGCACGCTGGTGGCCGTCGGGATGCTCATGGTCTGGTATTCGTCGAAGCGGCGCGCGTCGACGATCACCGCGTCGGCCTTGCTGTCGATCAGCGCCTGCACTTGTTCGGCCGCCAGCGACGGCGTATGCCGTTTGGCCTCGACCAGTTCGCCGAACGACTTGCTGGGCACGTTGACGTCGCGGAACACCTCGCCACCGCCATCGATCCAGCCACGCAGCCCGCCTTCGAGCAGATGCACGCGCGTATAGCCCAGCTCGCGCAGCACGGCGGCGGCGCGCGGCGCCAGGTCCGCACCGGCGTATTCGCCGTAGACGACGATCAGCGTGTCGCGGCGCGGGAGGCGCGACCACGCTTCCAGTTCAAGCTTCGACAGCGGGAAATTGGCTGCCCACAGCGGGTGTTCCTGCGCAAACGGGTCTTCCTCGCGCACGTCGATCAGCGCGATCTCTGCGCCGTCAAGCAGGGCCTTGCGCACGTCCTCGCGCGTATCAGTCGGGAATGCAGTGTTGTTGTTGGTCATGACTGGGCAAGTTCGCGGGAGCGGTCCCACAGGTTGGGCAGGGTGTGGTTGGAATAGCCGGAAATAAAGGGCTTGCGCGTGCCGTCCTCGGCATAGACGGTGCGGCGCACCGCGCCGATATTGGCGCCGTACACGTGGATGCTGACCGAGACGCGGTCGTCATAGACGTTGTTGACGCGGTGGATGTCGCCCACCGTCGGCGATACGGCTTCCACCTGCCCGGGCAGCAGCCGCACCGCATCGCCCTGCGGCACTGGCTTGCCGCTGCCGTCGATCACGAACGGCTGCGAGTCCTCGGCGCCGCGCAGCATGCCGATCAGGCCCCACACGGTGTGGTCGTGGATCGGCGTGCGTTGCCCCGGTCCCCAGACAAAGCTGACGATGGAAAAGCGCTCGGCGGAATCGCAATGCAGCAGGTGCTGCTGGTAGTACTCGGGGTGCGGCTGGGCCCAGGCATCGGGCAGCCAGTTGTCGTGCGCGACCAGTTCAGCCAGCAGCGCGCCGCCCTCGCGCAGGAGGCGCGGTTCGTCGGGATGCTGGTCGAGCAGCGCGGCCAGGCTGGTGATGAAGTCGCGCAGCGGCGCCAGTGCGTTGGCCGCATTGGGGTTGGGGGAACTGCCCATGGGAATCGCTCCGGAGTGTCTCGATATGGTTCGCCGGCGCGCCCGGCGCCGGCCATGCTGCCCTCTGCGGGGCGCTGGTCCCGCAAACATAGCACGGCCAGGCGGGGCGCGTGCTTACAGGCCCAGCTGCGCACGTCCGGCGGCGACCAGGATGGCGTCGTTCTGCGGCGTATGGATGCGGCTGCACAGCACGTCGCGATAGTGGCGCTCGAGCGGGTTGTTGCGGCTCAGGCCGTGGTTGCCCGATAGCTGCAGCGCCAGCTCCACCGCGCGGATCGCATGGCCGGTGACGGTGAACTTCAGCAGGCCGCTGTCGGCGGGTGGGGGCGCGTCGCCCGCATCGGCGCGCGCGGCGGCGTCATCGAGCAGCACCTGGTTGGTCCGCAGCAGCGCCGCGATCTCGCCAATGGCTTCCTGCACGCGCGGCAGCGTGGCCAGCGGCGCGCCCAGGCTGCCGGGTGCGCGCTCGCGCACGAAGGTGCGGATCCAGGTATCGGCCGCGCGTGCCACCGCGTCATAAAGACTGCCGAGCAGCACCACCATCCAGGCCTGCTGGTCGGCATTGGCATCGATATCGGCCTGGCTCGCGCCAGCCGGGGCCCACGCCGACGGCGCGCGGATATCGACGGCGTGATCGGGCGGAATCCAGACATTGTCGAGCACGGTCTCGTGGCTGCCGGACGCGCGCAGGCCGAGATGGTTCCAGTTCTCGACGATGCGCACGCCGGCAATGCCTGCTGCCGGTCCGGGTACCAGGAACACGCCCACGCGCGGCTGGGGTTCGTCGGTACGCGCCCATACCGCCAGCCAGCGCAGCGCCGGGATGCCGGTGCTATAGAGCTTGCGCCCGCTGATGCGCCAGCCGTCGCCCACGCGCGTGGCAATCGTGCCCGGCAGGCCGCCGCGCGCGGGCGAGCCCAGCTCAGGCTCGACACGCAATGCGTTGATCAGCGCGCCGTCCTGCACCGCGCTGGCAAAGACCGCGTCGCGCACGGTCGGCGACCAGTGCGAGTCGGCGCGCGCGATCGCACGGTGCTGCAGGTAGGTCATGGTCAGCACCAGCGCGGTGGCGGGCTCGCCGCCCGCCACCGCGGCGACGATGCGGCGTGCCTGCGCCAGCCCTGCCCCACCACCGCCATGCTCGCGCGGCACCACCTGCGCGGTCAGCCCGTGCGCATGCAGTTGCGCGAAGTGATCGTGCGGAAAGCTGGCGGCCGCATCGTGCGCGGCAGCACCGGCGGCAAAGCGTGCGGACAGCTCGGCCAGCACGTCGCCAAGGCGCGCGTCGCTGCTGGGCAGCCGGCGCAGGGAAGACGTCGAAGACATCGGGAACGCTCCGGGAAGGATGACGGCCGATGCCCGCTGCGGAAGGCATCGCCATGAATGCCGCATAGCGTACCGCCGGCCCCGCGTTCCGGAAACGACGCTTATTGAATATGGTCCGTCGTTTTTATTCGTTAGTGGCGGCGCGCGGCTGTCGTACTTTCTTCCTCAGCCCATCACTACCCCGGCGGTCTGCAGCCGTCCACACCGATACAGGAGCACCCGCATGAGCGTCGATTTCATCGGCATGATCCAGAGCCAGAAGCAGTCCGAGATCCATCCGCCCGCAGGGCCGGTGATCGACCGCGACTATGTGCGCGCCTTTGCGCAGGCGCATGAGCAGGCGGGCTTTGACCGCATCCTGGTGCCGCACCATTCCACCGGTCCGTCGGCCACGCTGACCATCGCCTACGCCGCCAGCGTCACCGAGCGCATCCATTTCATGCTGGCGCACCGGCCCGGCTTTACCGCGCCGACGCTGGCCGCGCGCCAGATCGCCACGCTCGACCAGTTCAGCGGCGGCCGGCTCGGGGTCCACTTTATCTCCGGCGGCTCTGACAGCGAGCAGCAGCGCGACGGCGACTTCCTCGACCACGACCAGCGTTATGCGCGCACCGACGAATACCTGCAGATCCTGCGCCGGATCTGGACCGAGCCAGCACCGTTCGACCACGAAGGCCGGTTCTACCGCTTCACACAGGGCTTTTCTGAAGTCAAGCCCGCGCAGCAGCCGCACGTGCCCATCTACTTCGGCGGTGCATCGGAAGCGGCGCTCACGGTGGCCGGCAAGCACGCCGATGTCTACGCGCTGTGGGGCGAATCGCTCGACCAGGTGCGCGAGCTGACCACGCGCGTGCGCGCCGAGGCCGCCAGACACGGACGCAAGGTGCGCTTCTCCGTGTCGTTCCGCCCCGTACTGGCCGAGACCGAAGAAAAGGCATGGGCCCGCGCCGACAGCATCCTCGAACGCACCCGTGCGCTGCGCGTGCAGGCCGGCTACAGCCGCGGCGGCCCGCAGCAGAGCGAAGGCGCGCGCCGCCTGCTGGCCGCCGCAGACAAGGGCGAGCGCGTCGACCAGCGGCTGTGGACCGCGATCGCGCGCGAGACCGGCGGACGTTCCAACTCCACCGGCCTGGTCGGCACGCCCGAGCAGGTGGCGCAGGCGCTGCTGGCGTACTACGAACTGGGCGTGACCACCTTCCTGATCCGCGGCTTCGATCCGCTCGAAGACGCCATCGACTACGGCCGCGAACTGATTCCGCGCGTACGCGAACTGGTCGCGCAGCACGATGCCGCGGCCGAGCGCAAGGCGGCCTGATCCACCCGGACGAACCCTCGCCAGGAACGCCGTCGTCCCGATCCAGCGCGCCGCCGCGCTGAACTCGACTAACGCCACACACCAACAACGAAAACGGGGAGTCTCCACATGAGCCAGAAGCACACCACTGCCAACCCGCGCCGCCGCGATGTGCTGCGCGTTGCCGGCGCCGCCGCCATTGCCGCGCCGTCGCTGATCCTGGGCCGCCAGGCCTGGTCGGCGCCGCGCAAACTGACCTTTGCCTGGAACCAGAACTCGTTCTGCCTGACGCCGATCGTGGTGGCGCAGGAGAAGGGCTTCTTCGAGAAGAACGGCCTGCAGGTCGACCTCATCAACTACAGCGGCTCGACCGACCAGTTGCTGGAATCGATCGCCACCGGCAAGGCCGATGCCGCGGTCGGCATGATCCACCGCTGGCTCAAGCCGCTGGAAGCGGGCTTTGACGTCAAGATCATCGGCAGCTCGCACGGCGGCTGCGTGCGGCTGGTGGGATCGAAAGCCGCGGGCGTGACCAGCCTGCAGCAGCTCAAGGGCAAGACCGTCGGCGTCAGCGACCTGGCCGCGCCGGGCAAGCACTTCTTCACCATCCTGCTGGCCAAGCACGGCATCGACCCGGACAAGGACATCACCTGGCGCCAGTACCCCGCCGACCTGCTGGGCGTGGCGGTCGACAAGGGCGAAATCCAGGCCATCGCCGACGGCGATCCCAACCTCTACCTCCTGGAGAAACGCACCAACGGCGCCTACGTCGAGCTGGCCACCAACCTGACCGGCGAGTACGCGCGCAAGGTCTGCTGCGTGATCGGCGCGCGCGGCGAGCTGGTGCGCAACGACCGTCCCGCGGCGACGTCGCTGGCGCGCGCCATCGTGCAGGCCACCGACTACGTCAACGAGAATCCCAACGAGGCCGCCAGGGTCTTCGCCAAATACTCGCCCAAGATCAACCCGGACGACCTGCGCAAGCTCTACGCCACGCTGACCTATACCCACCACCCGACCGGCGTCGACCTGCGCGACGAGATCGCGTTCTACGCCGACGATTTCCGCCGCATCGGCGTGCTGAAGAAGACCACCGATGCCAAACGCCTGGCGCAGCATGTCTACGCCAATGTCCTGGGGTAATGCGATGACGACCAGCCAAGCTGCACTCGACGCGGGGCTCGCGCGCGAGCGTGCCCCGGTTTCTGCCTCGCCTTCCGGCACTTCCGCGCACAGTGCCAGGCCCGTGTGGGCCACGGGCATCGTCGCCGCGCTGGCGTGGGCCGCGTTCGGCGCGCTGACGTGGCAATGGCCCAACCAGATGGTGGGCTTCAGCGACTGGGCCTATACGGAGGAACTGGGGATTGCCGCCCTGGCAGGCGCCGTACTGCTGGCGCTGGTCGCGCTCGTCGGCCAGCGTATCCGCGCCGCGCAACGCGCGCTGGTCGCGCTGCGCAGCGCCGGCCCATGGCTGATTGCGCTGCCGGTAGTGCTGTCGGCCTGGGAGATCCTGACCGCCAAGACCGCGATCCTGCCGACGCCCTTCTTTGCGCCGCCGCAGGCGCTGATCGAGGTCTATGCCGACGACTGGCGCCGGCTGGGCGACAGCGTGCTCAACACGCTCAGGCTGCTGGGGCTGGGCGTGGCCTACGGCGGGCTGGCAGGCTTCCTCGTCGGCGTATCGATCGGCTGGTCGCGCCGCATCGGCTACTGGGTGCATCCGGTGCTGCGCGTGCTCGGCCCGCTGCCTTCGACCGCGCTGCTGCCGCTGACCTTCTACTTCTTCCCGTCGAGCTATTCCGCCGCGGTGTTCCTGATCGCGCTGGCGACGGCCTTCCCGGTTGCGGTGCTGACCTGGTCGGGCGTGGCCGGGGTCAACAAGAGCTACTACGACGTGGCGCGCACGCTGGGCGCTTCGGGGTGGTTCCTGGTGCTGCGCGTGGCGATTCCGGCGGCGCTGCCGCAGGTGTTTGTCGGGCTGTTCATGGGGCTGGGCGCATCGTTCTCGGTGCTGGTGACGGCGGAGATGATGGGCGTGAAGTCGGGGCTGGGCTGGTATCTGACGTGGGCGCAGGGGTGGGCTTCGTACGTGAACATGTATGCGGCGCTGATTGTGATGGCGTTGCTGTTTTCAGGCGTGATCACGCTGTTGTTTGTGGCGCGCGATCGCGTACTGTCGTGGCAGAAAGGGACGGTGAAATGGTGAGTGTTGTTGAGCGGTTGAAAGCCTCGAGACCCCACGCAAGTCTGAAGAAGGCTCCGCGCTCGGGCGAAGTGGGAAAGCGGTCGGGGGTGAGGCTGGGCGCTGGCCTGGCCGCGGGCGGTGGTGATGCTGCACACGCCGGCCCTCTCCCCCCGCCCCTCTCCCGCGAGCGGGGAGTTAACGCGGCGGTAGAGAATGCGCCCGGCGTCCTGACCGGTGCCAGGATCGACATTCGACAGGTCAGCCACTGGTTCGGCAGCGGCGATGACCGGCTACCCGTTCTCGACCACGTCGACCTCAACGTCGCCCCCGGCGAATTCGTCGCATTACTCGGCCCCAGCGGCTGCGGCAAGTCCACGCTGCTGCGCCTGGTCGCCGGCCTCGACCAGCCCTCTTCCGGCGAGATCCTGCAGGACGGCACGCCGATCACCGAGCCCGACCCGTCGCGCATCGTCGTGTTCCAGGACCCCACGCTCTACCCCTGGCGTCGCGTCTGGGACAACGTCGCCCTCGGCCTGCAGGCGCGCGGCCTGCTGGCGCAGGAGCGCCACCGCGTCGACGCTGCCCTGCGCCGCGTAGGCCTGGAAGCCTTCGCCCGCGCCTTCCCGCACCAGCTCTCCGGCGGCATGGCGCAGCGCGTGGCGCTGGCACGCGCGCTGGTCAACGATCCGCGGCTGCTGGTGCTGGACGAGCCGCTGGGCAAGCTGGATTCGCTGACGCGGCTGGCGATGCAGAGCGACCTGGTCGAGCTGTGGCAGCGCTCGCGCTTCTCTGCGCTGCTGGTCACGCACGATGTGGAAGAAGCGCTGTTCCTGGCGCAGCGCGTGATCGTGTTCAGCCAGCGTCCGGCGCGCATCACCGCGGAGATCAGCGTGGACCTGCCCTACCCGCGCCATCGCGGCGACCCGCGGCTGACCGAACTGCGGCACGAGGCGCTGCGCCACCTGGGACTCGACGCGAGCTGGTAATGCCCCATCGCTTCACCGCGCGGGCCGCCGCATGAGCGGCCCGCCTCCGCAGGCATGGCTGAACGCGCTGCTGGTGCTGATCGAGAAGTTCCAGCTGGGCTTGCTGTCGCTGTGGCACGCGCTGGGCCTGACCGGCGACAGCCACGGCCAGCCGGCGTGGCCATGGGCCGCGCGCATCGCCGGTGAAACGCTGCTGATCGATCTTGGTCTGGCGCGCCAGCTTGGCCTGAGCCTTTGCGCCCTCGCCTTCGCCCTGCTGGCCGTGGTCCTCGCGCTGGCGTGGCGCCGCCATCGCGGCGTACTGCTGGCCGTCGCCGCGCTGGCGCTGGTGGTGGCGCCGTGGCCGAGCGCAGCGCTGCTGCTGGGCCCGGCCGTGCCCACCAGCTTCCACGCCAGCCCTACCCGCTTCTCTGTCGATGCGATCGCACTGGGCGCGCGCGTCTACGGCCAGCACTGCGCCGGCTGCCATGGAGCCGATGGCCGTGGCGAAGGGCGGTTGGCCGCCACCCTCGCCCAGTGGCCGCCGACGCTGGTCAGCCCGCTGCTCGCGCGCCGCGCCGATGGCGAACTGTTCTGGCATGTGCAGGCGGGCATGCGCGATCGGCACGGCCGGCCCACCATGCCGGCGTTCCGCGACGCCCTTGGCGCGCGCGAGACCTGGGCCGTGATCGACTATATGAAGGCGCTGTCGGCGGGCAGTACGGCCGGCAGCGCCGCGGGTACCGATGGCAACTGGCCGGTGCCGTTGCGCCTGCCCGAGATGGCGATCCGCTGCGGCACCGACGCGCCGCTGGCGCTGTCGCAGTGGCGCGGCGGCCAGCGCGTGCGGCTGGTGGCGGTCGATGGCGCCGCGTCGCTGCCGTATGAGGATCCCCGCTTCCTGACCGTGCTGGTCACACCCGACGGCAAACCGCCCGCGCAGGTACCGCGCTTTCGCGCCGGCTGCACGGCCACGTCGCCCAATGCCTGGCAGGCGCTGGCGTCGATCGCCGGCGAAGCACCGGCGCGGCTGGCGGGAACCCAGTTGCTGGCTGACCGAGCCGGCTGGCTGCGGGCGCGGGGCGCACCGGGGCGGCAATGGTCGGATGCCGACCTCGTGTGCGTGTCCGGGCCTGCCGCCACTACCTCGCGCAACGTTGCGCCCGCCGCCGACGGCCTGACCGCGCTGCTGCTGCGCATGGATGCCGAGCCGGTGCGCTTCGTCAAGGGTGGCCTTATCCACTGAATGCAGGCCGGCCTTCCCCGATTATTCGCTGCCAGCGAATTCTGACTTTCCATCCATTACCGTGATGCCCCCCGCTGCTGCCGTTAACCTGCGCATCGAAGCGATAAGCCAACGTGGATCGGTGACATGGTGCAGATAAGGAAGGCGGCGTGAGCGCCATGGGAAGCGCCGGGGCGCTGCAGGGCATCGCGCTGATGGTCGCCACGGTGGCGTGCTTCGCCGCGCTCGACACGCTGACCAAGATCGCCGGCGCCGCCGTGCCGGTGGTGATGGCGCTGTGGCTGCGCTACCTGGTGCAGGCGGCGCTGACCGGAGCGGTGTTGCTGCCCGCACGCGGGCGGTCCCTGCTGCGCACGCGCCGCCCGCTGCTGCAGTGCGCGCGTGCGGTGGCGATGCTGCTTTCGAGCGGATGCGCCTTCTTCAGCCTGCAGGTGCTGCCGGTGGGCGAGTTCACCGCCGTGGTCAGCCTGACGCCGCTGGTGATGGCGCTGGCCGCGGCCGCGATGCTGGGCGAACGCATGTCGGCCGTGCGCTGGCTGTGCCTGCTGGCGGGATTTGCCGGCGCGCTGGTGGTGATCCGGCCGGACGCCGGCATGCAGCCGGCGATGCTGTTGCCGCTGGGTACCGTGCTGTGCAATGCCGTCTACCAGTTGCTCACCAGCGTGCTGACCCGCGCCGACGGCGCCGGCACCACGCACTTCTATACCGGCTGCGTGGCGACGGTGCTGCTCTCGGCGGCGTTGCCGTTCGCCTGGACTTCGCAACTCGCGCCGTGGCATTGGGGCCTGCTCGCCGGCATGGCGCTCGCAGGCACCGCCGGCCACCTGTTCCTGGTGCTGGCCTATGCGCGCGCGCCGGTCAGCGTGCTGACGCCCTATCTCTACCTGCAGATCGCCTTCGCCATGCTGGGCGGCTGGCTCGCCTTCGACTACTTGCCCGATGCATGGGCCGTGCTGGGGGTCGCGCTGATTGCCGCCAGCGGCGTCGGCGGCACGGTGGCCGCGGCGCGCGAGCGCGCGCTGCCGGCGCGCACGGTTGGCGCGACGTAGCCGTTCAGCCGAGCCGCAACTGCGCCTGCGCGGCCATGCGCACCGAAGCGTTGGCTGCGCCGTAGCCGAGATAGCCATGGCGCTGCACCAGCTCGAAGAAGAAGCGTTCGTGGAACGGCTCGGTATAGGCGTGCAGGAATTCTCCGTGGGCGTCCCGGTCGTAGAGCACGCCAAGGCGTTGCAGGCGCGCAAGCAACGCATCATCCAGTGCCAGCCGCGCGGCCACGTCGTCGTAGTAGTTGTCCGGCACGGGCAGCATCGCGGCGCGGCGGCGGTCGATCGCTTCCAGCGTCGGTTCGATACGGTCCGAGCGGAAGGCAATGTGATGCACGCCCGAACCCGCGTAAGCCGCCACGAAGCGGCCCGTCGCGGTGCGCCCGCTCTCCGACACATTGAGCGGAATGCGCACCTGCTGCCCGGGACTGACCATCGCGCGGCTCTTCACCAGGCCATACGGATCGGCGATCTCGTGCACGGCCTCCGGCGCCATGCCGAACACCGAGCGGTAGAACAGCACGAAGCTGTCGAGCCGGTTCGCCGGCAGCGCCTGCGCCAGATGGTCGATCGCGGACAGGCCGGCGCCGTGGTGAACGGCTTCCGCATCGGTATCGAGCAGGAAGTCGCTTTCGTAGATGCTGCGGTCGGCGTCGCGGTCGTCGATCAGGTGGAACAGCATGCCGTCGGGCGAGCGCAGCGCGGGAATCACGCGCTCATCGGGCCCGACCGGCTCGCGCCATTCCTTGCACAGCAGTGCGCTGGCGCGCGCGATGGCGCGGCGGGCGTCGTCGACCTTCAGGCCGATCGCGCAGACAGAGGGACCGTGCAGCTGGAAATGCCCCGCAGCGGCGCTGTCCTGCTCGGCATTGAGGATCAGGTTGATGCCGCCCTGGCGGTACAGGTCCACCGCCTTGGAGCGATGACGGCCCGCGTGAGCAAAGCCCAGCGATGCCAGCCGTTGCGCCAGCTCGCGGCCGGCCACGTAGTCGACGGCGAACTCGATGAAATCGACGCCACCGAGCACCGGCGGCTGCGGCAGCGGCGTGCCGCCGGCCTCTGACTCCAGCCAGATCAGCGAGCGCAGCCCGTCCTGCGCCGTCAGCCGCGCCGGTGCCGCGCGGAAATCGTCGTTGAATACCTCCAGCGACAACGGCCCGCGATAGCCCGCCTGCAGCACCGCGCGCGCGAAGTCTGTCACCGGCAGGTCGCCCTGGCCGGGGAAGTTGCGGTAGTGCCGGCTCCACGACAGCACATCCAGCGACAGGCGCGGCGCGTCGGCCAGCTGGACGAAGAAGATCTTTTCCGCGGGCACCGCGTCAAGTCCCTGCAGCGAATCGCCCAGCGACAGCGTGTGGAAGCTGTCGAGCACCAGCCCCAGCGCGGGGTGGTCGGCGCGCTGCACGATCTCCCAGGCCTGCTGCCAGCGGCGCGTGTGGCGGCCCCAGGCAAGCGCCTCGTATCCCACGCGCAGACCGCGCCGCGCGGCGGACTCGGCCATCCGGCGCAAGTCGGCGGCGGCGCGCGCCGGGTCGTCGATCGCGACATCCTGCACATTGCTGCAGACCAGCACCATCTCCGCCCCCAGCTGCTCCATCACGTCGAACTTGCGTTCGGCGCGCGCCATATTGCGGGCGAACAACGCATCCGGCATGGCCTCGAAGTCGCGCAGCGGCTGGTAGAGCAGGATCTGCAGGCCGAGATCGGCCGCCATGCGCCGCACGTCGGCGGGCGAGCCGCCGAAATGCAGCAGGTCGTTCTCGAAGATCTCCACGCCGTCAAAGCCCGCGGCCGCGGCGGCGTCGAGCTTTTCCGGCAGCGTGCCGGACAGCGAGACAGTGGCGATGGATTTCGGCAGGGGCCGGCGGACTGCGGTCATGGCGATAGCTAAGTGGCGATGGTGGCCAAAGGTTATGAGCCATCCCCGCGCGCAACAACCACGATTCGCGCGCAAGCGTGCGACAATCGCTCCATTGCGATCATCATTCGCGCGAAATTCGGGTTAACCATGGAAAAGGAACCGCTGAACCGGCGTGACTGGATCGCCGGGCTGGAAAAAGGCCTGGCCATCCTGGAGGCCTTCGACAACGACCATCCGCGCCTGACGCCGACGCAGGCGGCGCAACTGACGGGGCTCACGCGCACCGCCGCGCGCCGCTACCTGCTGACGCTGGAGCACCTGGGCTACACCACCAGCGACGGCACGCTGTTCAGCCTGACGCCGCGCGTGCTCAAGGTGGGCTGGTCGTATTTCGATTCGGCGCGGCTGCCGCGCACGGTGCAGCCGTTCCTGCAGCAGATCACCGCGCAGCTCGGCGAAGCGGCCTACCTGAGCGTGCTCGATGGCTGGGAGCTGGTGTTTATCGCCCGCACCAGCACCAGCCGCGTGATGAGCACCGGCTTCGTGCTGGGCGCGCGGGTGCCGGCGCCGCTGGGCTCGGCCGGGGTGATGATGCTGGCGTCGCGTCCCGAAGAGCAGGTGCGCGAGTGGCTGAAAACCTGCGTGCTCGCGCCCTATACGCCGTACACCATCCTGCAGCACGAGCGCCTGCTCGAAGAAATCCGCAAGGCCGGCGCGCAGGGCTATGCGATGCTGGAGCAGCAGTTGCAGACCGGCGTGCGCGGCATCGCGGTGCCGCTGCGCGACCGCCACGGCAAGGTGATCGCCGCGCTGTCGGTCAATATGCCGATCGGCGACGAGACCGCGCAGCAGGCGGTGGACCGCGTGCTGCAGGTGTTGCAGGACACCGCGCTGCTGATCATGCGCGTGCTCTAGACATCATGTATGGACCTGCCGCGCCTCAAGGTACGCGGATTAAGCTTGAGGTGCGTTACACCGCAGCTCAGAGCCGCATTGAGGGGGCAGGTCAT
>NZ_JBEFLI010000159.1:0-3064 GCF_040578825.1 Cupriavidus necator | reverse complement strand
GTAAGCGCCTCGTGGTGGCCGTTCTGGACGGGTAATTGAGGTTTTGGGTAATTTGGTGCCCACCAAATTATTGCGGACACCAAAGTGGACGAGACAGTGACTGGACGCACCGCTCGCGGTGCATACAAGCGGCCGAACTTCCCGACCGAGTTCAAACGGCGACTAGTCGAACAATCATTCGAGGCGGGCGCTTCGGTGGCGCTGATCGCGCGCAGCAACGATGTCAACGCGAACCTTTTGTTCAAGTGGCGGCGGCACTATTTGGCGGGGGCATACGGTTTGCCGACGCTGCCTGAAGGCGCGGCGGCGAAGCGGGAGTGTGTCACGCCAGCCCTGTTGCCAGTGGACATCGTCGCCCAGACGGCAGAACGTACGCTGTCGCCGACAATCCCTGCAGCGGCGTCATCCGAGAATATCTGCGAGATTGAGTTCGAGCGCGCACGCTTGCGGATTCGCGGTGACGTGTCGGCGGATATGCTGCGGCTGCTGATTCGCGAGCTGTCTCGATGATCGGCTTGCCGGCGGGCACACGCATATGGATGGCAGCGGGAGTGACTGACATGCGCTGCGGCTTCCAAGGCCTTGCTGCCAAGGTGCAGACAGCGCTCCAGGAGAACCCGCTTGGCGGCCACGTGTTTATCTTCCGCGGCCGTCGAGGGGACCTGATCAAGATTCTCTGGGCCACCGGCGACGGGCTCTGGCTGGCTGCCAAGCGGCTCGAACGCGGCCGCTTCGTCTGGCCGCAGGCCGACAGCGGCAAGATCCACCTGACCCAGGCCCAGCTGTCGATGCTGCTCGAAGGCATCGACTGGAGGCAGCCACAGCGCACGGCCGAGCCATTGTCGATGTTGTAAACGGCTATTGTAAACGGCACGGCACCTGCGTAAACTGCGCGGCATGCCTGATGCTGACGACCTTCCTGACGACATCGATGCCCTCAAAGCCATGTTGCTCGAGGCACGGGCATCGCTGTCGCAAGTCCAACAGGATCTGGCCGAGCGCGATCTGGAAATCGAACAGCTCAAGGCGCAGATCGACAAACTCAAGCGCATGCAGTTCGGCCGCAAGTCCGAGCAACTGGATCGTGAAATTGCGCGACTTGAGACGCGACTGGAAGATCTGACTGGCAGCCGTGGTGCGGCTGAGTTGCGCGAAGCGCAGACCGCTGGCAAGTACAAAGTGGCCGCGAACCAGTGCGCTTCGCGCGAAGCCCTGCCGGAACATCTGCCGCGCGAGGAGCATGTGCTGGAGCCCGAGCCGAGCTGCCCCGAATGCGGCGGCCAGATGCAGCCGCTGGGCGAGGACGTGTCCGAGCAACTCGGCCGTATCGCGGCAGCATTCAAGGTCATCCGCACCGTACGGCGCAAGAAGATCTGCGCCTGCTGTCGCCGCATCGCGCAGCCGCCGGCGCCGGGCTTGCCGATTCAACGCAGCATCGCGCACCCGAGCCTGCTTGCGGACATCTTTGTGGCCAAGTATGCCGATCACCAGCCGCTTTACCGGCAGTCGGAGATCGCTGCGCGCGAAAACGTCAAACTGGATCCGGCAAGCATGGGCCGCTGGGTTGGTCAGTGCGAGGCGTTGGTCGATCCGCTGGTGGAGGCGCTGCGGCGCTACACGATGGGCGGCACCAAGATCCATGCGGACGACACGCCGATCCCTGTGCTCGCACCCGGCAACAAGAAGACAAAGACCGGCCGGCTGTGGGTCTATGTGCGTGATGACCGCCGGTCCGGTTCGACGGAACCAGCCGCCGTATGGTTTGCATACTCGCCCAACCGGCAAGGCGTCCATCCACAGCGCCATCTGGCCGGCTTCAGCGGTGTGCTGCAGGCCGATGCGTATTCTGGCTTCAACGAGCTGTTCCGGGGCGGGGCGATTCGCGAAGCCGCATGCCATGCCCACGCGCGACGAAAGCTGTATGACATTCACGTGCGCACGCCATCTGAGACAACGCAAAAGGCGCTCGACTATATCGGCGAACTCTACGGTATCGAGGCCAGCATCCGCGGTAAGCCGCCAGCCGAAAGGCTGCGTGTGCGGCAGGAGCGCGCCAAGCCTCTGCTCGAGAGCTACGGAGCTTGGCTCAGGGCGAAGCTCAAGACGCTGTCGGCGAAATCGGAGACGACCAAGGCCATCAACTACTCCCTGAACCAGTGGGATGCGCTCATGCTGTACTGCGACGATGGCGCCGTCGAGATAGACAACAACCTGGCCGAAAACGCCTTGCGCTGCGTCGCACTCGGACGAAAGAATTTCCTCTTCTGCGGCTCCGATAGCGGCGGTGAGCGGGCAGCGGCGATGTACTCGTTAATTCAGACCTGCAGACTCAACGAGATCGATCCACGCGCTTACCTGGCTCATATCCTGACCTGCATCGCCGATCACCCGATCAACCGCATCGATGAATTGCTGCCGTGGCGTGTGCACGCGCCCCTGCATGGTTATTCCGGCCCAACTTGACCGACGATTCCGGACGAACGTGACCGATATCCCTGAGGTCCGGAATCCGCGGTCACAATACCGGAATGGCCGGTCACGATGCCGGAACGATGTCGTATCGCAGCGCACCGGTGTTACGCATATCCATAACGGATTCACGGCTCGCGGCGTGGGCCGGGGCGCTGCTCGATTGCACTGAAGGCGCTCCGTTACTCGGTAACGTCGATGGGCTATCGGCGAGCGACGAAGTAGGCTTCCCAATCAGGCGAGTCTGGATCGAGCCTGCGCACAATTGCCGTGTCGGCACGCACGATCAACCGCTCCAATATCTCTCGCTTCGTTACTGAGTAACGGCGCGCCAGGCGAGCAAGGGCAAGGTCTGCCTCGGTGGTTACCCACATGTTCAGCCTTCGCTCTCCGTTGCCATCGTTGCCTGCTGTCGCGCGCCTTGCGCGGTAAGCCGCTTGGCGCTGCGCTGTCGTTTGTGCCATCTCGCTCCCCTTTACGAGCGTTACTCAGTAACGTCACCACTTGTCGTTACTGGGTAACGAAACATCCCCAAAGCGGACAGCATGCCGTGCCCTATGCCCAACGTCCATCACGGTCCTCGCGAGGCGCTTAC
>NZ_JBEFLI010000158.1:0-3123 GCF_040578825.1 Cupriavidus necator | reverse complement strand
GCGTAAGCGCCCGGTGAACCCGTCTTGAAGGGCAGCCAGAGAGCAAGGAGCATCGTGTCCATCTAAATTCTTGGTGGACACGTGAACACTATCGAAGAGATCGCGCCGACACGGCGTCGACGTCGGCACAGCGCCGAGTTCAAGGCCAAAGCCGTCCAGGACTGCATGCAACCAGGTGTTTCGATCGCGGCAGTGGCCCTACACCATAGGTTGAATGCGAATCTGCTGCGGCGCTGGGTAGCCGAGCAGGAAGAGTTAGATGCCGCTGCCGAAGCCCGGGAATTGATGACGGTGCCGCAAGGCGAGTTCATCCCGCTGCAGATCGGCGAGCCCACGCCGACGCCTGCGATGCCGGATATACAGATCGAAGTGCGGCGCGGGGCCTCGACAATCAGTATTCGTTGGCCGGGATCGGCCGCAGCAGAGTGCGCCGAGTGGCTGCAGGGGTGGCTGCGTTGATCCGAGTCGAGGCGATCTGGCTAGCTACCGAGCCGCTGGATATGCGAGCGGGTACCGACACGGTGCTGGCGCGGGTGGTGAAGGTATTTGGGGCCGCCCGACCGCACCATGCTTATCTCTTTGCCAACAAGCGTGCCACCCGCATGAAGGTGCTGGTCTACGACGGCATCGGCATCTGGTTGGCGGCACGCCGGCTCAATAAGGGGCGCTTCATCTGGACCGACGGCATGACGGCGATCGCCACGCCGTTGTGCCGGGAGCAACTGGATGCACTGGTGCTGGGTCTGCCTTGGCAACGCCTGGGCCAGAACGGGGCGATCACCGTGCTGTAGTCGTGGCTTGGCACAGGGCACCAGCGTCCATTGGGGGCTGTGCCAATGGTTGGAGTGACCGGGAACTGGCAAGATTCGGACATGAATCCCGCCGAGAACCTGGACGATCTGAGCCCGCAGCAACTGCGCGAGTTGGCTGCGACGCTGCGGGCACAGATCCGGGAGCAGGACGCCGTCATTGCGCGCCACACGCAAGAACTGCGCTACCGGCAAACTAAGATCGATCAGCTCACTCATGAGCTAGCCATCCACAAGCGCTGGAAGTTCGGCAAACGCAGCGAGCAACTGACGTCGGCCCAGGCAAGCTTGCTGGAGGAAGCCCTTGATGCAGATCTTGAGGCGATCGAAGCCGAGCTGGAAGCTCTGATCCCGTCGTCCAAGTCGGAGCCCAAGAACAAGCCGAAACGCCAGACGCTGCCGCCCCAGTTGCCTCGCACTGAGATCCGTCACGAGCCAGAGTCCGAGACTTGCGCGTGCGGCTGCGCGCTCAAGCGCATTGGCGAAGACGTCAGCGAGAAGCTGGACTACACCCCCGGCGTGTTCACGGTCGAACGCCATGTCCGGGGTAAGTGGGTGTGCGGGCAATGCGAAACCCTCACGCAAGCACCGATTCCTCCTCACGTCATCGACAAGGGCATCCCCACCGCCGGACTGTTAGCGCATACGCTGGTGTCCAAGTTCGGCGACCATCTTCCTCTGTATCGGCAAGAACGCATCTACGCGCGCGCCGGCTTGGCGATCCCGCAATCGACGCTGGGCGCGTGGGTCGGCATCTGCGGTGTGCGTCTGCAACCGCTGGTGGACGCTCTGCAGGGGGAGGTATTGACCCAGAGCGTACTGCATGCCGACGAGACGCCGGTGCAGATGCTCTCGCCAGGCGATGGCAAGACGCATCGTGCCTATCTGTGGGCCTACGCGCCGAGCCAGCTCTCGTCGTTACGTGCAGTGGTCTATCAGTTTGCCCCTACCCGCAGCGGGGAACATGCCCGGGCATTCCTGCAGGACTGGCATGGCAAGCTGGTGTGCGACGACTTCTCTGGGTACAAGGCCAGCTTCGGCGGCGGCATCATCGAAATTGGGTGCATGGCGCACGCACGTCGCAAGTTCTTCGAGCTCCACGACAAGCACAAGAGCGAGTTGGCTGGCCAGGCGCTACGCTTCATTGCCGGGCTCTACGAGATCGAGCGAGAGGTGCGGGACGCAGAACCAGAAGTACGCCTGGAAGTGCGACAGCAGCGGGCCAGGCCAATCCTGGACGCACTGCATCTCTGGCTTGAAGAGCAAAGGCGGCGGGTGCCAGACGGTTCGGCCATCGCGCGCGCCATCGATTACAGCCGCAAACGCTGGGCGGCACTCGTGCGCTACCTCGAGGATCCAGCAGTGCCCATCGATAACAACCATATCGAAGGGCAGATACGGCCTATCGCTCTCGGAAGATCGAACTGGTTGTTCGCGGGCTCACTGCGCGCTGGGCAGCGTGCGGCTGCAGTCATGAGCCTGATCCAGTCGGCCAAGCTCAATGGGCATGATCCCTACGCCTACCTGAAAGACGTACTCACGCGACTGCCAACCCAGAAGACCGCCGACGTCGCTGAACTCCTGCCACATCGCTGGACTCCCGTCGAAGCTGCCATGTAACCCCGTTTGAACGGGTTCGCCGTCTGCATACAGTTTTCCATCGCCAATTACGGGTGAATCACTGATGAACCGCACATCGAGATTTCCTGCAGAAGGATTACACACCGAGCGCATCACCCTTCACCTAGCCAATCGCCGCTATGCGGAGGCTCTTCAAAGCTATTACACAGCCAATCGCGCCCACCTCAAACCTTGGGAGCCGTTGCGGCCCCGCTCCTTCTATACACTACAGTCGATCGAAAACCGACTAGAGGCGATGGAAAGGCAGATGGAGACCGAGAGCGCTCTATATCTGCTGCTGTTCAGGAGAGACGGTGGTCAACTTATCGGAGACTGCAACTTTACCAATATCGTCCGGGGGCCGTTCCAGGCATGTCATCTAGGCTTCTCGATTGCGCGGGACTATGAAGGGCAGGGCTTGATGCGCGAATGCTTGGCGACCGCCATCGAGTATGTGTTCGGTGAGCTTGGACTGCATCGCATCATGGCGAACTACCGACCTGAGAACGAGCGCAGCGCTCGGCTACTCACCGGACTTCGCTTTGAACGGGAAGGTATCGCCCGGGCCTACCTGAAGCTTAACGGCGCGTGGGCAGACCACGTCCTGACATCCTTGATCAATCCGACTGACTGTTAATTTTGATGGCCGGCAAGAGTCGCCGGACAATCAAGATGGGTTCACCGGTTGCTTACG
>NZ_JBEFLI010000157.1:0-3240 GCF_040578825.1 Cupriavidus necator | reverse complement strand
TCAAACCGCGCGGCGGACCATCAGCTCCTTGATCTTGCCGATGGCCTTGGTCGGGTTCAGTCCCTTCGGGCACACATCGACGCAGTTCATGATGCTGTGGCAGCGGAACAGGCGGTACGGGTCGTTCAGGTTGTCCAGGCGCTCGTTGGTGGCCTGGTCGCGGCTGTCCGCAATAAAGCGGTAAGCCTGCAGCAGGCCGGCCGGGCCGACGAACTTGTCCGGATTCCACCAGAACGACGGGCACGACGTCGAGCAGCTCGCGCACAGGATGCACTCATACAGGCCGTCCAGCTCGTCACGCTCTTCCGGCGACTGCAGGCGCTCTTTCTCGGGCGGCGGCTCGTCGTTGATCAGGAACGGCTTGATCGAGTTGTACTGCTTGAAGAAGTTCGTCATGTCGACGATCAGGTCGCGCACCACCGGCAGGCCGGGCAGCGGACGCAGCACGATGCGGTCCGGCAGCTCGCGCATGTTGGTCAGGCACGCCAGGCCGTTCTTGCCGTTGATGTTCATCGCGTCCGAGCCGCACACGCCTTCGCGGCACGAACGGCGGAACGAGATGGTCTCGTCCAGCTTCTTCAGCTTGACCAGCGCGTCCAGCAGCATGCGCTCGTGACCGTCCAGCTCGACCTCGTAGGTCTGCATGCGCGGTGCCGCATCCTTGTCCGGATCGTAGCGGTAGACTTCGAAAATACGCTTCATTTCTGTGGGTCCTGTTGTCTCTACGATGCGGTGCTCAGAAGGTACGGGCCTTCGGCGGCACGCTTTCCACCGTCAGCGGTTCCATCTTCACCGGCTTGTAGTCGAGGCGGTTGCCTTCGCTGTAGAACAGCGTGTGCTTGAGCCAGTTCTGGTCGTCGCGGTTGGGGAAGTCGCTGTGCGCGTGGGCACCGCGCGATTCCTTGCGCGCGGCCGCCGAGATCATGGTGGCCTTGGCCACTTCCACCAGGTTGGCCACTTCCAGGGCTTCCACCAGCGCGGTGTTGAAGACCTTGGACTTGTCCTTCAGGTGGATGTTGTCGGCACGCTGCGCCACTTCCAGGATGCGGTCGACGCCTTCGTCCATCAGCTTCTGGGTACGGAACACGCCGGCATGCGACTGCATGTTGCGGCGGATGTCGTTGGCGACGTCCTGCGTGTACTCGCCCGAGGACGACGACTGCAGCTTGGCCAGGCGCGACAGCGCCAGGTCGGCAGCGTCGGCCGGCAGCGGCTTGTGCTCTTTCTGCTTCAGGTTCTGCGCGATGATGTGGTTGCCGGCGGCGCGGCCGAACACCACCAGGTCCAGCAGCGAGTTGGTGCCCAGGCGGTTGGCGCCGTGCACCGACACGCACGAGCATTCGCCGATCGCGTAGAAGCCGTTCAGGACTTCGTTCGGGTTGCCGTTCTTCGGCACCACGACCTGGCCGTGGTAGTTGGTCGGAATGCCACCCATCTGGTAGTGGATGGTCGGGACCACCGGAATCGGTTCCTTGATCGCGTCGACGTTGGCGAACTTCAGGCCGATTTCGCGGATCGACGGCAGGCGCTTCATGATGGTCTCGGCGCCGACGTGGGTCAGGTCGAGCAGCACGTAGTCGCCGTTCGGGCCGCAGCCGCGGCCTTCCTTGATTTCCTGGTCCATCGAGCGCGAGACGAAGTCGCGCGGCGCCAGGTCCTTCAGCGTCGGGGCATAGCGCTCCATGAAGCGCTCGCCGTCCTTGTTGCGCAGGATCCCGCCCTCGCCGCGCACGCCTTCGGTGATCAGCACGCCCGCGCCGGCCACGCCGGTCGGGTGGAACTGCCAGAATTCCATGTCTTCCAGCGGCACGCCAGCGCGCGCCGCCATGCCCAGGCCGTCACCGGTGTTGATGAAGGCGTTGGTGGAAGCGGCGTAGATGCGGCCGGCACCGCCGGTCGCGAACAGCGTGGTCTTGGCCTCGAGGATGTAGACCTCGCCGGTTTCCATTTCCAGCGCGGTCACGCCCAGCACGTCGCCGTCCTGGTCGCGGATCAGGTCCAGCGCCATCCATTCGACGAAGAAGTGGGTCTTGGCGCGCACGTTGCGCTGGTACAGCGTGTGCAGCAGCGCGTGGCCGGTACGGTCAGCCGCGGCGCAGGCACGCTGCACGGGCTTTTCACCGTAGTTGGCGGTGTGGCCGCCGAACGGGCGCTGGTAGATGGTGCCGTCGGGGTTGCGGTCGAACGGCATGCCGAAGTGTTCGAGCTCGTACACCACCTTCGGCGCTTCGCGGCACATGAACTCGATCGCGTCCTGGTCACCCAGCCAGTCCGAGCCCTTGATGGTGTCGTAGAAGTGATAGTGCCAGTTGTCTTCGCTCATGTTGCCGAGCGATGCACCGATGCCGCCCTGCGCCGCCACGGTGTGCGAGCGGGTCGGGAACACCTTGGACAGCACGGCCACGTTCAGGCCGGCCTCCGCGAGCTGGAGGGATGCGCGCATCCCGGCGCCGCCAGCACCGACGATGACCACGTCAAAGCGGCGACGCGGCAATCCAGTCTTGACTGCGACCATTTATTACACCCTCCAGAGAATCTGAGCAGCGTAGCCCGCGCAACCGACGAGCCACAGAATCGTAAGAACTTGCAGCACGAGGCGAACCGCCATCGGACGCACATAGTCCATCCAGATATCGCGCACGCCGATCCAGGCGTGGTACAGCAGCGACAGGATGGTCAGGAACGTGAGGATCTTCATCCACTGGTTGGCGAAGAGCCCTGCCCACGCTTCGTACGAAGCGCCGTTCGACAGCAGGAAGGCAATGGCCAGGACCACGGTGAAGACCACCATGACCACGGCCGTGACGCGTTGCGCGAGCCAGTCTTTCAGGCCGTAGTGGGCACCGACGACAAGACGCTTGGGACCGATATTGTTATTTGCCACCGTGATTCTCCTCAGAACAGGCCGAACAGCTTCAGGCCGAAAATCAGGGTAAGCAGCAGGCTGACAACCAGCACGCTGATGGCAGACTTGGCCGAAGCGGGCTTGGAGACACCAACGTGCACATCCAGCAGCAGGAAGCGGATACCAGCGCAGAAGTGATGCAGATAACCCCAGATCAGGGCCAGCACAACCAGCTTGACAAAGCCACCGGACATAAGGGCCGAGAACTTTGCGAAGCTCAGTTCGGAGGTGATGCTCTGCTCAAACAGATACAGGACGAAGGGAAGAAGGAGGAACATCAGTGCACCGCTGACGCGATGCAGGATGGATACCTTGCCGGCCCAGGGCAACCGGTA
>NZ_JBEFLI010000156.1:0-3349 GCF_040578825.1 Cupriavidus necator | reverse complement strand
CAGTGCAGGCCTGCGGCACGCGCGTGGCCAGCCTCGACCGCGAAGTCGAGACAGCGGCGCACGCCAGCCCAGTCTGGCCGGTGATCGAGGCGTTGATGGCGCTGCGCGGCATCAGTCTGCTCGCCGCTGTAACAGTAGTCGCGGAACTCGGTGATCTCACCCGATTTGCCGGCGCGCCCCAGCTGATGGCCCATCTGGGCCTGGTGCCCAGCGAACACTCCAGCGGCAAGCACGAACGCCGCGGTGGCATTACCAAGACCGGCAACAGCCATGTCCGGCGGGTACTCATCGAAGCAGCGTGGACCTATCGACATGCCGCACGCAAGACCGCGATCCTACAGCGGCGCGCAGAGCGTACGTCCCCCGAAGTCCAGGAGATCGCCTGGTCGGCGCAAAAACGGCTGTGCCAGCGATTTCGAAACTTGATGGCACGCGGCAAGCTCAAGAACCAGGTCTGTACCGCCATTGCTCGCGAGCTTGTCGGTTTTATCTGGGCCATCGGGAAACACGTCGTCCCCCTCAGCCGAGCTTAGCTGGCATGAGAAGATCGAGCAGATACCAGGATGCTTAGGCCAGGACCAGGCAACGGTGGGAGAACCCTCGCGCTTACACTAGGAGGCAACTGGAAACAGCACAACCCTCGACTCTAGATTGAGGCAGCTCCCCGACGTTTCGTTTGTCATGCGGTAACCAACCCGCGCATATCAGAATGATCAACCGTCGGATAACCGCCTCGTCCTGGCTCAAGCATCCTGTTCTTGACGACCGTCCAGGAAGCCAGTCTCGCATGGTCGTGAGCACGCAAGTGCCGCGCTCACGACCAATGCATAGCATGGAAAACCGACGTCGCGTCAAGGGTGCGCTACGCCGGGCTGATGCCCGCCCTTGACCCGTCAAACTTTGGGGAGCCCACACTTTGGTACTTGACACGGTCCATACATATCAGTGTATATGTCAGCAAGGGATTCGATATCGGTGTCGCGTTTGACGCAATCGCAAAGCTGTCTCCGGAGCGCAATACCTTTTTGTGGGAGCAGGATGGGAAGACGTACCGCGGAATGCAAGCGGTAGTGCAGGCGACTGGCTTGGAAACCCGCACGTTGGATGTTGTTGTGGGCATGGACACGGAAATCCATGCGCACCTCATGCATGTATTCCGGAAGTCCCTACCCTCTTACATAGCCTTGGCGGCGCTTGCGAGCGGTGTGTTCGGATGGTGGTCTGCCTGGCGCGGATTGGCACCATTGCGCACCATGGCTTCACGCGCTCGCGCAGTAACTACACACAAACTCGACGAGCGCATGCCAGTCGATTCGGTACCCTTAGAGATGGCTGACGTCGCTGCGACGCTCAACGCGATGCTGGAACGCTTGCAGCGCGATTTTCGCCGCCTATCCGAGTTCTCTTCGGACCTCGCCCACGAGTTACGCACGCCGATCACCAACCTCATGACTCAGACCCAAGTCGCGCTATCGCAGCCGCGCGACCCTGCGGAGTACCGGGATGTGTTGGCTTCTAATGCGGAGGAACTGCAGCACCTTGCGCGCATGGTGTCTGACATGCTCTATTTCGCGAAGCTTGAGCACGGCATCACTGCGCCGAACGCCGAGGTGCTCAATATTGGAGACGAAGTACTCGCGCTCTTTGAATTCTACGACGCTCTTGCGGGGGATAAAGGGGTGTACCTGCGGCTCCATGGAGAAGGAACGATCAAGGCCGATCGCCTGATGCTACGTCAGGCCCTTAACAACTTGCTTTCTAACGCGCTGCGATACACTCCATGCCGGGGAAGCATTTTAGTGGAGATCGTCAACCATGCCGACGCGGTGACGGTAATCGTCGAAAACGAAGGCGAGGAGATTAGCGAGGAACTGTTGCCGTCGATATTTGACCCCTTCTTCCGGGCAGACAAATCACGGGTACACCGAGATTCAGATAGTGTGGGCTTGGGATTGTCGATCACGCGAGCCATTATGGCTGCTCACGGAGGCAGCATCGCCGCAGAGTCGGCCGCAGGGAGAACGCGCTTCATTTTGAGCTTCCGTAGCTTTGACAATTGAGGAACGCCAGGCTACATCGTCGATGCGCATTTCGCCCCTTGCCGACCCGGCCGCCTCGACAGGCACCTTCTTCATACCAAGTTAGCTCACGTCCGATGCGTTGCTACCTCTTGCCACCCTCTGCCAACCGCAGAGATCGTTGAGGATTAAGAGCGCCGCAATTGTGCAACGGGTCTGCAAGAGCGAAGGAATGCGGATGGCCAGGATCAACGGTAGTTTCGCGCCAACGCTCGCGACAAGTAGTAGAAGCTGTGGGTTCCGACTGGCTTCGCGCTGGCGACGTTGAGGCCGGAGACACAGTGGAGTGCAAGAGCGCAAGCGCATAGAAAACCGCAGCTATCCCACATAGGAATAGGAGTAGTGAACCGTGGCAATTGCTTACCGCCTTGACTTCAAATTCTTTGGAGAGGCGCCAGCGCATATCCCGTTCGTCCCGAGACTGTTCTCCCGTGAATGCCCAGACGTTAACATCGGTGAAGGCGTTTTGACTGCGATAGCGTTGAAACGATGCCCTCGCACCTCTAAAAACCCCGAGAGCGAATAAAATCAACGGAACACTCATGAGCCCCAGATTCGGCATGGCGGTTCGAATCAAAATGTTACCTAGGAAAACCAGAAATGCAACTGCGGCAGTTCCATTTAATAAAATTGCTGTGTTAATTGCAGTCTGACCAGCCTCAATTGCTGCTTTGTAACTGTCGGAAGGTTCGGTGGCCCCGGCCGTTAGGATGAGGTTCTTCCTGTTTTGTTCTCGAAGCTGCGCTTCTTGGGCCGTCACGCTCGTTATCAACCCCCTTTCTTCAGATAAGAACGTTCTGATGCCCGCGGGAGAAATTGCTGTGCGCCCGCTATCGGAAATTACCTGTAGCGATGCGTTTAAATCATCGACAAGGTCTTCATAATTCATTCTTCTTCTCCCTACCGAAGCGAGGCGAACTCAGCCCACAGGTAGTATGATTCAGACAAGAATATGGTCCTTGCTCGCCCCGGGAAACGGCAAGGGCGCGCAAAGCCTCAGGTGCTACTCGCACCTGGCCTGCCGAATCGCGAATGGTGCTGACTGCGCTCAAGACCGAACACCAAGGAACGCCGGTCCTGCTCGGGAAGCTCATGCATGCAATAGCGACGCCTTGACGTTCTCCATAATACGATTGGCATCGCCGAAGGCAAGTACAGTTAGAGACTGTTTCAAAAAGACGGCTCAGCGCGCCTGAAGATGTTCCAGCAGACGAGAGAGCAGCCGAGTTTGAGGAACGCTTCGTGAATGTCGGCTCGACGTTCGAAGCGAA
>NZ_JBEFLI010000155.1:0-3939 GCF_040578825.1 Cupriavidus necator | reverse complement strand
TTCGGGCCCGGCGAGACCTGTGATGTGGTGGTCGAGCCGCGCGACGAAGCCTATACCATTTTCTCCCAGTCGATGGAACGCACGGGCTATGCCCGCGACACCCTGGCGACGCGAGCGGGTCTGACCGCGCCGGCGCTCGACAAGGCAGAGTGGCTCACCACGGCGGACATGATGGGCAGCATGGGCGGCCTGGATCACGGTGGCATAGCCATGCAGGGCATGAGCCACGGGGCCATGGCCAGGGACCACAGCCAGCACGCCGTCACGAATATTGGGACAGGCAACTGGTGGTTACGGAGCCAGGCCCCGGACACCAAATGCCAGCCAGTTGCGGGCCGGCCATCCATAGCCGGCATCGATAGTGCAGCCTTTCGCAGCCAAAGTGAACGCTGGGGATCTCTGCAAGCCGCCGGTATACTCGACGAGATGGCCCAGGTGATCGTCCCTGCAGCCATAGTTGCAGCGAATCTCTGCATCAACCTCGACGGTTTCAACCGGACAGGCAGGCCCGTTAGTAACATACGATTCTTTCGTTTCGTGCCGTGGACTGGCTCCTAAAATAAATGCATTGTGTACCCCAAGTTCATTTCTGGCCGTAGCCAAGCGGAAGCGGTTTCTTTGGCGCCCTCGGGTAACGAAGCGTCCGGACCAGCGCGTTGGTCCCGGACTGGAGATAACTGCCATGAACGATTCAGTCGCAGATCCACAAGACTTGGGTCAGCGCAGGTTGCTTCTGCGGGCGACGAGTGCTATCGGAGGGATAGGGCTGGTCAGTACCATGCTGCCGTTTGTGCAAAGCATGGCGCCAAGCAATGCCGCCAGATCGAGAGGCGCGCCTGTGGACGTACGTCTCGACACGGTGGAGCCGGGCTCGCTGGTCACCGTCGCATGGCGGGGCAAGCCCGTATGGATTTTGCACCGGACCAGCGCCATGCTGGAAGGGCTCGGTAAGCATGACGGCCTGTTGGCCGATCCACAATCCCGGCAGGCCCAGCAGCCTCCCTATGCCGCCAATGGGACCCGCTCGATCCGG
Source organism: Cupriavidus necator (assembly GCF_040578825.1). GTDB lineage: Bacteria > Pseudomonadota > Gammaproteobacteria > Burkholderiales > Burkholderiaceae > Cupriavidus > Cupriavidus necator_E. The sequence continues at coordinate 2,906 of NZ_JBEFLI010000155.1, read as the reverse complement.
CCAGATTTCTTTGTCGCGGTAGGGATTTGCACACATCTGGGCTGCGTGCCTACCTTTCGGCCAGAGGTGGGTGCCGCGGATTTGGGAGATCGCTGGCCGGGGGGCTTCTTTTGCCCCTGTCATGGCTCCAAATTCGATCTGGCCGGGCGCGTTTTCAGGAGTGTTCCGGCGCCGCTCAATCTAGAGGTTCCACCGCACGAGTATCTTGGAGACACAGGACTGGTGGTTGGCAGGGATCGCCAGGTGGCAGAATGATTTCGTCAGGTTGCGCATGCCCGATCTCTCAAACTCCCGGCCTACGGAGCAATCGAAAGGAAGTGGAGCACTGAGCGTGGTGCACCCCTGCAGTCCGAATGGTGGCCAGCAACCTTGCACCGCCATTTATGCGCGGATTTACACCGCCGTCGACACCCCTAGTGACGGAGAGGACGACCAAGATGGCAAATCCGTCATTCGCCAGTAATCTCATTGCAACGACGCTCCGTTCAAACTACAGACCACATGACCCTAAGGTCATGTCCTTCAAGGAGCCAATGATGAGAAACCTCGCCCGCTTGGTTACGGCCCTGTCGCTGTCGCTGACCGCTTATGCCGCCTTCGCCCTCCCCAGTGCTCACGCCGCCGCCCCCTCCGCCGTCGTTGTAGCGGCCAGCCCCGCGCACGGGCCGGTGACGGGACCCCGAGACTCCTTCTGCGATGGCGCTTGAGCAAGCCTGTTGCGCTGAGGCTGGGCCACCGGCAATCCCCAACCTAGGTATTGCCGGTGCTGATTGCCGTGCCGCGCCCTGGTCTACGCAGTCCTGCCACCACGAAATCGCAGTTCGAACCGGATAAGTCCGCCCTCCAGGTTCTCCGCGCCTGCGGTACCACCGTGCAGATCCATGATCGAGCGCACAATTGCAAGACCCAGGCCGGTTGAACGATGGGAGTTCGAACGTGCGCGGTCCGCTCGATAGAAGCGTTCGAAGATGTGTGCGATATCCCACTCGGGGATGGCTTGCCCGCGATTGGTGACGTGGATTACCACATCGCCTCCAATGTGTGCGCTTCGTATGACCACTGTGGAGTCTGACTCGGCATGCTCAACCGCATTGACTAATAGGTTGTTGATGGCCCGGCGAAACAACATCGGGTCAGCCATCAGCCGGCCGTTCGCTGTCACCGAAATCGTGATGCCCCGTTCCTCTGCAAGCATGGAGAAGTAGTCCGCCAACTTCGAGAGCTCTTCCGCGAGGTCGATGCTGACCGTATCGAGGCGAATGTTTGCGCCGTCAGCCCGCGCCAGGAACAGCATCGCATCGATCATGCGCGATAGTCGCTGATACTCGAGCAGGCCTTCCTCCATGAGCAGCGCATACTCCGCTGCGGTACGCTCCTTGGAGAGTGCCACCTCGGCGTGCCCGATCAGGTTGTTCAACGGCGTGCGCATGTCATGAGCGAGATCGGCCGAAAACCGGTACAGCCGCTCGTAGCCAGTCTCCAGGCGTTGCAGCATCTCATTGAATGCATTCGCAATCTCTCGCACCTCGGCAGGCCGGGTTGGCGCATCCACTCTGTAACTCAGTTGCTCCACGTTGATCCGGTTGACTTGCTGCACCAGGCGCTGAGTCGGCTGAAGTTCCCGCCTGGCAATCGCTGCACCAACCATGGCGGTCAGGATGACGCCCACAGTTGTGCCCAGCAGCAAGCTATTCTTGAACCTGGTGACAACCTGAACCCGCTCGAGCCCGCTCTGCGCGATTGTCACCAAGACTTCGGCGCCGCTATCGCCCAGCGCGGTAGTTTCCTTGCCCATCACCAGCGGGGGGCTGGCAGGCGAACCGCTTTCTTCACCGGCCAAATCGAAGTTCTGCGGCAGCGCATCACTGGTTCGGTACAGTAGCTGCCCCTTTTCCGAGCGGACGCGTATCGCGAGACCGTCGTAGCCACGCACGATGTCGTCGAAACGATGGGTGGAATCCGTCATGCCCTCAAAGGCATCGACCTCGCGCATGAGGTGCGCGATCTGGGCCAGCTTTCCTCGAACAATTTCCTCATCCCGCGATACCAACTGCGCCTGAAGCGCATAGTAGGCGTAGGCCCCCATGCTGCTTAGTGCGACGGTGGCCAGGATGGAAAAGAGGAGTGCCAGCCGGCTTGGAAGCGACTGCGTCACGGCTATCGTCCTCGCTCGGGGTCCAACACGTAGCCCATGCCGCGAACCGTGTGGATGACCTCAAACGGGTCATCTACTTTGGCCCGCAAACGACGAATCGCGACATCCACCACGTTGGTGTCCGTATCAAAATTGACGTCCCACACGTGGGAGGCGATGGACGGGCAGGACATCACTTCCCCGCAGCGTCTGGCGAGCAGATGCAACAAGGCAAACTCTTGGGTGGTCAGTTCCACCTTCGCGTCGCTGCGGAAGACGCGTCGCCCCAGCATGTCAATGTCAAGGTCGGCAATGCGCAGGCGTTCCGACTCACGTCCGATGCATTGCCGCAAGCAACGCCGGATTCTGGCGAGAAGTTCGGCAAACGCGAAGGGTTTCACTAAGTAGTCGTCGGCCCCAAGCTCGAAGCCCTTTACTCGGTCCGACACTTCATCCTGCGCTGTCAGGAACAGCACTGGCGTATTACTTGTCAGCCGGATGGTTTTGATAACACTCCAACCGTTCACACCCGGCAACATGACATCCAGAAGAATCACATCGTACTGCATCTCCGCCGCGAGATGCAGGCCGTCGGTGCCAGTCGTCGCCACGTCGACCATGAATCCTGACTCGGTCAAGCCCTTCTTAAGATACTCGGCCGTCCGGACCTCGTCTGTAAGCGAGTCGCCAGCACCGTCTGTACCGTTCAGTAGAGTGGCGCCAAAGTAGTTCCCACCAAATAGTGATGGGAACTACTTTGTCACAGTCACAG
>NZ_JBEFLI010000154.1:0-4081 GCF_040578825.1 Cupriavidus necator | reverse complement strand
GGCTCGCTCGATGAGATGGCCCAGGTGGTCGTCGCGCTCCTGCAGCCGTATTTGCAGCCCGATAATTATTAAACCTATTTAGGGGATGTTGTACTAGACTTCAATTCCTGTTGCATTCCAAAAAACGTGTCAAATTGGAGACGCCATGAGAAGAACAGGAATGACCGCCGCTGGCATGCTGTTGGGGTCGCTGTCGCTTGGCACTTATGCTCAGTCAAGTGTCACGCTGTACGGCGTAGCCGATGCCGGTATCGAATACTTGTCGAACGCGCCGTCGTCAAGGGGCGGTAGCAACCTGGTGCGCATGTCCGCCGGCAACCTGTCGACCTCGCGCTGGGGCCTGCGGGGAACTGAGGATCTCGGTGGCGGCCTGAAGGCCGTGTTTGAGCTCGAGAGCGGTTTCTCGCTCGATACCGCCCAGTTGAGCAACGCCGGCCGCTTGTTTGACCGCGGTGCGCTGGTGGGTCTGTCCAGCCCGTACGGTCAGTTGACCTTGGGGCGTCAGACAACGGTGCTCTACGATACGGCCATCCAGTTTGATCCAATGGGATTCGCGCCGCGATACTCCCTCTACAAGAGCGATGACACCATTGCCGGCCGCGCGGACAATTCCATCAAGTACAAGGGTACTTTTGGCGGCCTGACCGCCTTGGCGCTCTACAGCTTCGGGCGCACCAACGGCGGCGAAGTCCCCGGCGAGCCAAAGGTGGACAGGGAGGTGAGCGCGGGGCTGGTGTATGCGTTCGGGCCGTTTTCCGTGGGCGCCCTTTACGACGAATACCGGGGCCCAACGGTGGCCTCGCAAGGGCTGAAGGACCGGCGTGCGCTCGTGAGCGTGAGTTATGGGATCGGTCCTGCGAAGCTGTACGCCGGCTACCGCTGGCTCAACGGCAATATCTCGGCCTCCCCCACCGACACTCGCTCCAACCTGTATTGGGCGGGCCTACGCTATCAACTGACCTCGGGCTTGTCCCTCACGGGCGTGGCGTACTACACGGATGTGCGTGGCTCCGGGGCGGATCCGCTGATGTTTGTGGCATCCACCGATTACGCCTTCTCCAAGCGCACCGACGTGTACTTCAACGTCGGTTACGTGCGCAACAAAGGAGGCTCGCAGCTCGGGTTGAACGGCTTCAACGCCAGCAGTGGCGCGCCCGTCAATGTGGCGCCGGGAGCCAATCAGACTGGCGTGGTGCTAGGCATGCGGCATAAGTTCTAAAAGTCCAAGCCATCGATGGCCAAACGGTTGAAAGGTCCTTTTACCGAAGGACCAGTAGCCACGGCGCAACGTCGTGGCTATTTTTACATTTGGCCTCACCCGATGCTGGCGCCGGCGGTGCAAAAGGCGGCTAGCCGCGAGCCTCGCCGCGCCGGCGCGGAAACGTCAAGACAAAACGCGTCTTACCGCCGGACGATTCGACCGAGATCTGGCCGCCGTGGGCAACCATAATGGCTTGCGTGATGGAAAGGCCCAAGCCCACGCTATCGGAGTCCGCCCGGGTCCGTGACTTGTCCGCGCGGAAGAAGCGACCGAAGAGCGAGGGTAGCAACTCGGCGCTGATCTCCTCGCCTTCGTTCTCCACCACGATGGTGGTGTGGCCCGCCTGCTCGCGCGCCTCCACGACAATCTGCTTGCCCTGGGGCGTATAACGCAGCGCGTTGGAAAGCAGGTTGCTGAGCGCGCGACGCAGCATCAGGCGGTCGCCAGCAATTTTTGCCTGCCCCTGCAGTCGCAGGTTCACGCCCTTGTCCTCCGCCAGGGCGTCGTAGAAGTCGAACAGCGCCTGCACCTCATCGGCCACGTTGATCGCTTCCTCGTTGGGCAGCGTGATGCCATGCTCCATCTTTGCCAGGTACAGCATGTCGGAAACCATCCGCCCAAGCCGCTGCAACTCCTCCGCATTGGAAGCCAGGACCTCGCGGTATTTGGCGGCGTCACGGGGCTGCGCCAGCACGACATGGGTCTGGGTCATCAGGTTGGTGATCGGCGTGCGCAGTTCGTGAGCCAGGTCGGAAGAGAATTCCGACAATCGTCGGAAGTCATCCTGCAACCGTTCCAGCATCGCGTTCAACGTTGTGGCCAGATCCGCCATCTCGACCGGCACAGCATCCACCGGCATGCGCGCGTCCAGCTTGTTCGCGGTGACGCCCTTGGCACGCGACGCCATCATGCGCAACGGTGCCAGCCCGCGCCGCGCGGCCCACCAGCCAAAGAGGCCGCTGGCCACGACCGCCAGGGTCGTATAAAACGCCAGCGATTGACGGAATGCGTGCATGAAGTGGGCGTGAATTTCCGTGTCCATGCCGACCACGACACTCAACGGCCCGACCCGCGTGTCCGAGACGGCGACCTGCGCGCGCATGCCACGGTATTCCTGCGCGCCCTCCTGCCAGACAAAGGTGTCGTCGTGGGCGGACTGCCGCGCGATGGCCTCGAAAGCTGCGCCAAAATCGAAGCCCTGGGTGGCATACAGACGATGCCCGTGGGCAGTCCGTACCTGTGCGACGAACCCGCGATGGTGATCGACCATTTCCTTAAGCCGCTCAGGCAATTGCTCCGCCGGCGTCTCCCGCGCAATCTTTTGGATCAGGCGAATGTTGTCGCCGAGCACCACATGGTCCTCGTTGATGAAATGGCGATCCATCGCCAGCCAAATGAGCACGCCCAGACCGAGCATTACGACGGCCGACGAGAGCGAAAACAGGATGGTCAGGCGCATCGTCAACGACAGCCGATGCTTCATCCCTGCTCCTCCGGCGCTTCCAGGACGTAGCCCATCCCGCGAACGGTCTGAATCAGCTTGGTCTCGAAATCATCATCGATCTTCGCTCGCAAGCGGCGAATGGCAACATCGATCACATTGCTGTCGCTGTCAAAGTTCATGTCCCAGACCTGGGAGGCAATCAACGAGCGCGGCAGCACCTCTCCTCGCCTGCGGGCGAGCAGCTCGAGCAGTGCAAACTCCTTGCTGGTCAGCGCAATGCGGCGACCGGCACGAGACGCCCGACGCCGGCCCAGATCCAGCACCAGGTCGCCCACCTGAATGCGGTCCATCGCCAGCTGTACGGTACCGCGACGCAATAACGTCCGGACCCGGGCCAGTAATTCCGAGAAAGCGAAGGGCTTTACCAGGTAGTCGTCTGCGCCCAGTTCCAACCCCCTGACCCGGTCGGCCACGCTGTCACGGGCGGTCAGGAACAAGACCGGGACCGGGTTGTCCGCGGCACGAATGGTCTGCAGAATGCGCCAGCCATCGAGATCCGGTAGCATGACATCGAGGATAATCAGGTCGTACGCTTCGTTAAGCGCCAGGTGTTGTCCGTCAAGCCCGTTGGCGACCAGGTCGACCACGAACCCGGCCTCGGTCAGCCCCTGGCGCAGGTACTCGCCGGTCTTGGATTCATCCTCTACCACCAGCAGCTTCATCTTCGGCCTCCCCCTTTGCGTTCGGATCTGCGCCAGCCCCTTGGGCTGGCTTCTATAAGGGGGTAGTCTACCCAGAGGCTCTGGGAGTGACTTCGACCTTACCAGAATGTAATGTTTGAGTAAGTTGACGGTAGCCTCGATCTGGTTACTCTCTTCCTGCCGTCTCCGGCCGCGGCCCATTCAAGCAAAAAAGGACTATTTCATGCGACGTGACCGACCGTCTGGCCTTGTGCTGCCTAGCCTGCGGCGCCGCCGGTTTGTACAGGGCCTGGCCGCCGGCGGCGTTATGGCGGGACTGCCTGGTATTGGCGGCAGCGCTTGGGCGCAGGCGTCGGAGCGGCCGACAAATGCCTCCTACGGCACCGCGCCAGTGCTCCGCGGCACCGAATTCGACCTCGTGATCGGCGAGTCGGTGGTCAACTTCACCGGAACCCCGAGCGTAGCGACCACCATTAACGGGATGTTGCCAGGGCCGACGCTGCGCTGGCGACAAGGCGAGACGGTGACGATTCGGGTGACGAACCGCTTGCGCGAGCCTACGTCGATTCACTGGCACGGGATCATCCTGCCGTTCCAGATGGACGGCGTGCCGGGCATCAGCTTTGCCGGCATTGCCCCAGGCGAGACCTTCACCTACCGCTTCAAGGTCGACCA
>NZ_JBEFLI010000153.1:0-4154 GCF_040578825.1 Cupriavidus necator | reverse complement strand
GCTTGCCGTGCACCAGCAGGTGGGCGATCTCCTCGAACTCGCAGGCGTCGGCGATATCGAGGATGTCGTAGCCGCGGTAGTGCAGGTCGTTGCCGGTACGGCCGACCGTGCACAGCGCGGTATTGCCGGCGGCAACGCCGGACAGCGCGACGGATTTCTTGGGCCTGGGCGCGGGCGTCGGTTCAGCGGGCGCCGGTACAGCCTGGCGCCGTGCAGCGGTCTTCGAAGCGGCCATCCGTGTCTCCTTCGGGGCGCGACCTTATTTTGTGTTGCTCTTGTCTCAGGCGAAGAACAGCGCTTCCACGTTGGCCGGCAGCGGCGTGCCGGTGGCCTGCGCGCGCTGCAGCAGGGACCAGTAGTAGCGGTAGCTGGCGCGGTCGTGCAGCTGGCCTTCGTGCCGGATCGGCGCCCAGTTGTTCTCGTGCGCGGCCAGCAGGATCTGGCTGGCCGCGCCGATTTCCCCGGCGCCGGGGCGGAATGCCGCCACGATCGGCGCGATCTGGCCCGGATGGATGCTCCATTTGCGCAGGTAGCCGAACTCGCAGCGCGCGCGCAGCGCATCGTCGCCGGCGCGCTGCGGCGCCTGCACATCGGTGCTGACGTTGTGCGAGGGCACCTTGCCGTGCCGGTGGCAGGCGGCCGAGATTTCCAGCATGGCGCGGCGGATCAGCGGATGCTCGAACTGCTGGGGCGAGCGCATGGCCTCGCCCGGGATCGCGCCATGGTGGGCCGAGACGAAATCCATCAGTCCGAAGCTCAGGCATTCCACCTGCACCAGCGCGGCGATATCGAAGGCCTGCTCGAGCGCGGCATGGGTCTCGATCAGCACATGGATCGGGATATGCCGCGCGATGCCGGCACTGCGCGCCACCTGGTTGACATGGTCGGTCACGCGCGCGACCTCGACCACGTCGGTGACCTTGGGCACCACCACATAGGCCAGCCGGGCACCGGCGGCGCGCACCAGCACGTCGACGTCCTGGCGCCAGCTCGGGTGGGCAGGATCGTGGATACGCACGCCCACGCGGTTATGCGCGTTGAGCGGGCTGCTGGCCAGTTGCGCGCACAGCTCGGCATGCTCGCGCTCACGGCCGACGGCGGCGCCGTCCTCGCAGTCGAAGGTGATATCGAAGACGGGCCCAAGCTCTTGCTGCAGGGCAAGCGATTTGCGCATCAGCTTTTCGCTGCCCGCGTAGTGGTCGCACACCGGTAGCTGGACCGGGATGGCTTCGCCCTGGAACAAGACCTCGGAAGGATGCACGTTGGTTCGGATCGTTGGTTGAAGGGGAGTGCAGAGGCTAGCGTAACGCTCCAATATGAAAAACCGGGGTCCGCACCGATTGAATCGTTGCGGAACCCCGGTCTTTGCTCTGGTCTTTCCTCGAGCGGAAGATCAGCCCAGCAGGTGCTGCACGCCGGCCTTTTCTTCTTCCAGTTCGTTCAGGGTGATGTTGATCTTTTCCTGGCTGTAGGCGTCGATCTCCAGACCCTTGACGATTTCGTACTTGCCGTTGGCGGTGGTCACCGGGAAGCCGAACATGGTGTCGGCGGGGATGCCGTACTCGCCGTTCGACGGGATGCCCATGGTGACGACCTTGCCGTTCGAGCCCAGCACCCAGTCACGCACGTGGTCGATGGCGGCGTTGGCGGCCGAAGCTGCCGACGACAGGCCTCGGGCCTCGATGATGGCGGCGCCGCGCTTGCCGACGGTCGGCAGGAACACGTCGTTGTTCCACACCGGATCGTTGATCAGGTCCTTGACGCTCTGGCCGTCGACGGTGGCATAGCGGTAGTCGGCGTACATGGTCGGGCTGTGGTTGCCCCATACGAACAGCTTCTCGATCGACGACACCGGCTTGCCGGTCTTGGCGGCGATCTGCGACAGGGCACGGTTGTGGTCCAGGCGCAGCATCGCGGTGAAGTTCTCGCGCGGCAGGTTCGGGGCCGACTTCATCGCGATGTAGGCGTTGGTGTTGGCCGGGTTGCCGACCACCAGCACCTTGACGTCGCGGCTGGCGACTTCGTCCAGTGCCTTGCCCTGCACGGTGAAGATCTGGGCGTTGGCTTCGAGCAGATCCTTGCGCTCCATGCCCTTGCTGCGCGGACGGGCGCCCACCAGCAGGGCAACGTCGGCGTCCTTGAAGGCAACCTTGGGATCATCGGTGATGACCACGCCGGCCAGCAGCGGGAAGGCGCAGTCTTCCAGTTCCATCACCACGCCCTTGACGGCTTGCTGGGCTTGCGGGAGGTCGAGCAGTTGGAGGATGACCGGCTGGTCTTTGCCCAGCATGTCGCCATTGGCGATGCGGAACAGCAGGGAGTAGCCGATCTGGCCAGCGGCGCCGGTCACTGCGACGCGCATTGGGGCTTTAGCCATGAGTAAATCTCCAAACGATAGAAGGGGGGAAGCCGGTCGGTGGCGCGTCGCCATGCAGGGCGGGCCGGCGCGTCACCGGGTGCTGGTTGTCGCCACAGCGGGGAGCGGCAGTCCGCCGGAACCGGGTGGCGGGGCCACGGGGCGGGACCGGTGAGGGAAAGCCACAACGGGTCATGGTGATGCAACGAAGCGTAAGTCTACTGCGAAGCGTGGCGCCATTTCCAGACCGGATTCCGGCAGCGGAGCACGGAACGGGACCGGAAAGGGCGCGCAGGAGCCTTTCGCGGGCGTGGACCAGCGCGAGTGTAGGCCGCGCCTCCCTCTATGTCAATTCATATGTCTTATATAAGACATAAGACAATTAATGTCAGGCTGGACGGGCCTCGCCCTTTTGTGGTGAAATCCCGCTATGTCTTCCCTGCCTACGTCCCTGACCGGCGCGGCCGCCCCCGGCGCGCAGGAATCTGGCGCCGCCACGCCTGGCGCCGGGACGCAGTCGCCCCCGTCTTCCGCCGCGGCGCAGACCGCTGTTGCTCAGGCTGCACACCAGGCCGCCCAACAGGCTGCCGCCCCCCACGCCGTGCCATCGCCCACTTTCAGTCCGCTCTACCAGCAGATCAAGGCGCTGATCACGCGCAGCCTGCAATCCGGCGAATGGAAGCCGGGCGAGATGATTCCCAGCGAAATGGAGCTGGCCGCACGCTACAAGGTCAGCCAGGGCACAGTGCGCAAGGCCATCGACGAGCTCGCCGCCGAGAACCTGGTGGCGCGCCGGCAGGGCAAGGGCACGTTTGTGACCACGCACCATGAGGACGTGGTCAAGTTCCGCTTCCTGCGCCTCGTTCCCGACGAAGGCGAACCGCATTATGGCGCCAGCCGCGTGCTCGAGTGCAAGCGCCTGCGCGCCCCCGCCGAGATTGCCCGCTTGCTCGATATCCGCACCGGCGACAGCGTGGTGCAGATCCGCCGCGTGCTGACTTTCTCCGGCGAGTCGACCGTGCTGGACGAAATCTGGCTGCTCGGCGCCAACTTCAAGGGCCTGACAGCTGAAAAGCTGACCGAGTGGAAGGGCCCCATGTATGCATTATTCGAGGCCGAATTCGGTACGCGCATGATCCGCGCCTCGGAGAAGATCCGCGCTGTGGCCGCCGACGAGACGGCGGCCGAGCTGCTGTCCGTCCCGGTGGGCTCGCCGCTGCTTTCGGTCGAGCGTGTGTCGTACACCTACGGCGATCGCCCGGTGGAAGTGCGACGCGGCCTCTATGTGACGACCCGCCACTACTACCAGAACGACCTGAGCTGACTCCCGGCCTGCGGCGTGATCCCCGCGCCGGCCCTGATTATTGCGGCTTCCTTGATGGCGATGCGGCTGTAGTTGCCGCGGATGAATGTTGCGCGCCAGTGCCGCGTCATGTGCATGGTGTGCGATTGTCGGGCGGCGCCGTTGCCGCCTGATAGCTGAAAATTATTGGTGCAGCGCGCAACAAAGGCGCTAAAATCTCATGGATTTGCCCTAATGCATCCCATTGCATGCAGGGGTGGTACATGCAGGGTGGTGGGCAGTATCGTTTTTTGCAGTTTCGTTTCTTTGTTTACCGCTAATTGGGGTCTCGCATGGCTGAAGCCGTCAAACAAGCCAGGCCGGAGTACCGGAATATCGGAATCGCGCAGATTGCGCGCTACCGGTTGCCCTGGGCCGGCAAGGTATCCATCCTGCATCGCGTCAGCGGTGCACTGATGTTCCTCCTTCTTCCCTTCGTCCTGTATCTGTTTGAGC
>NZ_JBEFLI010000152.1:0-4486 GCF_040578825.1 Cupriavidus necator | reverse complement strand
ATCGCGGACGGCGAGATCGTCGCTTACCGGATCAATGATCGCTATCCGCACTTGCAATTCGCCGATGGCAAATGGGCGGCGTACTCGACCGGCTTCGCACTGGTGCGTCATCAGCTGGCTTTGCCACCGGCGCCTAACAGTACGGGACCGCAGCCCGCCGACGAAAGGCAAGACGTCTACAGCCTGTACCTGCATATGGCTGATTGGAGTACTTACCTCGGCGATGCCATGAATAAAATTAGAGAGGGAAATACATCCGGCGGGGTTGTCTTGGATGGACTTACGAATCGCAGAAGCGACGAAGTTGATCTCTTTATTTACGGCGCATATAAAATTAATGGCGCGCCACTGCCATCACGTTAAAAAACTAGATAGCTCCCCATGAGAGAGTATGCGATTGGACGGCCGCTCAAGATAATATCTATTATCTTTTTTGCACTAAATATATCTAATTTGTGCGCTAACGAATTGGATGAATCAATAGTCGGATTGTGGCAGGTTGCTGAGGTTCATCTCAATACAAATTCATCGCGCACGACATTGTATCAATGGAATGATCCGCGCCTTCGCGGTCGGTTTTTCAAGTTTGAGTCAAACGGTATTTCGAACGATACCCCGGAAAATGGTATTTGCCGCCGTCCAAAAGTTAATGCCGACCGTCTGGCGCCGAAGCAGCTCATCGCTGAGAGTATGGCCGGATATGGATATCCAACTAAGTTGGCGAACCCCAAAGACTACAAGCTTAACCTCAATGAACTCAAGTTGCACAAAGTACTGCATATTAATTGCGGGGAGGAAACTTGGAATGGCACCCTGGGTGCGAACGGCGGGCCAAGAGGATCTTGGATAGTAAAATTAGAGAGAAACGTGATTTTGTTGCGGTGGTATGACGAAACAATTCTTGTTCTAAGAAAGGTTCGCGAGAATACAAGACCAAACCCGTCGTTTTTGTGCGCGAGGAAAAGTAGCAAGGCCGAGTCTGCAATATGTCACTCACTTGCATTGGCATCCTTCGATCGAAGCATATACGATGCGTACAGACTTGCGATTACTCAGCATCGAGAATCTGAGGGCGATGAGAATAATTTAATTAATGAACAGAGGGCGTGGCTAAAGGCTCGCACAGAATGCGAATCAGATGAGAAGTGCCTGAAGTCGTCAATGAGTAGGCGATTGGAGGAATTGATGGAGGGAACGCGACAATAACCGGGGCAATCGGGAGGATTGTTGACACGCATCCATATTGCTCGTGTGTATAAAGGAAGGTCAGCCTTGATTTTTCCTGCAGATCATCTTGTGATGCCTGGTGCAAACGCCAAGTGGTGCAGTCGGCAGATATGCCCGTGAGATGCACCACTGGGCGCGCGAGGCGCAAGGATTCGAAGTGGATGCGGTAACGCTGGCGGAAGTTGCCAAGTTGCGCGAAGCCGCAGGCCTGTTTGCCTGGCAGGAAACCAACAGAGAAATTTTGATGTGGGACGCTACCCGCCTGACCACGGCGTTTGGGCGTGCCGCTGAAGCTATCGCCTTTACGCAAGGTGATATTGCCGACTGCAATCAAATCGCCATGTTCGACCCGGAGTTCGGGCAATGGCATTTCGTGCCCGTCCTTCACAACTTGATGATGGCGGGCAACACAACAGCAGTACGACTTGATTTCAAGGAATGGATGGTGAACCAGCGTCATGACATTCTCAATGGCGACACTACTACGACAAACGGTACTGTCATTGCGACCTCCCGGACCGAAATGCTTAACGGTCGGGCGTTGGCGTATGAGGGCGACCCCGTCTGGTGCCCGAAATGCAAGACAACGGGCAAGATAGGCTGCGTGGGCGAGCGGATGCCCAGTCCGGGACATGATGGCCGCGAACAGGCGTTGAGCTATGACTGGTGCCTGTGCAAGTGTGATCCGAAGCCGCGCCTGGTTGCGTCGCAGAGCGAGTCCGTAAGCATTGCATAAGACCCCTCCCGCACGGAACTGCAAAATCCAAGCAGAGGACTTTTCGGCGACGGTTGGCGTGTAAAGGGCGGGGTACTATCCCACGCCGCCAAGCCACGGCGCCCTTCAGGCAAACGTCAGCGCACCGCGGCGCTCGGGCCGTTCCAGGTGCGGCACGCTGTTGAAGCTCAGCAGCCGCTGCACGCCGCGGCCGACGATGATCTCGCAGAACGCGGTATTGCGGAACTGCAGGTTCATCTCGATCGCCGCCTGCGACGGCGCGCCGAGCAGATCGGCGGTGGCGCGGCCGATGGCGCCGCCGGAGCTGACCACCAGGATCGCATCCTCGCGGGTGGTGCCTTCGCAGGCGAGCGCCAGCGCGCCGGCAATGCGCGTGCCGAAGTCGCCCCAGGTCTCGGGCATGTCGGCAAGCCCGTCCTGCGTCCACGCGTGGTAGGCCGCGCGGAAGGTGCGCCAGTAGTCGTTGTAGTCGCCGTTCTGGTGGGCGCGATGGTCGGCGCCGCCGGTATGGCAGCGGTACAGTGCCTCGCCGTCGTATTCGTTCAGGCCCGGGTGCGTGGCGATCTCTGCCTGGGCTTGCCCCATGCCGGCCAGGATTTCAGCGGCGGTGTCCCGCTGGCGCACCAGCGAGCCGGCCACCACGCGGCAGAAGCCCACGCCGCGCTCGGCGAAATACTCGCCCAGCCAGCGCGCCTGCTGGCGGCCGGTCGGCGACAGGCAATCGTAGTTGGCGGCGCCAAACGAGGCTTGTCCGTGCCGGACGAGGAAAAGCGTGGCCATAGCGGTCCCGTTAGGCGTTGGTGCGGGTTGCGGATGCGGGCCGGGCGCGGGCCCGGCGTGCAGGCATTCTAGGGATGCGCACCGCGGCGGCCAAGCAAGCGGTGCGCAATTCATAGCAGCCATGGCCTGGCTGCATTACCGCAGGGGAAGAGTCCCCCCGCGGGTTCAGGCTTGCGGCTCGCAAGGCACGCCCAGGTAGCCGGCCATCAGGCGGCTCAGTTCGGGCAGCAGCCGGTCGTCGTCGAGATGCAGCGGGCCGGAATCGTTGAGCACCGCATTGACCAGCACGCTGAAGACCGCCTGCATGGCAAAGCGCACGCGCAGCTCGGCGGTATCGGCCGGCAGCGACAGCCGCGGTACCAGCAGCTGCACCATGCGTTCGACGATGGCTTCGCCGTTCTGGCGGTGGGGCAGCCATTCCTCCGGCCGGGTCGACGCATGCCTGAGCGAAGCGCGCATCACGCCGCGGTTGGCGCGCGTGCCCAGCACCAGGAAGCGCGCGGTCTTTTCCAGCAGCACCGGCGTCGGCACATCGTCCCAGCGCTCTTGGGCCAGATAGCGGTCGATCGAGGCTGAGGTCTCTTCCATCACCAGCCCGCGCAGCGCCTCGAAATAGGCCATCTTGTCGCGGAAGCGGCCGTAGAAGGCGCCTACCGAAACCTGGCAGGCCGCGGCGATCTGCGCGACCGACACCGCGGCAAAGTCGCGCGTGGCCAGCAGTTCGCGGCCCGCGCCGAGCAAGGCCTGCTCGGTCTCGCGGGCGCGGCGCTGGCGCGGCGGCTGCAGGATCGAAGGCGTATCGATACGGGGAAAGGAGCTGGTGTTGGAGAGGCCGGACGAGGTGGCTGACATAGGGATTTTCCGTATTCGAATTCGGATTCGATTTTGAAAAATACCGGCGCGCGCCGCGACGCGTCAAGGTTTTTGTCGGGTGGTTGTTCGGACGCGCGTGGGGGGGCGCACCCGGCGCCGCTTTCGGTTGCGCGGTCCGACGCGGCCTCAGAGCGACCCGAACACCGTCCCAAGCCCGTAGGTAAAGGCCGCCGCCATGCCGCCGATCACGATCTGCCGCACGGCGGAAAACCATCCCGCGCGGCCGTTGAACGACGACGTGCCCCAGCCCACCAGCCCCAGCCCGGCCAGGCAGGCAATGATGCTGCCGAGCCGCGCGGACGGACCGGCGGTCACCAGGAACGGCAGCAGCGGCACCAGCGCGCCGCTGCTGTACAGCACGAACGAGATCACCGCCGCCTGCACCGGGTTGCCGCCGCGCTCCTGCGGATTGATGCCGAGCACGTCGCGCGCGAAGGTGTCGAGCGCCGTGCGCGGATTGCGCATGATCTCGTCGGCGGCGCGCTCGGCATCGGCCGGCGGCAGGCCCTTGCCCGTAATCACCGTCACCAGCCTTTGCCGGGCCTTGCCGGCATCGTGCTCGATCTCGTTGGCCATGTCTCGCATCCGCTTGTTGTTCATCTCGCGGCTGTTGGTGACCGACAGCCACTCGCCCAGCGCCATCGAGCATGCGCCCGCCACCAGGCCCGCCAGCCCGGCGAGGATGACCGCCTCGCGCGTGGCCGCCGCACCTTCCAGCCCCATCACCAGGCAGAAGCTGGATACCAGCCCGTCGTTGACGCCCAGCACCGCGGCGCGCAGCGCATTGCCGGAGGGGCGATGGATCAGGCGCCGCACGCGGGCGCCGAAGCCGGGTGGGGTAGGGGCGCTGGTCGGGGGCATGGTCTGGGC
>NZ_JBEFLI010000151.1:0-4499 GCF_040578825.1 Cupriavidus necator | reverse complement strand
CGCTAGAATCCCCCCACGTACCCCCCCACCCGGAGTCCCCGTGCTCGCCGAACAACGGCAGAAATACATCCTCGACCAGCTATCCGCCACCGGCGCACTGGCCATCAGCGATCTGGTGACCGAGCTCGACGTCTCGCGCGAAACCATCCGGCGCGATCTCAATACGCTGGCCGCGCGCGGCCTGCTGGTGCTGACCCACGGCGGCGCGCTGGCGTCCGACCGCACCGAACCCGACACGCAGACCCGCGCCGCAGTGAATGCCGAAGGCAAGCGCGCCATCGGCGTGCGCGCCGCCGAGCTGGTGCGCGACGGCGCCTCGCTGATCCTGGACTACGGCACTACCACGCACGCCGTCGCGCAGGCGCTGCATGGCCACCACAACCTGCTGGTCTACACCAACGACCTTGCCATCGCCCAACTGCTGGGCCGGCGCAACGGCAACCGCGTGATCGTGCTGGGCGGCGAGCTGCAGGACAATGAAGACGCCACCCACGGCTGGGACACCATCGAGCAGCTTTCGCGCTACCACACCGACTTTGCCTTTATCGGCATCGGCGGCGTGACCCCGCGCGGCGAGATCTGCGACTTCTCGCGCGCCGCGGCCGAGCTGCGCAGCCGCATGCTGCTGGCCGCCGACGTGCCCTGCGTGGTGGCCGACCATACCAAGTTCGGGCGCAATACCGGCGTGACCATCAAGCATTTCGAGCAGGCCGCCTGGCTGATCACGGACATGGCGCCGGAGCCTGAGCTGGCGGCGGCGCTGAAGGAACGCGGCACCAAGCTGTTGATCGCCTGATTCCGCGGCGACCGGAACCACGCTGCCGATGGGCGGCGGCAAGGGCGGCTCGGACTTCGATCCCAAGGGCAAGTCCGACGGCGAGGTGATGCGCTTCTGCCAGGCGCTGGTCACCGAGCTGTACCGGCACCTCGGCCCGGATACCGATATCCCGGCCGGCGATATCGGCGTGGGCGCGCGCGAGGTCGGCTTCATGGCCGGCATGATGAAGAAGCTGTCGAACCAGTCCGCCTGCATCTTCACCGGCAAGGGCCTGGCCTACGGCGGCAGCCTGATGCGGCCGGAAGCGACCGGCTACGGCACGGTCTACTTCGCGCAAGAGATGCTGCACCGTCGCGGCCGTGCTTTCGACGGGCTGCGCGTGCTGATCTCCGGCTCGGGCAACGTGGCGCAGTACGCCGCCGACAAGGCAATCGAACTGAGCGCGAAGGTGCTGACGCTGTCCGATTCCGGCGGCGTGCTGCACTACCCGGAGGGCATGACCGGCGAGCAGCTCGCCGAAGTGATGGCGTTCAAGAATGCAGAGCGCGGCCGTCTGTCCGACTTCGCCGTCCGCCACGGCATGGCCTTTGAAGCCGGCCGCACCCCGTGGCACGTGCCGGCCGACGTGGCGCTGCCGTGCGCGACGCAGAACGAACTGGACGGCAATGCGCCGAGACGCTGCTCGGCAACGGCGTGATCTGCGTGGCCGAAGGCGCCAATATGCCATCGACGCTGGAGGCGGTGGACCGCTTCGTCGACGCCAGGATTCCGCGTGTCTGCTCCATGGATCCGGGCCAAGGGAAGCAGCGTCAGGCTGAGGAGAAGTAATGCCAGGCATTTCATCGAGTGCGCACACAAAGGACATGCGCACTGAGATGAAAATGGTTCTCATTTGCTGCCAATGTGCGGCAGCTTAACGCTGACGAAGGGGTGCGCGGAGACGGCCGATTCTGCAAGTCGATGCAGCCTTGGCTATGCGCGGCTGCCGGATTTCCGCCGATAGGGGAGAATCTTCGACATCGCCGCCACGGACAAGTAGGCCAACCCGCGGCGTTCACGAAGCGCGCGATTGGATTCTCGACGCTGTCGGTGCTGGCGACTGGCAAGCGCCAGCCGAATGCGTGGCGCTATGCGCCAGAGTGCGGAACGCGGGCAAGCCCCGCCGATACCACCGCCTGTCGCTGAACGACCGCAGAGCGGCCGTCCAGCGACAGCACTGCAAACGCTAGCCCTTCACTTTAGGAGTCTGGACAGGAGTCTGGAACATCGCCCCAGCCTCCTGCACGTTCTGCTCCGCGCGCTTGCCGATCACGGCCAGCGCTTCGGCCTGCGCCTTCTGTGCGGTCTCGGCCAGCTCGCGCATATTTTCGAAAGCCTGGTGCAGGGTCTGCTGCACGAACTCGCCTTGCCGGGCCATGGCTTCGGCCGGATTGCCGGCAGCGCTGTACTGCTGCGCCGCGGCCTGGAGCTGCTGCATGGTGCGGGTGAAGATCTCCTGCTGCTTCTGCATCACCGCCTGCATGCCCTCGTAGGCCAGCTTGTTGGCCTCGGTCAGGGCCTCGATATCTTTGCGGCGCGCTTCGATCACGGCGGTCATGTCGACGC
The DNA here is from genome assembly GCF_040578825.1 of Cupriavidus necator. Taxonomy (GTDB): domain Bacteria; phylum Pseudomonadota; class Gammaproteobacteria; order Burkholderiales; family Burkholderiaceae; genus Cupriavidus; species Cupriavidus necator_E. Next base: position 2,116 of record NZ_JBEFLI010000151.1, on the reverse strand, counting down.
CTGGCAGGCGGAACTGTTCCATCAGCTTGGTGAAGTCGGCAAAGGGATTGGGAGGCGTGGCCATGCTGGATCTCCTTGGGTGGAAAAGCGGGCAGGGGGCAGGGGGGCGAGTGCCCTGGGGCCGGATTGACTCAACTATAGCCGCTATCCGCCCGCTTCTAGCCGTCAATCGTGGAAGACCCTAAAGTTTCCCCGCCCAATGCCGTTGGCATCCATAGCCCGCACGTGCGTCAGCCAACCGGCCCGCCCGCGGACGATGAGAGCGAAATACGCCGCGCCGAGCTGGTTTTCGGGGCCGGCACTTCGCCGTAACCAGTGCTAATCAGGTAGAAGAAATGAAGAATCTAGGCATCGGGGTCCGCCTCGGCATCGGCTTTGGGATGGTATTGCTGCTTTCCGCGCTCATGACGGTATTCGGCATGATGCGCCTGCAACAGGTCGCTGAACGCACGCACGCGATGATGCAGCAGCCGCTTACCAAGGAGCGGCTGGTCAGCGACTGGTACCGGCTCATGCACACCAGCGTGCGCCGCACCACGGCGGTGGCGCGCAGCGCCGACCCATCGCTGGGCGCATTCTTCGCCGCCGAGACCAAGGCGTCGATCGAAGGGATTGCCGCGTTGCGCGACAAGATCCAGCCGCTGCTCGGCACCGAAGAAGAAAAGGCCGCGTTCCAGAAAATCCTGAGCGTGCGCGACCCGTACAACAACGGCCGCGACAAGATCACGAAGCTCAAGCAGGAAGGCCTGACCGAAGAAGCCAACCAGGTGCTGGAGAAAGAGTTCGTGCCCGCCGGCGACGCTTACCTGGGCGAGATCCAGAAGCTGCTCGACATCCAGCGCGCCACGATCGACGCCACCGCGCGCGAGATCAACGGCATCTACGTCAACGCGCGCAACAGCCTGATCGGGCTGGGCGTGGTGGTGCTGGCGATCGGCATCGCGTTCTCGGTCTGGCTGACCATCGGCATCACGCGTCCGCTGCATCGGGCCGTGGCCGTGGCGCGCACCGTGGCGTCGGGCGACCTGACCAGCCGCATCGATGTCGACAGCCGCGACGAGACCGGCCAGTTGCTGCAGGCGCTGGCCGACATGAACGCCAATATCCTGCGCATCGTGCGCCAGGTGCGCGCGGGCACGGAGTCGATCGTATCGGGCACCAGCCAGATCGCGGCCGGCAACACCGACCTGTCGCAGCGTACCGAGGAACAGGCCTCGTCGCTGCAGCAGACCGCGGCGAGCATGGAAGAGCTGACCAGCATCGTGCGCCAGAACGCCGACAACGCGCGCCAGGCCAGCACGCTGGCGGTCAATGCTTCGGACATCGCCGGGAAGGGTGGCGAGGTCGCGGGCAAGGTCGCCCAGACCATGGAAGAGATCAACGGCGCGTCGAAGAAGGTGGTCGACATCATCGCCGTGATCGAAGGCATTGCCTTCCAGACCAACATCCTGGCGCTGAACGCCGCGGTGGAAGCCGCGCGTGCCGGCGAGCAGGGCCGCGGCTTTGCCGTGGTGGCGGGCGAGGTGCGCAGCCTGGCGCAGCGCAGCGCCACTGCCGCGAAGGAGATCAAGGCGCTGATCGGGGATTCGGTGGATCGGGTCGAGAAGGGCTCCATGCTGGTGACCCAATCGGGGCAGACGATGGAAGAGATCGTCGCCGCGGTGAAGCGCGTGACCGACATCATGGGCGAGATCAGCGCGGCATCGGCCGAACAGAGTGCCGGCATCGAGCAGGTCAACCAGGCGGTGACGCAGATGGACACGGTCACGCAGCAGAACGCCGCGTTGGTGGAAGAGGCGGCCGCCGCGGCCGGTTCGCTGGAAGAACAGGCGCAGCGGTTGAAGGACGCGGTGTCCACCTTCAGGCTGGCGGCCTGAGCGGGGATCCCCGGGTCGGGGGGGGGGGGGGGGGGGGGGGGGGGCGGCCCGGGGGGCCGGGGGGGGGGGGGGGGGGGGGGGGGGGGGTGGAGGGGGGGCGGGGGGGGGGGGGGGGGGGGGGGGGGGGGGGGGGGGGGGGGCCGGCGGGGGGGGGGGGGGGGGGGGGGGGGGGGGGGGGGGGGGGGGGGGGGGGGGGGGGGGGGGGGGGGGGGGGGGGGGGGGGGGGGGGGGGGGGGGGG
>NZ_JBEFLI010000150.1:0-4504 GCF_040578825.1 Cupriavidus necator | reverse complement strand
CGCGCGCGGGGCGCCGCCCGCCCCGCGGCCCCGCCCCCCCGCGGGGGGGGGGGCGCTGGCGCCCGGCGCGGGCCCCGGCCCCCCCCCCCCCCCCCCCCGCCCCGCCCCCCGCCCCCCCCCCCCCACCGCTGTTTTCGGCCATTGCCACATTGTTCGGATTTAGAGTCTTTTTGCCATTACTGTCGTTTTTTCTCTTCAGGCGCCGGCGCCGCCGATGCCTCGCACCTCCCCGTACAGAACCGACATGACCTGGCCCCGGCGGCTCGCTTCGCTGCATCGCCGCATGGTCACCACTGCCGGTGCAGGCGGCGCCATTTCGCTTGAAGTAACAAGCCTGCAACCCTTACAACCTCTGCAAGGGTTGCACGCGCCGGACGCCCCGGGAGCCGCTTCTCGCGGCCCCGGCGCACGGTACGAATCTTGCCGTTTCCTGAATACCCGCCCGCGGGCCGCACGCATTGTTCGTGTCGGTATCCGCACATGGCGCCAAACTCACATTGTCAGGAAATCAGCATGGGCTACTACTACGACGAACGCCAACGTGACGAACGCCAACGCCGCAGGGCGTGGGAAGACGACGACTGGCAACCCGAAACCGAGCGCGAGCGCTGGGAAGCGCAACGCCGGCGCCAGCAACTGACTCCGGGGCAGACAAGCTACGGCGGCCCCGCCCGCCAGACCGGCAGCTATAGCGAGCAGTACGGCGCGGGCAGGTATCCGGAACGGCCCTCGGGGGGCGCATACGGCGGTGGCTACGGCGGCCGCGACGAAGAACGCTATCGCAGCCGCGAGGATGAGCGTTACCGGGGCCGCGATGACGATCGCTACAGAAGCCGCGAGGCCAGCCCCTATGGCCGCGAACAGCGCTACGGCAGCAACCTGCGCTACGGCCTGAACGGCGGCTATGGCTGGGAACGCGCCGGCGAATGGCGCGATCCGCAAGCGTGGCAGCGCGACGATGAATTCGCCGAGCGCCAGTGGCGCGAAAGCGCCGAACGCGCGCGCGAACCGCACGAATCGCCCGAAGCGCAGCGCCGCGGTGAGCACGACAGTTACTTCAGCGAGCTGCGCAGCGACACGCGCTACTGGACCGAGCCGCGCGATGACTGGGACGAGGCGCAGCGCTACAGCCGCCGCTTCAGCCGGGAAGCCGCGCGCCAACGCGGCTGGGAAGTCGAAGACCGCGATGAAGACCGCGACGATCACCGCGAAGGACACGGCGTGCTCTACAACATCGGACGCCGTATCGGCGAGGCGGTGGGCGACCTGTTCGGCACCTCCGACGAGCACGAACGCGAGCGCAAGTGGGGCGAGCGCCGAGGCTATGAGCGTGGTTACGAACGGGACTACGGACGTGACTACGAGCGTGAACCCGAGCGCTATCGCGAACAGCGGGCCGGCCCGCGCGGCTACCAGCGCAGCGACGACCGCATCCGCGACCAGATCTGCGAGCGGCTCAGCTACGCACGCGGCATTGATGTCAGCGATGTCAGCGTGGAGGTGAAGAGCGGCGTGGTGTCGCTGACCGGCACCGTGCGCGACCGCAGCCAGAAGTACTACATCGAGGACCTGGCCGACGGCACCTATGGCGTGACCGAGGTCAACAACGATATCCGCGTGCGCCGCGAAGGTAGCGGCATGATGGGAACCAGCGCGGGTACCACCTCGGGCACTGCTACCACCGGCACCAGCACCACCAGCGGCATGACTGCCGGCAGCACGACCGGCAGCGCCGAGACGTCGGGCAGCACGTGGCGCGCCTGATGGGACTGACGGGCCAGAGCAACGCCAAGGCCCCCAGGCACCATAGGCACTGAAGCAGCAAGCCGGCCGGCACCCGCCGGCCGGCCTCGTTCCACCACATCCCAAGCGGCATGCCCTCGCTCAAGATCGCTACCTTCAACATCAACGGTATCCGTAGCCGGCTTCCGGCCCTGTTCCACTGGCTGGCGCGCGAAGCGCCGGATATCGCCTGCCTGCAGGAACTGAAGACCGCCGACGAAAGCTTCCCCGCGCGCGAGATCCGCGCCGCCGGCTACGGCGTGATTTTTCACGGCCAGAAGTCCTGGAACGGCGTGGCGATCCTCGGGCGCGACACCGAGCCCGTGGAGGTGCGGCGCGGCCTGCCCGGCGACCCGGACGACAGCCACAGCCGCTATCTGGAAGCCGCGGTGCATGGGGTGCTGGTGGGCTGCCTCTACTTGCCCAACGGCAATCCACAGCCCGGCCCCAAGTTCGACTACAAGCTGGCGTGGTTTGAGCGCCTGATCGAACATGCGCAGGAACTGTTCGACGGGGGCCATCCGGTGGTACTCGCCGGCGACTACAACGTGGTGCCCACCGACGACGACATCTACAACCCACGCTCATGGCGCAAGGACGCGCTGCTGCAGCCGGAAAGCCGCGAAGCCTACGCGCGGCTGCTGGCACAGGGATGGACCGATGCGCTGCGCGCGCGCTATCCCGACGAGCGCATCTACACCTTCTGGGATTACTTCCGGCAGCACTGGCAGACCGACTCCGGCCTGCGCATCGACCACCTGCTGCTGAGCGCCGACCTGGCGCCGCGGCTGCGCGATGCCGGCGTGGACCGCTGGGTTCGCGCCGAGGACCATCCCAGCGACCATGCGCCGGCGTGGGTGGTGCTCGACATGGCGGCGGCGCGGCGCAAGCGCGCGGCAGGCTAAGCCGTCGACATCGTCGTTGCCGCGCGGCGGTAGTCCAATGCACTATCGCCTGCCCTGCGCAGCGCGCAAACCATCGATTGCCGGAAACCCCGCCGCGCCCGTATGCTTGTGCCGAATCCCACAGGAGACACGGCGAACCATGGCACCCGACCCGCAACCCACCGATCCCATCGTCGAACTCGACGCCGTCGCGCTGTCGCGCGCCATCCATGCGCGCGAGCTCTCGTGCGTGGAAGTGCTCGACGCCTTCCTCGGCCAGATCGACCGCCACAACCCGCGCGTCAATGCCATCGTCGCTCCCGTGGCACGCGACGCGTTGCGCACGCAGGCGGCAGGGCTCGATGCCGAGCTTGCGCGGGGTGCGAGCCGTGGCCCGCTGCACGGCTTTCCGCAAGCTCCTAAAGACATCAGCCCGGCAGCGGGCATGGTCACCACCAGGGGCTCGCCGATCTTCGCCGGCCAGGTCAGCGAAACCGACACGGTGATCTTCGAGCGCATGCGTGCCGGCGGCGCGATCTTTGTCGGGCGCACCAACTCGCCCGAATTCGGCCTTGGCGGCCACACCTACAACCCGGTCTACGGCACCACGCGCAACGCCTTCGATCCGGCGCGCTCGGCCGGCGGCAGCAGCGGCGGCGCGGCGGTCGCGGTGGCGCTGCGCATGCTGCCGGTGGCCGACGGCTCGGACATGATGGGATCGCTGCGCACGCCTGCGGCGTTCAACCATGTCTATGGCCTGCGCACCTCCGTGGGCTGCGTGCCCCACGGGCCGGCCGACGAGATCTTCTTCCAGCAATTCAGCGTGGCTGGCCCGATGGCGCGCAACATCCCTGACCTGGCATTGCTGCTGTCGGTACAGGCCGGCTTCGATGCGCGGCTGCCGCTGACGCGCCGCAGCGAGCCGCCCGGCAGCTTCACGCTGCCGCCGGAGCGCGACTGGACCGGCGTACGCATTGGCTGGCTCGGCGACCTCGGCGGTCACCTCCCGACCGAGCCCGGCCTGCTCGATGCGTGCGTGCAGGCGCTGTCCCACCTGCGCGCGCTCGGCTGCAGCGTCGACGACGCACTGCCCGCGTTCGACCTGGAGCGCCTGTGGCATGCGTGGATCGACCTGCGCAGCTTCTCGGTGGCGGGCGCCAATGCCGCGCTGTACCACGACCCGGCCACACGCGCGCTGCTCAAGCCCGAAGCCGTGTGGGAGATCGAGCGCGGCCTGGTGCTGCCCGGCACGCGCATCTACGAAGCCATGTGCGTGCGCAGCGCGTGGTACCAGGCACTGCGCACGCTGTTCGATCGCTTCGACTACCTGGTGCTGCCGGCCGCGCAGGTGTTTCCGTTCAACGCCGACTGGGACTGGCCGCATGCGATCGACGGCCGCGACATGGAAACCTATCACCGCTGGATGCAGGCGGTGGTGCCGGCCACCATGGCCGGGCTGCCGGCGCTGGCCGCGCCTGCTGGCTTCGGGCCGCAGGGTCTGCCTGCGGGGATCCAGATCATCGGGCCGGTGCAGGCGGATGCCGCGGTGCTGCAGCTTGGGCATGCCTATGACCAGGTTGGGGGATTTTCGCGGGTACGCAGTCCGTGGCTGGGTTGAGGGGAGCGTTCGCCAGGGGCGGCAGGCAACTCGAGGCGTCGTCAGCGCACGGTCGGCGTCGTCAGCGCTTCGTTTCGCACTCTGCCGGTTTGCTCCCCTTGTATGTTCTCGGAACGTTGTTCTGAAGACAATGCAGAGGGATAGCGACCGGCAGAGTCGTCAATGTAGGATTGCTTGTTTTTCGTGGTTGGTGCGCCAAACCTGAAACCCCTCAGAGTTC
>NZ_JBEFLI010000014.1:0-103854 GCF_040578825.1 Cupriavidus necator | reverse complement strand
CTTCACCACCCCACCCCACAACGCCAGCTCCCGCTGAATCCGATCCCCAAGCTGTTTGGGCGTACCGACATTGACGTCATAGCCCCCAGCCGCCATCCGCTGCCGATACGCCGGATCATCCCCAATGGCCTTCTGCGCCTTCACCAGCTTGTCCACCACATCCGCCGGCAGCTTCTGCGGCCCGATCAGCGCATACCAGCCAGTCAGGTCATAGTTCTTCTGCCCCGACTCGATCATCGTCGGCACATTCGGCAACGCCGGGTTGCGCGTCCTGGACGTGACCGCCAGCGCCCGCACCTTGCCCCCATTGATATGCCCGATCGCCGTGCCGGTGATATCGAACATAAAACTCACCTTGCCGCTCATCACATCCGCCACCGCCGGCGAATTGCCCTTGTACGGCACGTGCAGCATCTTGACGCTGTTCATCTGCGCCAGCAGTTCCGCCGACAGGTGGTTGGACGCGCCCACGCCGGCCGAGCCGAACGAAACATCCTCCGGATGCTTGCGCGCATAGTCGACCAGCTCGCCCACGTTCTTCGCCGGGAAGTCCTTGTTCACCAGCAGCACGTTGGTGTAATCGGTGATCAGCCCGATATACGTGAAATCCTTGGTCGGGTTGAAGTTGACCGAACGCTGGATCAGCGGCGTCATGGTCATGGTCGGGCTGGCAACGAAGTACAGCGTGTAGCCGTCCGGCGCCGCCTTGGCGGTCAGGTCGGCGGCGATTGCGCCGCTGGCGCCGGCGCGGTTGTCCACCACCACCGGCTGCTTGAGCACACGGCCAAGCTGCTCGGCGTAGATGCGCGCGGCGGTGTCGACCGGGCCGCCTGGTGCGTAGCCCACCAGCAGCTTGACCGGCCGCGACGGGTAGGCGTCGTTGGCCCACGCCGCGCCCTGCATCAGCAGCGTCGTGGTAATTGCCGCAAGTGTTGTCCATGCTTTCATTGTTGTCTCCTCCAGGTAAGTCTTTAGTCCAGCAGCGCGCGCAGCGGCTGCTTGAGCAGCTTGCCGCTGGCGGTAGTGGGAATGACGTCGATGGTGCGGATTTCCGCCGGGCGCTTGTATGGCGCCAGGCTGTCGCGCAGGTAGGCGTCGAGCGCCTTGCGGTCAGGCTCGCTGCCATCCTGCATTTCGATAAAGGCCACCACTTCCTCGTTGCCGTCGCCGGTGGTCCGGCCCACCACGGCGGACTGGCGCACGCCGGGGAAGGCATTGATCACCGACTCGACCTCGATCGGATAGACGTTGAAGCCCGAGCGGATGATCAGGTCCTTGGAGCGGCCCGAGATAAACAGCGCACCGTCGGCATCCAGGTAGCCGAGGTCGCCGGTATTGAGCCAGCCGCCCGGCAGCAGCGCCTCGGCGGTCTGTTCGGGATTGCGGTAGTAGCCCAGCATCACGCCCGGGCCGCGCACGCGGATCTGGCCGCGCTCGCCGGCGGGCAGCGCATTGCCCTCGCCGTCGGTGATGTCGATCTCGACGCCTTCGACGATATAGCCCGCCGAGCAGTCGGCGCGCGGCGCGTCCATGCGCGTGATAAACAGCGAGCCGGCGTATTCGGTGATGCCGTAGCCATGGTGCAGCGGCTGGCCGAACAGCGTCTCGACCTCGCGCTTGAGGGTGGGATCGAGCGGCGCGCCGCCGGTGTACAGGTAGCGCAGGCGCGGAAAGTCGGCGGCCTTGGCGCCAGGAGGCGTCGGGGCCACTGCCATGATGCGCGTGAACATGGTCGGCACGCCCTGCAGGATGGTGACGCCGGGCGACGCCAGCGCCTCGAACACTTCACTGGCGTCGAAGCGCGGGCGCAGGAACAGGCTGGCGCCGGCATACAGCGTGGCCATCAGCACGGTGGCGATGCCGAAGATATGGGACATCGGCAGCGCGCCATAGGCAACGTCGGCCGGCCCCATATCGCGCGAGGTGGCGGAGATGCGCGCGAAATGCGTCAGGCCCGCGTGCGGCACCATCACGCCCTTGGGCGCGCCGGTGGTGCCGGAGGTGTAGATCAGCGTGGCGACGGCGCGCGCCTGGCCGGCGCTCACCCGCTCTGGCGCCGTGGCGGCACGCACCGCGTGCATGCCGCCGGCAAACACCGCGCAGCCACTGGTCTGCGCGCCCAGCCGCGCGCCATGCGCCGCGGCGACGTCCGACACATGCCCGGTGAACAGCACCAGCGCCGGCTGCGCATGGTCGCGGATATTGTCGATCTCGCGCGCGGACAGGCGCGCGTTGACCTGGATCGGCCACGCATGCAGCTGGCTGCTGGCAAACAGCGTGGCCACCATCTCGTTGCAGTTCTCGCCGACGACCATCACGCGGTCGCCCTCGCCCACGCCCTGCGCCGCCAGCCAGTCGCGCGCGGCTTCGATGCGCCGCCACAGCTCACCGTAGGTAATCACGGCGCCGTTCTCGTACAGGCACGGGGCGTCGGGCGTCTGCGCCGCCCAGTGGCGGGGGATATCGTGGATGTATTGGGGACGGAAGGAAGACATGGTGCTGGCGGGTATCTCGATGCAGGTTCGATGCAGACTAGAGCGGGACATGCGGCGCAATGCTTGCGGCCGCACATAAACAGGCAGCATCAGTTTGCGGCAAGCGCGGCGCCGGAGCCATTTGCCATTCGCTAAGGCCGTGTTCGTCCCCGCCAACCCCCCGGCGCAGGTGGTTCCGCCGGCGCGAAGGACGCCTTTACCATTGATGAAGCAACGCATCGCGCCCGGCCCCTACAATCAGCCGGCATAGTGAGGGCCGCTGCATTCGCGCAAACGCTGTCAGCCAGCGCGCGGCCCGCGTACCACAGGGGACATCAGATGGATTTGCGTTTCACCGCCGAGGAACAGGCCTTCCGCGAGGAAGTCCGCGCTTTCGCGCAGGCCAGCCTGCCCGAAGACATCCGCAACAAGGTGCTCGACCACCAGCGCGTGGAGAAGGACGACTACGTCCGCTGGCACCGCATCCTGCAGGCGCACGGCTGGGGCGCGCCGACCTGGCCGAAGCAATGGGGCGGCACCGGCTGGACCCCGCTGCAGCGCCTGATCTTCGAGATCGAGACCTTCCGCGCCGGCGCGCCGCGCCTGCTGCCGTTCGGCCTGACCATGATCGGGCCGGTGCTGATGAAGTACGCCAGCCCCGCAATGCAGCAGCGCTTCCTGCCGCGCATCCCCACCGTCGAGGACTTCTGGTGCCAAGGCTATTCCGAGCCGGGCTCGGGTTCCGACCTCGCCTCGCTGAAGACCCGCGCGGTGCGCAAGGGCGACAAGTACATCGTCAACGGCCAGAAGACCTGGACCACGATGGCGCACTTCGCCGACTGGATCTTCTGCCTGGTGCGCACCGATCCTGAAGCCAAGGCGCAGGAAGGCATCTCGATGCTGCTGATCGACATGAAGTCGCCCGGCGTGACCGTGCGGCCGATCAAGACGCTCGACGGTGGCCACGACGTCAACGAGACCTGGTTCGAGGACGTGGAAGTGCCGGTCGAGAACCTGGTCGGCGAAGAGAACCGCGCCTGGACCTATGCCAAGTACCTGCTCGGCCATGAGCGCACCGGCATCGCCGGCATCGGCCATTGCCACCGCGAGCTGCGCCAGCTCAAGCACTACGCCAGCGAGGCCACCGACGGCGCCGGCCGCCCGCTGATCGAGGACGTGCGCATGCGCGACAAGATCGCGCGCGTGGAAATGGACATCATGGCGCTGGAAATGCTGCTGCTGCGCGTGGCCACCCAGGCCGCCGGCACGCCCGGCCCCGAAGCGTCGATCGTCAAGATCCGCGGTTCCGAGGTGCAGCAGGACCTGGCGATGCTGATGCTGGAAGTGGCCGGCCCCAACGCCTGGCCATACTCGCCGGACTGGCTGGAAGCTGGCGCAACGCAGCCGGTGTCGGGCCCCGAGTGGGCCGCGCCGGCCGCCTCCACCTACTACGACATGCGCAAGACGTCGATCTACGGCGGCGCGACCGAAGTGCAGAAGAACATCATCTCCAAGATGATCCTGGGTTTCTGAAGGGATAGCTGACATGGACTTCACCTACAGCGAAGAGCAACAGATGCTGGCGGACAGCCTGCGTCGCTTTATCGACACCGAATACACCTTCGAAGCCCGCCGCGAGAGCGCGCGCGCCGGCGAGAGCCTGGATCGCGGCGTGTGGGCCAAGCTGGCCGAGATGGGCGTGCTGGGCCTGACCGTGCCGGCCGACTTCGGCGGCTTCGGCGAAGGCCCCGCCAGCCAGCTGGTGGTGCAGCGCGAACTGGGCCGCGGCCTGGTGCTGGAACCGGTGACGCCCAGCGGCGTGATGTCCGCGGCCGTCCTCGCCGCCTACGGCAGCGCGGCGCAGAAGGACGAATGGCTGAACGCGATCGCCGCGGGCGAGCGCATCGTCACGCTGGCGTACCTGGAGCCGGGCACGCGCTACCGTCCGGAATCGGCCCGCGCCAGCGCCGAGCGCAGCGGCGACGGCTACGTGCTCAACGGCACCAAGAGCGTGGTCTGGCACGGCGCCGCCGCCGACGCCTACCTGCTGACCGCGCGCGTGGCCGGCAGCAACGAGATCGCGCTGTTCCTGGTGCCGCGCGCCAGCAAGGGGCTGGGCGTGACCGGCTATCCGACCATCGACGGCCTGCGCGCCGCCGACCTGACGATGCAGGACGTGACCGTGCCCGCCAGCGCGCTGGTGGGCGAGCCCGCCGACGGCCTGGCCGCGCTGGGCGTGGGCCTGGAGCACGGCATCGCCGCGCTGTGCGCCGAGGGCGCCGGCGCGATGGAAAAGCTGATCGAAATCACCGGCGAATACCTGGGCACGCGCCAGCAGTTCGGCAAGCCGCTGGCCGCCTTCCAGGCGCTGCAGCACCGCATGGCCGACATGCTGGTGCAGAAGGAGCTGGCGCTGTCGATGGCCTACGTGGCAGCGCAGGCGCTGGATGAAACCGATCCCGCCGCACGCCGCCGCATGCTGTCCGCCGCCAAGGTCACGGTGGCGCGCGCCGGCCGCTTCGTCGGCCAGCAGGCGGTGCAACTGCACGGTGGCATGGGCATGACCGACGAGCTGTCGGTGGGCGACTATTTCAAGCGCCTGACCATGCTGGACCAGTTGCTGGGCGACAGCGACTATCACCTGCAGCGGTTTGGCGAGGTGATGGAGGCCTGATGCGGCAACCGGTCGTGCGCGCCGCTGCGCGTGGCGGACGCCCCGGTTGGAAGCCCGCAGATCCCGGCCGCCGGTTCAGTCAGTCTTCGAACACATGCCGCAGCGCCGGCGGCTCGATGCCGCCGGGATTCAGTTCGAAGGTGCGCCGCGCCACGCTGGACGGCCGCACCTGTTCCACGTCCGTGTAGAACTGCTGGTACCAGTCACGCATCTGGTAGAGGGGCCCGTCGCCTTCGCACAGCAGCGGGTTGTCGATGCGGATCTTGCTGTCCCAGATCGCCACGTCCTCGTAGAAGGCCTGACGGGCCTGCTCGACATACGCTTGCGCCACGCCGCGGTTCTGCTCTTCAGACAGCCCCGGGATGTTCTTCACCAGCACGCCGTAGCGCAGCGCAAAGCTGTTCAGGTTGATCGGCACATGGCAGTTGAGCAGAATCGAGTGGATCTGCTGGTCGCCCATCCGGCCGGACATCTCGGTGATGTGGTACGCCGGCCCGAAATACGTGGACAGCGCCGTCAGCTGCGCATCGCCGGAGAGCCGTTCGCTGCGCCCGATCATCAGCTGCGTGGCCTTGTGGTTTTCGAACAGGTTGGCAAAGTAGTCCACTGGCGCGCCATGGACCGTGCCGAAGTGCGCCATGTCAGAGATGTTGTCGACCAGCTCGCGGCAGTTGGTGCGGATCACCATCTCGTCGATGGCCCAGTCCGACCACGCCGGCGAGAAGCAGGCTTCGATGCGCGGAATCGCTACCTCGGCCGGTGCCGGGCGGCCCTCGGGATCGTGCCAGATAAACAGCAGCCGGTTCTGCTCGCAGGTCTGCCAGGCACCGACGCGGGCCTTGGGCGGCACGCGCTTGCAGTAGGGGATGGACTTGCAGCCGCCGTCGCCACCCCACTGCCAGCCGTGGAAGGGGCAGACCAGGTTGTCGCCCTGCACGGTGCCGGTACTGAGGTCCGCGCCCATGTGCGGGCAGTAACCGTCAATCACGCGAATCGCGCCGGTCGAATCGGCAAAGGCCGCCAGCCGCTGTCCGAAGATGTTCAGGGTGTGCGGCACGCCATCGCGATAGGCATCGGCCAGGCCAAGGCAATGCCAGCCGCGCGCGTAGCGGGCCTCGGGCGGGCGTGATTCGATCTTGTAGCCGGCCTTGTAGCCAGTCTGGTTGCCGTCAGCGGTCATGGCGTCTGTCTCCTAGAGTTCCCGTGGGAGCTTCAAGATACGAGCGTCTGCCCGGCGCCTCATCGTCCCATCGGACTACTGCAGCGCGGCAATTTGCGTCAGCGCCGGATCATTGCCCGGGCCATGCACGCAACTGACGCCGGCCGGGTCGTAGATCCGGGCCACGCAGCCATTGCAGCTGTCGCAGGCAGAGCGCACCACCGCGCCGCTGCGCCAGTTGGCCACCAGTGCGGGATCGTGGATCAGCGCGCGCGCCAGTGCCACGCAGTCGAAGCCCTCTTCCATCAGCCGGGCGACGTTGCCGATCGATTTCACGCCGCCGATATAGGCCAGCGGCATGCGCACCGCCCGGCGCACCACGCGCGACGCCTCAAGGAAATACAGCTCGCGAAAGGCCAGGTCGCGCGGCGTGCGCCTTTCCAGCATGGTGATGCCCAGGCGCGCCACCGCGGTCGGTGCGGCAGCCTTCATCTGCGCCGTAGGCATGGGGCTGCCGAACAGCGCCCACGGGCTCTCGACGTTGCGCCCGCCGCTGAGCGTCAGCAGGTCGGCCCCTTCCGCCTCCAGGATGCGTGCGGTCACGGCGGAATCCGCCGGTTCGTTGCCGCCCGGCACGCCATCGCTGACGCTCAGCTTGCAGCAGACCGCGAGGTCGGCGCCGACGGCGTCCTTCACCTGCCGCAGCACGGCAGCGGGAAAGCGGGAGCGGTTTTCCACGCTGCCGCCGAAGGCATCGCGGCGCCGGTTGCTCAGCGGCGACAGGAACTGGTTGAGCAGGTAGCCGTGGCCCATGTGGATTTCCACCGCATCGAAGCCCGCTTCGCGCGCCAGCCGCGCCGCCGCGGCAAACTGGCCGGCAACCCGCGCCATGTCTGGCTCACGCATGGCACGCTGGAAATACACGCCATGCAGCATGCCGAAGGCATTGAGGCCAGAGCAGGCACTGCCGGGCGCGCGGCTGCCGCCATGGCGCATGGTGGTGAACGAGCCTGCATGGGTGATCTGCAGGCAGGCCGCCGCGCCTTCGCGATGCACGGCATCGGTCAGCACGCGCAGGTGCGCCACCTGCTCCGGGCGCATGCTGAGCTGGTGCGAGAAGGTCAGGCCGTTGTCCGCTACGGCCGCATAAGCGACCGTGGTCATGCCCACGCCGCCCGCGGCCAGGTCGCGGTGGTGCCTGACCAGCGCCTGTGTCGGCAGGCCCTGCGGCGTCATGCCCTCGTTGGCGCCCGCCTTGATCAGGCGGTTGCGCAGCGTCAGCGGGCCGATGCGCACCGGCGTGAATGCTGCCGCCGCGGCGGCCTGGCTATCGTGCATGCTGTTCCCTCCAGGCCCGTCGGCCTCAGACCACGTCGGATTTCAACGCGTGCGCAGGCGGGACCGTCGCGCCGCCTGCGGCGGAACCGGCAGCCACGCGCGCACGCTCCTCTTCTTCCACCCCCAGCCACGCGGCCAGCGCCGGCAGCAGCGACACCGCGCCGAACAGGTTCACCAGGAACATGAAGGCCAGCAGGATCCCCATGTCGGCCTGGAACTTGAGCGCGGCAAAGGCCCAGGTGCCCACGCCGATGCACATCGTAAGCGCCGTGAACAGCGCCGCCGAGCCGCGCTGGCGCATGGCCTCCGCAAAGGCTTGCGGCAACGCCTGCCCTTCCTCGCGGATCTGGTGCTGGATGCGCTCGTACAGGTAGATGCCGTAGTCCACGCCAACGCCCACGCCAAGCGTGATGACCGGCAGCGTCGACACCTTCAGCCCGATCCCCAGCCGCGCCATCAGCGCATTGCACAGCACCGATACCAGCGTCAGCGGCACGATGATGCACAGCACCGCGCGCCACGAGCGGAACGTCAGCAGGCACAGCAGCGTGATCGCGCCGAAGATCGACAGCAGCATCGTCACTTCGGCTTCCTCCACGGCCTCATTGGTGGCGGCCATCACGCCGATATTGCCTCCCGCCAGCCGGAACGCCACGTCGGGGGTCTTGTCGGCATCGGTGAAGCGGCGGATCTCGCGGATGATGTGGGCAATGGTGGCGCCCTCGTGGTTGGCCGTGTAGATCAGTACCTGGATGGCCTGGCAGTTCGACGTATTCATGCCGTTGTCCGGGTCGAAGGCCTTGGCGCCCTGGCTCAGCCCCTCGCTGCTGCGCGGCAGCGCCTCCCAGCGCGGGTTGCCTTCGTTATAGGCGCCGATCACCACCTTGGCCAGCGACGACACGCTCACCACCGACTGCACGCCGGCGACGCCGCGCATATGCATCTCGAACCGTTCCACCGCGCTCATCACCGGGTAGTGCAGGCAGCCGTCGTCGAAGCCGGTCGGCTCCACCACCACCGTCAGTGCATCCGAGCCGATGTTGTACTGGCTCACGATGCTGGCGCTGTCGCGGTTGTAGCGCGAATCCGCGCGCAACTCGGGCGCACCGCTGCCGACATCGCCGATCTTCAGGCCGCGCGACTCGATCGCGCCGCCCGCCAACAGCGCCAGCGCGGCCACGAACACGCCCAGCGCCGGGCCCGGACGCGCCAGCGCGCCGAACTTCTGCCACAGGCCGCCGCCACCCTGGGCACGCCGGGCCTGTGCCGAGGCAAGCGCCGAGGGCTCCAGCCGCGTGTAGGACAGCAGGATCGGCAGGAACACCTTGTTGGTCACGATCATCAGCAGCACGCCCAGGCAGGCCGTGATGCCGAGCTCGCGCACGATGTCGATCTCGATGCGCATGATGACCATGAAGCCCAGCGCGTTGGTCAGCAGCGCCACCGTGCCGGGGATGAACAGCTTGCGGAAGGCTGCGCTGGCGCTGTCAAGCGGGCTGTGGCCCTGCACCACCTCCTGCTTCCAGGCATTGGTCATCTGCACCGCGTGCGAGACGCCGATCGAGAAGATCAGGAACGGCACCAGGATCGACATCGGGTCGATGCCGTAGCCCAGCAGCGGCAGCAGGCCCAGCAGCCAGCCCACGGGCAGCAGCGCCACCACCAGCGACAGCAGCGTGATGCGCAGCGAGCGCGTGTACAGCCACAACAGCAGCGCGGTCACGGCGAAGGCCAGCGCGAAGAATCCCATCACGCCGGCAATGCCTTCTTCCACATCTCCCACCAGCTTGGCAAAACCGACGATATTGACTTCGACATCGGTGCCGCTGAATTCGCCCCGGATCTTCTCCAGCTGGCGCGCCACCGCGCCGTAGTCGATGGTCTTGCCGGTGCCCGGATCGGTCTCCTGCAGCTCGGCGCGGATCAGCGCGGACCTGAGGTCATTGCTGACCAGCCGGCCGATCTGGCCCGAGCGCGCCACGTTGCGCCGCACCGTGTCGAGTTCGGCCGGCGTGCCGGAGAAACGCCCCGGCACCACCACGTCGCCGCGAAAGCCCGCTTCGGTCACCTCGGTGTAGCGCACGTTTGGCGTGAACAGCGAAAACACGCGCGAACGGTCCACGCCGGGAATGAAGAACACTTCATCGGTGGCGCGGCGCAGCTTGTCCATGAACGCCGCGTTGTAGATATCGCCGTCGCCCTTCCAGCGCAGGCTTACCAGCACGGTATTGGCACCGGAGAAGGTGCTCGCGTACTTGGTGAACACCTGCATGTACGGGTGCTGCAGCGGAATCATCTTGTTGAAGCCGGGATCGAGCCGCAGCCGCATGGCCGAGACGCCCAGCGCCACGGTCACGGCCAGGCACAGCACCAGCAGCAGCCGGCGCCGGCGCATCAGCACGCTGGCGCAGGCGTCGACGAAGCGGCCCAGGCGGCCGGAGGATTGGGGGCGGTTCATGATCGTTCTCGCGTTCGGTCAGGCGGGGTCAGCGGGTGTTGGCAGCGAGCGCGGCGGCGGCAAGGCCGCCATTGCCGCCCAGCGCCAGCGAGTCTTTGCCCGCTTGGGCCAGCGCGGCCAGGGTCTGCGGGCTGCCGGCGGGCAACGCGGCGAAGTGGCGCCCGCCATCGGTGGAAAGCACCATCGTGCCGCCCTGCCCGGCCAGCACGATGCGGCCATCGGGCAACTCGACGCCGCCGAAGAACGACGCCCTGCGCCCGGTGTCCGCGGCCTGCCAGGTGGCGCCAAAGTCGTCGCTGCGCAAGGCGTTGCCGCGCATGCCGAAGGCCAGCCAGGCGCCGTCGCGCAGCGGCAGCACGCCATACAGCGAGCCTTCATAAGGGGTCTTGACCGCCTCCCAGCGGCTGCCGCCGTCGGGCGAGCGCAGCACCAGCCCGGCTTCGCCGACCAGCATCAGGCGTCCGTGCCCGTCGCCGGCAATGCCGTTGAGGTGGCGGTCCTGCATGGACTTGTCAGCAGCCTCTTCCCAGTGCTCACCCTGGTCGCGCGAGACCAGGAAGCGGCCAAAGCTGCCGACGGCGAACCACGGCCCACCGGCCTGCGCCCAGGCACCCAGCAGCGGATCGGACGAGCCCGCGTCGAATGCCACCTGCTGCCAGTGCGCGCCGCCGTCTTCGGTGCGCAGGATCCAGCCGCCGTGGCCGACCGCCATGCCATGGCGGCTGTCGGCAAAGGCCACCTGGGTCAGCGAGACACCTTGCGGCTTGTCCACGCCGGCCACGCGCCAGCCGCGGCCCCCGTCATCGCTGAACAGGATCCTGCCGCGCTCGCCCACGGCCACCAGGCGTTCGCCGGCGCGCGCGATGCCATGGATCTGCAGGCCGTCGGGGCGCAGCGCGGTGGCCGGGAACGGCGGCAGCGGGCGGGGGGCGAACGCCCATACCGCGGTGGCCAGCACGGCCAGCGACATGGCGATGCCGATCAGTCGTTTCAAGATGTCTCCTCCGTATGGAGTAATGGCAGGCGGCCTCGTGGCGGGCCGTCCGTGCCTGGCTGCTTATAGAAGCGAAGTGTTTGCTACCCTCTCCCGCTTGCGGGAGAGGGGCCGGGGGAGAGGGCGGGCGCGTGGCAAGCATCGTGACGCATCACTTCGTGGATACGCCGGCCCTCTCCCCCGCCCCTCTCCCATAAATGGGGAGAGGGGAGCAAACCGGCGGCAATCTCCAACCTCATCGTCAAACGGGTTCTTACGGCAGAACGTCGAACAGCGCGGCGGCACCCATACCGCCACCAATGCACATCGTCACCACCGCCTGCTGCACGCCGCGGCGACTGCCTTCGATCAGCGCATGCGCAGTCATGCGCGCGCCGGACATCCCAAACGGATGGCCGATCGAGATCGCACCGCCGTTGACGTTCAGCCGTGCATCCGGAATGCCCAGCTTCTGCTGGCAGTACAGCACCTGGCAGGCAAAGGCCTCGTTCAGCTCCCACAGGCCCACGTCGGCCACCGTCATGCCATGGCGCGCCAGCAGCTTCGGCACCGCGAACACCGGGCCGATGCCCATCTCGTCCGGCGCGCAGCCCGCCACCGCCATGCCGCGGTAGCGGCCCAGCGGGCGCAGGCCACGGCGGCGGGCTTCGTCGGCGCTCATCAGCAGCACCGCGGCGGCGCCGTCTGACAGTTGCGAAGCATTGCCGGCGGTGATGTGCTCGCCCGCGGCCACCGCCGGTCCGCCGCTCCAGACCGGCTGCAGCGCCTCCAGGCTGCTGGCCGTGGTATCGGGCCGGTTGCACTCGTCGTGCGCAAGCAGAACGGTCTCGTGGCCGGTCAGCGTGCCGGCCTTGTCGAACAGCGCGCGGCGCGTTTCCAGCGGCACGATCTCGTCGTCGAAGGCGCCGCGCCGCTGTGCCTCGGCGGTGCGCTGCTGGCTGCGCCAGGCGTAGGCGTCCTGCTCGGCGCGGCTGATGCCGTAGCGGCGCGCCACCACCTCGGCGGTCTCGATCATCGCCATGTAGGCTGCCGGCTGCCGCGCCAGCACCGCTTCGGACTGGGCGCGGTAGCTGTTCTTGTGCTTGGTCTGCGTCAGCGAGATGGATTCCGCGCCGCCGGCCACGATGATGTCGGCCTCGCCGCACTGGATCGCGCGGGCGCCTGCCGCGATCGTCATCAGCCCCGAGCCGCACATGCGGTCCATGGTCATGCCGGGCACGCTGTCCGGCAGGCCGGCCGCCACCGCGCACAGGCGGCCCAGGTTGTAGCCCTGGGTGCCCTGCTGCGCGGCCGCGCCGATCAGCACGTCGTCCACTTCGGCCGGGTCCACGCCCGCGCGCTCGACCACCGCGCGCACCACGTGGCCGCCCAGTGCCGGGGCTTCGGTATCGTTGAAGGCGCCGCGGAAGGCCTTGCCGATGGGCGTGCGCGCGACGGCGACAATGACTGCTTCATTCATCTCGGTTCCTGTTTCAGAAGTAGTAGCGGCTGATCGTCTCGGCCACGCAGGCGGGCTTGCCCTCGCCTTCGATCTCCACCGTCATGCGCACCACTGACTGCACGCCACCCGGCAGCGTCTCGGCCCGCACCAGTTCGCCCACGCCGCGCACGCGCGCGCCCACGCGCACCGGCGCCGGGAAGCGCACCTTGTCGCAGCCGTAGTTGACGCCCCATTTCATGCCTTCGACGGTGACCAGCGCCGGCAGGAACTGGTTGACCAGGGCCAGCGTCAGGTAGCCATGGGCGATGCAGGCGCCGTAGGGGCCTTGCGCGGCGCGCT
Organism: Cupriavidus necator; assembly: GCF_040578825.1. Taxonomy (GTDB): domain Bacteria; phylum Pseudomonadota; class Gammaproteobacteria; order Burkholderiales; family Burkholderiaceae; genus Cupriavidus; species Cupriavidus necator_E. The sequence goes on along the minus strand of NZ_JBEFLI010000014.1, from coordinate 90,977 downwards.
CCGGGTCCACGTGCAGCCACTGGTGGTCGCCGGTGGCATGGGCGAACTGGTTGACCTGGTCCTGGGTGATGCGGGTCCAGGCGCTTTCGCCGAGGTGTTGGCCTACGGCGGCGTGGATGTCTTCGGCAGAACGGAAGATTCTTGGCATTGCTGTTTCCTGTGTTTCCTCACCATGTCGCCACACTTGCCGACAAGCCCGCCAACCCCGCTTGTTTGCTCCCCTCTCCCGCTTGCGGGAGAGGGGAGCGTATGCGTGGGGTGGTGGCAAACGCGAACTCTCTCGAACACCGCGGGCTTCAAGCCCTCTGGCTGCTCACCGGCAGCACCTCTCCCGTCATATACGACGCATAATCACTGGCCAAAAACACCATCACATTCGCCACCTCCCACACCTCCGCCGCGCGCCCGAACGCTTCGCGCTCGCTGAGCTGGCGCAGCAGGTCGGCCGGCGCCGACTTCTTCAGGAAGTCGTGCAGCGCGATGCTGGGCGCCACCGCATTGATGCGCACGCCGAAGTCGGCGGCCTCCATCGCGCTGCAGCGCGTCAGCGCCATCACGCCGGCCTTGGCCGCGGCGTAGTGCGCCTGCTCCTTCTGCGCACGCCAGCCCAGCACCGAGGCGTTGTTGACGATGGCGCCGCGCCGGCGCGCCTGCATGTGCGGCAACATCGCGCGCGTCATGCGGAAGGTGCCGGTGAGGGAAATATCGATCACGCGCGACCACTCGGCATCGTCCATATCAACTAGGCGGCGCGAGCCGCCCAGGCCGGCGTTGTTGATCAGCACGTCGGTGCCGCCCAGCGCTTCTTCGGCAGCGGCCACCAGGGCGCGCACCTGCGCTTCATCCGACACATCGCAAAGCTGGCCATGGACCACCTGCAGCCCGGTTTCCGCGCGCAAACGCGCGACCGCCTCGTCCAGGCGCTTTTGATGGATGTCCGAGATCATCAGCGCGCGGCAGCCCTCCTCCGCGCAGCGGCGCGCGGCGGCAAAGCCGATGCCGGCGCCGGCCGCCGCGGTGATGAGCACGCTCCTGCCGGCGAGCAACTGATGGCCGGGCACATAGGCCGGAGCGCCGGGGAATTCGGTGTGCAGGGTCATGACAGTCCTCGTGCCTCGCGCGGCATGCCAAGGCCGCGTTCGGCGATGATGTTGAGCTGGATTTCGTTGGTGCCGGCGTAGATGGTGTCGGCGCGCGAGAACAGCGCCATCTGCTGCAGCCGCGTGCGGCGCGTGTCGCCGGCGTCCAGCACGTTGGCCAGCGGGCCCAGCACGTCCAGCGCCAGCTGGCCCAGGTCGCGGTGCCAGTTGGACCAGTAGTACTTGTAGATCAGCGCCTCGCGCTGCAGCGCCACGTCGACATCCTCGCCGTCCTGGCCCGCCTGCGCCGCGCCCGCCAGCATGCGCAGCGCGTTGGCGCGCATCACCCGCAAGCCGGCCCAGGCGCGCGCAATGCGCTGGCGCACCAGCGCGTCGCGGCTGCTGCCGTTGTCGCGCGCGGCCTGCGCTACCCACTCCAGTTCATGCGTGAACTGCATCTGCTGGCCGAGCGTGGAGATGCCGCGCTCGAAGCCGAGCAGCGCCATGGCAATGCGCCAGCCATCGCCGGGCTCGCCCAGCACGTCGGCGGCCGCGGCACGCGCGCCGTCGAAGAACACTTCATTGAATTCCGCGCCGCCGCCCATCTGCCGGATCGGGCGGATCTCGATGCCGGGCTGGTCCAACGGCAGCATCAGGAAGATCAGGCCCTTGCTGCCGCGCGAGCCGGGCTCGCAACGCGCCAGCACGAAGATCCAGTCGGAATCGTGCGCGAGCGAGGTCCATACCTTCTGGCCGCTGACCAGCCAGTTGCCGCTGGCGGCATCGCGCACCGCGCGCGTGCGCACATTGGCCAGGTCCGAGCCCGCGCCAGGCTCCGAATACCCCTGGCACCAGAACGTGGTGCCGTTCAGGATGCCGGGCAGCAGGCGCGCCTTCTGGTCCCCGGTGCCGAAGGCGACCAGGGTCGGGCCGATCAGCCCCTCGCCGATATGGCCCATGCGGCCCGGTCCCCCTGCCCGCGCATATTCCTCATGGAAGATCACCTGCTGCATCACCGGCAGCTCGCGCCCGCCATGCGCGCGCGGCCAGCCCAGGCCGATCCAGCCGCCTTCGGCCAGCCGCCGCTCCCACGCCTTGCGCAGCTCGGGAAAGGCATCTTCGTCGCCGGGGCCGCCGCGGTGCTTCAGGCAGGCGAATTCGCCGGCCAGGTTGGCGGCCATCCATTGGGCCACCTCGGCGCGGAATGCCGACTCTTCATGCGCTGTCATGCTGTCCTCCAGCTGTGCGGGCCATTTGCGGCGATGTAGGCAAGCGCCGCGCCGGCGCCACCCAGCCAGTGGCTGGCGGCCTGCGCGCGCTTGAAATAGAGCTGGGGGTCGTATTCCCAGGTGAAGCCGACCCCGCCGTGCAACTGGATGGCCTCCTGCGCGCAGAAGCGCAGCGCGTCGTCGGCCGCGACGGCGGCGGCGGCGATTTCGAGACGGGCGTCGGCCATATCGGTCGATTCCCACGCCTGCGCCGCGCCATACACCGCCGAGCGCGCCGCCTCGACCAGCACCATCATCTGCGCGCAGCGGTGCTTGACCGCCTGGAACGAGGCGATGGCGCGCCCGAACTGGATGCGCTCCGCCGCATAGGCAACGGAGAGGTCCAGGCATTGCTGGGCCGCGCCAAGCTGCTCCGCGGCCAGCATCAGCTTGCCGTGCCACCAGGCGTGGGCCAGGCCCAGCGCCGCGGCGTCCCCGCGTGCCAGGCAGGCACTTGCGCAAACGTGCAGCCCGTCCAGCCGCAGCGAGGCCAGCGGCCGGGTGCGGTCCAGCGTGTCGAGCGGTGCCAGCCTGAATCGCTCATCGTCAGCCAGCGCGACCGGCTCCAGCAGGAACAGCGCGGGCGCGCCGTCATCGAGCCTCGCCGGCACCAGCAGCCAGTCGGCGCCGAAGGCATCGGGCACCTGGACGGCGCCGCCGCGCAGCACGAAGCCGTCCGCGCTTGCCTGCGCAGCGATCGCTACCCCGTCGTAGTGCCAGCCGCCATCGTCAGGCAGCACCGCGGCGCCACGGCATTCGCCCACGGCCAGCCGCTCCAGCCACTGCGCGCTGCCGCGCTCGCCGAGGCTGGCCTGCAGCCACGGCGCCACCAGGCAGGCGCTGGACCAGAACGGCACGCAGGCCAGGCGCTGGCCCAGCTGCTCCTGCAGCAGCACGAGGCCGGTAGCGCCCAGGCCCACACCGCCCACGGCTTCCGGCAAGGCGATGCCGCACCAGCCGAGCTCACCCGAGATCGCGCGCCACAGCGCGTCATCGTGGGCCGGACCCGCCTCGGTCACGCGCCGCACCGCCGCCGAATCACTGTGCGCGGCGAGGTAGTCGCGCGCGCTGTCGCGGACCATCTGTTGTTCGACGGAAAGAGAGAAATCCATGGCCGTCGCGCTCAGCTGCCGTAGACCGGCTGGGGCGGCTGCGCCTGCGCCAGCAGTCCGGCCACCGCTGCGCCGACTTCGGCCGGCCGCCACCGCGCACCCTTGTCGGCTTTCGGGCCGGTGCGCCAGCCGTCGGCCACGGACACCATGCCGCCGGCCGCCTCGAACATGCGCCCGTTGACCTGCGCGGAGCCGGCGCTGCCCAGCCACACCACCAGCGGCGCAACGTTGGCCGGGTCGAAATAGTCGAAGCCGTCTTCGGGTGCCTTCATCATGTCGGCGAACACCTGCTCGGTCATGCCGGTGCGCGCGGCTGGCGCCAGCGCGTTGGCGGTGATGCCATAGCGGCCCAGTTCCGCCGCCTGCACCAGCGTCAGCGCGGCAATGCCGGCCTTGGCGGCGGCGTAGTTCGATTGCCCGACCGAGCCCTGCAGCCCCGCGCCGGAGCTGGTGTTGATGATGCGCGCGTCAACGGCGCGGCCGGCCTTGGCGGCATCGCGCCAGCGTTTGGCCAGCAGGTTGGCCAGGCAGAAGTGGCCGCGCAGGTGCACGCGCATGACGTCGTCCCAGTCCGCTTCGGTCAGGCTGACAAACATGCGGTCGCGGCAGATGCCGGCGTTGTTGACCAGCACGTGGACCTCGCCGAAGGCCTCGACCGCGGCATCGACGATGCGCTGCGCGGTGGCCAGCTGCGTGATGTCGTCATCGCTGGCCAGCGCCGCGCCTGCATTCGCGCCGGCGGCGCGGATCTCCGCGCAAACCGCCTCGGCCGCCTCGCGCCGGATGTCGTTGACGACCACGTTGGCGCCCTCGGCGGCGAAGGCCAGCGCATAGGCGCGTCCCAGCCCGCCGCCGGCGCCGGTGATGATGACGGTGCGTCCGTCGCAGATTCCCATGGCGCTCTCCTTACAACCGTTCGATGATGGTGACGTTGGCCAGGCCGCCGCCTTCGCACATGGTCTGCAGGCCGTAGCGGCCACCGGTGCGCTCCAGTTCATGCAGCAGCGTGGTCATCAGGCGCGCGCCGGTGGCGCCCAGCGGATGGCCCAGTGCAATGGCGCCGCCGTTGGGGTTGGTGCGCTCGGGTGCGTAGCCGGTTTCGGCCAGCCATGCCATCGCCACCGAGGCGAAGGCTTCATTGATCTCGACCACGTCGATATCGTCCAGACGCAGGCCGCTGCGCTCCAGTGCGCGTTTGGTCGCCGGGATCGGCGCGGTCAGCATCCACAGCGGGTCGTCGCCCAGCACGCTCATATGCGCGATGCGCGCACGCGGCTGGAGCTGGTAGCGCCTGAGCGCGTCTTCCGAGACGATCAGCAGCGCGGCGGCGGCATCGGCGGTCTGGCTGGACACGGCCGCGGTCAGCGAACTGCCGGGCATCAGCGGTTCCAGCGCAGCCATCTTCGCCAGCGTGGTATCGGGGCGCGGGGTCTCGTCATGCTTCACGCCTGCGCACGGCAAGATCTCGCGCGCAAAGCGGCCGCCTTCGATGGCGGCAGCGGCGCGCTGGTGGCTTGCCAGCGCGTAGGCTTCCATGGCCTCGCGCGACAGTTTCCAGTGATCGGCAATGCGCTGCGCCGCGTGGAACTGCGACACCGGCGCATCGCCAAAGCGTGCCTGCCAGCCCTTGCTGCCCGAGAACGGGTCGGCAAACCCCAGCGCCTGCCCGGCCAGCATGGCCGACGAGATCGGGATCTGGGTCATGGTCTGCACGCCGCCGGCGATCACCACGTCCTGCGTGCCGCTCATCACTGCCTGCGCGGCAAAGTGCACCGCTTGCTGCGACGAGCCGCACTGGCGGTCCACGGTCACGCCCGGCACCGTCAGCGGCAGGCCGGCGGCCAGCCACGCGCTGCGGGCGATATTGCCGGCCAGCGGGCCGATGGTGTCGACGCAGCCGAATACCACGTCGTCATAGTCCTCGGCCGGGATGCCATTGCGGCGCACCAGCTCGGCCAGCACGAAGCCGCCCAGGTCGGCGCCGTGCATGTGCGACAGTCCGCCCTTGCGGCGCCCGGTGGGCGTGCGCAGGGCATCAACGATATAGGCGTCTTTCATGGTCTTGGTTCTCTTTGGATTCAGGCGAAGGTCGCTCCGGCGCCGATGTCGTGCGCGCCGTCCAGGATGTGCGCGCCCATGCGCGCCTTGTGGAAGGCCCGGTCGCCCCAGCTTCCCGCCAGGGCCCACGCGCGCTTGGTGAAGATCTGCAGGTCCAGCTCCCAGGTGTAGCCCATCGCGCCATGCACCTGGATGGCCTGGCGTGCCGCGCTCCAGGCGCAGCGCGCGGCGGCCACGCGGGCGTGCGAAACATGCAGGCCCGCATCGGGCCGGCCATGCGCCAGCGCCGCGGCGGCGCGCAGCAGCACCGGCCTGGCGAACTCGAGCTGGATCGCCACGTCGGCCAGCAGGTGCTTGACCGCCTGGTAGGCGCCGATGGCCTTGCCGAACTGCTTGCGCTGCGCGCTGTAGTCGATCGCCAGGTCCAGCATGCGTTGCGTCAGGCCTAGTTGCTGCGCGGCCACGCCGAGCGCGCCGCGGTTCAGCGCCATGTCCCACAGGCCATTGCTGCCGGGGATCAGCTCGGACTCCGCGGCCGGTGTCCACGCCAGCTCGAACAGGCGGCGCGAAGGATCGAGCCCGGTGCGCGCCGTCAGCACGGCCTGGTCCGGCCGCAGCAGGTGCACCGCGCCTTCGTGCGCGCACAGGATGGCGTCGGCCACGTGGGCGTCGGCGACCAGCCGCTCTTGCGGATGCGCCACCGCCACGCGGGCATCGCCGGCGGCGATGCGCTCCAGCAGCGTGGCGCAGCGTTCGCGCGCCGAGGCGTTCGGCGCCGCCGCGAGCGCATCGCGCAGCAGCCCGGCCGCGACCAGCGCGGTGTCGAGCAAAGGCTCGGGCAGCGCAAAGTAGCCGCAGGCCTGCGCCAGCGGCGCCCACTCGACCTCGCCCAGCCCCAGTCCGCCCTGCTCCTGCGGCACCATCACCGCGGTCAGGCCCTGGTTGGCAAGCTGGCGCCACAGCGCGTCGGAGCGGCCGGACTCGGTGGCCCACAGCTCGCGCGTCAGTTCGGGCGTCATCTCGGTCATCAGGAAGCGCCGGATCGCCTCGGCAAACTGCTCCTGCTCTTCGGTCAATGCGAAATCCATGGTGTTTTCCCCGGGTGCCGTCATGCGCGCGGCATGCCGAGCAGGCGCTCGGCGACGATATTGCGCTGGATCTCGTTGGTGCCGGCATAGATCGGCCCGGCCTGCGAGAACAGGAAGCCATCCAGCCAGTGGCCGAGCGAACCCGGCGGCTGGCCGTCGGGCGCGACCTCTGCCGACTGCCCCAGGATGGCCAGCGCGGTATCGTGCATATGGATGTCCAGCTCGGACCAGAACACCTTGTTCGTGCTCGACTCCGCGCCGATATGAGCGTTGGGGCCGCCCCGCACCAGCCGGCTCGCGGTGGCGTAGGTGGACAGCGTGTAGGCCTCGGCGTCCATCCACGCGCGCAGCACCGCCTCGCGCAGCGAGGGATCGCGGTCCGCCGCCTCGCGATTGGCCTGGTACAGCCTGACCAGCGCGCGCGCGGTTTCCTGGAAGCGCGCCGGCGAGCGCAGCATCAGGCCGCGCTCGAAGCCGGCGGTGGCCATGGCCACCTGCCAGCCGGCGCCCTCGGCGGCCAGGCGGTTCTCCACCGGCACGCGCACGTCGTCGAAGAAGATCTCGGCAAATCCGGTCTGGCCGTTGAGCTGGCGGATCGGGCGCACGGTGATGCCGGGCGTGTCCAGCGGCACCAGGATGAAGGTCAGGCCATGGTGTCGGGTCGAGGCCGGGTCGGTGCGGAAGAGGCCGAACAGCCAGTCCGCCCACACCGCCCGCGTCGACCAGATCTTCTGGCCGTTGATCACATAGTCATCGCCCTGCCGGATCGCGCTGCAGCGGATCGCGGCCATGTCGGAGCCGGCGTTGGGCTCGGACCAGCCCTGCGCCCAGACATGCTCGCCCGAGGCCATGCGCGGCAGGAAGCGCGCCTTCTGCGCCTCGGTGCCGAATTCCATCAGCGTGGGCCCCAGCAGGAAGATGCCGTTCTGGTTGACGCGCATCGGCGCGCCGGCACGCCAGTACTCTTCCTCGAAGATCAGCCACTCGATCAGGTCGCAGCCGCGCCCGCCCAGTTCGGCCGGCCACGTGACCATGCTCCAGCGGCCCAGGTTGAGCGTGGCTTCCCAGGCGCGGTGCTGGGCAAAGCCTTCTTCGGTGTCGAAGCTCGCCAGCGGCGAGCGCGGCACGTGCGCGGCCATCCAGTCGCGCACTTCGGCGCGCAAGGCGCGCTGGGCGTCGGTGTATTCAAGCTGCATCGCGCTCTCCCTGCGCAAAGCGGGCTTCGCGGCCTTCGACGAAGGCGGCGCGCGCCTCGCCGGAATCCGCGCTCATATAGGCCTGCAGCGTGAAGCCCTGCTCCCAGCGGTATTTGTCCTCCAGGTTGCCGTCTTCCACGCCGTTGAGCGCTTCCTTGGCCAGCTGCAGCATGGCCGGGCTCTTGGCGGCGATCTGGCGGGCCAGCGTCATGGCGGCCTCGCGCAACTCTGCGCGCGGCACCACGCGCTCGACCGCGCCCAGCCGGTACGCCTCGGCGGCATCGATCATCTCGCCGGTGAAGTACATCGCCCTGACCTTCTGCACGCCGAACATGCGCTGCAGGTGCGCGCCGCCGCCCATGGCACCGCGGTCGATCTCGGGCACGCCAAAGCGCGCGCAATCCGACGCAACGATGATGTCGGCCGCGCCGCAGATGCCGATGCCGCCGCCCAGCACGAAGCCGTGCACGGCCACGATGACCGGCTTGGGATTGCGGTGCACGGCGCGGAAGGTGGCGTAGTTGCCGGCGTTGACGTCGACGATCCGCTGCGGGCGCGCGGCCAGCTCCTTGATGTCGACGCCGGCGCAGAAGCCGCGGCCTTCGCCGCGCAGCACGATCACGCGCACGGCGGGATCGGTGCCCAGCTGGTCGATCGCGGCGGCCAGCGCATGCCAGCCGGCGCAGTCGAGCGCATTGACTGGCGCATGGTCGATCACCAGTTCGGCTATGCCGTCGGCGGTGTCGATGCGGAACGGCCCGGTCTTTTTGTTCGTTTGCATGGTTTCCTCTGTCTGTGGGTCAGGCCGCTGCAGCCAGTCCGGCGCCAGCCAGCGCCGCCAGGCGCGCCTGTGCCTGCGCGGCCATGCCGGCCACAATCTGCTCGCAAGATTCGATGGCGCCGATGGCGGCGGCAGCCTGGCCGCTGGGCAGCACGCCTTCATCGGGGCATCCCTCGACCATCGCGCGCTGGATCAGCACCGGCGCGTTGGCGGCCATCAGGGTCTGGGCGGCGCTGTAGTCCTGCTCGCGCATCGCGCGCCAGGCGGTGGCCAGCATCTGCGCGCTGCGCATGCCCGTGCGCGCCTGCCATTTGCGCGCGGCCGCCAGCGCCAGCCAGGTGCGCCGCAATGGACCGGCTTTCTCCAGCCCGGCCAGCAGGTCGTTGTCGATCATCCGCTGCGGCAGCCCGTCGATGGCCAGTGATACACGGATGTGGGCCGGGTCGCGCACCTTGACGTAGCGCTCCAGCGTTCTTGCCGGCACCGGCGATTCGGCCGACATCAGGAAACGCGTGCCCATGGCCACGCCGGCAGCGCCGTACGCCAGCGCCGCGGCCAGTCCGCGGCCGTCGAAGAAGCCGCCCGCCGCCACTACCGGCACGCTGACGCTGTCCAGCACCTGCGGCAGCAGCAGCGTGGTCGGCGTGCCGCCGGTATGGCCGCCGCCCTCGCCGCCCTGTACGGTGACCACGTCGGCGCCGAGTTCGACGGCCTTGGCCGCGTGCTTGGCAGCGCCCACCGTCGGCATGCAGACGATGCCGGCCGCCTTGAGCCGGCCGACCATCTTCGCGTCCGGGCCGCGCCCGTAGCTGACCGCGCGCAGCCGGTGGCGGATCGCCATCTCGATCACCTCATCCGCGTTGGGCTGGAACATGTGGAAGTTGATGCCGAAGGGCCGCTCGCTGAGCGCCTTCACACGCAGGATCTCGCGCTCGACCTCGCCGGGCGCTATGGTGGCGCCCGCCAGGAAGCCGAAGGCCCCGGCATTGCCGCTGGCCGCGACCAGCTTCGCGTCCGCCACCCAGCCCATCGCCGTCTGCACGATGGGATAGCGGCAGCCCAGCAGGTCGCATAGCACGGTGTGCAGGCTCGCGGTGCTCATGCCTGGTCCTCGCCGGTGCGTTGCGAAGCGGCCATGGCGCGCGCGTCATAGCCGCCGAGCTTGTCGCCGCTGACCAGTTCGTTGTGCGCATGGGCGAAGTGGTGCCAGGCAAAGACGGCATCCATCGCCGTGCGCTTGCCCTGCAGGTCTTCCACATGGTTGACGGCCTGCTTGGTCAGCGTCAGGCCCAGCCGCGGCATCTGCGCAATCTTTGCGGCCATGCCGTAGACGGTTTCCTCCAGCGCTTCGCGCGGCACCACGCGGTTGACCATGCCCATGCGCCCGGCGCGGTCGGCGCCCATGCGCTCGCCCAGCAACAGGAATTCCTTGGCGATGCGCGGATGCAGCTCGTAGGCATGCGCAAAATACTCGACGCCGGGGATGCCCATGCGTACCACCGGATCGGCGAAGAACGCATCGTCCGACGCCACGATCAGGTCGCACACCCACGCCAGCATCAGGCCGCCGGCAATGCAGGCGCCATGCACCATGGCGATGGTCGGCTTGGGCAGCTCGCGCCAGCGCCGGCACATGCCCAGGTAGACCTCCTGCTCGCGCGCATAGAGGAATTCGCCGCCGGGCTTGTTGACGTGGTCATACCAGAGCGAGGCACGCTCGAACGATTCGTTGATATCGCGCCCCGGCGTGCCGATATCATGCCCGGCGGAGAAATGCTTGCCCGCGCCGCGCAGCACGATCACCTTGACCGCGTCGTCCGCGGCGGCGCGCCGGTAGGCCTCGTCCAGCGCATACGTCATCTTCGAGTTCTGCGCGTTGTGGTACTGCGGCCGGTTCATGGTCACGGTGGCAATGCCGTCGGCGACCTGGTAGAGCACCTCGGCATTGGGGCCAAGGCCCACGGCTTGGATAGCTTCGATGGCTGGCGATGTCATGTCGGTCTCACGCGCGTCCGGAAGGATTGCCGCGCACGATCGCGGCGCGCAGGTTGTGCGGATCGAGCTGGGCGACCAGCCGCAGTTCTTCCGGCGTCGGTGGCGCCGTCTCCGGCAAGCCTTCGCCGGGGGAGTTCGCCAGTGCAAAGCCGGTGGCCGCCTGCACCTGTTCGAAGCCCACACCCGGGTGCAGCGAGCGCACGCGGATGGCACGCTCCGGCCCGCCGAAATCCATCACGCACAGGTCGGTGACGATCACGCGCAGGTCGACGAAGCTGCGCATGCCTTCGATCTGGCGGGCCGGGTTGTAGCCGGCACTGCAGACCATGTCGACCTCGCCGCCGACGAACGCGCGCGTGCTGTGCGCCGGCACGAAGAAGGAATTGGCGTGGTGGATGCTGTTGCCGGGGAAGCCGCGCGCGCCCAGCAGCTGGGTCTTCGGCTGCGCATGCGTGCCGCCCAGGCAGGAGATATTGGCCTGGCCGAAGCGGTCGATCTGCGTCGGCATCACCAGCGCGTGGCGCCGCCCGCCCCACAGGCAGTCGAACACGCGCGAATAGCCCATCCAGCCGCTGGCACGCACCTTGTAGCCGGGCTCGCGCGGGCCCAGCGGCACCGGCGTTTCCACCAGGTAGGCCTCGCCGTCGGTCAGCAGCAGGCCGGGGTTGTGCGCAAGCCGCGCCAGGCCGGCGGCAAGGCGCGGGCCGGTGCCGATGCCGGTGGCCAGCACCTCGCCGTCATCGCACCAGGCGCGGGCGGCGGCGGCGATCATCAGCTCGGCGCGGGTGAATTCATAAGTGGCGCTCACGGTCGCTCCTTGGGTTGGCGGGTTCAAAGTACCGGCAGCGGCAGGTCGTGCACGTGGCCAAGGCCACCGAGGCGTTCCAGGTAGGCCGCCTCGCTCGCGCCCACCACGTCTTCGCGCCAGGCACGGAAGCCGTCCTCCGCCTCGGCGCTGGCGCAGTACGCCTTCAGCGCGGGCAGGTCCCAGCCATAGGCGGGGGCGCAGGACGTCGGGTGCGCCCCTGCAGGGGCATGCACCACGCCCGACACCAGCGAGCGCTCGAACGGGTTGTTGCGCGCGCATGCCAGGTCTTCTTCTTCGAGGCGGGCGTGCAGCGTCTCGCAGCTCACGTAGCAGCGGCGCGCCGCGCGTGCGAACCATTCGTCAAAGAACGGATCGGGACCGTCGATGCGGGTGTTGCCGAGCGCATCGCTCTCGTTCACGTGCAGCAGCGCGGCGTCGAGTTCGATCGCCGGCATCGCCACCAGCACTTCGCCGTCGGCATAGGGCGAGCGCACCGTCTTCAGCTGCGGGTTCTTGTCCAGCACGTCGGTGCCCAGCGCGGCGCGCGTCGGCAGGAACGGCAGCCGCGCCGCCGCCGCGCGCAGGCCCAGCTGCAGCATGCCTTCGTCCAGTTCGGTTACCTCCAGCAAGCCGCGCTCGCGCGCCTGGCGGAAATACGGCTCGAGCGGGATCACGTCGAGCGAGACAAAGCCGAACACCAGCCGGCGCACCTTGCCGGCCGCGCACAGCATGCCCACCTCGGGGCCGCCGTAGGCAACCACCGTCAGGTCCTTCAGCGGCGAGCGCAGGATCTCGCGCACCAGCGCCATCGGCTTGCGACGCGGGCCCCAGCCGCCGATGCCGATGGTCATGCCATCGGCGAGCTGGCCGATCACGTCGGCCGCGCGCATGGTCTTGTCGATTGTCTTGGTCATGGTGGTGATTAGCGGTATCCGATGCTGAAGTCGTGTCCCCACAGGCTGACGCGCGTGGCCTCGTAGGCGGCGTGGCGGCTCCAGTCCACCACCAGGCCGCCGTGGCCGAACTCCAGGTCGAAGCCGCCGGGGGTTTTCATGTAGAAGGAAGTCATGCGGTCGTTGCAGTGCTGGCCCAGCGTGGCCGACAGCTTCACGCCGTGCTGCTGCACGCGGTCCAGCGCGCGGCCCACCTCGGCCATGTCCGGCACCTCGGCCATCACGTGGATGCAGCCGGCTTCCGACGGCATCTCGAAGATCGCCAGGCTGTGGTGGCGGGCGTTGCCGCAATGCAGGAAGTGGATGCGCTTTGCCGGCTCGTCGGGATCGCTGGTAAAACGCACGCGGAAGATGTCGGACAGGCCGAACCCCATCACCTCGCACAGGAAGGCATAGGTCTCGTCGAAGGCCGGCGCGGGCAGCACGGCATGGCCCGCCCCCATCGGGTCCGTGATGAAGCGCGGCACGCCGGCCGGAGAGACAAAGCGCAGGAAATCCGAGCGCATGCCCCACGAAACCTCATGGCGGTTGCCCGACGGATCGGTGAACCATGCCATCGCCTGTACGCGGCGCTGCGCCAGTTCCGCGGCGCTGGCATGCACGACTTCCACGTTGGCCTGGCGCAGCGTGTCGAGCGCATGGCGGTAGGCCGGCTCGTCGGCCAGTTCCCAGCCGGATGCCAGGTAGCGGTCGCGCGCCCCCGGCACCACCAGGTAGCGGTAGTCGCGCTCATCCATCTTCACGTACAGCGCACCGCCGGGGGCGCCGGAACAGGCCATGCCCAGTACCTGTTCGGCATAGTGCCGCCATTGCCCCAGGTCGGTGGACTCGACCACGATGTAGCCAAGCGCACGAATATCCAACATGCCGGTCTCCTCAGTTCGTCGCCACTGCGGGCTGATGGGACCATTCTTCCGTGCGCCGCGGCCCGGCACATCGTCCAGTGGGACTAGCCGATCCGGCGCCCGCGTCAGGCCGCTGCCGGATGCACGATGTACTGGCTGGTGGGGATCACGTCGATCTTGTCGAAGTCGATGAAGCGCTGGCAGCTCTCCATCATGGCCTGCAGGTTGCGGCGGAACTTGTCCTCGTCGCCGACGGCGTCGAAGAATGCCAGCGGGTCGGTCATCGCCGCATCGGGGAAGCACTCTTCGACCATGGCGTCGTAGTGCGGCGCGGCGTAGGTGAGCGGCCGCACCACCACGTTCTGCACGTAGAGGAAGTTGTCCTGGGTCTGGACCGCCACCTGCGTGTGGTGGTTGTGCCAGGTGTCGAGCCAGGCCTGCGGCGTGAGCCGCGGCGGCCGGGTGAGGAAGGCCAGCTGCGCGAAGCCGGGTGTGCGTGCGCCCGGCGCGGCCGGGAAACGCGTATTGCGGATGGGCTGGGACTCCGTGACGAGATAGCCGGCCATGCGGCCAACGGCGGCCTCGATCGCCTGGTCGAACGGCTGGCGCAGGCGGTCGATGGCACTGTCGATCCAGACCGAGACCAGCCCTTCCATTTGCGGGCGGGTATTCGTCTGCCGCAGGCCGGCGGCACGCAACACGGCGTCGTCCGCCACGTTGACCTGCAGCCCGCGCGCGCCCAGCGCCAACAGCTTGTCCGCCAGCGTGGTGCGCAGCCGGCGCGCGAATTCCCCCGGCTCGGTCCGCGAATCGCGCCAGACGATATAGATGACTTTCTCCATGCTCCACGCTCCCTGGTACAGGTGCCGGCCGGGGCCGGACAGGTTGATGCGTGCGCGGAACAGGAACGCGGACGGCACGCATCGCTGCGTCCGTCTGACGTGCCATCCGTGTGCCGCGCCCGCTGGTCGGAGGGATGCTAGGGGCGCGGACGGCGGGTCTCATCCTCCATTCGGACTAGCAGGATCGAAACCAGGCAGGCGCGTCGTCCCGGATGACGCGCTGGGGCTCACCCGAGCGTCACGACACTGCTCAGCAGCATGCGCACCAGCGTGGCCTGGCGCGTGGCCCCCGTCTTGGAGAAGATCGAGCGCAGGTGCGCGCGCGCCGTGTTCTTGCTGGTGCCCAGCGCCTCGGCAGCTTCGTCGAGCGTCATGCCGTCGGCCAGCACCAGCGCCAGCGCCGTTTCGGCGGGGGTGAGGTCGAACAGCTTGCGCACCACCTCGTGCGAGGCGCGCGACTTGCGCTCGGGATCGCGGATAAAGACCGCGCAGGCCGGGCGATGCCGGTGGTCTTCCGACCACTCGCTGAGCGGGATCGTGCGGATCAGCACGCCGAGCTTGCCGCGCCCCGAGGGACGGGTGATCGACATGGCTTCGGCCAGCGCCGGCGCGCTGCCGTGGTGGCCCATCTGGGCGCGGCGCAGCAGGTACTGGAACTTGCGGCTTTCCTGCGGGTAGGCGATCTCGAAGTTGCCGCCGTTGAGGCGGATGCCGTCATGCTCGGCAAGGATCTCGTCGGCTTGCGGATTCTTCTTCAGGATCGCGCCAGCCGCGTCCAGGATCACCATGCCCACCAGCATGCGGTCGATCGCGCTCGCATAAAGGCTGCGCTCCGATTCGACCACGTCCAGCCTGGAATGCAGCCGGACCGCGCGCCTCAGGTGCGGCAGGATGGTGGCGCACGCGGCCTTGTCCACCGCGGAGAAGTCCCGCGCGTCGTGCTGGCGGCATACGCGCAGCCGGCACTCGACCCCGTCGTCGGTGCGGATGTCAGCGCCCAGCAGGTAGCGGATGCCGAGCGGCTGCAGGAACTGCCGGTAGATCTCGCTGCGGCACCAGTTGCCGGCGCCCATCGCTTCGTCGACCGTCACGGCCCGGTCGGTGGGCAGGTTAATGAAGGGATCGATGGCGTAGTAGTAGGTGTTGTACGACGCCTCGGCCTCCAGCGACGTGCCGTGCTGCGACGCATGCACCGCGATGCCACTGCGGTCGCTCGCGGGCGAACGCAGGATAAAGCTCACGTAGCTGGCGTCCAGTTGCCTGCGCAGCATTTCCAGCGCGCGGCCCCACGGCACCGGCTCCATCGGCCCTTCGTAGACCGCCGCCAGCAGCGCGCTGAACGCCGGCATGCTCAGTCCGGACTGCGCAAACCACGGCGACGCCATTTCTTGCGCCTCAACGGTCGCCATCAACATTGTCTGTCTCCTGTTTCCCCGCTTCATGCGTGGGCTGACCGGTGCTCTGCGGCACCTGGGCAGCGCCGATTATAGGGAGGCTGCCTGCCGATTGCCCGGCTTTGCGCGGTCTCGGTGTTTTCCCTGACCTGCAATCGGACGATGTCCGTCCCGCCCGCCGCCGATCCAATGCCTGCATCCCCGCAGTGCAACCGAAGGAGAGCAATTCAATGGAATTCACCGACAAGACCGTGCTGGTCACCGGCGGCGGCGCCGGCATCGGGCTGGCCACCGCGCAAGCGTTCCTGGAGCAGGGCGCGCGCGTGGCGATGATCGAGATCGACGCCCAGCGCGCCGGGCATGCCCGCGCGCTGCTGGGCAACAGCGGCGCGGACCTGCTGGTGGTGCAGGGCGACGCCGCCGATGCCGCCACCGTGCGCGAACTGGCTGTGCAGATCGAACAGCGTTTCGGCGTGCTCGACGTGCTGGTCAACAACGTCGGTGACTTCCTGCGGATCGCCAAGCCGTTCGAGCACTATGCCGACGACGAGATCGCCAGCCTCTACGCCGCCAACCTCGGCCACGTCTTCACCGTCACGCGCGCCATGCTGCCGCTGCTGCGGCGCAGTGCCGCCGGCAGCATCGTCAGCGTGTCGTCGATCGAGGGCTTCCGCGGCATTCCGTACTGCAGCGTCTACGCCGCCTTCAAGGCCGCGATCACCGGCTTTACACAGAGCCTGGCGCTGGAGCTGGCGCCGGCGGGCATCCGCGTCAACCTGATCGCCCCCGAGACCACCGAAACGCCGCAGGTTCCGGTGTCGCAGATGGTCGCGCCGGAACACCAGCACCATATCCCGCGCTGGATTCCGCTGGGGCGCTTCGGCACGCCACGCGACATGGCCGACGGCATCCTGTTCCTGGCCAGCCCGCGCGCTGCCTGGATCACCGGCACGGCGCTGCACGTCAACGGCGGCGCCCTGGCCGCCGCCGGCTGGTATCGCGACCCGAACGGCGTGTGGACCAACATGCCGGTCATCGACGGCAACGGCATGAACCTGTGATGGCCGCACGCCGCGGCCACACCAACCCACCAAGGAGACAAGCATGAAGATACTGATCGTCGGCGGCACCGGCATGATCGGGGGCCACGCGGCCCTGCACCTGCGCAGCCGCGGGCACGACGTCACCATCGCGGGCCGCAACCGCCCCGCGCCCGGCACGGCGCTGGGCGAGCTGGAGTTCCGGCGCTGCGACTACATCGCCAACGACTTGCCGGCCGCGCAGCTCGCTGCCTTCGACGCGCTGGTATTCGCCGCCGGCAACGATGTGCGCCACGTCCCGCCTGGCAGCGACGAAGCGGCGCACTGGGAACGCGCCAATGTCGAAGGCGTGCCGCGCTTCTTCCGCGCCGCGCGCGATGCCGGGATCGGGGTCGCTGTCCATGTCGGGAGTTTCTATCCGCAGGCGCTGCCGCGGCTGGTCGAGGACAACGCCTACATCCGCTCGCGCAAGCTGGCCGACGACGGCGTGCGGGCGCTGGCCTCGGATACCTTCCGCGTGAGCAGCGTGAATGCGCCGTTCGTCGTGGGCACGGTGCCAGGCCTGACGGTGCCGATGTTCAAGGCCTATACCGATTACGCGCGCGGCAGCTTTGCGCCGATGCCGGAGTTCGCACCGCCCGGCGGCGTCAATTTCATCTCCGCCGCTTCGCTGTCGGAAGCGGTCGAAGGCGCGCTGCTGCGTGGCGAGAATGGCAAGGCGTACCTGGTGGGCGACGAGAACCTGTCGTTCCAGGACTACTTCGGCGCATTCTTCCGCGATGCCGGCCGGCCGGTGCCGCCGGTCATCGACCAGGAACATCCGTTGCTGCCGGACTCGGCCATCTGCTTCGGCCGGGGCAATACGCTCTACTACGAGCCGGATGCGGCGGAGACCGCCCTGCTTGGCTATCGCCGCCGCGACATCCTGCGTACGGTGAGCGAGATCGTGTCGCAGTACAGCTAAGCCGGCACTACGGCGGCCCGCGCAAGCTGGCCGCCGCGGCGCAACTTACAGCCCCGAGACCAGCTGCGCGTTATCGATGCGCAGTTCCGCGCCATTGATAAAGCGCGACGCGTCCGAAGCCAGGAACAGGACCAGGTTGGCCACATCCTCCGGCTGGCACATGCGTGCCATCGGGTCCGTGCCGATGCCGAGCGCGGCCGGATCCAGGTCCGGCACCAGCGCCTGCGTCATCGGCGTCCAGATGCCATCGGGATGGATCGCGTTGCAGCGGATGCGGTAGCCGTTGCGCTTGCAGTGCACGGCCACGCTGCGCGTGAGCGCGGTGACGGCACCTTTGGCGCCGCTGTACGCGCACATCATCGGCAGCCCGCCCAGCGCCGCCACGGACGACATCACCACGATCGAACCGCCGGCCGGATTGCGCTTCATTGCCTGCACGCCGAACTTGCAACCAAGGAAGTAGCCGTCGGCATTGACCCGCAGGACCTGGCGCCAGGTGTCGAGCGAAGTCTCCTCGATCGAACCCAGCGGACAGATCGCCGCATTGTTGACCAGCACGTCGAGCCGGCCAAAACGTTCCCCGGTGGCGGCCATGGCCTTGCGCCAGTCCTCCTCGCTGGCGATGTCGTGGCGCACGCACAGCGCCGCATCGCCGATCTCGCGGGCCAGCGCCTGCCCGGCCTCCTCGTTGACATCGCTGAGGACCACGCGCGCGCCTTCGGTCGCAAGCAGCAGCGCGTCGGCGCGCCCTACCCCGCTGGCCGCGCCGGTGACCAGCGCGACCTTGTCCCTGACTTGATTCATCGCTTATCTCCCTGGGTCGTTCCGCGTCGGCCGGTGTCTGGAATCCTGCCGGCCAGCACTGCCTGCAGCGCCGCCTCGCCATACACCGCCGCCGCCTGCTGCAGCGCGGCCTGCACGTCATCCTCACGGCAAGCGTCGCCAACGCTGATTGCCACCGTGGCGCCGGGCAACTGCGCGCACAGGCTGCGCCGTGCCGCTTCCAGCGCCTCGCGCCGCCGCCCCATCAGCACGACCGCCGCGCCGTCGCGCAGCAGCGCCAGCGCGCTGGCCGCGCCGATGCCGCCCCCACCGCCCGTGACGAGGGCCGTCTTGCCTTCCAGTACACGCGTCGTCATCATGCCCCCCGCAGCGGCAGGTCCTGCGTCCAGTCGACCACCAGCTCGCGCGCGGCAATGCGCCACTGGCCATCGCGCCGCACGAAGCGGTCCTGGTAGCGGATGCCCCAGTCCAGCTTGCGCGGCACGCCGTCCTGTTCGTACAGGTGGTTGGCTATGCAATAAGTCTCGCCGGCCGCGCTATCGCCGTCGACTTCGACCCGTTGCTGGTGCACGTGATGCTGCGTGGCGCTATACCGGCCGAGCGCGGTCATGCCGTCAGCGATGGCTTGCGGTCCGTCCATGCGGAAGCCGGGCCCGACGAGCCGTGCATCCGGTGTGAACAGTTCCGCCAGGCTCGGGAAATCGCGCCGGTCCACCGCCTGCGCATAGCGGCAGGTCAGTGCGTGAATGGCTTGCTTGTGCTCCAGTTCGGACATGGCCAGGCTCACTCCTTGGTTGTGACCGTGCGGCGGCGTCAATGCGACGCCCCCCGCGGTCGTTGGGATGGCGCCTATCGTCAGCGCTGCCGCGCGGCGGGCCATCGTCCGCGTGGAGTAAGCGGACCGGGTACCGCTTAGTCCGAACGAAGGATGTACCGGGTCCGCGCCCGCCCCAAGCTTCGAGGGGGGCGCGGGCGGCCCGTGGGGCGCGCGCATCACTGACACAGGAGACAGACATGAAGCAGGCGGAACAGGCCATCGTGGCGGTCGTCACGGGCGGCTCGCGCGGTGCCGGCAAGGGCATTGCGCTGGCGCTCGGCGCGGCGGGAGCGACGGTGTATGTGACCGGGCGCACCGAACAGGAAGGCAGCGCGCCGCTGCCCGGCACCATCCACGCCACGGCGCGCGAGATCGATGCGCTGGGCGGGCGCGGCATCGCGGTCGCATGCGACCATCGCGACGATGCGCAGGTGGCGCGGCTGTTCGGGCGTGTGCGGGAGGAAGCGGGGCGGATCGATGTCCTGGTCAATAACGCGACCTTCCTGCATGACGAGCTCATCATGCCGGGGCCGTTCTGGCAGAAGCCGCTGGAGATGGCGGGGATCCTCGATGTCGGGCTGCGCTCGGGGTATGTGGCCAGCTGGCATGCGGCGCCGATGATGGCGGCGCGCGGGCGTGGGCTGATTGTGTTCACGTCATCGTTTGGTGCCAACTGCTATATGCATGGCCCGGCTTACGGTGCGCAGAAGGCGGGCATCGACAAGTTCGCGCACGATATGGCGGTGGACCTGCGGCCGCATGGGGTGGCGGCGGTGTCGGTGTGGATGGGGCCGCTGCGCACGGCGCGCACGCAGCGGGTGTGGGAGCAGCATCCCGACAAGTACGCGTCGTTCGCGCCGGTCGCGGAGACGCCGGAGTTTACGGGCAAGGTGATTCATGCGCTTTACCGGGATCCCGATTTGATGGAGAAGTCCGGGCAGGTGCTGATCTGCGCCGAGGCGGCGCTGGGGTATGGGATTGTCGATGCGGACGGCGTGCAGCCGCCGTCGTACCGGCAGGTGTTGGGCGGTCCGCCGCCGGTGCATCCGGCGATTGTGGAATAGGGATTGGGGGCTGTTCGAACTACCACAGGTCAATCCCCTCTCCCGCCTGCGGGAGAGGGGAGCTTGCTGCGGGCGTCGTCGCAATCCAAACAAGCACAGCCCACTACGTGCCCTGCGACAACAACCCCGTCGTGAACACCGTCGACCGGATTAACCATGCACCGTCGACCCGCACATACTCGTCCGCATAGCGCCCGGTCAGGAACGTGCGCGAACCGCTGGCATCATCCAGCGCCAGGTATGCAAGATCCCAGCTGCCTTGCGCCGTGGTCTCATCCAGCACGCAGATATCCCCCTGCCCTGCAAAATGCATCTCCCGCAGCGTAGGCCGGCACGCCAGTTCGGCAAAGCATTGCACCAATGCATCCCGCCCGGCGAAGCTGCCGATCCGGTCATAGTGGATATGCGCATCGTCCGGCACGAAGCACGCGCGCATCGCGTCGGTATCCTTGTCATCGCAAGCCCGCAGATAGCGCAACTTGAGCGCGCGGATCGCATCCGCAGCTTCCAGCTGCGCAAGCCGTGCGGCGATGGTGGCAATGTCGGTCATGTTCACTCCCTCGTTGATCAGGCTTCGCGCAACTGGTACTTCAGCACCTTCCCTGCCGCACTGACCGGCAGCGATGTCACGAACAGCACCTCGCGCGGCACCTTGTAGTTGGCCATCTGCCGGCGGGCCCAGGCGATCAGGGTCTCGGCATCGAGCCGCGCGCCATGGCGCAGCACCACGTAGGCACGGCCGACCTCGCCCAGCCGTTCATGCGGCATGCCCACCACCGCGACCTGGGCCACCGCCGGGTGGGCCGTCAGCAGCTTCTCCACCTCCGCCGGGTAGCAGTTGAAGCCGCCCACGATAAACATGTCCTTGATGCGATCGGTAATGCGCAGGTAGCCGCGCGCATCGAGCGTGCCGACATCGCCCGTATGCAGCCAGCCTTCGCCATCGATCGCTTCGGCCGTCGCCTCCGGCAAGCCGAAGTACCCCTGCATCACGTTGTAGCCGCGCACCAGCACCTCGCCCGGCTCTCCCGTAGCCACGGGCTGCCCCTGCGCATCGACGCAACGCAGTTCGATGCCTGGCATGGCGCGCCCGGAGGTGCCGGCGACTGTCTCGGCGTCGTCGCCGGCGCGGGTCAGCGTGGCAAAGCCGCACGATTCGGTCAGGCCATAGCCGGTGATGACGGTGTCGAAGCCCAGTTCGTCGCGCATGCGCTGGATCAGCACCGGCGCGATCGCCGAGGCACCGGTCACCGCGATGCGCAGCGAAGACAGGTCGAACTCGCGCAGGCGCGGGGCGTTGAGCAGCGTCTGGTAGAGCGTCGGCGGGCCGGGCAGCACGGTGATGCGCTCGTTCTCCACGCGCGTCATCACGGCCTCGGCGTCGAACACCAGGTGCGGCAGCACCGTGGCACCGCGCGACAGCGCCGCCAGCCATCCGGCCTTGTAGCCGAAGGTATGGAAGAACGGATTGACGATCAGGTAGCGGTCGCCCGCCCGTACGCCCGTGATCGCCGCCCAACCGTCGATGGCGCGCAGGTTCTGCGCATGCGCCGTCATCACCCCCTTGGGACGCCCGGTGGTGCCCGAGGTGAACATGATGTCCATCAGCGTGTCGCCGCGCACGCCGGCCTCGCGCCGGGCAAACGCTCCCATGTCCGTCTGCTGCGCCAGTTCAAGGAAGGCTTCCCATGTCAGTTCGTCGGAACCGGGGCTCCGGCCCTGCCCCGGCCGCAGGATCACCAGCCGCTCCAGCGTGGCGGGACGGTGCGGCGCCAGCATCTGCGGATAGCTTTCGCCGAGGAAGTCATCGACACAGAACAGCAGGCGCGCGCCGCTGTCGGCCAGCACGGCCCCGGCTTCGGCACCCTTCATGCGCGTATTGAGCGGCACCAGTGCCGCACCCACGCTGTGCGTGGCCAGCGCCGCGAGGATCCATTCGGAGAAATTCGGGGCCCATACGGCCACCCGGTCGCCCGGCTGCACGCCCAGCGCCATCAGCGCGCGGCCCGCCTGGATCCGGCAGGCATCGAGCGCGGCGTAGGTGAGCCGCAGCCCGTCTTCCTGGATGGCGATACGCTCTGCGTGGCGCTGCGCCGCACGCCGCACCAGGTCGGGAATGGTGGCGGCAATGTCGTCGTTGGCAGCGGCGTCGAGGTCGAAGCCGGCCGCTGCCGCAATGGCGTCGATGGTGTCAGATGGGGTCATGTCAATCCGGGAACTTCAGATGGATTTCGCCGCTTGCGGGGCGGGCCTGACAGGCCAGGGTCCAGCCCGCCTCCAGGTCGGCGCGGTCGAGCACATGGTTTTCGCCGAGCGTCACGTCGCCCTGCGTCACCTGGCACATGCAGGCGCCACACAGCCCGGCGCGACAGGAATTGGGGGCAGCCACGCCGGCACGCTGCAGGGCGTCGAGCACGGTTTCGTCCGGTGCCACGCCGACCTGGTGGGTCTCGCCGTCGAGCTGAACTGTCAGCGCCGCGCCGCGCATGGCGGCTGCGGGGGCGGCCGACGCTACCGCCGCGGCGTGCGCCGGCCGCTGTGTCTGCGCCACATCGGGCAAGGAGACGAAGCGCTCGACATGGAGCTTTGCGCGCGGCACGCCAAGTTCCTGCAGCGCGGACTGGGCCGCGTCCATGAACGGACCCGGACCGCAGAGGAAGCACTCGGCGAGGCTCCACGGCCGCACCAGTTCCTCGATCTGGCGCTGCGTCGGCGGGCCTTGCACGCTGTCCAGCCAGTGGATCACGCGCAAGCGGCCGGGGTGGCTGCGCGCCAGCTCCCCAATCGCTTCGCGGAAGATGATGGAGCGCTCGTCGCGATTGGCATAGAGCAGCGTCACCGCACCGCGCCCGTGGCGCAGCGCCGCCTTGGCGATAGACAGCACCGGCGTGATGCCGCTGCCCCCGGCCAGCAGCAGGAAATCCCCATGCAGCGTCGGCGGGGTGAAGACGCCGGCCGGCGGCATCACCTCCACCATATCGCCCGCGCCGAGATGGTCGCAGATCCAGTTGGACACGCGCCCGCTCTGCACGCGCTTGATCGTCACGCGCAAGGCGTGGTCCACCTCAGGCGTGCTCGACAACGAATAGCAACGCTGCAGCGGTACGCCGTCCACGGGCACGCGCAGGGTCAGGAACTGCCCGGGACGGTAGGCGAAGGTATCGCGCAGGCCGTCCGGCAGCGCGAATACCAGCGAATGCGCCTGGTCCGTTTCCGTGACCACTTCGGCGATCTGCAGCCGGTGGAATTGCACTGGCGCCATGATGTCCTTCTTCAGCTCTGGGTGGCGTCAGGCCACGCCCATGATGGTCTGCGCGTTGTCGATGCGCAGTTCGGCGCCGTTGATAAAGCGCGATTCGTCGGAAGCCAGGAACAGCACCAGATTGGCGACGTCGCGCGGATGGCACATGCGCTGCATCGGTTCGGCGCCGCCGACCTCCTCCGGCAGGGCCGTGGCGCCGCCGGGCAGGAAAGCGGCGGTCATCGGCGTGAGGATGCCGTCCGGATGAATCGAGTTGCAGCGCACGCGGTAGCCGTTCTGCTTGCAGTGCCCCGCCACGGCGCGCGTCAGCGCGGCCACCGCGCCCTTGCTGGCGCTGTAGGCGCAGAACGCGCCCATGCCGCCCAGCGCCGCCACCGACGACATATTGACGATGCTGCCGCCGCCCGCCTTCATCGCGGCCACGCCGTATTTGCAGCCGAGGAAGTAACCGTCGGCGTTGACGCGCATCACGCGCTGCCATTGCTCCAGCGTGGCGTCCTCGACCGAGCCCAGCATCAGGATGGCGGCATTGTTGACCAGCACGTTCGGCGCGCCGAAGTGCTGCCCGGTGCGCGCCATCACCTGCTGCCAGCCGGCTTCGCTGGCGATATCGTGCGGCACGAACAGCGCGGCCTCGCCGATCTCGCGCGCCAGCGCGTGGCCCGCTTCCTCGTTGAGGTCGGTCAGCACCACGCGCGCGCCTTCGCGCGCCAGCAGCAGTGCGTCTTCCTTGCCGACGCCGCTGGCGGCCCCGGTGACGATAGCGATCTTTCCTTCAGTACGTCGGCTCATGCGTGGTCTCCTGGTGGTGGTTTGCCTGCCGCTCGCCGGCAGGCTGTCGAATGAGATGGCGGCCGGCGTTGCGCCCCGACCAGATGCAGTCGGCAAGCGACAGGCCGCTGACATAGTGGTTGGATGCGATGCCGACGGCGGTGCGGCCCACGGCGTAGAGCCCCGGAATGGGCGCCCCGCCCGCGGCAGCGAGCACACGGCCGCTGGACTCTTCCACCGACAGGCCGCCCAGCGTGATCGCCGGACAGGGGAAGACGCGGCTGTTGGCCGAGATGTCGATGGCGAGCCATGGCCCGGTTTCAAGTGAAGCGCACATCTGCGCCGACTTGCCCGCCGGGTCGGCAATCTCGCCGCGGGCAGCGGCGTTATAGAGATCGATGGTGGCGCGCAGGGCCGCGCGCGGCATGCCCAGCTTGTCGGCCAGGGCCTCGAGGCTGGACGCGCGCCGCGCGCCGCCGAGCAACAGCAACGCCGCGGGCAAGGCCTGGAAAGCCCATAGCCGGCCGCCCAGGCATTCTCGCAAGGCGGCGCGCGCCAACGCTCGGTTCAGGATCAGCCACGCGCGTCCGCCATGCCGTTCGCAGATGGCGTGGCCCAGCGTGGCGCCATAGGTTTCCTCATTGCCGATGCGCGCGCCCTGCGCATCGACCACGCAGCCGCGCGCCCAGTCGAACGGCGGATTGATAAAACGCCAGGCCGAGACGCGTTCCAGATGCCGCGTGGCCGCGCCGGCCGACTCGCCAAGCCGGATGCCGCTGCCGTCGCAGCCGGTCGCCCCCAGACGCCAGTTCTGCAGATACTTGCCGGCGTGGCTGGCCACCATGGCGCGGTTGAAGATAAAACCGCCGGTGGCCAGCACGACCGCGCGGGTGCGAACCGCGACCGGGCGCGCGTGGCGCAGCTCCAGTTGCAGCACGCGCTGCCGCAGCTGGTCGGCCACGCCGGGCAGGGCGTTGTGCAGGCGCTCGGCCATGCGCGCCAGGCGGGCATGGCGCTTCTGCTGCCGTCCCGGCGGCACCTGCCACAGCTCGACGCCAATCACCGCGCCGGCGTGGTCGACGATCAGCCGCCGCGCCGCGGTCTGGCGCATCACCGTCACTTCCGGGCGGGCCTGCACGGCGCCGCGCAATACGCCGTACAGCGTACGGCCGGACATGCCGGGGCCTTTCACGCGGTGCCCGCGCGGCGCGGGCGCGGCATGCCGCGCATACGCCGGCACCGCTTCGTTGCCGGAGTAGTAGAGGTAATAGGGTTGCGCCGGATAAGAGGTCTTGCGCGGCGGCACGGTGGCGGCAAAGCGCACGCCCACGCCTTCGAGCCAGCCGATCATGTCGCGGCTGCGCTCGCAGAAGGCCTGCAGCGTGGCCTCGCTGACGACTTCGCCCGTCTCCTGGCGCAGGTAATCCGCCATCGCCTGCGGCGTATCGGCGTAGCCCGCCGCGGACTGGTACGGCGTGCCGCCGCCGGCATAGACCACGCCGCCGCTCTTCGCGCTGGCACCACCGCCTTCAAAGCGTTCCGCGACGATCACGCGCGCGCCGCCCTGCGCCGCTTCCAGCGCGGCGCAGGCGCCGGCGGCGCCGAAACCCACCACCACGGCATCGCAGACAGCGTGCCAGGGGTGCGCGTCCGGGTCCTCGAGGCGCAGCGGTGCGCAGACCGGCGTGGCGGCGTCGGGATGCATGCTTTTGCCCCCGCTCAGGCTGAACATAGCGCGGCCAGCGGCGCGGAAGTGGTATAGGCGCCGTCGACATAGACCAGCGGCGAGACCTCGCCCGCCAGGCGCACCTCGCGCAAGCGCCCGATAAAGACCGCATGCGTGCCATAGTCGAAGCGGCCATCCTGCCGGCAGACCAGGTTGGCCTGGGCGTTGCGCAGGCACGGCACGCCGAGCAGGTCGTCCTCCCACTCGCCGCTGGTGAAGCGCTCTTCGCCCTTGAGGCGGCCGCTGCAATCCACCGCGATGTCGCGGTGGTCCGCGGCCAGCAGGTTGATGCAGAAGTCCGTGCCGGCATCCAGCGGCGGATAGATCGACGAACCGCGGTTGATGCAGATCAGCAGCGACGGCGGATCGGCCGACAGCGAATCGACTGCCGTCACGGACATCGAATAGCGCCGCTCGCCATGGCGGCAACTGATCACCGCCACCGAGCGCGCCATGCGGCGCATCGCCTTCAGCATGTCGTCGCGCATCGTGGCGCTGGTTTCGGGATTGGCGCTCATGGGGCCTCCTGTACGGTTTGAGCGTGGGGCGCAACGGCAGGCTGCTGCGAGCGCTGCGAGAGCACGTCGGCAGCGATAAAGCCGAAGGTCATGGCCGGGCCCAGGGTGGAACCCGCGCCGGGATAGCTGGTGCCCATCACCGCGGCACTGGTATTGCCGATGGCGAACAGGCCGGCAATGGCGCTGCCGTCGTCGCGCAGCACGCGCGCGCTGGCGTCGGTCACCAGGCCACCCTTGGTGCCGATGTCGCCGGCATCGAGCCGCACCGCGTAGAACGGCGCCTTGCCGATCGGCGCGAGGCAGGGATTGGGCCGTACCGCCGGGTCGCTGTAGTAGGTATCGAACACGTTGTCGCCCTTGCCGAACTCCTCGTCCACGCCGGTGGCGGCGTAGCGGTTCATGCGGGCGACGCTGTCGGCCAGCCCGCCGGCGTCGACGCCGATCTGCTGCGCCAGCTGCGCCAGCGTGTCGGCGCGCACCAGGATGCCGGACAGGCTGGCCGGAATGCTGCGGTCCGGCATGACCGAGCCCGGCAGGACCGGCCCGCACGGATACTTGTGGCGGAAGGTGGCGTCGAACACCATCCACGCCGGCACGCTGCAGCCGGTCTTTTCGTGGTCGCGGTACATCGCCGGCACGAACTCGGAATACGGCGCGGCCTCGTTGACGAAGCGGCGCCCTTGCCCGTTCACCACCAGGCAGCCCGGCATGGCGCGCTCGATAAACAGCGCGCGCTGTTTTTCCTCGCCCTGCACGTGCACGGTCGGCGCGCCCCACACGTGGGACATCAGCGCCACGCCGGCGCCAACGGCCTGCGCGGCCCGAATCGCATCGCCCGTGTTGTTGGGCGGCGTGGCGCTCCAGGCAGCCTGCGTGGGCTGCGGCAGGTATTGCTCGCGCATGGCCTGGTTGCGTTCGAAGCCGCCGGCGGCCAGAATCACGCCGCGCAGCGCGCGGATCTCCACGACCTGCCCGCCTTGCACGGCGCGCACGCCGCGCACCGTGCCGTCCTCCACGATCAGGTCCTGCAATGCGGTATCGAGCCATAGCGGGATGGCGCGATCCATCATCGCCCGCCGCAGGCCGCCTACCAGGCTGTTGCCGAGGGTGAGCCGGCGGTCGCGGCGGGTCTTGCGGCGCCAGCCCAGGTCGAGCCAGTAGCGGGCGAAGTGGCGCACCGCCAGGCCCAGCCAGCCGGGCGAGCGGCACAGCAACGCATGCGCCTCGCCGGAAGTCACGGCCACGCGTCCGCCCACCAGCGTGCCCGGCGACGGCGGCCGCAGCCGGTCGAATTCCTCGCGCAGCCGCTTGCCATCGAACGGCATCGGGTCGAGCGCGCGGTAGCCGGGCATCGCGCCCGGCACCTTCTGGAAGTAGTCCGCGTAGCGCGGCAGCGCGTAATAGCGCACGCCGGCCTGCTGCTCCAGGTACTGCAGCATGCGCGGCGCGTGATCGAGGTAGGCGCGGATGCGCTGCGGATCGCCGTGCTCGCCGGTGCACGCGAGCACGTACTCCAGCGCCTTGCTGTAGTCGTCCTGCCCGCCTGCCGGCGCGATATGGTGGTTGAGCGGGATCCAGATGCCGCCGCCGGACACCGCCGAGGTGCCGCCATACTGGCGGCTCTTCTCCAGCACCACCACCGACAGGCCGCGGTCGGCGGCACGACAGGCGGCCAGCATGCCGCCGGCGCCCGATCCGACCACCACCACGTCAAACTCCTTGGGCTGCATGCGCGCTGTGCTCTGGGTCATGATGGATTCCCTTGCCGGTGCGCGGCTTCAGATAAAGAAGTCGGTGTTGGCGCGCCCCATCATCACGCCGCCCAGGTTCTGGCCGAAGCGGTCCAGGTTGTTGGCGTAGTGGGCGCGTGCGGCGTGCAGGTCGAGGAAACGGCGCACCATCGGGTTGGTGCGGTAGATGCCGTTGCCGCCGGCGTAGCGCAGCAGGCTGTTGGCAAGCTGCGCGCAGCGCTCGGCCACCTGCGACGACTGGTAGCGGAAATGCAGCCGGCGCGGCGTCTGCACCTGGCCGCCCTCATGGGCGACGGCCAGCAGCTCGTCGAAATTGCGTTCCAGGATGGTCCGCATCTCGTCGATCGCCACCTGCGCATTGGCGCAGGCCATCTGCGCGCCGCCATCCTCGGCGGTCTTGCTGCCGCCGTTGCTGCTGACGCGGCCGTCGGCGTAGGCGACGAAATCGTCCAGGGTGCCCTCCAGCGCGCCGATGCACGCGGTGCACACGGCACGCACGAAGATCTGCGCGAACGGCAGGCGGTACAGCGGTACGTCGTTCACCGCCAGGCCCGGGCTGGTGCCCATGGCGCCATCGACGGCGCGATGGGTGCGGTAGTCGGGCACGAACACGTCATCGACCACGATGTCGTGGCTGCCGGTCGCGCGCAGGCCCAGCACATCCCAGTTGCGCACGATCCTGTAGTCGGAGCGCGGCAGCAGGAAGGTGCGGTAGTCATAGGCGCCGCCCGGTTCGGCGGGGGGCACCAGGCCGCCCAGGAAGATCCAGTCGCACAGCTCGCTGCCGCTGGAGAACTTCCAGTGGCCGGAGAAG
The DNA here is from genome assembly GCF_040578825.1 of Cupriavidus necator. Classification (GTDB taxonomy): domain Bacteria; phylum Pseudomonadota; class Gammaproteobacteria; order Burkholderiales; family Burkholderiaceae; genus Cupriavidus; species Cupriavidus necator_E. The sequence goes on along the minus strand of NZ_JBEFLI010000014.1, from coordinate 62,048 downwards.
CGATAGCCGCCCTCCACCGGGGTGACCTTGCCCACGGGCATGTACGTCGATGCGATCAGCGTGGTGGGGTCCTTGCCCCAGACCGCCTGCTGCGCGCGTTCGTCGAACAGCGCGAGCTGCCAGTTGTGCACGCCGACCACGCCGTAGACCCACGCGGTGGACATGCAGCCCTTGGCCAGTGCCATCTGGATGCGGAAGAAGGTCTGCGGGTCGAGTTCATAGCCGCCGTAGCGACGGGGCTGCAGCACCTTGAAGAAGCCCGCGGCCTGCATCTCGGCGATGGTTTCCGCGGGGATGCGCGCTTCGGCTTCGGCCTGGTTGGCGCGTTCCGCCAGCGCGGGAATCATCTGCTCGGCGCGCGCGATCAGGCGGGCGGCCAGGTCCTTGGGATGGTTGTCGTAAGGCACCGCGGTCTCCTTGTGGCTTTGTTTTGGGGCTGGCGTTGATGGTTGCACCGGGTGGGCGGGGTGCCATCGTCTGATGGGACTAGCTTTTTTTGATGCCACGGCGCGCCGCGAATCCCGACTGGGGTCTCCCTCTCCCGCTTGCGGGAGAGGGGAGCAAACCCTCGGTAAGCAAGACGCCCTGCGCTCAGGCCAGCGCCCGCAGCTTCCTTCCCTGCTTGCGGAAATGCGGGATCACGTGCTCGCCGATATTGCGAATGGTCTCGAGCTGCGCCCACTGCGGCACCGTGCCCATCTGGCAGATGAACAGGATCTCGTCGGCACCCGCATCGATCAGCCGCTGCACGTAGCCGATGCAGTCCTCCACCGTGCCGTAGGCGTGGTTGGGATTGAGCATCATCATCGTCGGATCGCTGAAATCCACCGAGACCTTCTCCGAAGCGAACCTGGTATTGACGACCGCCTTGCCCTGCGCATCGGTAGCGGTGACATGCTCGTCGTCCCAGGCCGCCGGATCCGGGCGCTCGCCGCCGGCATACCAGTACGACAGCGACTCCATGAAATAGCGCTGGCCCTTGATACCGATCTTGCGCGCGGCCAGCCCATCCTCCAGCACGATGGTCGGGCACAGCGCCGCCAGGTGCTGGTGCGGGCGGAAGCCGACCTGGTCCTCGGGCTTGCGGCTCTCCCACGCGGCGCGGTAGATCCTGTTCTTCTTGGCCACATCCTCGGGGCCGCCGAAACCGAGCACCAGTGCCCCCATGCCGCGCGCGCCGGCGCGCTGCAGCGTGTCGGCATTGGTGCAGGCCAGGTACATCAGCGGGTGCGGGTCCTGGCGCGGCTTGGGATGGATGGGGCGGCGCGGGATCTTGATGAACTCGCCATCGTGCTCGATCTCGTCCTGCGTCAGGATCTTCGGGATCAGGTACATCGACTCGTCGATCATCGGGTGCAGGGTGTTCAGGTCGTAGCCGAAGGTACCGGCCTCCTGCTGGGTGCCGCCCTTGCCCACGCCGAAGTGGACGCGGCCACCGGAGAGGATGTCGAGCGTGGCGATGCGCTCGGCCACCTTGACGGGATGGTTCATCGCCGGCGGCAGGCACACCACGCCATGGCCGATGCCGATGCGCCGGGTGCGCCCCGCAACGAAGGCCAGGAATGTTTCCGGCGCGCTCATGTGCGCGTAGTTGGTCAGCGCGGTGTGCTCGACCGCCCAGACCACGTCAAAGCCCATGTCCTCGGCCAGCACCACCTGTTCCATGATGTCATCGAACACCTTGTGGTCGCCGGCGCGCGAGGCATCGACGGTCTGTGCTTCATAGATCAGCGAAAAACGCATTGCAGTCCCCTTCCCTGGCATTGATGGTTCAGGACCGCCACCGTGGCGCCGCCGGTTGCCGCGCCTCGGGCCGGAAGCGGCCTGTGTGATCGCAGTGTGGTCGGCGCGAGGCGTTGCAACATCGTCTGATTGGATGATGAGCAGGGCATGGCGCATCCCTATCATTGGCGCAGGGCATCACGCCCGCTCTCAGACAAAGGACCAGGAACACCATGCAAGCCAGGCTGCTGCTTTACCCCGTCCCGGATCTCGACACCGCGCTGCCGCTTTTTACGGAAGGACTCGGACTGCCAGTGAAGTTTCGCGACGGCGATCGCTATTGCGCGCTCGATGCGGGCGCGCTGACGCTGGCGCTGGTCGCCGGCGAAGAAAGGCTGGTGGACCAGCCCGCGCTCGCATTCAGGGTGAATGACGGTGACGATATCGCCGCGGCGGTCGCGCGGCTGGTGGATGCGGGTGCGCGCGTCACGCAGCCCGCGGCGCAGGGGCCGCATGAGACCCGCGCGGTGCTGCACACCGCGCAAGGCTTTGCGCTGGTGCTCAGCGCAAAGCCCTGACGATTGCCTTAGCCCAGCGAAATCACGCTGCTCAGCAGCATGCGCACCAGCGTGGCCTGCCGGGTCACGCCGGTCTTGGAGAAGATCGCGCGCAGGTGCGCGCGCGCCGTGTTCTTGCTGATACCGAGTTCATCCGCGGCTTCATCGAGCGTGAGGCCGTTGGCCAGCTGCAGCGCCAACTGGGTTTCCGCCGGCGTGAGGTCGAACAGCTGGCGCACCACTTCGTGCGAGGCCTGCGAGCGCCGCTCCGGGTCGCGGATGAACACCACGCAGGCCGGGCGCTTGCGGTTGTCCTCCGACCATTCGCTGAGCGGGATGGTGCGGATCAGCACGCCCAGCCTGGCGCTGCCGGACGGACGCGTGATCGACATCGCTTCCATCAGCGCCGGCGCGGTGCCGAGGTGGCCCATCATCGCCTGGCGCAGCAGGCGCTGGAACTTGCGGTTCTCCTGGCCGTATTCCACGTCCAGTCCGCCCTTGGCGATACGGATGCCGTCCTTGGCGCCAAGGATGTCGTCGGCGGCCGCGTTGGTCTTGATGATGGTGCCTGACTCATCCAGGATCACCATGCCCACCAGCATGCGGTCGATGGCGCTGGCATAGACGGTGCGCTCCGACTCCACCACGTCGAGGCGCGAATGCAGATCGACCGCGCGCTTCAGGTGCGGCAGCAGCGCGGTGCACAGCGCCTTGTCCGCCGCCGAGAAGTCGCGGCCGTCGTGCTCGCGGCATACGCGGAAGCGGCATTCCACGCCGTCGTCGGTGCGCAGGTCGGCGCCGAGGATGTAGCGGATGCCGATGTCCTTGAGGAACTGCAGGTAGATCTCGCTCTGGCACCAGACGCCTGGCCCGAGGTGCTCGTCGATGGTCACCACCCGGTCCGACGGCAGGCCGATGAAGGGGTCGAGCGCGTAGTAGTAGTTGTTGTAGGAGGTCTCGCCCGGCAGGGTCGAGCCATGCTCTGACGCATTGACCATCAGCCCGGGCCGGTCCGTGGCCGGCGAGCGAAGGATCAGCGTCACATAGTTGGCGTTGAGCTGCCTGCGGATCTGCTCCAGCGCCTTGCCCCACGGCACTTGCTCCATCGGTCCCTGGTAGATATTCCCCAGCAACGCGCTGAAGTCCGACAGCGACACCGTGGTCTGCGCGAACAGGTGCGCGGCCGCCTGGCTCTGGCTAACCTCCATCAGCATTTCCTCTGTCTCCATTGTGGCGTGCTCAGCGCTCCGGACGTTGCCGGGCCGCTGGCTTATGCGGGCTCTGTGGCCCTTTTTTGTGCCCCGATTATAGGGACGGCAAAGGGGTCGCGGCTTGCCCCTCGCCTTCATGGTTTGCCCTAGGGAGACCGGCAATGCACGCAAGCCGGACTAGTCCCGCGGGACAGGCCCATCCTCACGCGCCGGCGGCGCGAACACATACTCCAAACAGACTAAGGACAGACCCATGGCCCGCGTGCCAAGGGCAAACCCCTAGACGCCACGGGACGCCCACCGCCCCTACCCAAACAGACGATGCCGTGCCGCCGCGCTGGCGCTACAAGACAGCCATGCGCGGCGATCCCCGCCGCCGCTTTTTCCACGGAGAAACCAGACCATGGCGGCAAACCCGCGGCAGCAGGCCGCAGTGATCACCGGAGCGGCCAGCGGCATCGGCCGCGCGCTCGCGCAGGCCCTGGCCGCGCAAGGCTACGCGCTGGCGCTGGCCGATATCGACGCCGATGCGCTCGAGGCGGCACGTGCGGAGCTTGCCGCCGATGGAGCGACGGTCATCGCCGTGCCCACCGACGTCTGCGACGCGCGGCAGATCGCGCACCTTTGCGACCAGAGCTTCCTGCACCTGGGCCGTGTCGACCTGCTGTTCAACAACGCCGGCGTGCTCGCCACCGGCCGCTGCTGGGAGTTGCCGCCGGAGGTGTTCGACCACGTCATGCGCGTCAACCTGTGGAGCGTGCTGCACGCGCTGCGCTGCTTCGTGCCGCGCATGGCCGCGCAGGGCGCGGGCCATATCGTCAACGTCGCCTCGATGGCCGGCCTGGCGGTGGGGCCGTGGCTGGCCCCCTACACGCTGTCCAAGCAAGCCGTGGTGGCGTTGAGCGAAGGGCTCGCGCTGGAGCTGCAGGCGGCAGGACTGCCGCTCGGCGTGTCCGTGGTCTGCCCCGGCCCGGTGGCCACCGGCATCGCGGCGGGCCTGGACGGCGGCGCGCCGCGGGAGGTGGACCAGATGAACGGCGCGCTGCGCAGCGGCATTGCCGCCGGCATGACGGCGGATGAGGTCGCGCGCGTGATCCTGGATGGCGTGTCGGCCGGCCGGTTCTGGATCCTGCCGCACGAGCAGGCCGTGCATGCGGCACTGGCACGCGCGCAAGGCATCGCCGCCGGCAGCCAGCCGGCCTTCGCACTCTGAGCTTGATTCCCCAACGGCAATCCAGGAGACACCATGCCGCTCGACCCCCAGGCCCGCGCCGTGCTTGAAGCCATGGCCGCCATGCCCAGCCCCGACTTCTCCACGCTGCGCGCCGCCGACTACCGCGCCGCACTGGCGGCCATGCCCGCGTTCGCGCCGGGCGACACCATCGCCGCGCAGCACGACCTCACCATCGAGGGCGCGGCAGGGCCGCTGCGGGCCCGCCTGTACCGGCCCGACGACAGCGCGGCACTGCCGCTCGTGGTCTATTTCCACGGCGGCGGCTTTGTCGTCTGCGGGCTCGACTCGCACGACAACATCTGCCGCGGCCTGGCGCGCCGCAGCGGCGCGCTGGTGCTGTCGGTCGACTACCGGCTCGCGCCGGAGGCGCGCTTCCCGGCCGCCGCCGGCGACGCGGTCGCCGCCGTGCGCTGGGCCGCCGCGCAGGCGGCGCGGCTGGGCGCGGATCCGGCACGGATCGCCGTGGCCGGCGACAGCGCCGGCGGCAACCTTGCCGCGGTCGCCTGCCAGCAGCTGCGCGGCAGCGGCATCGCGCTGCGGCACCAGTTGCTGCTCTACCCCTACCTGGACTGCACTGACGCCGCGACCGCCAGCGCCAGCTATCGCGAATGCGCGGCCGGCTACTTCCTCAGCGCCGCGGAACTGGACTGGTATCGCGCGCAGTACCTGGCCAACACGGCGGATGCCGCCGATGTACGCGCCAGCCCGCTGCACCAGCGCGACCTGCACGGCCTGCCGCCGGCCACCATCATCACCGCCGAGTTCGACCCGCTGCGCGACCAGGGCGAAGCCTATGGCGAGGCCCTGCAGCGCGCCGGCGGCAGCGCCACCGTGCACCGCTGGCCCGGCCAGTTCCACGGCTTCGTCAGCATGCAGGGGATGATCGATGCCGCCAGCCATGCGCTGGACGCGGCCGCGGCGTCGTTGCGCCAGGCATTCTGCGGCAACATCGGCGGCAATATCGGCAGCAACGGCCGGCAGGAGGCAGCATGAGTACCGCCGCCGCCCTGCCGCCGATGGCCGACGTGCTCGCGGCACTGGCCGCGGGCCAGCGCGTGGTGGTGATCGAAGACGAAACCGACGAGGCCACCGGCTGCGTGCTGGTTGCCGCCGAGCGCGCCACCGAGGCCGACGTCAACTTCATGGCCGCCGAGGCGCGCGGCCTGGTCTGCATGGCGATCACCGAGGCGCGCCGCCTGCGGCTGCAGTTGCCGCCGATGGCCGCCAACCAGCGCCAGCGCGAGCGCTACACGGTGTCGATCGAGGCAGCCACGGGCGTCAGCACCGGCATTTCCGCCGCGGACCGGGCGCTGACGCTGCGCGTGGCAGCGGCGGCGCGCGCGCAACCGGCAGACCTGGTCCAGCCCGGGCACATCTTCCCGGTAGTGGCGCAGGCCGACGGCGTGCTGCGCCGCGCCGGCTTTGCCGAGGCCTGCTCCGACCTGCCGCGGCTCGCCGGGCGCGTCGCGGCCGGCGCCTACGCGATGCTGCTCAATGACGATGGCGACCTGCTGCGCGGCCCCGCCCTGCTCGCTCTTGCACAGCGCCACGGGCTACCGGCGGTGTCGGTCAGCGCGCTGATCCACCACCGGCTGCTGACCGAAGGCGCGCTGCGCCGCACCCACTCGACGGCACTGGATACGCCGTTCGGGCGCTTCACCGTGCACGCCTACCACGACGCGCCGGCCGATGCGCTGCATCTGGCGCTGGTCATGGGCGCGCCCGATCCGCACCAGCCCGTGCTGACGCGCGTGCAGGCCGTGGAGATGCAGCGCGACGTGCTGGCGTTCGGCACGCCGGCCCAGCCCGCCTGGAACCTGGAACGCTCGCTCGCCCGCATCGGCGCCGAAGGCTGCGGCGTGCTGGTGCTGCTGGACGAGCGCGAATCGCCGCAGCAGCGGCTGGAACGGCTGGCGGCGCCGGCTTGCGCTGCGCCGGCGCCGGCCTTTGCGCAACGCGCGCTGGGGGTGGGGGCGCAGATCCTGCGCGATGTCGGCGCGCACAAGCTGCGCCTGCTGAGCCATCCGGTGCCGTATCGCGCCGTCACCGGATTCGACCTGGAGGTTACGGAGTTTGTCGCGCCGGGCTGACCCGCGCGCCGAAGCAGTCGGCAAAGCTGCGCGTGAAGCGATCGACCTCGGCATCGGGCAGGTGGTTGATGCCACCGGCCAGGCGCCGGCCACCGCCGGTCTCAAAGCCGCGGCAGAAGTCGGCCGCGCCGGTGGCGCTGTGGGCGGGCACCCGCACGCTGACGGCAAAGCCGCCGCCGGACTTTGGCGACAGCAGCCCGATGGCGTCGCCGGGACGTCCGCGCACCAGCTCGTTGGCCAGCACGCCGATCGCCCGGCGCGCCCACGGCGCGTCGGGCAGCAGCAGCAACGCGGCGCCGGGGACTTCGTGCACGGGTGCCAGCCGGCGCGCCTGCGCCATGTCGTCCTCATAGCCGTCGCACAGCCTCGCGAAGGCCTTGCATTGCGCCGCGAAATCCAGCGGGTCGGCGAACGGCAGCATATGCCGCGCCAGCGCGGCGGGATCGAAATGCAGGTCCGCCACGCACTCGCCATAGGCGTTGTAGTTCAGGCAGGTGCCCAGCCGTTCCAGCATCGCGGTCTCGCGCGTGTCCAGCCCCACCTGTGCCGCCATCGCGCGCGCCACGCCGGCCAGGTTGTCGCCGAACGCAGCGGTGATCGCCCAGCGCCGGTGCCGCCCGTCCAGGTGCCGGTCGACCAGGATGCTGGTGCAGACCTCGGCGCCCTCGTCGATATGCGCGCGCAGGCCGGCATGCGCGGGCAGCTCGCCGGCATGGTGGTGGTCGAAGTATTCAACCAGCGCACCGGCGGCGAGCAGCCGCAACAGGCCATCGCGGTTCTGCTCGAGCGAGATGTCCAGCGCGGTCACCGTGTCGCCGGGGCTGGCGTCGATCCGCGCTAGCAGCCGGATATCGCGCTTGACGCCGGTGACCAGGGTCGCGTCGCCGGGCTGCGCCAGGCGCAGTTGCTGCAGCGCGCACAGGCCGTCGGCGTCGCCGTTGAAGGCAAAGTAGCGGGTCATGGCAATAGCTCAGGATCAGGGCATGAAGTCGCCGCCGTTGGCGTCCAGCGACGCCCCGGTGATCGCCCGGGCGTGGTCCGACACCAGGAACAGCGCCGCGCGCGCGCAGTCATCGTCGGTCGGCATGCGGCCCAGCGCAATCTGGGAAGTCACCGGAGCGATGATAGCGTCCTCGCTGACCCCCTGCCCGGCCGCGGCGTGGCGCACATAGCCCTGCACCGGCGCGCCCCACATCCAGCCCATGAAGATGCTGTTGGCACGGATGCCGTGCGGCCCCAGCTCGCGCGCCAGATACTTGACCGCCACCGCCAGCGCGCCCTTGGACGCGGCGTAGCCCGACTCGCCGGACATCGGCTTGCGTGTGGCCTGGGTGTTGATCATGACGATGGCGCCGCCGCCCTGCGGCTTCATCAGCGCCGCCACTTCCTGCGTCAGCGTCATGGTGCCGAAGACATTGGTGTCGAACACCTGGCGCCAGACCTCCAGGTCGGCGGCTTCCACCGGCTCGGGGAAATTGCCGTGCTGGAAGGCGCTGTTGACCAGCGCGTCGATACGGCCGAAGCGGCGCATGGTCTCGCCGGCCAGGTGGCGGGACTGGGCGCGGTCGGTGATGTCGGTCACCACCTTGAGCACTTCGCAGTCGGCGCCCAGTTCGTCGATGCGGGCCTGGGCTTCATCCAGCTTTGCCGCGGTGCGCGCGGCGATGGCAACGCCGCGGGCGCCTTCGCGCGCGGCCTCTACCGCGAGCTTGATGCCCAGCCCGGGGCCGATGCCGGACACGATGACGATCTTGTCTTTCAGCAGCATGGTGTGGTTCTCCTCGATGTTCCGTTTTTAGTGCCGGTTCAGCACGTGGCGCGCGCGGTAGCCGGCAAAATCTCGTTCCAGCTGCGCCTGGCTCAGGCCGAACTGCTCCGGCGTATAGGCGTGCGCCGCGCGCTGGTTGCGCGGGTTGCCCTCCATCCACGCCCACATGCCGGCGCGCGCGGCCTCGGTCAGCGGCATGCCGGCAAAGCGGTACACCGCCTGCGCCACGCCGAAGGGATCGCTTACCGTGTCCTCGAAGCGCACGTCGAGGAAGCGATCGGCCGGCAGGGTGTCGCGCACTGCCATGGCATGTTCGGTGGCGCGCCGCATCTGCTCGCTCCACTGGCCTCCCACGGTGGCAGGGTCCGGTGCCTCGGCGTACATCTTCCACAAGGTATGCGCCATGCTGGCCATCGACGGAATCGTTTGCGCCGGATCGCGATGGGTGAGCACCACCTGCGCGCCCGGGAAGACCCGGAACAGGATTTCCAGCGTATGCAGGTGCTGCGGCGTCTTCAGCACCCACCGCTGCGCCGGCGGCTCGCCGCGCTGCCGCTTCTGCCACTGCAGGAACTGCAGCATGATCTTCAGGTAGGCATAGACCTGGGTGTGGTCCTGCCGCGCCAGCCAGGCGGTATAAGACGGCACGTTGGCGTAGGAATCCATCGCGCACAGGAAGGAATGCTCCATCAGCATGAATTCCTCGTCGGCCGCCATCGCGTCGAGCGGATGGATGGCGAGGATGGCCGGGATGAACCGGATCATCTGCGCGACTTCCTCGCGCGCCAGCGCGAGGCGCCGGCCGGCGTCGCGCACGTCCTCGCCGGGCAACGGCGCCGGGTAGCGCGTTTCCCACCACGCCGCAGAGTAGAAGCGCGCGTCCGTGGCAAGCATGCGCTGCAGCAGCGTGGTGCCGGTGCGCGGCAGGCCGACGATCACCAGCGGGTCGTCGACGCGCTCTTCCAGGATTTCGGGATGGCGCCGGCAGTAGTCTTGGATCACCAGCCGGTTCACCAGTTGCGCCTGCAGCTTGCCTTGCAGCATCTGCGCGCCCTGCGGCGACAGCACGGCTTCGCGCGCAAGCGAGTCGGACAGCACCTCCAGCGCCTCGCGGTAGTCGCCCGGGCCAAAGTCAGTCAGTCCGCCGGCCTGTGCGCTGGCCTGAGCCAGCAGGCGCTCCACGTCAAGCACTGCGGTGTCGTCGGATGCGATGGTGTTCATGCGTTCTCCCTGCATTCATTCCTGAGCGATTCAAGCCTGACCACGCGCGTGCGCGGATGCACCGGCTGCGCCGCCCCCACCCAGCGCCAGCACATGGTGCCGTTGTGGTGGCCGGCGGTCTCCAGCCAGTTGGGCAGGCCCGGATCGCGCGCGCTGAGGATGACGGTGACGCCGCCGCGGGCATTGGGCCGGGCGCTGTGCTTGTTCACGCAGATGTCGTGGTAGCGGTAGTCGAGCGACTCCATCCAGTAGTTGTTGATCTGGAAGTTCCAGAACTCGCACGCCGGCAGCTGGTCAACCTCGACCACCAGCGCCTCGTCGTCCGCGAGTTGCCAGCTGGAGTGGTAGTAGAAGATATTGGGATCGCCCCCGGCCGCCTGGCACAGCGCCTGGTCCGCGGGCGGCAATGCGTTGACATGGGCGCCGTAGCCCTGGGCCCAGTCGGCGAAGATGCGCGCGGTGCCCTCGACAAAGCCCGCGGCGCGCAGCAGGCCGCCGTGCAGGCGTTCGGCATCGAGCACGGGCGGCTTGTCGCTGCCATTGAGGCGCTCGATGTGCAGTTCGGCCGGGGTCTCGGCCTTGCGGTCGAGAAAGGTCTGCCGCACCACCAGCGCATTGGTGCCCGGCTCCATGCGCACCCAGTTGCCTTCGTGCTGGCGCGCGCTGAGGACGATGTCGAAACTGCCATCCGCCGCCACTGCCAGCTTGTTGCTGTCGAGAAAGCCGGTCTGGACCATGCGCCCGTCGGTTTCGTAGCCACCCTTCTGCGTGCCGAAACTCAGGTAGGCCACGGTGCCGCGCCGGCCGCGGATGCGGTACTCGGCACTGCCGTCCAGGCGTGCGTAGCGATAGAGATTGTCCGGATTGTCCGCGCCGATCTTGGCGGTTTCGTGCGACGGCGAGAAGAAGCCGGGAAACGCCGGATCGGCGAATTCCACGTGCATCTCCAGCGCAATGCGCAGCAGGCGGCTCAGGTAGCGGAAGCCCTCGGCGCGCGTCAGCGCGTCCGAGGGTGCTTCCGGGCGCAGGATCTGCTGCCCGCTGCGCTTGAGCACTTCGCAAAACTCGGCCCAGGTCTGGCCGCTCAGCAATTGGTCTTCGGCGGAGGTCGCCATCTGCCTGCTCCCGTGGTTCGTCGGCGAAGCAACGATACCCAGTGCAGGGCGTGCGCCTCCTCGTCCGAGCGGACTAGGAAATGCAGGCAGCGGCCCGCCATTTCTTAGTCCGCCCGGACGAAGTGGCGCAAGGCCCCGGCTCGCTACCTTGTGTCCATGCCAGGCCCCCGCGAGATCCCCTGAACGGGGCCGGCAAAACCAAGAGGAGATCCCGATGTTGACCCACCTGGAGCAACTGGAGGCGGAGAGCATCCACATCATGCGGGAGGTGGTGGCGGAATGCGAAAACCCCGTCATGCTCTATTCCATCGGCAAGGACAGCGCCGTGATGCTGCACCTTGCGATGAAGGCCTTCCACCCCGCGCGGCCGCCGTTTCCGCTGCTGCATGTCGATACCACGTGGAAGTTCCGCGAGATGATCGCGTTCCGCGACCAGACCGTCGAACGGCTGGGCCTGGACCTGCGCGTGCATATCAATCCCGAAGGGCTGGCGCGCAATATCAGCCCGCACGAGCACGGCTCGGCCATCCATACCGACGTGTGGAAGACCCAGGGGCTGAAGCAGGCGCTGGACCACTACGGCTTTGACGCCGCCTTCGGCGGCGCGCGCCGCGACGAGGAGAAGTCGCGCGCCAAGGAGCGCGTGTTCTCGGTCCGCACCGCGCAGCACCGCTGGGACCCGAAGATGCAGCGCCCCGAACTCTGGCGCCAGTACAACACCCGCAAGCGCAAGGGCGAAAGCCTGCGCGTGTTCCCGCTGTCCAACTGGACCGAGCTGGACATCTGGCAATACATCTACCTGAACGACATCCCCATCGTGCCGCTCTACTACGCCAAGGAGCGCCCGGTGGTGGAGCGCGACGGCACGCTGATCATGGTCGACGACGAGCGCCTGCCGCTGCGCCCCGGAGAAACGCCGCAGCTGCGCAAGGTGCGCTTCCGCACGCTGGGCTGCTACCCGCTCACCGGCGCGATCGAGAGCGAGGCCGACACGCTCGGCGGCATCATCCAGGAAATGCTGCTGGCGACCACGTCGGAGCGCCAGGGACGGCTGATCGACAGCGACTCGGCCGGTTCGATGGAGAAGAAGAAGCAGGAGGGCTACTTCTGATGAAAACCCTGATCGACAACGCGCCGGCCATGGCGCAATCCGCCGGCACGCCGGGCGATATCGCCCACTACCTGCATGCCCAGCAAAGCAAGAGCCTGCTGCGCTTTATCACTTGCGGCAGCGTCGACGACGGCAAGAGCACGCTGATCGGCCGGCTGCTGTATGAGTCGAAGATGCTGTTCGAAGACCAGCTCGCGCAGCTCGAGGCCGACTCGAAGAAGATGGGCACGCAGGGCGACAACCTCGACTTCGCGCTGCTGGTGGACGGGCTGGCCGCGGAGCGCGAACAAGGCATCACCATCGACGTGGCCTACCGCTTCTTCGCCACCGACAAGCGCAAGTTCATCGTGGCCGACACGCCGGGGCATGAACAGTACACGCGCAACATGGTCACCGGCGCCTCCACCGCGGACCTGGCCATCCTGCTGGTGGATGCGCGTCGCGGCGTGCAGACGCAGACGCGCCGCCACAGCTACCTGGTGGCGACACTCGGCATCCGGCGCGTGGTGCTGGCCGTCAACAAGCTGGACATGGTCGACTACTCGCGCGAGGCCCATACGCGCATCGAGAACGAGTACCGCGAGTTTGCCCGCCAGATCGGCCTGACCGACATCACCTGCATTCCGATGTCGGCGCTGCGCGGCGACAACATCACCGAGCCCAGCGCCAACACGCTGTGGTACCACGGCCCGACGCTGATGCAACACCTGGAGACAGTGCCGATCGACAGCGCGCCCGTGCAGGGCGAACCGTTCCGGCTGCCGGTGCAGTGGGTCAACCGGCCCAACCTGGACTTCCGCGGCTTTGCCGGCACCGTCAGCGCCGGCGAGATCCGCCGCGGCGACCGCGTGCGCGCGCTGCCTTCGGGCCGCGAGAGCCGCGTCGCCGCCATCATCGGCGCCGGTGGCAAATGCGCGCACGCCGTGCGCGGCCAGGCGGTGACGCTGACGCTGGAGGACGAGATCGACGTGAGCCGCGGCGACGTGCTGGCGTGCGCGGAAGACCCGCCGGCGGTGGCCGACCAGTTCGAAGCCACGCTGGTGTGGATGAACGAGGACGCCATGCTGCCCGGACGCCCCTATCTGCTCAAGCTCGGCACGCGCACCGTGGGCGTGACCGTGGCGCAGCCCAAGTACAAGGTCAATGTCAACACGCTCGAGCACCTGGCTGCGCGCACGCTGGCGCTGAACGAGATCGGCGTGTGCAACCTGCACCTGGACCAGCCGGTGGCCTTCGACCCCTATGCGCGCAACCGCGAACTGGGCGGCTTCATCATCATCGACCGGCTCAGCAACAACACGGTGGGCGCCGGCATGCTGCACTTTGCGCTGCGCCGGGCCCAGAACGTGCACTGGCAGGCGATCGACGTGGGCCGCCGCGCCCATGCCGCGCTCAAGCACCAGTCGCCGCGCATCGTCTGGTTTACCGGGCTCTCCGGCGCGGGCAAGTCGACCATCGCCAACCTGGTGGAAAAGCGCCTGCATGCGCTAGGCCACCACACCTACCTGCTTGACGGCGACAACGTGCGCCACGGCCTGAACAAGGACCTGGGCTTCGCCGAAGCCGACCGCGTCGAGAACATCCGGCGCTTGGCAGAGGTGGCAAGGCTGATGCTCGATGCGGGGCTGATCGTGCTGGTGTCGTTTATCTCGCCCTTCCGCTCGGAGCGCGAGATGGCCCGGGCGCTGGCCGGCGACGGGGAGTTCGTTGAAGTCTTCATCGACACGCCGCTGGACGTGGCCGAGCAGCGCGATCCCAAGGGGCTGTACCGCAAGGCGCGGCGCGGCGAGCTGAAGAACTTTACCGGCATCGATTCGCCGTACGAGCCGCCCGAGCGGCCTGAACTGCGCATCGACACCACGGCCGATACCGCGGAGCAGGCGGCGGAGCGGATCGTGGCGTGGCTGCGGGAAAGGGCCTAGGCCGAACGGACGATGAGATGGCGGCGTGGGTCGGTACGATGGCAGCGGAGGGATTTGCGCTCCGACTGCTGACAAGCCTGCCAAGGGCCACTGCCTTTGCATAACCATTTGGGTACTCCCTCTCCCGCTTGCGGGAGAGGGTTGGGGAGAGGGCAAGCAGGCGTTGTCAGCAATCTGGGGCGGATCTCCCATATTCCCTGCCGCTTCATATCTGCTTCCATCATGCCGCCAGACCCCATGCCGGCCGCCGAACTCAGCGCCCTGCTCGCCAGGCTCTACCAGGGCCCGACCGAAGCCGTGCCCTGGTCCGCCTTCCTGGAAAGCGCGCGCCAGCGGCTTGACGCCGTCTTCGTCACGCTGGTGCTGCGCCACCCGGCCACCGACCGCCCGGGCCTGATCGTCAACGCTTCTACCTATGGACCGCACCTGCCGGGCGAGCCGTCATACAGCGAGCAGTACTACGCGCTGTGCCCCTTCCTCGACCTGCATCCCGACCACCTCTTCAGCGCTGACGAACTGTTCGGCGAAGCCGGCTGGCTCGCGCACCCGTTCTATACCCAGTACCTCGCACCGCTGGGCCTGCGCTATATCCTGGCGGCCAACCTGGTCACGCCGGACGGCGTCGAATGCGCGCTGTTCATCAGCCGCGGCCACGCGGGACAGGACTTCAGCGAAGCCGAGAAGGCGCTGCTGCACGGCCTGCTGCCGCACCTGAAGCGCGCAGTGGACCTGCATGCCGCGCTCGACGTGCTGCAATCCGAACGCGCGCTGTATGCGGAAGCCGTGGACCGGCTGCTGGTCGGCACCATCCTCCTCGACGAGCACGGCAAGGCGATCCGGACCAACGCCGTCGCCGGCCGCCTGCTGCAGGCGCGTGACGGCCTTTACCTCGCGGACAACACGCTGCACGCGCATTGCGCGATGGAGAACCGCAGGTTCCGCAAGATCCTTGAGGACGCCGCCCAGGCCCACGCGCTGGCATCGTCGCGCAGCGAAGTCACCACGCTGAGCCGGCCTGCCTCACCCACGCCGCTGAGCGTGCTGGTGCGGCCGATCCCGCTCAGCTACCGCACCGAGGACAAGACGCGCCGGCCCGCGGTGGCCGTGTTCATCCGCGACCCGGCGGGTTCGCCGCGCAACCCGCACGCCAGCCTGCGCAAGCTGTTCCACCTGACGCCGACCGAAATCGAACTGGCCTTGCTGATGGTCGACGGGCTGACGCTGGATGAGGCGGCGGCGCGCCTTGGCGTCAAGAAGAACACGGCACGCGCGCACCTGCGCGGCATCTTTGCCAAGACCGGCGCGACGCGGCAGGCGGTGCTGGTGAAGATGCTGCTGTCCAGTGTGGTGGGGATGGGGTGAGGACCGGCGTGAAGACCGGAATGAGAAGGAGTCCTCCACCTACTCCAAACAGACGAGTCCGGCCAGACGAGGCCCCCGCTGCCGTGTTGGTGCAAATTGAAACCACGCTGCGGGCGCGGTGAGCGACGGCAGCGTGCATCACAACCATCGAGGAGACAGACGTGCAAGCCCGACCACTGAAAATCCTGCAGCACACCGGCATGCTGGCAGCCGGCATGCTGGCCGTGACCCTGGCCACGGCCAAGATCGGCCCGGAAGACATCAAGCAGCTGGACAGCAATCTCACGCCGCTGGGCGCGGAGCGCGCCGCGAACAAGGACGGCACCATTCCGGCATGGAGCGGCAAGTGGCTCGGCGTGCCGGCGGGCCTCTCCTACAAGCCGGGGGAGCGCTACCCCGACCCGTATGCCGACGAGAAGCCCCTCTTTGTCATCACCGCGCAGAACATGGCGCAGTATGACAAGCACCTGACCGAAGGCCTGAAGGCGCTGTTCCGCAAATACCCGGACACCTTCAAGATGCCGGTCTACCCGACCCATCGCGATTTCCGTTACGACGACGGCACCTACAAGGCCATCCGCACCTACGCTCCGCAGATCGAAATGCTTGGCGAAGGCAACGGTATCAAGAACAGCCCGCCCACGCTGCCTTACCCGATTCCCAAGACCGGCCTGGAGCTGCTGTGGAACCTGCGCTTCTCGTCCGCCATCGAGAGCGAGCGCGCGGTCTATGACCAGGCCGTGGTCTACGCCGATGGCAAGATCGCCTGGGGCAAGGTCAAGTACGAGATCTGGTCGCCCAAGGACAGCCAGAACTTCGATGCCAGGGCGCCGCTCAATTCCCGCACCTTCTACCGGATGTACACGGAGCTGCCGCTGCGCGACCGCGGCTCGATCATCACCGGGTTCTCGCTGTACGACAGCGCGGAGCCCGATACCAACCGGACCTGGTCCTACAACCCGGGCACGCGCCGCGTGCGCCAGGCACCGGAGTTCGGCTATGACCAGCCGTTCGGCCCGGGCGGCTTCCGTACCGTGGACGATGACCACTTCTTCAACGGCTCCCCGGAGCGCTATGACTGGAAGATCGTCGGCAAGCGCGAACTCTACGTTCCCTACAACAACTATCGCATCAGTTCGCCGTCGATCAAGTACAAGGACCTGCTGACCAAGGGCCATGCCGATCCGACCCAGATGCGCTACGAGCTGCATCGCGTCTGGGTGCTGGAAGCCACGCTCAAGTCAGGGTTCCGCCACCAGTACGCCAGGCGCGTGATCTATATCGACGAGGATTCCTGGTACGGCGTGCTGGCCGACAACTACGACAGCCGCGGCCAGTTGTGGCGCACCAACATCCAGGCCAACGTGTATGCCTACGATGCGCGCCGCTTCTATCCGACGGCAGTGTTCTTCCACGACCTGAACTCCGGCGCCTACCTGGCCGACCGGCTGACCAACGAAGGCCAGCCGCCGCGGCTGAACAGCGAGCCCAGGTTCGTGGAAGCGTATTTCGCGCCGGATGCGCTGCGCGGCGCAGGCAACTGAGGCGTCGCGAATACCGCGAGGGACCTCCGGTAAGCCAGGCGACTGATCCAGGCCTCAGCGACACGGCACCCCGCAACGCGCCGGGGGCGACTGCCCTTCTTCCTCCCTTCTTCCTCCCTTCTTCCTCCCTTCTTCCTCCTGCTGCTGCGGACGCCTCGCCAGCGTCCGCAGCAAGCCCCGATTTGCACAACCCCGACAACACCGCCCCTCGTCCACCCGGACTCGTCTGTTCGGGGTATGGCAAGTCCACGCGACGGCTCTAGTGTTTCCCTTCCCAATGACTTTCATGAAGGAGGAGCCAATGGCCAAGGCCGAGAATCTTGTGACGTCGATCCAGGTGGAGATCGATGCGCCGGTATCGCTGGTGTGGGAAGTGCTGACCGACTTTGCGCGCTACGCGGAATGGAATACGTTCTGCCCGGGGCTGGAAACCACCGGCCGGCTCGGCGACATGGTGTACATGCAGGTGCGCATTCCCGGCACCGACCAGGTGATCCCGGTCAACGAGTACCTGGTGGCGTGGGAGCCGGAGCGCCTGCTCTCGTGGGAGCAGCGTCCGACCGACGAGAACAAGGATGCCGCCCGGCGCGACCAGTACCTGGAAGCCATCGGCCCGGGGCGCACACGCTACTTCACCACTGACCTGTTCCTGGGGCTCAATGCGCAGACCATCATGCGCGAGCACGGCGCCTGGGTGAAGCAGGGATTCGACCAGGTGGCACGCGACGTCAAGGCGCGCGCCGAAGCGCTCCATGGGCAACGGCAGGCTGGCCGGGGCTGACAACAGGCAGTGGCTGGTCGATCGGCCTGTGCATGCAGGCCGATCGACCGCTCACTGCGGCGGACGCTGGCTCAGCACCAGCAGCGCCGCGGCACCACGGCTGCGCACGCAGGCGTCGTCGCAGCGCTGCAGCGCCGGGTCGGCGGAGAGCATGCTGACAGCGGGCATGTGGTCCTGGCCGCCATGCGCGGCGCCAGAACTGTCGTTGACGGCCAGCGCCCAGGCCACGCCCATTGCGGCGCCGGCCCCGGCCAGGCCCACCGCCCAACGAAATCCGAACCGCTTCATCGCTGTCTCCTCCGCCTGCCATATTGGTATCCAGGCTTTTGAAGCATCGTAGTCAGCGGCGGCTTGAATCTCGTCGTCCGAGCGGACTAAGGGGTATCCCGCACCAGCGGCGGATCGAAAGTGGCGTCAGGCCGACAGGAAAGGGAGACGGACAGCGCGGCATCGGGCGCCACGCCATGCCCTTGATAGAGATGCGCCAGCGCCGCGGCACAGCCTGACAGGCCGGACGGCGCCAGGTGCATGGCGTGCGCGCTCAGCAGGCCCCACAGGTGCGCCACCAGCAGTCCGGCCAGGCTGGGCGCCGGCAGCAGCTCAGTGAAGGTTGCGCGCAGCGTCCCGACGGCCCGCAGCACGCGCGTGCGCAGCGGGCACAGCTCGCAGGCATCGCCGCACTTGTGCTGCAGCAGCGCCGCCAGCAGGCTGACATGGCGCGCCAGATCGTCGCCCTGGAGCAAGGCGGCCAGCGCCCGCTCCAGCGCGCCTGGGCCGCTGCCGCTGCGCGCCAGCGGCGCGAGCCGGGTGGCGAAGTCGGCCTCCGCGCATGACAGCAGCGCGCCCAGCAGCTCGGCGCGGGAACGGAAGTGCCCGTAGACCGCCCCGCGCGTCATGCCGATGGCGCGCGCCACATCGTCCACGGTCACGCAATGCAGGCCGCGGTGCCGGATCAGCTGCTGCGCGCTGGTCAGGATGCGCGCGCGCGTGGCGGCGGCATTTTCGCGGTTGCTGCGGGCCATCGGCGCTGCGGGCTTACAGGAAATGCACGTCGTCCGGCCCCCAGTGGGCGCGCATGCTGCGGATGCGCCCGTCTGCGCCGAACGTCATGACGTCGGTCACGTCGATGCGCGCCGCCCTCCCTTCCAGGCGGGCCTGCACGGCGAAGGTCAGCGCCGCGGCGTCGCCGTGCGAACCGCGCGGCGGCGCCACCACCTCCAGGCGCGCGCCCAGCCCGATGGCGTGCTGGTAGAAGGCCAGGATGGCCGGCTTGCCGGTGACCGGCTGCGCCCCGACCGGGTCTTCCACGGTGGCATCGTCGGCGTAGAGCGCGGCAACGCCCTGCGCGTCTGCGGCATTGAAGCGCTCGACATAGGCGAGCAGCGTGGCTTTCATCGCGGCGCTATCGGGGCACTGGGCCATGATGTCCTTCCTTGTGCTGTGCTTCAGCGCGCGGTGTAGCCGCCGTCGATCACCAGTTCGGCGCCGGTGACATAACGCCCCGCGTCGGATACCAGGTACAGGATGCCCGCCGCGATGTCGCGCGGCTGCCCGATCTTGCCCGCGGGCGTCTGCCCGCCCAGATAGTCGAACAGCGCCTCGCCCTGGCCCGAGGCCTGCGCCACGTGTTCCAGCATCGGCGTGCGGATATAGCCGGGATGGATCGAGTTGGCGCGAATCCCCTTGCCGGCGTACAGCAGCGCATCGGTCTTGGCCATCATCCGCACCGCGGCCTTGGACGCATGGTAGGGCGGCACGTCCGGCCCGCCCGCGATGCCGTACATCGACGACACATTGACAATGGCGCCGCCGCCGGCGCGCTCCATGTGCGGGATGGCGTGCTTGGTGCACAGGAAGGTGCCGGTGACGTTGACCGCCATCACCTGCTGCCATTGCTCCAGCGCCAGCTCGTGCGTCGGCGCGTTGGGCCCTTCGATGCCGGCGTTGTTGACCAGGATGCCAAGGGTGCCGAAACGCGCGGCGACCTCAGCGAACACGCGCGCCACATCGCTCTCGCTGGTGACGTCGAGTTTCCAGAATGCGGCCTCCCCGCCTTCGGCGCAGATGGCTTCGGCCGTGGCCTTGCCGTCGGCTTCCAGCACGTCGAGCACGGCGACCTTGGCGCCGGCGGCTGCCATCACACGCGCGGTTTCCGCGCCGATGCCGCGCGCGGCGCCGGTGATGGCGGCCACCTTGCCGCGCAGGTCGAACAGGCTATACGGGTATTCCATGATGTCTCCTTGATGTTGTGGTGCAGGCCCGGGCGCCGATTATGCCGCGCCGTCCCCGGCGGTATCCGCCAGGAAGCCGAGACATTCGCGGTTGAAATAGGCCGCGTGCTCAACCATCACCCAGTGGCCGCAGCGGTTGATCATGACAAAGCGCGCGTCGGCGCAGCCGCTCAGGAACCTGGCGGCGCCGGACGCGGGATTGAACTGGTCGCCGGTGCCCCAGAAGCCCAGCACCGGGCAACGGATCTCGTGCAGCCGCCCGGTCAGGTTGGGCACCTTCATGGTGGCCAGCACCTCGCGCGGCTGCGCGCGGCACACCGCCATGCGCTCGTCGACGAGTGCGTCGGTGACCAGGCTGGCGTCGTGCACCAGCCATTGCAGCAACTGCCGCATGGTGTCCGGGTTCATCTGCCCGCCGGTAAACAGCGACACCATGCGCTGGATGCCCGCCATCTGGAAATAGGTCTCGCGCTCTTCCACGCCGCCGGGGGCCATCATCACCAGCCGGCTGACATGCTCGGGGAAGTCCAGCGCGTATTGCAGCGCGATGGCGCCGCCAAGCGAATTGCCTACCAGCACGCAGCGCGGCAGTTCAAGCGCCAGCAACTGCTCGCGCAGCGCGGCGACGAAGAAGTCCAGCGTGTATTCGACATCGTCCGGCTTGGACGACAGCCCGTACCCGGGCAGGTCTACCACCACGGTACGGAAGCCCGCCGCGGCAAATGCCGGCACGTTGTGGCGGAAGTTGCTGTGCCCGCTCGCGCCCGGCCCGCTGCCGTGGATAAAGACCACCGGCTCGCCGCTGCCGGTGTCCAGGCAATGCAGGCGCAGGCCGGTGGACGTGGTGACGAAGCGCCCGACCGGGAGGTTCGGGTGCAGCGAGGCAGGCGCGGCAGTCGTGGAGGGCGTGTGCTGCGGGGTAGCGGACATGAGGGCGTCTCCGGTGGTTTGCCCAGCATATTGCGCAGCGCCGCGGCGCCGGGCATCGTTCATTCGGACTACGAGCCGGACGGCCACTTCTCCTACGATGGGCGCTCCATGCATCCAGGGAAAGCTCATGACAGGATTCGACTACACCGGCCAGACCGTGCTGGTGACCGGCGGCATGCGCGGCATCGGCCGCGCCATCAGCGAAGCCTTCCTGCGCGCCGGCGCGCAGGTGTTCGTGTGCGGACGCACCGCGCCCGCTGACGACAGCGAACTGCCGGCCGCGGACGGCCGCAGCGCCCGCTTCCTTCCCGCGGACATCCGCGACATCGAACAGGTCGATGCCATGCTTGCGCAGATCGCGCAGGCCACTTCCACCCTCGACGTGGTGGTCCACAACGCCGGCGGCTCTCCGTTCGCGCTGGTTGCGCAAGCTTCGCCGCGGCTGCTGGAATCGGTGATCCGGCTCAACCTCGTCGCCCCCCTGCAGCTCGCGCAGCGCGCCAACGCGCGCATGCAGCAGCAGCCGGGCGGCGGCACCCAGCTGTTCGTGGGCAGCGTCAGCGCGCTGCGCCCTTCGCCCGGCACGGCGGCCTACGGTGCCGCGAAGGCCGGCATCCTCAATGCAGTGCGCACGCTCGCGGTGGAATGGGCACCCAGGGTGCGCGTTGCCGCGGTCAGCCCGGGCATGGTGCTGACCGAAACCTCGCAGCAGCAGCATTACGGCGATCCCGCGGCGCTGCGCAGCATGGCGGCGACGGTGCCGCTGGGCCGGCTCGCGCACCCAGACGACATCGCCGGCGCGTGCCTGTTCCTGGCATCGCCGCAGGCGTCGTACGTGTCGGGCGCCAATCTCGTGATCGATGGCGGCGGCGAGCGCCCGGCCTTCCTCGAGGCGGCCTCGGTCAATCTCGGCTGAAGCGCTGCCCCGTAGGGAAAGCGCCTAGTCCGTTCTGCCGATTTGTGCATGGCTGCCCCTCTCTACGCTTGCGACCAGGCGAGCGCCAATCGAAGTGCCAGGCAATGAACCAACACCGACACCACGGGGAGACCACCATGCACCATCCACGACTCGGCCCACTGCAGCGCCGCAACCGGCTGCGGCCAATTGCTGCCGCGGCGGCACTGGCCGCGCTGCTCGCGCCGCCCGCCCGGGCCGGCGACACCATCGACCTTGGCCGCGACACTACGCTCGACTACAGCGTCACGGCCTCCTACGGGGCGGCGGTACGCACCGGCCGCCAGAGCAACACGCTGCTGAGCCCGGCCAATATCAACGGCGACGACGGCGACCGCAACTTCAGGCGCGGCGACATGATCGCCAACCGTGTCTCGCTGCTGGGCGAAGCGCATCTGAGGCACGATGCCTTCGGCGCGCTGGTGCGCGGCAGCGTGTTCTATGACTGGGCCTACAGCGGTACCAATGCCAACAATGCGCCGTTCACGGTCAACCACAGCGGCCCGTTCAACCAGTTCACCGGTTCCGCGCGCGACTATCACGAGCACCGCGCGCAACTGCTCGATGCCTATGTCTATGGCACGACCCCGATCGGCGGCACGCAGCTGAGCTTCAAGCTGGGCAACCAGGTGGTCGCCTGGGGCGAGAGCCTTTACTTCGCCAACATCGCCGGCGCGCAAGGCCCTGCCGATGCGACCAAGGCCTTTGTGCCGGGCGCCGAGGTCAAGGACATCCTGCTGCCGGTGCCGCAGGCGTCGCTGCAGCTGCAGGTCACGCCGGCCTTCAGCGTGATGGGCTATTACCAGTTCACCTACAAGCCGAACCAGCTGTTCGCCCCGGGCAGCTATTTCAGCACCACCGACGTGGTGGGCCCCGGTGCGGAGTTCATCATCGGGCCGGGGTTCAATATCCCGCGCGGCCCCGATATCCGCCCGTCCAACTGGGGGCAGTGGGGCGTTGGCGCGCGTTGGCGCGTGTTCGAAGGCACCGAGATCGGGCTCTACCAGCTGCGCTACCACGACAAGAACCCGAGCGTGGTCACTTCGCTCTTCCCCACGCTGCAGTACCAGCAGAAGTACTTCGGCGGCATCAACCTGACCGGTGCCAGCTTCTCCACGCAGGTGCTGGGCGCCAACGTCGCCGGTGAAGTCAGCTACAAGGACGGCGTGCCGATGCTGGTGGACGTGGCCGGCGCGCCCACCGCGACGCGCGGCAAGGCGCTGCAGGGCCAGCTCTCCGCCATCTATTCGCTGGGCCCGACCTTCCTGGCCGACTCGCAGTCGCTGCTGGGCGAAGTCGCCTACCTGCACGTCCTGGACGTCGACCCGGTAATGGGCTTCAGCAAGCTGGCGAACACCCGCAACTCGGCGGCGTTCCAGGTGGGCTGGTCGCTGACCTACAACAATGTGTTCGATGGCTGGGACCTGACGGTGCCGCTCACCTACGCGCAGCAATTCAGCGGCCAGTCGGCGGTGGCCGGCGCCTTCGGCACGCTGATGGGCTATGGCGACAAGCGCGCCAGCGTGGGGCTGACCTTCAAGTACCTGAACAACCTGGAGCTCAACCTGACCTATGCCGCGTTTATCGGCGGGGCGAACATCACCAACCGTCCGCTGGCTGACCGCGACTACGTGGCCTTTAACGCGAAATACTCGTTCTGACCTTCGTCCTGACCTTCGTCCTGACCTTCGTCCGAACCGCTCTGCCGCGGCGCGCTGCCGCCGCGGCAATGCGGCCCGACCTTCCCCTGCCATGAACGCCGACCTGCTCACCACGCTCAGCAACGAACTTCACCATGCGCTTGTCACGCGCACGCCGGTGCCGCCGCTCAGCGGCCGCGGACTGGGACTCGATGTCCGCGCTGCCTACCGCATCCAGCAAGGCTTCATTGCCCACCGGCTGGCCGCAGGCGACCGCGTCACGGGCAAGAAGATCGGCGTGACCAGCCAAGCCGTGCAGCAGATGCTGGACGTGCACCAGCCGGACTTCGGCATCCTGCTGCAGAGCATGCAATACGCCGCCGGGCAACCCATTCCCGCGGCGTCGCTGATCCAGCCGCGCGCCGAGGGCGAGATTGCCTTCTTCCTGCGGCGCGACCTGCGCGGCCCGAACGTGACCCGCGACGATGTGCTCGACGCCACCGAAGCGGTGGCGGCGTGCTTCGAGATCGTGGATTCGCGTATCCGGGACTGGCGCATCCGCATCGAGGACACCGTGGCCGACAACGCCTCGTGCGGCGTCTATGTGCTTGGCCACGAACGCGTCAGCCCGCACGCGCTGGACCTGGGCGCGTGCGCGATGACGCTCGAGAAGAACGGCGCATGCGTGGCCACGGGCCTGGGCAGCGCCGCGCTGGGGCATCCCGCCGATGCGGTGGCATGGCTGGCCAACACGCTGGGCAGCTTCGGCATCCCCCTGCTGGCCGGCGAGACCATCCTGTCGGGTTCGCTGGCGGCGCTGATTCCCGTGCAGGCCGGCGACCGGCTGTCCATGCACATCACCGGCATCGGCGGCTGCAGCGCCGTGTTCTGCTGACTTCACGACTTTCCTGACTCCCTGACCTTGCCACGCGAGACACCATGAACAAGATCCGATGTGCCCTGATCGGGCCCGGCAATATCGGCACCGACCTGCTCTACAAGCTGCGCCGCAGCGACATCCTGGAACCGGTCTGGATGGTCGGCGTGGAGCCGTCCTCAGAAGGGCTGGCGCGTGCGCGCGAGCTGGGGCTGAAGACCACCAGCGACGGCATCGACGGCCTGCTGCCGCACCTGGAAGCCGACGATATCCGCATCGCCTTCGATGCCACCTCTGCCTACGTCCATGCCGAGCACTCCGCCAGGCTGACCGCGCGCGGCGTGCGCGTGATCGACCTCACGCCCGCGGCGATCGGGCCGTTCTGCGTGCCGCCGGTCAACCTGGAGGCCCACATCGGCAGCAACGAGAGGAACGTCAACATGGTCACGTGCGGCGGGCAGGCCACCATCCCCATGGTGTATGCCGTGTCGCGCGTGCAGCCGGTGGCCTATGGCGAGATCGTGGCGACAGTGTCGTCGCGCTCGGTGGGGCCCGGCACGCGCCGCAATATCGACGAGTTCACCCGCACCACCGCGGGCGCGATCGAGGCCGTGGGCGGCGCGCGCCAGGGCAAGGCCATCATCGTGATCAACCCCGCCGAGCCGCCGCTGATCATGCGCGACACCATCCATTGCCTGACCGAGGATGCGCCCGACGTTGCCGCGATCACCGCGTCGGTGCACGACATGATCGCCGAGGTGCGCAAGTACGTGCCCGGCTACACGCTCAAGAACGGGCCGGTGTTCGACGGCAAGCGCGTCTCGATCTTCCTGGAGGTGGAGGGCCTGGGCGACTACCTGCCGAAGTATGCCGGCAACCTGGACATCATGACCGCCGCCGCTGCCCGCACCGCCGAGTGCATCGCCGCGGCCATGCGCGCCGGCAGCGGCCACCCGGCCGCCAACACCGCCAACACCAGCGCCACCGCCTGAGGAGCCCGCCATGGTCCAACGCATCACCCTGCACGACATGACCCTGCGCGACGGCATGCACCCGAAGCGCCACCAGATCTCGCTGGAACAGATGAAGGGCATCGCCCGCGGACTGGACGCCGCCGGCGTGCCGCTGATCGAAGTCACGCACGGCGACGGCCTCGGCGGCGCCTCGGTCAACTATGGCTTTCCCGCGCACAGCGACGAGGAATACCTGCGCGCGGTGCTGGGCGAACTGAAGCAGGCGCGCGTCTCCGCGCTGCTGCTGCCCGGCATCGGCACCGTCGATCACCTGCGCATGGCGCATGACATCGGCGTGCATACCATCCGCGTGGCCACGCACTGCACCGAGGCCGATGTCTCGGAACAGCATATCGGCATGGCGCGCAAGCTCGGCATGGATACCGTGGGCTTCCTGATGATGGCGCACATGGCGCCGGTGCAGACGCTGGTGGAACAGGCGCTGCTGATGGAAAGCTATGGTGCCAACTGCCTGTACATCACCGACTCCGCCGGCCACATGCTGCCGCACGATGTCACCGCGAAGCTGACCGCGGTGCGGCAGGCGCTGCGCCCGGAGACTGAACTGGGCTTCCATGGGCACCATAACCTCGCCATGGGCGTGGCCAATTCGCTCGCCGCGATCGCCTGCGGCGCCAGCCGCATCGATGCCGCCGCCGCGGGACTGGGCGCCGGTGCCGGCAATACGCCGATGGAAGTGCTGGTGGCCGTGTGCGAGCGCATGGGCATCGAGACCGGCGTGGACGTATTCCGCATCGCCGACGTGGCCGAGGACCTGGTGGTGCCGATCATGGACCAGCCTATCCGCATCGACCGCGACGCGCTGACGCTTGGCTATGCCGGCGTGTATTCGTCGTTCCTGCTGTTCGCCAAGCGCGCCGAGGCCAAGTACCGCATTCCCGCGCGCGAGATCCTGGTCGAGCTCGGCCGGCAGCGGCTGGTGGGCGGGCAGGAGGACATGATCGAGGATACGGCGATCACGCTGGCGCGCGAACGGGGCCTGCCGGTGCCGTAAGCACGGCCGCCGCCGCTTCCACCATGGCTTTCCACAGCTTTCATCACGTAAAAAAGAAAGGAGACAGGTTCCCATGCTCAGATTTCGTGCCCGTCCGCGGCTCGCCAGCCTGGCCATCGCTGCCACGGCACTGGCGGCGGCCAGCCCTGCCCATGCGCTCAGTATCCTGCTGACCAATGACGACGGCTGCGCCGCGCCGGGCATCACCGCGGTCCGCAAGGCGCTGCAGGACGCAGGACATCGTGTGATCACGGTCGGCCCGGCCACCAACCAGAGCGGATCGGGCGCTGCCTATGCCGTGCCCGATGGCCGCACCCGGCTGGTGGTCGAGCCGCTCGCCGGCAACGCCGACACGTTCTGCGTGCACCGGGTCAAGACCACCTTTGCCACGGGCAGCGCGCTCAACGCCACCAACCCGGACTACCTCGGCAGCGGCTCGCCGGTCGATGCCACCGCCGTGGGCCTGAAGATCGTCGGACCCGAAAGCGGCTTCACGCCGGACCTGGTTGTCTCCGGAGCCAATTTCGGCGAGAACCTGTCGGATTCGATCCCGCACTCCGGCACGGTGATGAACGTGCTGTTCGCCGCGCGCCGCGGCGTACCCGGCATCGCGCTGAGCGTCGGTGTGGACTTTGCCGAAGCACGCACCGGCTTTGCCAGCACGCTGGCAGCGTTCCCCAAGGCCGGGGCCTTCCTCACCCGCGTGATCGCCAGCCTGGAAGCCACGCGCCCCGCCGGCCAGCCGCTGCTGCCGGTGGCCCATCCGCTGAGCATCAACTACCCCGTCGGTGGCGGCGGCACCCCGGCCGGGGTGCGCCTGACCACCCCTGGCACCGTGGACTCCTTTACCACGGCTTACAAGCGCAATGCCGACAGCACGGTATCGATCGACGTGGGCGCGCCGGAGACCGAACAGGCAGCGCTGGCGCGCATTGCCGAGACCCCCGCGTTCCTGGCCAGGTTCATCACGATCTCGCCGCTTGAGGTCGATTTCCGCCCGACGCCGCTGGCGCGCGGCCTGTTCAACCGCTCGCGCCGCGAGCTGGCCACGCTGGCCCCTTGAGCACCGATACCATGGGCAAGCACCTTCGAACCTGGCGCCACCTCGTGCTCGCATGCGGGGCCGCAGCAGTCGCGGCATGCGGGGATGACCACGCACAGGAAGTGAGCGGCACCGCGGCAGTCGGCGCCGCGCTGGCAGGCGCCACCGTGCAGTTGCGCGACACGCAGGGCCAAATGCGGCAGCCAACGGCCGATGCCAAAGGCGCATTCCGCCTTGCCGGGGTACCAGGCGGCGCGCTGATGGTCCGCTGCGAGGGCGGTCTCGCGCACGGCGAACCGAACCGCCAGCGGCTGCATGGGCTTGTGCTGGGCGGGCGCATCGTGAACTGCTCGCCGCTGACCGAGCTGGCGCTGTGGAAGCTGCTGGGCGGGCCGCCGGGCCAGGTATTCGACAGTTTCGGCCAGGGGACCGCCAGGGACCTGTCCGCCGCCGCCATGGCCGCGGCGGAAGCCGCGGTGCTGGCAACGCTGGCCACGGGTGCGGGCGTCGATATCGACCCCGCCGCCGTACCGCGGCGCTGGCATGACACCCCGCTGGCGGCCGGCGATGCCAGCGATGCCCACGATGCCGCGCTGGAAGCGCTGCGCGAAGCGATCGCGGACCAGGCATCCATGGACTTCATGGGCGAGATGGTGGTGCACGGCGTCTGTGTGGCGGACGGGAGCTGCGGGTGAGGCAGATGCCGCGGCGCAAGGGATAGGCGACGCCGCGCATCGAACCTTCAGGCGCCTGGCCACCTGACAACAAAATGCCGCCTCCCGCAAGGGGGCGGCGTTTGCGCTTTTCCAATCGAGCCTCGGGTGCTTTTACGTCGCTTTTACGTCTACACTGGTTCGAATTTCACATCGATTGGCAGAGCTGACATGCGGCACACGCTGACGGGCCTGACCCGATGGCTGGCGGCGGCTGCGCTGGCCGGCGCGGCGCTGGCGGTGGCCGCTGCGCCGGCCCCGGCCAGCGCCGGCACCTGCAAGTGGCCCGATTGGGACGCCTTCAAGCAAGACCTGCTCAGCGCCGACGGCCGCGTGATCGACCGCCACGCAGAAAAGCAGATCACGGTCTCCGAAGGCCAGGCCTACGCCCTGTTCTTCGCGCTCGCGGCCAACGATCGCGCCACCTTCGACATGCTGCTCGCCTGGACCGAGAGCCACCTGGCACAGGGCAACCTGGGCGGCCATCTGCCGGCGTGGATCTGGGGCAAGCTGACGGCGGAGCAGACCGCGCAGGCGGCACAGGCCGGCAAGCCCGGCAGCGATGGCTGGGGCGTGATCGATGCCAAACCAGCCGCGGATGCCGACCTGTGGATCGCCTACACCCTGCTCGAAGCCGGCCGTCTCTGGCACGAGCCGCGCTTCACCACGCTCGGCACGCAGCTTGCGCGGCGCATCCTGCGCGAGGAAACGGCTGTGCTGCCCGGGCTCGGCCGCACCGTGCTGCCCGCGCCGCAGGGCTTCAGGCTGGCCGCGCAGCGCTGGCGCCTCAACCCCGGCTACGTGCCGCTGCAGGTCATGCGGCGTCTGGCCGCGTTGATGCCCGATGAACCGGCGTGGCAACAGCTGGTGGAGACCTCCGCACGGCTGATGCTGGAGACGGCGCCACGCGGGTTCTCGCCGGACTGGGTCGAGTACGAGACCGGCCGCGGCTTCCTGCCTGATGCGCCAACACGTGCCGAGAGCGCGTACAACGCGATCCGCGTCTACCTGTGGGCCGGCATGCTTGACCGCGACGAGCCCAGGCGCGCAGCGCTGTTGCGCACCTTCACGCCGCTGGCCGATTTCGTCGCGGCGCGGGGCTATCCGCCCGAGCGTGTCGATACGCAGACCGGCCAGCCAGGACCCAATGCCGGCAACGGCGGCTTCTCCGCCGCGGTCGCGCCCTACCTGGCCGCGCTTGGCCGCACCAGTCTCGCCAACGCGCAGGTATGGCGCACACGCGAACTGGCGCAGCGCGAGCCCAATGGCCAGCCGGGCTACTACACACAGGTGCTGACGCTGTTCGGGCTGGGCTACCTCGACGGCCAGTTCCGCTTCGCTCGGGACGGCGCGCTGCTTCCCGCATGGAAGGCGGGATGCCCCGCACGCTGACCCCGACGCGATCCGGATGCACAGGCACCACAGACGACAGCCGGCGAGTGCGGCGGCGGTCACGCCGCGATGCCGCGGCCCGGCTTGCAGCGGGGGCGAATCGACCTATCCTAGATAGCTCCGCGCCACCGTCCAGGAGTCACCATGCAAAAGATCAGCCCGTTCCTGTGGTTCAACGACCAGGCCGAAGAGGCCATGGAGTTCTACACCGGCATCTTCCGCCATTCGCGCCCCGGCACGGTGATGCGCTACGGCGACGCCGGGCCCGGCGCCAAGGGCTCGGTGATGAGCGTGTCGTTCGAGCTGGAAGGCCAGGAATTCATGGCGATCAACGGCGGGCCGCATTTCGCCTTCACGCCGGCGATCTCGTTCTTTATCAAGTGCGCGACGCAGGAGGAAGTGGACGATTACTGGGACAAGCTCAGCGCCGGCGGCACCATCCAGCAATGCGGCTGGCTGCAGGATCGCTTCGGCGTGTCGTGGCAGGTGGTGCCCGTGGTGCTGGGCGAGCTGCTGCAGGACCCGGACCCGGTCAGGTCCGCGCGGGTGATGCAGGCGATGATGAATATGGTCAAGCTGGATATTGACGGGCTGCAGCGCGCGTACGCAGGTTAGCGGTCTGCACGCATCCCGCGCGGGATAAAACAACGCGGCGGCGGGGATGGTCCCCGCCGCCGCGTTGTTTTTGCAGCCCTGTGGTTACAGCGTGGCCGCGGTACCCAGGATCGCAGTCGCCTGGCTCGACAGCGTGCCGCCGTTGCCATGCACGACCGCCACCTCGGCATCCTTGACCTGGCGTTCGCCGCATTCGCCGCGCAACTGGCGCACCGCCTCGATGGTGATGAACATGCCGTACATGCCAGGATGCACGCAGGACAGCCCGCCGCCGTTGGTATTCACCGGCAGGCGCCCGCCCGGCGCGATGCCGCCGCCGCTGACGAAGTGGCCGCCCTCGCCCTTGGCGCAGAAGCCCAGGTCTTCCAGGAACAGCAGCGTGTTGATGGTGAAGGCATCGTAGAGCTCGGCCACATCCACATCAGACGGCTTCAGGCCAGCCATGGCGAAGGCGCGCTCGCCGGACTCCCTGGCGGCGGTGACGGTCAGGTCGGGCATGCAGGAAATCTGGCGGTGCCACGTGGCGGTGGCGTTGCCCAGCACATACACCGGCGGCTTCGCCAGGTCCTTGGCGCGATCGGCGCGCACCATCACATAGGCGCCGGCGCCGTCGGTGACCAGGCAGCAGTCGCGCACGGACAGCGGGTCGGACACCATGCGGGCGCCCAGCACGTCGTCGATGCTGAGCGGGTCGCGCATCATCGCTTCGGGGTTCAGCTGCGCCCACTTGCGCGCGGCCACGGCGACTTCGGCCAGATGTTCGCGCGTGGTGCCGTACTGGTGCATATGGCGCGCCGCGGCGAGTGCGTACGAGGTGATCGGCGACAGCGGATTGTACGGATGCTCGTACGGCTGCGGATCGAGCACCGCGCGCACCTTCGAGATGCCGGCGCGGCCGACCGTCGAGGTGCGCTGGTTGCTGCCATAGCAGACCAGCACGGCGTCGCACTGGCCGGACTCCAGCGCCATCATCGCGGGCAGCATGTGCGAGACGAAGCTGGAACCGCCGATCATGGTGCTGTCGACAAACCTGGGCTTGATGCCGAGGTACTCGGCCACCGGCATCACCCACATGGTGGCGCCGACACTGGCGGTGGCGATGCCGTCGATGTCGCGCATCGACATGCCCGCATCCTTGACCGCGGCCTTGGCGGCCTCCACCAGGATTTCCATTTCGGTCTTGCCGTGGGCTTCGCCCAGGCCCGCCTGGCCGACACCGACGATGGCGACGCTGCCGCGCAAATTAGTCAGACTCATGCCTCAGCCCTCCACCGGATCGAACACGACGAGAGCGGCCTCGCCTTCCTGGTCCTGCGCCACGCGTGCCTTCACGCGCATACCGATGCGCACGCTGGCGGGCGCAATGCCTTCCACGCGGCTCATCATGCGCACGCCTTCATCCAGGTCGACCAGCACGACGTTGTAGTCGCCGCCGGCGTCCGGCTTGCGGCGGATCACGCTGGTGGAATAGACCGTGCCGGTGCCCTTGGGCGCGACCCAGGCAAGCGTGTCGCCGCCGCAGTGCGGGCAGATATTGCGCGGGAAAAATACATGGCGCTGGCAGTCCTGGCAATGCTGGATGCGGAACTGGCCCTCGGCGAGCATTTCCGCATAGACCTTGTCCGGACCCGCCGCCGCTTGCTGGTGGGGCATGGTGTCTCCTTCACTTTGAATGGTGCCGCCATGGCTTGCCATGGCACAGCATGAGCTTGACGCAGTCTGTGCGTCGCAGCAATTCGCTTCTGCGGAAGGGTGGATTTTTGAATGCGGAAAGGGGATGCGCAGCGTTTTCGAGCACCCGCTGTTTTCTCCCCTCTCCCGCAGGCGGGAGAGGGGACCGGCCGGTGGTCGACGAGGCGTCGTCGCCTCACTCCGGCTCGCAGGCCCTCAAATCACCAACTCAATCAAAAACGGCCCCTTGCGCCCATTGGCCATCCGGAACAAGTCGGCAAACGTCTCCATATCCTGCGCCCGGGCGCCCTCGACCCCCATGCCATTGGCCAGCTTGACCCAATCGAGATCAGGATTGCCGAGGTCCAGCATATCCATTGCCGTCTTGCCCGGATTCGCCCCCACGCCCGCCAGCTCGCTCAGCAGGATCGCGTACTTGCGGTTGGCCAGCAGCACCACGGTCACATCGAGCTGTTCGCGCGCCATGGTCCACAGCGACTGCAGCGTGTACATCGCCGAGCCGTCGGCCTGCAACGACACCACGCGCCGGCCGGGTGCGGCCACGGCCGCGCCCACGGCCAGCGGCAGGCCGTCGCCGATGGCGCCGCCGGTCAGTTGCAGCCAGTCGTGCGGCGCCGCGTGGACCGTGCCGGGATAGAACGCACGGCCGAAGCTGACGCTCTCTTCGACCACGATGGCCTGGTCGGGCAGCAGCGCGCTCAGCGTGCGCGCGACGTTCTCGGAGGTGACCGCGCCGCGCGCGGGCTCGGTGATTACGGATGCATCCGTCGCGGGCAGCGGCGCGTTGCGCGCGCCCAGTTCATCGGCCAGCCGCGCCAGCGCCTCGGCGAGATCTTCCTCGGGGCGTGCCAGCACATGCACGGCCGCCTCTTCCGGATACGGGCGCGGCGACTTGCCCGGGTAGGCGAAGAACGTCACCGGCGCCGGCGCGCCCACCAGGATCACGTTGCGGATGCCGGCCAGCTTGTCGCGCGCGACATCGCCCGAGTACGGCACGCGATCCACCGCCAGGCGTCCGCGTCCGCGCGACACGCGTGCATTGGACATCGGCGTGATCAGCCGCGCGCCGGTGGCGGCGGCGATGCGGTGCGCGTCGGCCAGCGGCGCCTCGCGCAGCGCGCTGCCCGCCAGCACGATCAGCGTGGGCTGGCCCGCGCGCAGCACGCGCGCGGCCTGCTGTACGGCGTCGGGCGAAACCCTGGGCACCGGCAGCGGCGGCAGCGGATCCGCCACCACGCCGCCCGCGTCCCAGCACACATCGGACGGCAGGATCAGGCTGGCGACGCCGCCCGGTGCCGCGCAGGCGGCCTGCACCGCCGCGGCGGCATCGGCACCGACCGACGCCGCGCGCGTGGCGGTGCGCGTCCACACCGAGACCGGGCGGGCCCAGCCCTCGGTATCCGCGGTCAGCGGCGCATCCAGCGGCCGGTGATAGGTGGCCTGGTCGCCGATGATATTGACCACCGGCGTCTGCGCGCGGCGGGCGTTGTGCAGGTTGGCAAGGCCGTTGGCCAGGCCCGGGCCGCAATGCAGCAGCGTGGCGGCGGGCTTATCCGCCATGCGCGCATAGCCATCGGCCGCGCCGGTGACCACGCCTTCGAACAGGCCCAGCACGCAGCGCATGCCGGGGATGCGGTCGAGCGCCGCGACGAAGTGCATCTCGCTGGTGCCGGGGTTGGCAAAGCAGGTATCCACGCCGTTGGCGAGCAGGGTCTTGACCAGGCTCTCGGCGCCGTTCATCGATGGGGCGTTATCCATGTCTCGGGTTGGCTAGGGTTGGCTTTGGGAATTGGGCAAAGGAACTCAGGCGCGGCGCGGCCGCGGTGCCAGCAGGTCGAAATCCAGGCAGACGTATTCGGTCGGGAATTCGATGCGGGCGTAGTAGACGATCAGCTCGCCGCGGGCGCGCGGCACGCAGGCATAGCGGCGCAGCTCGGCCACCGGCGCGCCCACGGCCAGCGCCAGCGCGCCGGCCGACTCGGCGCCGGCGGCGACGATCGACAGCCGCTGGCGCGCGGTGCTGACCGACAAGCCCGGGAAGCGGTCCAGCACCGGCACCGACGCGCCCTGGCGGAACGCTTCGGGTTCGCGCGCGAACAGGCCCGCCTCGATATAGACCTCGCCCACCGCGAAGGGCCGGCCGTCGAGCCGGTGCAGGCGCCGCAGGAAGTGGTAGTCGGTTGCGCGCGCCGCGCTGCATGGCATGCCGAGGTCGGCGGGCAGCGGCACGTTGCCGGCTGACTCGACCATGGCCTCGGTATCGAGCTGCCCGCCCACGGCCACCGCCTCGTCCCAGCTCGTCGACAGCGACACCTGGCGGCGCGCGCGGCACGGTGCCTTGACGAAAGTGCCGCGCCCGCGCGACCGCTCGACCAGCCCTTCTTCATCGAGCATCGACAAGGCATGGTGCATGGTCATGCGCGCCACGCCGTACTGCCGGCAGAGCTGGTCGAGCGAGGGAATGCGTTCGCCCTGGCGCCAGGCGCCGCTCTCGATCTGGCGGCGGAAGATGGTGGCGAGCTGCAGGTAGACCGGCTGGCGGCTGCGCGACAGCAGGTCGCTGGAGGGGGTGGCTGCCATTCGGCGTTGGAGTCGTGGGGGCGGATAGAAGTGCGAAGCCGCCCGTCACGGGCGGCATGGATCACCTGACTTTATAAAAGTCTACAAATCTAGACCACTAGGGTTAACGCGACGACATGCGCTTCTTCCGCCACGTCATCCGCTTGATAAGCGCCGATGAATCCGGCGTTTTTTGCCGTTTTTCCCTTTCCGGCACCACGCGTTTCCGTAGCCCGGAACCCCACTTCGGCGCCCTCCTCGCCCACAACCAAGCGGACAGAATGCCACCATGCCCCGACCTTTCCCCCGGGGCACCGCGTGGCTGCCGCTTGCAGCCATCTCAAGGAGTCAACCCATGTTGATGCGAGACGTGATCCCCCATGTCCTGAACCGCGGTACGGCCTTCGCTGAGCCGGGCGCGCCAGAGACGGGCACGCACAAGACCTTCCACCATGCGATCGATATCTACCTGAAGGATTCCAATGCCTTTATGAATACTTATTTCGCCCGCTACTTCGAGTGGCAGGGCATCTGCCGGGAGCGCTGGTTCCATGAATGCATTCACGACAACCTGCTGGCCGCCGGCGGCGTCTTCGTGACCAAGCGCGCGCACCAGGAGTATGTCGAGGAAACCTTCCCGTTCCAGCGCGTGGATTGCTACCTGAACACGTTCCAGGTCAGGCAATGCTCGGCGTACCTGTTGTTCCGCTTCTGCGTGGGCGGCAAGCCGGTTTCGCTGGGCTACCAGCAGATCGTCTTTGCCGACCGCCAGAAGCGCATCTCGCGCTTTCCGGCGGGCATCATCGAGCGGGTCAGGGAATATGAACTGGCGCTGCCGCAATTTGCGAGCTGAAATCGCGGGCTTCGAACTGGACCTGCGTCCGGCTGAAACCGGACGGACCTGAATTCAGTACCGCCGGCCGCGGGTCAGCCGGCGGTGCTGGTGCGCAGGCGGGTGTCGGCCATCGCGGTGAAGCGCGGCAGCCGCAGCGTGAAGGTAGTGTGCACGGCCGGCACCGACTCGCAGTCGATGCGCCCGCCGAAGGTCTCGAGCACGCGCCGGCAGAACGCCAGCCCGAGGCCCGAGCCGCTGCCATGCGCCTTGGTGGAGAAGAACGGATCGAAGATGCGCGGCATCACGTCGGCGGGGATGCCGGGGCCGGTGTCGCGAAAGCGGATCACGTGGTACTGGCCCTCGGTGGCGCCGGTGATATCGATGCGCCCGCCGCCGTGCGCGCGAAGGGCATGCAGCGCGTTCTTGAGCAGATTGAACAGCACGTAGACCAGCAGCGTGTCGGAGCCGACGAAACGCCAGCCCGCATCGATGCCGCGCACCTGCACGCAGCCGCGCTCCTCGCCCTGGAACGGAAAGCGCTCCAGCGCGGCCTGCACGCAGTCGGCAATGCCGTGCGGCGCAAAGGTGCTGCGGTCCAGACGCTCCAGCGTGACGGAGGCCAGCGCCATGTCGATCACGGTGCTGGTGCCGTCCACCTCGCGCGTGATGGCACCGACCAGGCTCGATACGCGCTCGAGCTGCCCGGGCCGCAGGCGGTCCTCGCACAGCCCGTGTTCGACCGCCAGCCGGTAGCCCTGCAGCAGCTGCGGCCACGCACGCGCCAGTTCCTGCGCCTGCATGCGGATGGTCGCCAGCGGCGTGCGCACTTCATGCGCGACGGTGGCCGCCAGCGAATACGGGTGCATCAGGTCGTAACGCACCACGCTGACCGCCAGGATGCCGAGGCTGCCTGCCACGAACACCACGCCGGGCGGATAGAACGTGATGCCGTAATTGACCGCATAGTCGACCCCCGCCAGCGAGTAGAGCAGCACCGCGACCAGGCACAGGTTGTAGCGCTTGCGCCGTTCGGCCGCGGCATTCTGGCGCTCTTCCGCCAGGATCCACGCGCTGCGCAGTGCTACCAGCAAGGTCTGCACCAGGTGCAGCGGATGCAGGGGCCCGGCCTTGGGATACTCGCCGAAGAAATAGGTGTAGTAGCCCGACACCACCTGGTCCGTGCTCAGCAGCAGCACCGCCAGCACCAGGCTCATGCCGTACGAGGCCAGCAGCAGCGGCCGCTCCTGGCGGCGCTCGGTGACTTCCGCGATGAAGTGGTAGAACGTGGTCGGCAGGAACAGGATGAACAGGTAGCCGAGGCGGGCCAGCAATTGCGCCACGTCCGGGTGCGCGGCCTGAAACAGGAACACCCAGGTGCCCTGCCAGGCAAACGTGGTCACGCACAGCAGGAAGAACGAAGCCGAGACGCGCGTCACGCCCTTGGTCACCAGCACGTAGAGGCCGTAACCAAGGAAAGTCGACGAGACGAAGGCGGGCAAGGCAGCGTACATGCAGTGGGGGAACAGGGCGAGACTGGCAAGGCGGCATGGCATGCCGGACCGATGGCCGGCGTGCCCGACCGCGACGCGACATGGTATGCCGTACGCGAGCGGCGTGTGCATCATTCGGTTGCATTCTGAGCTAACGCGCGCTTAATCCACAGCAACTGCCCTCTTCAGGGGGGTAGCGGAGCGTGCGCACAACAAAACGGCGGGGCGCCCGCTGGCGCCCCGCCGTCCTGCTGCTGTCACGAAGCGCCGCTTACCAGCGGACGTCGCGCTCCCATTCCTTCATTTCTTCCTCGGCGCGCTCCTTGGTGTAGCCATAGCGCTCCTGGATGCGGCCGGCGAGCTGGTCGCGCTTGCCATTGATCTGCGCGATGTCGTCGTCGGTAAGCTTGCCCCACTTTTCCTTGACCTTGCCCTTGGCCTGTTCCCACTTGCCTTCGATCTGGTCCCAGTTCATGATCTGCTCCTACATGCGGTGGCGGTGTGGGCCGCCGTTAGCAGCGGCCCGTCCGCGAGTGAGTCGGTCGATGATCCGCCAACGGCCGGCGGGATGGCATGCGAAGGTTTTGCCTGGCGCTTACTTGCCGTACTTGGCCTTGACGTCAGCCTGGCACTTGTCCTTGGCGTCGCCCGACAGCGCGTCGCAGCGTTCCTTGTCAGCCTTGTAGGCGGCGTCGGTGGCGTCCTTCTTGGCATCGGCGCGGGCTTCCGCCACGTCCGTGCGCGAACCGGTAGCCGCGGCCTTGTCTACCTTGGCAGCCGTCAGTGCCTTTTCATGTGCGGCCTTGGCGTCCTTCTTGCAGACGTCCTTTTCGTTGCCCTTCTTGTCGTCGCACATTTCCTTGGCGACGTCGTAGTCACGGTCAGCCTTGACCTTTTCGGCCTTCGCTGTCGCCTTCTGCGTGCCGTCGCGGCGGGCTTCCGCCTGCGCCTTGGCTACGTCGCGGTCGCGCTTGGCTTCGGCCTTGCACACGTCCTTGGCGTTGTTCTTCATGCCGTCACACTTGGCGGTGGCAGCCTTGTAGTCCGCGTCAGCCTGCTTGACCGCGGCGTCATAATCGGCCCGTGCGCCGGTCGCCGGCGTCCCTGGGGCGGTCGGAGCTGCGGGGCTTTGTGCCAGCGCAAAACCAGCCGGGGCGGCAAACATCATCGAACACACTGCTGCTGATAGCCATTTCTTCATCATGTCGAGCTCCTTTTCCGGGTGAATGCGTATGCGTACGCATAAAGGGCCGGCGGCATGCTGCTGCTGGCCTAGCCGTATGTACAGCGTAGGCTCCAGCGGATAGGGGAATCAGGCGAGGGGCTCCGAAAGGCGCGTCAGACTATTCCGACATCACGATTCGGCGAAGGCACACGGGAGGGGATGCACCGGGTTGCGGTGCGGCGGGCGGGCGAGGACGTCATGTCTGGGTCGGCAGACAGGCGTACAGCTGCGGCGCGACAGACGCTTGCAGCAGGCTCCCCTCTCCCCTGGGACCCCCTGGGACCCCCTGGGAGAGGGAGAACACCTTGCCTGGGCTAGTTCGGGCGGCTTTGGAGCACCCAAAACCGCTCTCCTCTTCGGACTCGTCAGTGTTCGTCAGGCCGAAATCGACGGCGTCAACACATTCTCATCCCCCTTCTCGCCCTCCTCGTCCGGCCAGTTGCGTCCCACCATCCATTCATACAACGTCGGCAACACGATCAGCGTCAGCAGCGTCGCGGTAATCAGCCCGCCGATGATCACGATCGCCAGCGGGCGCTGCGTCTCAGAGCCGATGGCGCGCGAGATCGCCATCGGGAACAGCCCCAGCATCGCCAGCAGCGCGGTCATCAGCACCGTGCGCAGCCGGTCCATCGAGCCGGTCAGCACCGCCTGGCGCACCGGCATGCCCTCTTCGCGCAGCTGGTTGAAGTACGTCACCATCACCACGCCGTTGAGCACCGCCTGGCCGAACAGCGCGATAAAGCCGATCGCCGCCGACACCGACAGCGGGATGCCGGTCAGGAACAGCGCGAACACCCCGCCGATCAGCGCGAAGGGGATGTTCGAGATGATCAGCGTGGCGCTCTTGAACGACTTGAACGCGTTGAACAGCAGCAGGAAGATCACCAGCACCGACAGCGGCACCACGATCGCCAGCCGCGCCATGGCGCGCTCCTGGTTCTCGAACTCGCCCGACCAGCTGATCTTGACGTCGTCGGCCTTGACGTTCTTCGCCACCAGCGCCTGCATGTCCTTGACCACGCTGCCCATGTCGCGGTCATGGATGAAGATGCCGATCGAAGTGGTGCGCTGGCCGTTCTCGCGGCTGATGTTCATCGCGCCCGACGCGGCACGGAAGCTCACCAGTTGCGACAGCGGCACCTGCGCGCCATCGGCGGTCTGCATGAA
Organism: Cupriavidus necator; assembly: GCF_040578825.1. GTDB lineage: Bacteria > Pseudomonadota > Gammaproteobacteria > Burkholderiales > Burkholderiaceae > Cupriavidus > Cupriavidus necator_E. The sequence goes on along the minus strand of NZ_JBEFLI010000014.1, from coordinate 23,016 downwards.
GATATTGGGCAGGTTGGGCAACGCGCGCTCGGACGGTTTCAGCCGCACCGCCACGCTGAAGTGCTTCTCGCCTTCCCACAGCTCGGTGGCGGCCTTGCCGGCGAGCGCGGTTTCCATCAGGTCCTGCACGTCGGCCACGTTGATGCCGTAGCGCGCGGCCTGGGCGCGGTCGAACTCCAGCACGTACTGCGGCAGCTCGCCGTCGCGGTCGATAAAGGCGCGCATCACGCCCTTGACCGACTGCACGTTGGCCAGGATCTGGTCAGCCACCCGCTTGTTTTGCTCCAGGCTGTCGCTCTGCACCTTGATCACGATCTGGCCCTTGATCTGCGAGATGCTCTCGAGGATGTTGTCGCGCACCGGCTGCGAGAAATTGGGCTCGATGCCGGGCAACTGGCGCAGGTTGGCGTTGATCTCGTTGATGATGCGGCGCTTGTCGTAACCGTCGCGCCATTGTTTCTCCGGCTTCAGGTCGACCAGGATTTCGACCGTGTTGATCAGCTTGGGATCGGTGCCGTCGTCGGGGCGGCCCACCTTGGAGATGGTGGTGTTGACCTCCGGGGTCTTGCGGATCACGCCACGCAGCATGCGGGCCTGGTCGCGCGCTTCGTCGATCGATACCGACGCCGGCAAATCGAAGCTGACCCACATCGAGCCCTCGTCGAGCTCGGGCAGGAATTCGCTGCCAAGGAACTTGCCCACGCCCACGGTCGCCACCAGCAAACCCAGCGCCACGCCCACCACCAGCTTCTTGTGGTCCAGCGCCCAGGCCAGCATCGGCTCGTACAGCCGCTTGCAGTGGCGCACCATGAAGTTGTCGTCGTGCGCGATGTTCTTCTTCAGCAGCAGGTGGCACAACAGCGGCACCACCGTCAGCGAGACGATCAGCGAGCCGATCAGCGCGCCGGTCACGGTATAGGCCATCGGCGCGAAGATCTTGCCCTCGTGCCGCTGCAGCGTGAAGATCGGGATGTGCGCGGCGATGATGATGACCATCGAGAACACGGTCGGGCGCCCCACCTCGGTGGTGGCCTGCAGGATTGCATGCAGCCGCGCCCGGCTGTCCTGGATCTGCAGCGCTTTCAGCTCGCCCAGCCGCTTGAAGATGTTCTCGACCACGATCACCGCGCCGTCGACGATGATACCGAAGTCCATCGCGCCCAGAGACAGCAGGTTGGCCGGGATGCCCACCCACGTCAGGCCGATAAAGGTCGACAGCAGCGCCAGCGGGATCACCAGCGCCACGATCGCCGCGGCGCGCACGTTGGCCAGGAACAGGTACAGCACCGCCATCACCAGCAGCGCGCCCTCCACCAGGTTGCCGAACACCGTATGCAGGGTCTTGTCGATCAGCGTGGAGCGGTCGTAGTACGGCACGATCTTCACGCCCTTGGGCAGGATCTGGTCATCCAGCAAATCGATCTTCTTCTTCAGCGCCTCCAGCACCAGCGACGGGTTCTCGCCCTTGCGCATCACCACGATGCCCGAGACGATATCGTCCTCGTCGTCCTGCCCCATCAGGCCTTGCGGCGGCGCGCTGCCGACCTTCACGTCGGCAATGTCCTTCACCAGGATCGGCGTACCGTTGTTCTCCGCCACCACCACGTTGGCGATATCGGCCGAGGTGCGGAAGCTGCCGAGCGAACGCAGCAGGAACTGCTGGCGCCCGTGCGCGACCGCCCCGCCGCCGGCGTTGGCGTTGGCGCGCTGCAGCGCAGTGAAGAGCTGCGACAGCGAGATCCTGGCGTCGCGCATGCGCGCGAGATTGGGGTTGACCTCGTACTGCTTGATGGTGCCGCCGATGGTGACCAGGTCGGCAATGCCCGGCACCTGGCGCAGGTTCTTCTCGACCACCCAGTCCTGCAGCGTGCGCAGCGCCTGCGGCGAATAGCCCTTGCCCGTCAGGCGGAAGCGGAAGATCTCGCCGATCGCGGTGGACAGTGGCGCCAGGTCGGGATGCACGCCGTCGGGCAGGTCCACGCTGCGCAGGCGCTCCAGGATCTGCTGGCGCGCGGTCACGTCGGTTGCGCGGTCGTTGAAGGTCACCATCATGAACGACAGGCCGAACTGCGTATGCGAGAACACGCGCACCGCGTTGGGCGTGCCCGCCAGCGCGGTTTCGATCGGGATGGTGACCTGGCGCTCCACCTCTTCGGCGGCGCGCCCCGGGTACAGCGTGATGACGTTGACCTGGATGTCAGAGACATCGGGGAAGGCCTCGATCGGCAGGCTCTTGAACGCGGCCAGGCCGCCGCCGACGAAGATAAGCAGGCCCAGCCAGACAAAGAGCTTCTGGTGCAGGGCAAAGCTGACGATGCGCGAGATCATAAGGCGGGCGTCCTCACTTCTTCTCGGCGGCACGCGCCGCGTTGACGGCGGTGGCATCGCGCAGGATGTCCTGCAGGTAGAGGTTGCCTTCGGTCACCACGGTCTCGCCATCCTTCACGCCTTCCAGCAGTTCGGTGGTGCCGGGCAGCGTGACGCCCACGCGCACCTGCCGGCGCTCGAAGCTGTTGGCGGCGGTGCGCACGAACACATAGTTGCGGTTGTCGGCCAGGAACACGGCCTTGGACGGCACCGCGATGCCCTGGAACGACGCCGCCGGCAGTTTTGCGGTGACGAACATCTCGGCCTTCAGGCGGCGGTCGGGATTGGGCACCGCCAGGCGCACCTTGATGCTGCGCGCGGTGGGATCGACATAGTCGGCGATCTTGACCACGGTGCCGGCAAACATTTCGCCGGGATAAGCGGTGGTGCTCAGCTGCACGCTGACGCCGGGCTTGAACAGGCTCAGGTCGGCCTCGCTGGCATCGACCTGGGCCCACAGCGTGGTGGGATCGGTCACCAGGAACAGCGGCGCGTTTGGCTGCTGGTCAGGGCGCAGTTCCATGCCGGGATTGATATTGCGCTCCACCACCAGGCCGTCGATCGGGCTGCGCAGCGCGAAGCGCTGGTTGACGCCGTCGCTGCCGCCTGCAGCCGCGCCGTACTGGCGCAGCGCCGCCTGCGTGCGCTGCAGGTCGGCAGCGGCGCGGGCGGCGTCGGCCTGGGCCTGCTCCAGTTCCTTCTGCGCGATGATGCCGGCGCCGTACAGCTCGCGCTGCCGTGCCAGCGCCTTGGCGGCCACCGCGCTGTCGGCGGCGGCCTTGCGCGCATCGGCCTGGGCCACGCCGAAGTCGGGCGAGGTCAGGTTCGCCAGCGGCTGGCCGGCCTTTACTGTGCTGCCGGGCTGCACCAGGATCTCGGTCACGCGCCCCGCAAATGGCGTCGAGACACGCACGGTCTTGTCCTCGTTCCACACCAGCCGGCCGGGCAGGCTCAGCATGCGTTCGCCACCGGTCCTGGCCGCTTCGCCGGCGATGCCGGGCAGCGTCTTCACGCTGGCGGGGAACTGGATGGTGTTGCCGCTGACCCTGGGATCGTCATCGGCCTTGGGCGCTTCAGGCTTGCCGCATGCGGCCAGCGCCAGCGCGCACAGGGACATGGCACAAAGGGTGGATCGGCGTGCGGACAAGGCGGCGAAGAACGGCTTGCAGGACATGCGGCGGAACATGCTTGACAGGAGGGACATGAAGAAAGCGCTGGAACTGCGGGTTCAGGGACGTGCCTGCGACACCGGGGCGGCGGCGGTGGTGGAGGTCTGCAGCGCGGCGCGGTAGGCCGACAGCGCCCTGGCGTACTCGCCCTGCGCATTGACGGCGTCGAGCCGGGTCTGGCGCAGCGCGCGGCGCGCATCGAGCAGGTCGAGCACGCCGGTGGCGCCCTTGCTGTAGGCAAACTCGGCGCTGGCGGCCACGCTCTCGGCGGCGGGCAGCACGTCGTCGCGCATCTGCCGCAGCGACTGGCGCGCGGCCTCGAGCTGGCTGCGCAGCCGGTCGATCTCGTTGCCGGCCTCGAGCAGCACGCGGTTGCGGTCGTCGAGCGCGGCGTAGTAGTCGACCTCGGCGCGGCGGGCCTCGCCACCGTTACTGTGGCGCACCGGCAGCGGGATCGACAGGAACACGCCGTAGCTGTTGCCGCTGCCGTTGGGGTTGGTGGCGGAGACGGGATAGTGCTCGGCCTGCGCGCCCACGGTCACGTCGGGGACGCGGCCGGCGCGGGCGAGGTCGCGTGCGGCGGCGGCCGCAGCCAGGCGGGCCTCGGCGGCGGTGACGTCGGGACGATGCTGCAACGTATCGGGATCGGGGGGCGGCGCTGGCGTGTCGAGCGGCGGCCAGTCGGGAACCAGGCGATTGTCGGCGAGCGTGCCCGGCACGCCCATTGCCTGCGCAAGCTGCGCCTTGTCGCGGTAGTGGTCGGTCATGGCCTGGCGCATGTCATTCTGCGCGCGCAGCGCGTCGAGCTGCAGCTTGGTCACATCGGCGCGCGCCACGTCGCCTGCCTTGAGCCGCGTCTCGCTGGCCTGGCGGGTGCGGTCGTACAGCGCCAGCGTCTCCTTAAGCACGGCCACGCGCTCCTGGCTGACCACGGCATCGTAGAACGCCTGCTCGGCCGCCGCGGTCTGCTGCGCCACCACGGCCTGCACCAGCTCGCCGGCAGCGGCGCTGGCCTTGCGCGCGGCATCCACGCGCAGGCCGCCCTTGTTGGCGGTCTCGATCAGCTGGTCCACGCGCACGGTGGAGTCCACCGTCTTGCTGCGCAGGTTGCCCGAGCCCACGCCCGCATGCGGGTTGATATTGGCCACGCCCAGGCTCAGCACAGGGTTGGGCCGCTGCGACGCGATCTGCACGTCGGCCTGGCTCGCCTCCACGCCGCGGCGCGCGGCGATGATGTCGCGGTTGCAGCGCAGCGCGTCCAGGCGCACCTGCGCCAGCGTCAGCGTGGCGCCGGCAGGCGGCGGCACGCAGGGCGAGGCGACATCGGCGGAGTCAGCGGCCGCGGGAAGCGAAGCGGCGGTACGGTCGGCGGCAAGGCCCGCCGCGGGTTGGGCCAGGACCCCCGACACAAGCAGGGCCCCCACGGCGGCACGGGCAAAGACAAAAGGCACGGTCAGTCAGGCTCGGTTCGACTACGGTCTGCGGTAAACGACCGTGTCCGCCAAACGGTGCACCTGACCAGTAAAAAATCCTCCAGTCCTGCCACCCGCCACTGCGGTCGCGCGCGGCGTGGCTGTCTTGGTGCGCCCTCGCCCGCTGTCCTGATGCGTCAGACGCTACCCGGACACGATCTCCCGCACGCATTCAAACCGAAGCGCATTACAAACGGCTTTCATATGGCTGACAAAAGCTTTCAAAGGCGGAAAACCCGATAAAACAGCGAAAAACCGGAAAACGACTACATGAAGTCAGGCGATCTCTCACCGTACGTTCAGGAATGTCCTACGCCTGCGCAGCCCTGCGCCTTTCAGGCCTTGCTGCGGTCGTCCAGCCCCAGGCTGCGCCCGATGATCTCCTTCATGATTTCGCTGCTGCCGGCATAGATGCGCGAGATGCGCGCGTCGGTGTACATGCGGCAGATGCGGTACTCCTCCATATAACCGGCACCGCCGTGCAACTGCACGCCCTCGTCCACCACGCGCCCTTGCAGCTCGGAGGTCAGCAGCTTGGCCGAGGCCGCCGTCTCCACCGTCAGCGTGCCCGCGTTGTGTTGCAGCACGCACTGGTCGACGAAGGTCTGCAACGCGTCAAGCTGCGCGCGCAACTCGGCCAGCTTGAAGCGCGAGTTCTGGAATGTGCCGATCGCGCGGCCGAAGGCTTTGCGCTCCTTGACGTAGTCCAGCGTGATATCGAACGCCACCTGCGCCGACGCGATATAGCCGCAGGCGCCGATCAGCCGCTCCTCGGCCAGATGACGCGTCAGGTAGCGGAAGCCCTGCCCCGGCTCGCCCAGGACGTTGGCCTTGGGCACCTTGACGTTATCGAAGAACAGCTCCGAAGTGTCCTGCGAATGCAGGCCCATCTTGCGCAGCTTGCGCCCACGCTCGAAGCCCGGCATGCCGCGCTCGACGATAAAGAGGCCCAGCCCGTGGCTGCGCTCGGGATCGGTACGCGCGACCACCACCACGTAATCGGCAAGCTGGCCGTTGGAGATATAGGTCTTGGCGCCGTTCAGCAGCCAGTGGTCGCCCTTGTCGTCGGCCCGCGTGCGGATGCCGGCCAGGTCCGAGCCGGTCTGCGGCTCGGTCATGGCGATGGCAAAGATCGCCTCGCCACGCGCGGCCGGCGGCAGCAAACGCAAGCGCTGCTCCTCGTTGCCGATGCGCCCGACATACGGCGCCACCAGCCGCGAGTGCAGCGTGCCGAAAAAGCCCGAGTCGCCATGGCGCGCATTCTCTTCGATCAGGATCTGCTCGTAGCGGAAGTCCTCGACGCCGGCGCCGCCGTATTGCTCGTCGGCCCACATCAGCAGGTAGCCCTGCTCGCCCGCCTTGCGGAACACCTCGCGGTCCACGCAGCCCTGCTCGCGCCAGCGCTCGCCGTGCGGCCCGACCTCGCGCTGGTAGAAGCGGCGCGCGGATGCGCGGAAGGCGTCGTGTTCGGCGTCGAAGATCAGGCGTTGCATGGCGGGGTCTCCTTGTGCTGTTGTGATCGGATCGATGCAGTGTCTGCCGCCCCGCGCCCATCAGATTCGTCGGAAACGATGATTTTTCTACAACACCCGGAATGGGCGGGGTGCGCTGCGCCGGGGGGGTGGATAGCGGCGGATGGCCTCGCTATCCGCCCTGAGCCCTGGGGACGATCAGGAACAGGCCGAGCGGGTCAGCGTGCCGGTCCCTGCCGAACCACCCGCACCGCCGCCGGCATGATCGCAGGCACCGGTGCCTCAGCCGGGCTCCGCGCCTCACGCGGCAGCCGCAGCGGCGCAATGCCTTCCGGCTCAAGCATCGCCACGCCATTGTCATAGCCGGTGGCGACCGCCTCCAGGTATCCGGGAGCAAACTTCTGTTCAGGTGCCACGGCTTGCACGGCAGGCGCAGCGGCCGGCGGCGCCTCGCCCTGGGCGCAGGCGACGCTGTTCACACATAAGCCCAGCACGCGCAGCAGCACCAGGGCGCGGCGCGTGCGGTTGAGGATGGCGGGGCGCGGCGCGGCCTGCCGGGTCTGGCATGGGGATTGGGTCGACATCGGGGTTCTCCGGGAAGCCATGGCTGGCTGGTGGAACAACGCGCTGCGGCGCCGCGCTCGGTGTCCATTTCGCAATGACCATGCCACGGCCACAGCGGGGGCTGCGGCCTGGATTGCGGCACTTTCCGGAGGTTGGGTGGTGGGATCGGGCCGACGCGAGTAACGGGTATGTCGGGCGCGGCCCAACACCCCGCCCTGCGTGGCCCTGTGCGTCAGCGCAGACAGCCGGGCAAGCTCAGGGCTTCACCGCGGATGCCAGCACCGCAGGCATCGGCACTTCGAAGCCGCTGCCATGCATATAGGCCGCCACCGTGCCGCGCAGCACGGCGCGGATCTCGTCGCGGGCCTTGGGCGTCTGCGCGCGCAGCGTGGCCGCGGCGCGCACGGTGCCTTGCGCCAGCGCATCGAACAGCTGGTCGGGCGCGGAGAAGCGCCACACCTGGTGCACTTGCCGGCAGGTGGGCGCGATGAAGCCGGCCTTCTGCAGCGCGCTGCGGCACTCTCCCGGATCGCTGAACAGGAAGAAGTTCGGGCCGGCCGGGATATCGACCTCCATCGAGCCATAGGCGCGGATCGCGGCATAGACGGCGCCAAAGCCGACCGCGCGCTCGGGCGCGTCCCAGACCGTGAAGGCGATGCGCCCGCCGGGGCGCAGCACGCGGAAGGCCTCGTTCAGCGCGGCGTCGGGATCGGACAGGTGGCACATGCCGAAGCCGTTGACCACCACGTCGAAGCTGGCGTCGTCGAACGGCAGCGCCTGCGCGTCGGCCTGCTCGTAGCGGACATCGGGGTAGAGCTTGCGGGCCAGCTCTACCTGCGCCAGCGAGAAGTCGATGCCGATCGCCTCGGCGCCACGCCGCACCGCCGCCGCGGCGATATGGCCGGAGCCGCTGGCCACGTCCAGCACGCGCTGGCCACTGGCGGTGCGGGCCTCGTCGAGCAGGGCCTCCACCGACTGTTTGGTCACGTGCGACAGGTGTTCCTGGTACTGGCTGACGACTTCCGGGTCTTCCCAGCCAGCCAGCTCAAAGGCACGAAACGAATCTGTGGTGTGATCCATGACCCCCTCCTCGGCATCGGTGTCCGGGCTGCCGGTGTGCCCGGCGACGCGGCCCGGGCACGGCAAAAGCCGCGCCGCGCGCGCCCGTCACGCGAAGTATAGACATCACGGCGAGCCCGCAGGCCCGCCGTGCTATGGCCACCGCCGAGGAGGGTCGCCAGGATGCCCTGCGCCGCCGTTTCGCGGCGTTATTTCGCCCCGCTTACCCGCCATACGGTATTGCCGACGTCATCGGCCACCAGCAGCCCGCCGCGCTTGTCGATGGCCACGCCCACCGGGCGCCCGCGGGCCTTGCCGTTCTCGTCGAGAAAGCCGGTGAGCACGTCGAACGGCGCGCCTTCGGGCCGCCCCTTGCTGAACGGGACGAAGATGACCTTGTAGCCGGCCAGCGGCCGTCGGTTCCACGAGCCGTGCAGGCCAACGAACATGCCTTCCTGGAAGCGCGCCGGCAGGCTGTTGCCGGTGGCGGCGGCGAGCCCCAGCGCCGCGGTATGCGCGCCCACCGCATAGTCCGGCACGATGGCCCTGGCCACCAGTTCCGGCGCCGGCGGCTTGACGCGATCGTCCACATGCTGGCCGTAGTAGCTGTAGGGCCAGCCGTAGAAGCCGCCGTCGCGCACCGAGGTGATGTAGTCGGGCACCAGGTCGCTGCCGATCTCGTCGCGCTCGTTGACGGCGGTCCACAGCATGCCGGTGGCCGGCTCCCACGCCATGCCGTTGGGGTTGCGCAGCCCGCTGGCATAGATGCGGTGCCCGCCGGTCCTGCGATCGACTTCCCAGATCGCCGCGCGCCCGACTTCCTTGTCCATGCCGTTTTCGGCGACGTTGCTGTTGGACCCCACCGTCACGTAGAGCTTGCTGCCGTCGCGGCTGGCGATGAGGTTCTTGGTCCAGTGGTGGTTGAGCGGGCCGCCTGGCAGGTCCACCACCTTCTGCGGCGCCGCGGTAATCTGGGTCTGGCCGGGCTGGTACGGGAAGCGCAGCACGGCGTCGGTGGCGGCGACGTAGAAATCGTTGCCCACCAGCGCCATGCCGAACGGCGAGCTGACGTCCTTCAGGAAGACCGAACGCTGGTCGGCCACGCCATCGCCGTTAATGTCGCGCAAGAGCGTGATGCGGTTGGCGCTGGGCGTGCCGGCGCCGGCGCGCTTCATCACCTTCTTCATGATCCATCCGCGGATGCCCTTGTCGTCGTCCGGCTTGGGCGGGGCGTTGCTTTCCGCCACCAGCACGTCGCCGTTGGGCAGCACGTAGACCCAGCGCGGATGGTCGAGCTTGTCGGCAAAGGCCGTCACCGACATGCCGTCGGCGGGCACCGGGCGCTGGCCCTCGGCCCAGCCGATGGCGGGTGCGATCTTGACGGTGGGGATGGAGGTCTTGTGCGGCGGCGGAAGCTGCGGCGTGGGGCCGAAGCCGGCTTCGGACGGCAGCTTGGCGGACTCGCCGCAGGCTGCCAGCGCGGCGGCTGCGACCACCGGCATGGCAAGGCGTAGCGCGCGCGGGAGAGATCGGCAGGGCGTGGAGGGGATGGGCATGGTCCGGGCTCCTCAGGCATGGCAGGGCCGCGCCGGCCGCTGCTGGCCCGGCGCGCCTGCCCTTGGACTATAGGATGCGTGCCCGCCGGGCCTCTGTAGGGCAGCGACGACGCCGTCGTGTAGGACAAACCCGCACAGCGGCGCCGCGAACGCCGCTCCGATGCCCTCGCTGCCCCGCCGCTGCTCGGATCTCAGCCGCGGTGCGGCGTATCGAGCCCCTTGATCACCGCCGGTCGCTTGACGAAAGCTTCCAGCACGCGCGTGACGTGCGGGAAGTCCTGGATGCCGACCAGCTCGCCCGCCTCATAGAAGCCCAGCAGGTTGCGCACCCACGGGAAGGTGGCGATATCGGCGATGGTGTACTCGTCGCCCATGATCCAGGCGCGGCCGTCCAGGCGCTGGTTCAGCACGTTCAGCAGGCGCCGGCTTTCGGCCACGTAGCGGTCGCGCGGGCGCTTGTCTTCGTAGTCCTTGCCGCCGAACTTGTTGAAGAAGCCGAGCTGCCCGAACATCGGCCCGATGCCGCCCATCTGGAACATCACCCACTGGATGGTCTCGTAGCGGCGCGCCGGGTCGGCCGGGATCAGCTTGCCAGACTTGTCGGCCAGATACAGCAGGATCGCGCCCGATTCGAACAGCGGCAGCGGCTTGCCGCCCGGCCCGTTGGGATCGAGGATGGCCGGGATCTTGTTGTTGGGGTTGAGCGACAGGAATTCCGGCGACATCTGGTCGTTGGCGTCGAAGCGCACCAGGTGCGGCTCGTACGGCAGCCCCGTCTCTTCCAGCATGATCGACACCTTGACGCCGTTGGGCGTCGGCAACGAGTAGAGCTGGATCCGGTCGGGATGCTGCGCCGGCCATTTGCGGGTAATCGGAAAGGCGGAAAGATCTGACACGTGGCCTCCAGTTGCGTCCATGGCGCGATGGCCGCCGCGGGGCGCGGCACACCGGCTTGCGGAAAAACCGGATGATAGCCCGGGGGCGGGAACCGTGCAGTGATCTTGCAAGCGCGCGAAATGCCGGGTGTTTCGCCGGCGTGTGGGTATGCCAGGGCCTGCCCGCTCCCCCGGCCCCTCTCCCGCAGGCGGGAGAGGGGAGCAAACCGGCCGCGTGCGAAGTCTGTTGGCAAGGCGAGCAGTGCGACAGTCCACACGCCACGCCAATGAAAAAGGCCCCGCCTCTCAAACAGAGACGGGGCCTTTTCCCGGAAACCACCAACGTTTTTCTAACCGCTTGTGTACTCCCTCTCCCGCTTGCGGGAGAGGGGCGCAAACCAGCAGCGTGACGAGGTCTGTCAGCGTGCCACCGGCAGCAGCACTGCCAACAGCGCCACAACCCTTAAACCGTCACGCCGTCAGCCACTTCCTTGAAGTCCTCGATCTGGTCGAAGTTCATGTACTTGTAGATCTTGTCGCCATTGGCGTTGAGCACGCCCATGTCGGCCATGTACTCTTCCCTGGTCGGGATGCGGCCCAGGCGCGAGCAGATCGCCGCCAGTTCGGCGGAACCCAGGTACACGTTGGTGTTCTTGCCCAGGCGGTTCGGGAAGTTACGGGTGCTGGTCGACATCACCGTGGCGCCTTCGCGCACCTGTGCCTGGTTGCCCATGCACAGCGAGCAGCCCGGCATTTCGGTGCGGGCACCGGCGGTGCCGAACACGCCGTAGTGGCCTTCCTCGGTCAGTTGCTTCTGGTCCATCTTGGTCGGCGGCGCCACCCACAGCTTGACCGGGATATCGCGCTTGCCTTCCAGCAGCTTGGAAGCCGCGCGGAAGTGGCCGATGTTGGTCATGCACGAACCGATAAACACTTCGTCGATCTTGGCGCCGGCCACCTCGGACAGCGTCTTCACGTCGTCCGGGTCGTTCGGACAGGCCACGATCGGCTCGTGCACGTCGGCCAGGTCGATCTCGATCACGGCGGCGTACTCGGCGTCGGCGTCCGGCTCCAGCAGCTTCGGATCGGCCAGCCATGCTTCCATGGCCTTGATGCGGCGCTGCAGGCTGCGCGGGTCCTGGTAGCCCTGGGCGATCATCCACTTCAGCAGCGTGATGTTGCTGTTGATGTATTCGATGATCGGGTCCTTGTTCAGGCGCACCGTGCAACCGGCAGCCGAACGTTCTGCCGAAGCGTCCGACAGTTCAAACGCTTGCTCGACCTTCAGGTCGGGCAGGCCTTCGATTTCCAGGATGCGGCCCGAGAAGATGTTCTTCTTGCCTTGCTTGGCCACGGTCAGCAGGCCTTGCTTGATCGCGTACAGCGGGATCGCGTTGACCAGGTCGCGCAGGGTCACGCCCGGCTGCATCTGGCCCTTGAAGCGGACCAGCACCGATTCCGGCATGTCCAGGGGCATCACGCCGGTAGCGGCGGCAAAGGCCACCAGGCCCGAACCTGCGGGGAAGCTGATGCCGATCGGGAAGCGGGTGTGCGAGTCGCCGCCGGTGCCGACGGTGTCGGGCAGCAGCATGCGGTTCAGCCACGAGTGGATCACGCCGTCGCCCGGGCGCAGCGAGATGCCGCCGCGGGTGCTGATGAACTCGGGCAGCGTGTGGTGGGTCTTGACGTCGACCGGCTTCGGATAGGCGGCGGTGTGGCAGAACGACTGCATCACCAGGTCAGCCGAGAAGCCGAGGCAAGCCAGGTCCTTCAGCTCGTCGCGGGTCATCGGGCCGGTGGTGTCCTGCGAGCCCACCGAGGTCATCTTCGGTTCGCAGTAGGTGCCCGGGCGGATGCCCTTGCCTTCTTCGAGGCCGCAGGCGCGGCCGACCATCTTCTGCGCCAGCGTGAAGCCCTTGCCGGTATCGGCCGGGTTCTGCGGCAGGCGGAACAGCGTCGACGGGGCCAGGCCCAGCGCTTCGCGCGCCTTGGCGGTCAGGCCGCGGCCGACGATCAGCGGAATGCGGCCGCCGGCGCGCACTTCGTCAAACAGCACGTCGGACTTGACCTTGAACTCGGCGATCACGGCGCCGTCCTTCAGGGCCTTGCCTTCGTACGGGCGCAGCTCGACCACATCGCCCATTTCCATCTTGGACACGTCCAGCTCGATCGGCAGCGCGCCGGCGTCTTCCATGGTGTTGTAGAAGATCGGGGCGATCTTGCTGCCCAGGCACACGCCGCCGAAGCGCTTGTTCGGCACGAACGGGATGTCTTCGCCGGTGAACCACAGCACCGAGTTGGTGGCGGACTTGCGGCTCGAGCCGGTACCGACCACGTCGCCCACGTAGGCGACCAGGTGGCCCTTTTCCTTCAGCGATTCGATGAACTTGACCGGGCCGCGCTTGCCGTCTTCTTCCGGCTGGAACGCCGCGCCTTCGCGCTTGTTCTTCAGCATCGCCAGCGCGTGCATCGGGATGTCCGGGCGGGTGGTGGCGTCCGGAGCGGGCGACAGGTCGTCGGTGTTGGTTTCGCCCGGCACCTTGAACACGGTGATGGTCAGGCTTTGCGGCACTTCCGGACGGCTGGTGAACCACTCGGCGTCGGCCCAGCTCTGCAGCACGGCCTTGGCATTGGCGTTGCCCTTGTCGGCCTTTTCCTTCACGTCGTGGAAGGCGTCGAACATCAGCAGGGTTTTCTTCAGCGCGTCGGCGGCAACGGTGCCGACTTCGGCGTCATCCAGCAGCTCGATCAGCGGCGAGATGTTGTAGCCGCCCAGCATGGTGCCCAGCAGCTCGGTGGCCTTGGCGCGCGGGATCAGCGCGCATGGTTCCTTGCCCAGCGCCACGGCGGCCAGGTACGAGGCCTTGACCTTGGCGGCGTCATCCACGCCGGCCGGCACGCGGTAGGTAATCAGTTCAACCAGGTTCTGCTCTTCACCTGCGGGCGGGTTCTTCAGCAGTTCGATCAGCTCGGCCGTCTGCTTGGCGGTCAGGGGCAGAGGGGGGATGCCAAGCGCGGCGCGCTCGGCCACATGTGCGCGATAGTTTTCAAGCATGGGAACCTGCTGAGTAATTAGGTTTAGAAAATCTCGTTACGTCGCGATTGTAGTCCGAAGCCGACCTGAGGTCAAATGTCTTATATCTTATATAAGAGTGAAAAAATAAAAAATCAGGCGAATCAAAAGGTTGCGCAGCGAAGAGTCTGCAGGCTCGCATGAGTCACTACCCGACTAGCGTAGTAGGGTATGCAGCGCACCAGCCTGCCCCGTGCGCATCGCGCCCTCCTCAAGCCGAACGGCAATCGCCCGCCAACGCGCGCGGGCACTCAAGTTCAGCCGGCCCCAAGCGTTAACCACCCTGCAGGCGCGCACCACGAAGCGCCCGCTGGCGTAGCCATGCCTGCTCCCTTTCCGCTCAAACGGCCAAGCTGAAAGGGTTTCCCCCTTTTTTTCGGCCCTTTGCTGGCCTGCGATTCCGGAAGAATGGCAGGCATTCCGATACAGGCTTCTCATGGCGAACACGGCTTCTCCCCCCCGGACCGGCAGCAACTCAGGCAAGCGCGGTCGGCTGCTGCTGATCGGCGGCGGCGTGCTGGTCGTGGCACTGGGTGCCGGAGGCTTCGTGCTGGGCAGCGTGCTGAGCAACCGCCAGCCGGCGGCCGCCGCCGCGCCTGCCGCACCGGTCATTCCGCCGCCCATCTTCGTGCCGCTCGACGCGTTCACCGTCAACCTCAAGAGCGAGGACGGCGACCGCTTCCTGCACACCGGCCTGTCGCTGAAGGTGGCCGATGCCGAAACCCAGGCCCGCCTGGCCCAGTACCTGCCGGAGGCCCGCAGCCGCATCCTGCTGCTGCTGTCCGCCAGGCAGCCGGCCGAGCTGGCCACCGTCGAAGGCAAGCGCAAGCTCGCCGACGATATCCGGGACACCATCAGCAAGCCGTTCGCCAACGGCCTGCCGGCCCAGCGCGTGCTGGATGTGTTGTTCACCTCTTTCGTGGTGCAGTAAGCGCAGGCCAGGGCAGCACCGGTTTTATCCATAACGCCGCACAAGGGGCAGGACACTAGATGGCCTACGACAAGTTCCTCTCGCAAGACGAGGTCGACGAGCTGCTCAAGGGCGTATCCGGCGAAGCCGATACGCCCAAGGCCAGCGAGCCTGCGCTCGAAGAAGGCGCGGTGCGGCCCTACAACCTGGCGACGCAGGAACGCATCATCCGCGGCCGCCTGCACACGCTGGAAATCATCAACGAGCGCTTTGCGCGCTCGATGCGCACCGCGCTGTTCAATTTCATCCGCCGCGGCGCGGACATCACCGTGGGCAGCATCAGGATCGAGAAGTTCGGCGACTTTGCGCGCAACCTGCCGATGCCGACCAACCTGAACCTGGTCCACCTGAAACCGCTGCGCGGCACGGCGCTGTTCGTCTACGACCCGAACCTGGTGTTCCTGGTAGTGGACAACCTGTTCGGCGGCGACGGCCGCTTCCACACCCGCGTGGAAGGCCGCGACTTCACCCAGACCGAGCAGCGCATCATCCAGCGCATGCTGGAGCTTACGCTGACCAGCTACGGCAATGCCTGGCGCACCGTGCATCCGATCGAGACCGAGTACATCCGCTCGGAGATGCACCCCAAGTTTGCCAACGTCGCCACCCACAACGAGGCCGTGGTGACCACCGCCTTCCATATCGAACTGGGCGCCGTGGGCGGGCAGCTTCATGTGTGCCTGCCGTACGCGATGATCGAGCCGCTCAAGGACCTGCTGATGAATCCGCTGCAGGACGAGAAGGAAGTCGACAAGGGCTGGGTCAACCAGCTTTCCACGCAGCTACGCGCTGCCGAAGTGGAGCTGGTGGCCGAGTTCGCCCACCTGCAGAGCACCGTGGCCGAAGTGCTGGCGATGCGCGCCGGCGATGTGCTGCCGATCGAACTGCCCGAGAAGGTCTTCGGCAAGGTGGACGGCGTGCCCGTGATGCAGTGCGGCTTCGGCACCATGAACGGCCAGTATGCGCTGCGGGTAGAACGAATGATCAATCACCAGGACAGCGATTCCCACCTGGACATTAAGGACACCGATTATGAGTGAGGGCATCCAGGACAAGCCGGTCGATCCGATGGACGACTGGGCCAGCGCGCTGGCGGAGCAGACCAGCGCCACATCCGCCGAGGTCCCCGCCGCCGCACCGGCCGCGGCGCCCGCGGCCACCCCGGCCGCCGCCACCGTCTTCCCGCCGCTGGCGAAGGAAGCCCCCAGCGGCTTCCACAACGATATCGAGATGATCCTCGATATCCCGGTGCAACTGACGGTCGAGCTGGGCCGCACCAAGGTGCCCATCAAGAACCTGCTGCAACTGGCGCAGGGCTCGGTGGTGGAACTGGACGGGCTGGCCGGCGAGCCGATGGACGTGCTGGTCAACGGCTACCTGATCGCGCAGGGCGAGGTGGTGGTGGTGAACGACAAGTTCGGCATCCGCCTGACGGACATCATCACGCCGTCCGAACGCATCCGCAAGCTGAACAAATGACGATGCTGAAGCGCCCCGCGCGCGGCGCCGCCCCGACGGTCCGTCAGCGCGCCGCATGCATGAGCCTGGCCGTGCTTGCGGCCATGCCTGCCGCTGCCCTGGCCGCTGCGGCCTCGGAAAGCACGCACGCGCCAGCGGTCAGCGGCGCGGGCAGCCTGGCGCAGGCCGGGCTCGGCCTTTTTGCCGTGATCGCGCTGATCCTCGGCATGGCGTGGCTGGCCCGGCGTGCCGGGCTGGTGCGCCAGGCCAGCGGTGGCGTGATGAAAGTCGTCGGCAGCACCATGCTCGGCGCGCGCCAGCGGCTGGTGCTGGTCGAAGTCGGCGACACCTGGCTGGTGCTGGGCGTGAGCCCCGGCGAAGTCCGTGCGCTGCACAGCATGCCGGCCGGCAGCGTCTCGGCCAACACCATGACCGCAGCGGGCGCCACCGTCGCGCCGCCATTGCCGGGCGGCGGCACCTTTGCCGAAAGGCTGCTGCGTTCGATGCAGAATCAATTCAAGCAATGACTCCCTCGCATGCCGCGCCGCGGTGCCAGGGATGGCCCGCGCGCATCGCCACGGCCGCGCGCACCTTCCCGATACTGTCCCTGCCGGCACTGATGCTCGCCATCGCCGTGCTGGCTTTGTCGCCGGTGCCCGCGTGGGCCCAGGCGATCCCGGGCGTCGTCAGCAAACCCGCGCCGGGCGGCGGCCAGATCTGGTCGTTGCCGATCCAGACACTGGTGCTGCTGACCTCGCTGTCGTTCCTGCCGGCGGCGATGCTGATGATGACCGGCTTCACCCGCATCATCATCGTGCTGGGCCTGCTGCGCAACGCGCTGGGCACCGCCACCTCGCCGCCCAACCAGGTGCTGGTGGGGCTGTCGCTGTTCCTGACCTTCTTCGTGATGTCGCCGGTGTTCGACCGCGTCTACAACGACGCCTACAAGCCGCTGTCGGAAAACAAGATCAGCCTGGAAGCCGCCGCGGCCAAGGCCGCCGAGCCGCTCAAGGCCTTCATGCTGCGCCAGACCCGCGAGAAAGACCTGGCGATGTTCGCGCAGATGGCCAAGGCGCCCGAAATGCAGGGCCCGGAAGAAGTGCCGCTCAGCATCCTGGTGCCGGCCTTCGTTACCAGCGAACTGAAGACCGCGTTCCAGATCGGCTTCACCATCTTTATCCCGTTCCTGATCATCGACCTGGTGGTGGCCAGCGTGCTGATGGCGATGGGGATGATGATGGTGCCGCCGGCCACCATCTCGCTGCCGTTCAAGCTGATGTTGTTCGTGCTGGTGGATGGCTGGCAACTGCTGCTGGGATCGCTGGCGCAGAGCTTCATGAACTGAGGCGGCCCGCCTCGCACCCGCCCCACATCCGCACACCCCCAGCCATGACCCCGGAAACCGTAATGACCATCGCCACCCAGGCGATGAAGATGACGCTGCTGCTGGCCGCCCCGCTGCTGCTGGTGGCGCTGGCCGCCGGCCTGGTGGTAAGCCTGTTCCAGGCCGCGACGCAGATCAACGAGATGACGCTGACCTTCATCCCCAAGCTGATCGCGCTGTTTGCCACCATGGTGCTGGCCGGCCCGTGGATGATCAACACCATGGTCGACTATATGCGCGAGGTGTTCCAGAGCATTCCCGCGCTGGCGCACTGACGCCGGCCGCGCGCATTACCGCTCCTGGTCGTTCCCTCCTCTCTCCGACAGCCTGCCGCCGTGATCGAAGTCACCTCAGCCCAGCTCTATGCTTGGCTCGCGGCATTCCTGTGGCCCTTTTTCCGCATCCTGGCGCTGATCGGCACCGCGCCGCTGTTCGGTGAATCCACCATTCCGCGCCGCGCCAAGATCGCGCTGTCGGCGATGATCGCGATGGTGGTCTCGCCCACCATCGCGCAGGTGCCGGTGGTGCCGGTGTACGCCTACGGCGGGCTGCTGATCATCCTCAACGAGGTCGGCATCGGCCTGGCCACCGGCTTCGTGATGCGGCTGGTCTTCGCCACCGTGCAGCAGGCCGGCGAAATCATCGGCCTGCAGATGGGCCTGTCCTTCGCCTCGTTCTTCGACCGCGCCGCCGGCGGCCAGACCATGGTGCTGTCGCGCTTTCTCAATATCATCGCGGTGCTGCTGTTCCTGGCGCTCGATGGCCACCTGCTGATGCTGGGCGCGCTGGTCGACAGCTTCAACAGCCTGCCCATCGGCGGCACGCCGCTGTCCGCCGGCGGCGCCATAGCCGTGGCCCGCGCCGGCGGCATAGTGTTCGCCTCCGGGCTGCTGCTGGCGCTGCCGATGATCGCCGCGCTGCTGACGCTGAACCTGGCGATGGGGATCCTCAACCGCGCCTCGCCGCAACTGTCGATCTTCGCGGTGGGCTTCCCGGTCACGCTGTCCGGCGGCCTGCTGGTGCTGATGCTGGTGATGCCGCAGATGGGCACCTATATGCAGCACATGATCGAGGCGGGGCTGGAGGCGATCGGCTCGGTGCTGGGGCAGTTCGGGCGCTAGCTCGCAGGAGAAATCAGCCCTTGACGCACACCACCTGCCGCAGCGTATGCACGACCTCCACCAGGTCTGACTGCGCCGCCATCACCGCATCGATGTCCTTGTACGCCATCGGGATTTCGTCGATCACGGCGGCGTCCTTGCGGCACTCGACGCCTTCGGTCGCGTGCTTCTGGTCTTCCACGGTGAAGCGGCGCTTGGCCTCGCTGCGGCTCATGGTGCGGCCGGCGCCGTGGCTGCAGGAGCAGAACGACTCCGGGTTGCCCTTGCCGCGCACGATATACGAGCGCGCGCCCATCGATCCCGGGATGATGCCCAGCTCGCCCTTGCGCGCACTGACCGCGCCCTTGCGCGTCACCAGCACGTCGCGGCCGAAGTGGTGTTCCTTCTGCACGTAGTTGTGATGGCAGTTGACCGCCTCCAGCTCGGCCTTGAACGGCTTGCGCAGCACCCGCTGCGCCGCCGCCAGCACCGCCTCCATCATCAGCTCGCGGTTGCGGCGCGCGAACGCCTGTGCCCACGACACCGCATAGACGTAGTCCTCGTAATGCTCGGAGCCCTCGGTCAGGTAGGCGAGGTCGCGGTCCGGCAGGTTGGCAAGATGCTGGCGCATGTCCTGCTGCGCCAGCGAGATAAAGGTGGTGCCGATGGCATTGCCGACGCCCCGCGAGCCGCTGTGCAGCATGAACCAGACGTTGTCGGCCTCATCCAGGCACACCTCGATAAAGTGGTTGCCGGTGCCAAGTGTGCCGAGGTGGCTGCGGTGGTTGGTGCGCGCCAGGTGCGGGTATTTGTCGGTGATGCGCCGAAAAGCCGGCGCCATCTCGGCCCAGGCCGCATCGACGTGCGTGGGCGGCGTGCCCCAGGCGCCCTGGTCGCGCCGCCCGCCTTGCGCGCTGCGGCCGTGGGGCACGGCGTGCTCGATCGCGCTGCGTAGCGGGCCCAGGTTGTCGGGCAGGTCGGAAGCGGTCAGCGAGGTCTTCACGGCCATCATGCCGCAACCGATATCCACGCCCACTGCCGCCGGAATCACCGCGCCCACGGTCGGAATCACCGAACCGATGGTGGAGCCCTTGCCCAGGTGTACATCCGGCATCACCGCCAGGTGCCGGAAGATAAACGGCATCTGCGCGGTGTTGACGAGCTGCGCGCGCGCAGCGTCCTCTACCGGGACGCCGCGGGTCCACAGCTTGACCGGCTTGCCGGCGCCGGTGTCGAGTATGTCGTAGTGCTGGTTGGCCGTCATGGTCGTCCCTGGCTGTGTGGTGGCGGATCGAACGTTAGACGGCCCCGGCCGCCGCAGGATTCCCCGCCGGCAACCTTAGCTCAGCAAGAAGCTGCCAAAGGCGCCCAGGTCGACATTGCCTCCCGACACGATGATGCCCACGCGCTTGCCTTTCACATCGAGCTTGCCCTGCAGCACCGCGGCGGCGGCCAGGCAGCCGGTGGGCTCGACCACGATCTTCATGCGCCCGGCAAAGAACTTCATGGTCTCGACCAGCTCGGCGTCCGATACGGTCACGATATCGGTCACCAGTTCGCGGATCACCGCAAAGGTGTGATTGCCAAGGTATGGCGTCTGCGCGCCGTCGGCAATGGTGCGCGGGGTATCGATGCGCACGATCTCGCCGCTGCGCAGGCTTTGCTGGCCGTCATTGCCAGCCTCCGGCTCCACGCCGTACACCGCGCAGCCGGGCGCCATCGCATTCGCCGCGACCGCGCAGCCCGACAGCAGCCCGCCGCCGCCCAGGCACACCACCAGCATGTCCAGCGGCCCCGTTTCCTCCAGCAGTTCCTTGGCCGCCGTGCCCTGCCCGGCCATCACATGCGGATGGTCGTACGGCGGGATCAGCGTCATGCCGCGCTCGGCGGCGATGCTGCGCCCCAGCGCCTCGCGGTCGTCCTTGTAGCGGTCGAACAGCACCACCTCGGCACCATAGCCGCGCGTGGCCTCGATCTTGATGGCGGGGGCATCCTGCGGCATCACGATCACCGCCTGCACCCCAAGCAAACGCGCCGACAGCGCGATCGCCTGCGCATGGTTGCCGGACGAGAACGCCAGCACGCCGCCCGCCTTCTGCTGCGGCGTGAACTGGGCGATGGCGTTGTAGGCGCCCCGGAACTTGAAGGCGCCGATGCGCTGGAAGTTCTCGCACTTGAAGAAGAGCTGCGCCCCGGTGGCGGCGTTGGCGGTCGACGAAGTCAGCACCGGGGTGCGGTGGGCGGCGTCGCGGATGCGGTTATGGGCGGCGGCTACGTCGTTGAAGGTGATCGGCAAAGTGGTCATGGCAGCATGGATGGCAGGTGACGCGGAGACGGGCCAGTTTACTCTTCCCGCGCCCGGCGTGCAGCCCCCTGCACCTGTTCCCAGTCCACCCCGAACCGAGCCAGATACTTCCGCAGCCGGTCGGCATCGTTGTATCAACCCCCTGGCGTTACGGGTGAGGTAGACCGGTTCCCCGCTGACGGCAGCCTGAAAAACGCCACCACCTCGCTCAGCTCGCGCCCCTGCTCTTCCAGCGCACGCGAGGCGATCGCCGCCTCGCTCACCAGCGACGCGTTCTGCTGCGTCACCTGGTCGATCTGCACGATGGCCTGGTTGACCTGCTCGATGCCGCGCGTCTGCTCGGTCGACGCGGTGGCGATCTCCTCGACGATGCCGGTCACGCGCGCCACCGCCTGCGTCACCTCCGCCATGGTCTGGCCGGCTTCGCTGGCCAGCGCCGCGCCGTCCTGCACCTGGCGCCCGGAAGCCTCGATCAGCTCCTTGATCTCCTTGGCTGCACTCGACGAACGCTGCGCCAGCCCCCGCACCTCGCTGGCTACCACCGCGAACCCGCGCCCCTGCTCGCCGGCGCGCGCCGCCTCCACCGCGGCGTTCAGCGCCAGGATATTGG
This sequence comes from Cupriavidus necator, assembly GCF_040578825.1. Classification (GTDB taxonomy): domain Bacteria; phylum Pseudomonadota; class Gammaproteobacteria; order Burkholderiales; family Burkholderiaceae; genus Cupriavidus; species Cupriavidus necator_E. The sequence goes on along the minus strand of NZ_JBEFLI010000014.1, from coordinate 1,582 downwards.
TCTGGAAGGCAATGCCCTCGATGATGCCGGTGATATCCGCGATCTTGGACGAACTGGTACTGATGTCCTGCATCGTGCCGACCACGCGCTGCACCGTGGTGCTGCCGCGCTGCGCCACGTCGGCCGCGCTGCGCGCCAGCTCGCTGGCCTGGCGTGCGTTCTCGGTGTTCTGGCGCACAGTCTCGGTCAGCTCCTCCATGCTGGCCGCGGTTTGTTCCAGCGACGCGGCCTGCTCCTCGGTGCGGCTGCTCAGGTCGGCATTGCCGCGCGCGATGCCGCTGGTGCTGACGGCGATATTGCCGCTGCTGGCACGCACCTGCGTGACGGTGGCGGTCAGCCGCTCGTTCATGGTGCGCAGCGACGCCAGCAGGCGGCCGGTTTCGTCATGCCGGTCCACTTCGATGCTCGCCCCGAGGTCGCCGCCGGCCACGGTGTCGGCCACGTCGACGGCGCGCCGGATCGGCAGCGTGATCGCGCGCGTGATCAGGAACCCGCCGATCGCGGCAATCGCCGCCGATACCAGCGACACCAGGATCAGCAAGTTGCGCTGGCGCTCATAGTCGCTTTCCAGCTTGCGTTCCATCTCCTTTTGGCGCGCCTTGGTAAAGTCCGCATAGGCGTCGGTCGCCTTGATCAGCGCCGCCAGCAGCGGACGGCACTGCTTGTCAATACGGGACACGGCCTCCTCGACCTTGCGCTCCACGGCCAGGCCGACGATGCCCGTGGCCACCGGTCCGTACTCCGCCTCGACCTTCGCCACGTCCGCCACCAGCCTGCGAGCCTCCTCGCCGACACCGGGCTGCCGCACCATCTCATTGAGCCGCGCCAGCCGCGTCTGCACGTCATGGTGCGCACGCAGCGCCTCGGCCTTTTCTCGCTCCAGATCGCCCGGATCCGTCACCAGCACCAGGTTGCGCGCCGCGATCGCGCGGCGGTCCACGGCGCTGTGCACCTGCGCCGCCATCTCCGCACGGGCGTTGAGCCCGTTGAGATAGTCGTTGAAACCATCGGCCGCGTCGCTCAGCGCGTGCAGCGAGAACGCCGACACCACCAGCACCATGCCCGCCAGCGTCCCGAACCCGGCCAACAGCCGCGTGCGGATAGACAGCCCCCTGAAATCCATGATCCTTCCCCCTTTGCCGTCCCAACGGACGTGTGCGCAACAAGTTGTGTGAATTGCCAACTGCATGCCGAATCACGGCATGCAACACTGCGCGCCCGTTCCTGCTGGTCGGCTCGGCGTCCGCGCGCCGTCCGGGGTGCTTTGCCCCGGCGTCTTGCGCATATCCGTGCTCTATGTTGCGGTGGCTAACGGCGTGGGGGCGGTGAACTGTTCCCTACTAGAGTGGGGACATAGGTGGACAAAGCAGCCGGAACGCGGCTTTGCAAGTCGGCAGCAGGCGCGTCGCGCATGCGTCGAGTTCCGCATGTCCGCACCGGATAACGTCGATGCGCTGGTATCTGCGGCACACGGACGCTTGCCAGCGCGCTGGCGATCATACGCCTTTGCAGCAGACCACCCCGTAAAGGTCGATCAGCACCCTGAGACCAGCTAACACCCCGCCCCCACGAAGCCCACTTC
>NZ_JBEFLI010000149.1:0-4542 GCF_040578825.1 Cupriavidus necator | reverse complement strand
CCTCCATGGTCAGCCCGTAGTCGGCCATCTCATTCTGGATCCAGCGGATTGCTGCCGCCCGCTCAGTTCTTGCTGTCATCGTTGTTGTTAGCGCTATCGCTGCCGTCTTCCGGGGTGAAGGCGGCCGTCGGCGCGCCCTGCTTGTCGTCTTGCTGTTCGTCCAGTTTTTCGCCTGGCGCCTCCTTGTCGGTCGGCGCCGGGGCGCCAGCCTTGCTCCGCCGCCCGCCGCCACCTTCCCCCCGCCCGGGTGGCGCCACCCGCAATTCTGCCAGCAGCTGGCGCGCCAGTGCCGCTTCGGCCTCGGCCCGTTCGGCCCGGCGCTGCGCCGCGCCCAACTCCGCCTGCACCGCGTCCAGATCGTGCGCCGATTTGCGCTGCGCCTGCTCGGCGCTGGCGAGCCGATCGGCGAGGGTTGCGGACTGCGCCTCGAGCCGGGCGCGGACTTCGGCCTGCGCCACCGCCGCGTCGCGGGCCTCGCTGCGCGCCGCCACCAGTTCGCCGCGCAAGTCTTCGGCCGTGCGCTCGCTCTTCTGGCGCGCGGTGCGCTCCGCGTCCAGTTCGCGCAAGCTGCGCCGCTCACTGGCCTCGGCCCGCTCCTGGGCGATGGCGACCTGTTCGCGGGCCCGCTCCAGCTCCGTCGAGAATTGGGTTCGCAACTCGTCCAGCTGCCGGCGCGCGGCCTCGAGTTCCGCCCGGCCCGCCTCCAGCCGCGCCTGGGTCGCGGCGTGGGCCTGCCGCTCCGCAGCCAGCGCCGCCTGATTCTCCTCGATGGTTTGGCGCGCGGCGTCCAGCTGGGCGACGAGCGCCACGGCTTCCTCGCGCGCGAGCGCGGTCTCGGCGTGCGCCGCATCGCGCTCGGCCTCGGCCGCGCTGGCGGCCGCGCGTGCCTCGGCGCGCAGCGTGGCCAGTTCGCCGGTGGCAGCCTCGTTTGCCGCCTGCCAGATGGTCTGCACCGCCCCGGCGGCAATGTCCTTCAACGCCTGGGGCAGGTCCGGATGGTCGATGGTGACGCGGGTGCGCCCGCGCAGTTCGAGGACCGGCCGGGATTCGCAAAAAATCCGCCACATCTCTGGCAACTCTTTGATTTATCGAAAGAATATAGCCTTCGACAACATCGCGGCTGCGGCCCCGACCAGAAAGAGCTCAAATTGCGATGAGTGCATCAAGCTGCACACGTCGTCAAAGATGGGGCTGAAGTCGGGAGCACTTGGCCCGTCGATCTGTCATCAAAGGCGGGCAAATTCCACTTCCTGGCACGCACGCTGTTGGAGGGTCTCCGATACCGGACCCAAGGGAGGTAGCGGATTTGGAAAACAGGGGGGGGACCTTGGCTGCTTCAAATGGCGACAGGACAATCCGCAACGATGACGAGGTCCGGTACATGGGGCACATCAATCTGGACGTCGTACGGCACTAAGGATGCCCTCGATCCACGATACCGCCTATCCAGCGCTGCCGGCTGAGCTTACCGCCGCCGAACTGGAAGCTGCGTTCACACCGACACCGACCGAGATCCGCTTCGCGCGCAGCCAGTCCCGTCGCACCTCAACGACGGTCCTGATTCTCGTGCAGCTCAAACTGCTGCAGCGCCTTGGCTACTTCCCCATGCTGGCTGAGGTGCCTCCTATGGTGATCGATCACGTGCGCGCAGCACTGCGAGCCTCTGCCCTACCCCGCGCAACAGTCAAGCGCTACGATGCCTCTGGCACCCGGTCCCGCCATCAGAAGTTGCTACGCGGGTATCTCCACATTCGACCGGTCGAAGCCAACACGCTGAAATGGCTGGAGGCGCTCGCAACCGATGCGGCGCACACCAAGGTCGAATTGCCCGACATCATCAACGTGTTGATCGAAGAGCTGATCCGGCTACGGTGCGAACTGCCGCCATTAGCCAGTCTTCACCGAATGGCCACCCAGGCCCGCAGCCGGTGCAATGAAGCCATCTATCGTGCCATCGCTGACGCGCTCAATGGCTCGCAGATCGCTCGGATTGAGGCGTTGTTTAACGGTCAGGGCGACCAATCCGGTTGGGACCAGCTCAAGCGCGAGCCCAAGCGCCCCGCCGCACGCGAAATCGCAAGCTTCCTCAAACACATCCATACCCTGCGAAGCCTGGCCGACGGTCTCCCACAGGCACCAGAATTGCTTTCCGTGTCCAAACGCACGCAACTGGTGACGGAGGCCCGGGCGCTTGACATTGCTGAGCTCAAGTCGCTCAAGCCAGCCAAACGATTAACTTTAGCAGTGCTCTTCATTCACGCGCAGTTGCAGAAGGCGCTCGACGATGTGGCCGAAATCTTCATCAAGGTCATGCGCAAGCTCGAGGGCCTCGCCAGGACCCGACTGCAACAATATCAGCTCGCGCATGCGGACTCCTTGGAAGACCTGGTCAGCCAGTTCCGTGATGTGCTGCAGGTTCTGGAGGATGACGGCATTGCCGATATCTTCCGACTGGATAAGGTGCGTGAGGTCCTCGGTAACGATGCAGCAGGTGCGCTTGCCCGCTGCAAGGAGCATATCGCGTACGCTGGCAACTTCGATCTTCCATTCATGCTCGCGCCTTACCGCCAGCAGCGCTCCCTGCTCTTTCAGTGCCTTGAGGTCTTGCCGCTCAAATCCAGTTCGCAGGACAAGACAGTCTTGGTGGCATTGGCCTGGATACAGGGCTTTCGGACCTCGCACCGCGAACATTTGCACCTTACGGACGACGATCTACTGAACCTTCCGCTCGACTGGCTCCCGGCCAAGTGGGAGAAAGCCATTTTTCCGGACGGCCGGAGTAGTCGTCTGCTCCATCGTAGGTACTTTGAGCTGTGCGTGTTCGATCAGGTCATGCGTGAGCTGAGCTCGGGCGATCTTTACGTGGAGGCCAGTGACCGCTTTGACGACTTCCGCCTCCATCAGGTATCCGAGGAGGTGTTCGAACGGGAGTTACCGCATTACTGTGACATCGTTGGCCTGCCAACGGATGGCGAGAACTTCGTCAGAACACTATCGGACAGACTGAGCACGGCACTCGACGTGGTGGATGCCAACTTCCCCGAGAACGACGGCATCGAATTCGGAGAACAGGGGCTGATCATCCACCGGCCCGGCAAAGCGCCTGACCCGCCCAACATGATGCTGATCGACCAGGCTATCACCGCATCGATGTCGCAGATCAGCATCCTTGACGTGCTGACCGAAACAGAGCAATGGCTCAATCTGCATAGACTGTTCCGTCCATTTTCCGGCTTCGATGCCAAGCTCGATGACCCTCGCAAGCGAGTTATCTGCACGCTGTTCTGTTACGGCTGCAATCTGGGGCCGAGCCAGACGGCTCGGTCCGTCAAGGGGTTAAGCCGCAAGCAAATTGCCTGGCTGAACCTTCGTCACGTCACGGAGGAACGGCTGGACAAGGCCATCGTGAAGGTCATCAACGCATACAATCAATTCGCGCTACCGAAGTACTGGGGCAGTGGCAAACGCGCGTCCGCGGATGGAACGAAGTGGACTCTGTATGAGCAGAATCTGCTGTCGGAGTATCACATCCGTTATGGCGGGTACGGCGGGATTGGCTACTACCATGTCTCCGACATGTACATCGCGCTCTTCAGCAACTTCATTCCGTGCGGCGTGCATGAGGCGGTGTACATCCTCGACGGCCTCATCAGAAATGGCTCTGAGATTCAGCCCGATACCATTCACGGTGACACTCAGGCGCAGAGCGGACCGGTGTTTGGTCTGTCCTACCTGCTGGGCATCAACCTGATGCCGCGCATGCGCAATATCAAGGATCTGGTGCTATACAAGGCCGACCGGCGCCGACGATACGACCATATCGAGCGCCTGTGCCGCCGGTCCATCGACTGGGATCTGATCCAACGACACTACCCTGACATGATGCGGGTTGCCGTCTCGATCAAGGCCGGCAAGATGACGCCGTCGACCATCCTGCGCCGGCTGGGATCGGAGAGTACGAAGAATAAGCTGTACTTTGCGTTCCGGGAACTGGGCCGTGTCATCCGCACACTGTTCTTGCTGAAGTACCTGAGCGACCTGGAACTCCGGCGTTCGATTCATGCTGCGACAAATAAGAGCGAGCAGTTCAATGACTTCGCGCAGTGGTTGATGTTTGGTGGCGACGGAATCATCGCCGAAAATCTGCGGCACGAACAGCGCAAGGTGATCAAGTACAACCAGCTGGTCGCCAATATGGTCATCCTCCACAACGTTCAGTGGATGTCGCGCAAGCTCAAGGAATTGCAGGAGCGCGGGCATCCGGTGAATGCCGAAGTCCTCAAGGCGTTGTCGCCTTACCGGCGCGAGCACATCAACCGATTCGGCGATTACCTGCTCGACCTGCAGCGGCGCGTGCCGCCCCTCGATCCATCGATCGATTTCGTATTCAAATCAGCGGCTTAGCGAAGATGTGGCGGATTTTTTTCGAATCCCGGCCACCCCTCTCTGGCGCGCGGCGTCCAGCTGCGCGAGGAGCGCCGCGGCCTCCTCGCGCGCGAGCACGGTCTCGGCGTGCGCGGCATCGCGCTCGGCTTCGGCGGC
>NZ_JBEFLI010000148.1:0-4544 GCF_040578825.1 Cupriavidus necator | reverse complement strand
AACCCCAACCCCACCCCCAGCCGGAAAGCGAGGCCGCCGATGATCCCGTCGAACGCGCCTGCCGCGGCATCGTCTTCCCGATCGACCTGGCCGCGCGGCTCGAAGCCGTGGAGCGCGAACTGATCCTGCAGGCGCTGGCGCAGACCAATTTCAACCGCACCGCCGCGGCGCCGCTGCTGGGCCTGAACCTGCGCCAGCTCCGCTACCGCATCCAGCAGCTCGGCATCCGCGAGGCCATGGACGCCGCCGACCGCGGCGCCACCGAGGGGGCGGGCGAGAGCACGCCAGAGGGCACGTCATGACCACGCCCGCCACGCCAGCGCTGCCCGCGGTGCCAGAGCGCAGCCGCCGCTACCTGCCTGGCGCCGACGGCTGGGTCCCCGCCGCGCGCCGCGTGCCGTCGCCCAATTTCGACGAACGGCCGCCCGGCACGCCGGTCGACCTGGTGGTGCTGCACAACATCAGCCTGCCGCCGGGCCAGTTCGGCAGCGGCGATATCGAAGCCTTCTTCCAGAACCGGCTCGACCCGGACAAGCACCCGTTCTTCGCCACCATCCACCAGGTACAGGTGTCTGCGCACTTCCTGGTGACGCGCCAGGGCGAGCTGGTGCAGTTTGTGCCGTGCACGCAGCGGGCCTGGCACGCAGGGCAGTCGGACTTCTTCGGCCGCCCGCGCTGCAACGACTTCTCCATTGGCATCGAGATTGAGGGCTGCGACGACCTGCCGTTCACCCCGGCACAGTACGACACCGTGACCGCGCTGGTGCCGGCGCTGCTCGCTGCCTACCCGGTGCGGGCGATTGCCGGCCACAGCGATATCGCGCCGGGCCGCAAGACGGACCCCGGCCCGCATTTCGACTGGGCCCGTTTTGCCACGGAAGCGTCATTGACGCCGGATATGCTGCCGTATCGTTGCCCGCCGGCGGAGACCTCCGCCGATGCGTCGGGTGACTGACTCATAACGTCTTTTCCCCACGCCAGTGCGCCCCGTGCTGGCGCAGATGCCCCCACGTCGGTGTGGGGCTATCGCAGCGTCACAACAATCAAAAAATTTTTTCAAAAATGTGCGGTTGCGAACGGTCTGGCGGAAACCCTTGCGAGTATTAGCCTTGCGGGCATGTGGCGTTGCCGCAATCCGTGGCACCGACGCCGAAATAGCGGTTGTCAAGACTGGTCATTCGGAATCGTTTCACTATACTTAGCCCAGTTTTCAGCAGCACCCACTATATCTAGTAGTCAAACCGGGGAGCCGGACCAGGTGTGAGGTGGCGGTCGCGCAGTGCGCGGCATCGCCGGAAACCTTCCGCAAGGCCAGCGAATCACAAGAGTCCCTGGCGAAATGTTCACGCAAAGGCAGTTTGTCCACGCCCCGCCCAAGCGGGGCGGACGTTCTTTCCGCCACATTTCGCCAGGGACTCTTTTGTCTCTTATTTCCAGGGTAAAAACAGGAGTTCTCATGCAAACGGCCCAGAACGAAACCACCACGGGTGTCGCCGGCGTTGCCCACGCAGCACCGACCTCGCAGCAGACCCCCGCCAACGCCGCCAATACGAACTACCCGGATCACAAGATCATTCGTCGCAATGGCGCTGTGGTGGCTTTCGAGCCGTCCAAGATCAACGTGGCCATGACCAAGGCCTTCCTCGCTGTCAACGGCGGGCAGGGTGCCGCTTCCGCGCGCGTGCGCGAAGTGGTCGAGCAACTGACCCAGAACGTGGTGCGCGCACTGCTGCGCAGCCGCCCCAACGGCGGCACCTTCCATATCGAAGACGTGCAGGATCACGTGGAACTGGCGCTGATGCGCTCGGGCGAGCATGAAGTGGCCCGCGCCTACGTGCTCTATCGCGAAAAGCGCAAGGACGAACGCGCTCAGGCCAGCGCGCAGGCCGTGGCCCGCGTGCAGGAAGGCGGTTTCTCGGTCAACGTGACCGACGGTGGCGTGACGCACGTGCTGGACATCGCCGCACTGCATGCCCTGATCGACAACGCCTGCAGTGGCCTGGGCGATGCCGTCCGCGCCGAGCCGATCCTGAAGGAAACCCTGAAGAACCTGTACGACGGCGTGCCCATGACGCAGGTGTACGACTCCGCCATCCTGGCCGCGCGTACCCTGATCGAGAAGGACCCGGCCTACAGCCAGGTCACCGCCCGTATCCTGCTGCACACTATCCGCAAGGAAATCCTGGGCGCCGAAGTGACCCAGTCGGAAATGTCGGCGCGCTACGCCGAGTACTTCCCCAAGTTCATCGCCCGCGGCATCGAAGCCGAGCTGCTGGACGAAAAGCTGGCCACCTTCGACCTGGCCCGCCTGGGCGCCGCGCTGGACGCCCAGCGCGACTTCCAGTTCAACTACCTGGGCCTGCAGACCCTGTACGACCGCTACTTCCTGCATATCGATGAGACCCGCATCGAAATGCCGCAGGCCTTCTTCATGCGCGTGGCCATGGGCCTGGCGCTCAACGAGAAGGACCGTGAAGCGCGCGCCATCGAGTTCTACCAGCTGCTGTCGTCGTTCGACTTCATGTCGTCCACGCCGACGCTGTTCAACTCCGGCACCCGCCGCTCGCAGCTGTCGTCGTGCTACCTGACCACCGTGTCGGACGACCTGGAAGGCATCTACGAAGCGCTGAAGGAAAACGCGCTGCTGTCCAAGTTCGCCGGCGGCCTGGGCAATGACTGGACCAACGTGCGCGCGCTCGGCTCGCACATCAAGGGCACCAACGGCAAGTCGCAAGGCGTGGTGCCGTTCCTGAAGGTGGTGAACGACACCGCCGTGGCCGTGAACCAGGGCGGCAAGCGCAAGGGCGCCGTCTGCGCCTACCTGGAAACATGGCACCTGGACATCGAAGAATTCCTGGAACTGCGCAAGAACACCGGCGACGACCGCCGCCGCACCCACGACATGAACACGGCCAACTGGATCCCGGACCTGTTCATGAAGCGCGTGATGGAAGGCGGCGAATGGACGCTGTTCTCGCCCGCCACCTGCCCGGACCTGCACGACAAGGTCGGCAAGGAATTCGAGAAGGCCTACCTGGGCTATGAAGCCAAGGCCGCCAGCGGCGAGCTGAAGCTGTTCAAGAAGCTGCCGGCGCTGCAACTGTGGCGCAAGATGCTGGGCATGTTGTTCGAGACCGGCCACCCGTGGATCACCTTCAAGGATCCTTGCAACATCCGCAGCCCGCAGCAGCACGTTGGCGTCGTGCACAGCTCCAACCTGTGCACGGAAATCACGCTGAACACCAACGACAGCGAAATCGCCGTCTGCAACCTGGGCTCGGTCAACCTGGTCGCCCACCTAACCAAGCAGGCCGATGGCACCTACGCGCTGGATCACGCCAAGCTGCAGAAGACCATCCGCACCGCGATGCGCATGCTCGACAACGTGATCGACATCAACTACTACGCGGTGGACAAGGCGCGCAATTCCAACCTGCGCCACCGACCGGTCGGCATGGGCATCATGGGCTTCCAGGACTGCCTGCACGTGCTGCGCACGCCGTACGCCAGCAAGGCCGCGGTGCAGTTCGCCGACACCTCGATGGAAGCGGTGTGCTACTACGCCTACCAGGCTTCGACCGAGCTGGCCGAAGAGCGCGGCCGCTACAGCACCTATGAAGGCTCGCTGTGGGACCGCGGCATCCTGCCGCAAGACTCGCTCAAGCTGCTGGCCGAAGAGCGCGGCGGCTACCTGGAAGTGGACCTGTCCAGCACCATGGACTGGGACAGCCTGCGCGCCCGCATCAAGCAGCACGGCATGCGCAATTCGAACTGCATCGCGATCGCGCCGACCGCCACGATCTCGAACATCATCGGCGTGTCCGCGTGCATCGAGCCGACCTTCCAGAACCTGTACGTCAAGTCCAACCTGTCGGGCGAGTTCACCGTGGTCAATGACTACCTGGTGCGCGACCTGAAGGAACGCGGCCTGTGGGACGAGGTGATGGTTGCCGACCTGAAGTACTTCGACGGCTCGCTGTCGCGCATCGACCGTATTCCGCAAGACCTGCGCGACATCTACGCCACGGCGTTTGAAGTCGAGCCGACGTGGCTGGTGGAGGCTGCCAGCCGCCGCCAGAAGTGGATCGACCAGGCCCAGTCGCTGAACATCTACATGGCTGGTGCGTCGGGCAAGAAGCTGGATGACACCTACAAGCTGGCGTGGGTGCGCGGCCTGAAGACCACGTACTACCTGCGCACGATGGCTGCCACGCACGTGGAGAAGTCGACTGTGTCGCGCGGCTCGCTGAATGCGGTGTCGTCGGGTAGCGATGGTGGCTCGGCACTGGACGCAGCGGCTGCTTTGGCCCCGGCGATGCCGGAAGCCGAAGGCGCGGTCTGCACGATGCGCCCGGGTGATCCTGGCTTCGAAGAATGCGAAGCCTGCCAGTAATGTAATTTCTTGCCCCCTGTTTGCTCCCCTTGTATGTTCGCGGAACGTTGTTCCGAAGACAATGCAGAGGGATAGCGACCGGCAGAGTCGTCAATGTAGGATTGCTTGTTTTTCGTGGTTGGTGCGCCAAACCTGAAACCCCTCAGAGTTC
>NZ_JBEFLI010000147.1:0-4573 GCF_040578825.1 Cupriavidus necator | reverse complement strand
CGCCAGCTTCACTGGCGTTGCATGGCGGCCTCGACTCATCCCGTCATGATATCGGAGGCGATTAATTATTCAACCTATTTAAGGGATGTTGTACTAGGGAGACGAAAATTACCGCAACATTGCGAAGAAATTACATTGAGGCTGCCCACGATACCTGATCGCCGCCGCTAGGTCTCACCACACGCGTTTGTGCGATGGCGGCAGCGTCGCGGCGCTAGAGCGCCTCAGCTCGGTCGCCCTGTCGTATGCTCTCGATGGGTCTGATGGTAAGCAGGGTCGTTCTCCCAGGAATGGTTGCCGAAAGGCTTGTCTTCGCGCCCCCGTATGTGACTGGATTCGGCGCTCGGGCAGCATCGACGGCCACCCGCGAAGTCGTACCGTTAATCTGGAGACGGCTGGAATTGCGTTGACGACGCCCGTGAGCACTCACACACCCCAGGGCACGCGCCCTTCGGCGAGCGGCCAATTGGCGGCGGACTTCAATGAATGACGCGGACATGGCGAATCTGTCAGGGGAACTCCCTACGCCGCTAGCCGTGCGCGGAACTCTAGGGGGTAAGGAGCTTGCTTCGGCTAACATGGACCCAGATCCCCTGAGATTCCGGTATGTCAGGCAGAATTGTACTCATCCGTACCGAAGTGCCCTGGATTGACTCAAGGAATGTCCAGGCCACGGTTTGTGCCTCAGCTTTGAATGCCACAGTTTCGCCCGAGTTCACGTTCACATATTTCATGCCCGAAGCTAGCGTAATAGTCCTGGTCGCCGTCGGGACCGGCGCTGGGCTTCCGAATAGAGCGGCCCGTTGCGTCGGCGTCATCGGCGCGCACGCCCAGGCGAGACCCAATAAGGAGAATGAAAGCGCACGAAGAAGCGTCGTCTTGGTCATGATTATCTCCATCGGAGAATTTGCAAATATGCCCCACGGTCAAGCATAGCAAATGCTCACGACCTCGGCGGCGGCTTAACTACAACGGGATTGCTGTGGTACCGGCGACAACCTGATCGGCATTTCTGGCACGCGTACCAGATGAACTCGGCATGGCATATGTCGAGCCTGCCGCAAATCCGATCGTCGCCTCAGCGGCACGCCTTCTCTCCAAGAAGACCAAGTAAGCCGGCAAAGCTATCCACTCGCCGGTGGGACCGCGTTCCGCGGCCAGCATAACGTACACGGCTCAATAATCACGAGGATACCCTTCGCTTCCACCAGGCTCGGGAAGATGAAGCTCATGTCGACGGACGTTCCTCCGATAGCCTCCAGGAACGTCCAGCCGACAGTCCGATATTGTTTTCTTCATGCTCATGATTGGCCCCGTTCATGACAACAAAGATGTCTTTGCCTGAATTCAGTTTATTGGGCCAATGCCAATGATATGATGACTAAGACATTACTTTTTCGCCCCGCACTATTGTTGCCCAAAGCGATTCTCTTTGCCGCCGGAGCCGGAAAAATCCTTTAAAGCCTGCGTGACTATCGAGGCCGGCATGGTGTGACGCAATCCTCTTCTCGCTGCCACGGAGGATCAGCGCGTCAGGCGCCAAGTGGGTTCACCAAGCTATGGCCTCAAGCGCGAGCTTTGGGTGGCCACGCATTGAATGAAGGACCTTGAGCTTTACCGATGAGTGCCGAAGGCAACGAAAGCTTGTAATCTTTTGGTAATGGGACTGTCAGGCTCAAAGTCTTAAATTTCCTGCTTTGCTCTCAGCGAACAATGGACGCCGTCCGGCAAGCCCCTGCTAAGGATGGTGTTCAAAACAACTTCTGCAGCGCCGAGCTGACCGTGTGAGCGTGGCCAAGTGAATTCGATGAGCGATTCCACCCGAATTCGACGGGAGATTCAGTGCAAGCAAGGGCATTACCGCCCGCGTTTCGGGCCGTCGGCCAGAATCCCGGCGCATTCACAGCTTGGCACCTGGCTGAAGGCGATGGCGCATCATCCACAAATTTCTCAAGGCAAACAGCGTATGCAGTTGCTGCGTGTTCATCATCAAGCCCCGGTAGCGCACCTTGAGATAGCCGAACTGGCGCTTGATGATACGAAACGGGTGCTCCACTGTCACGGGGGGGAGACGGTGTGCTCGCCCTTGCAGAATGCCGGCGATGAACCGGCTGCCGTTACCACTCCCAGGATCACGCAGGACAGCCAATGCCCGCGCTGCAGGCACCAGGCTGTTGAGCGTGGCCGTGCGCGCGGAGAGCAAATAAAGCAAGGGGCGTCATATCGACGGTGCCCCATGAACCGCCAGTCGAGGAGCCGAAGCGGTCGGCTCCTGCGCACGATCGCTTCCGCTGTGGCCATTCGGGCCAGCGTCTACCTCCTAGCCGCCTTCGCGATGCCCCTTGACCAGTGCATCGTCAAGGCGAAAAACCTCGTTTCCCTTCATGAGGATCTTGCTACCGTCCTTGGTTTCCATGACCTGGCCCTCGCGCATGCTCACGGCCTTCCCGAACTTGTTCTCCATGCCCATCTTCCCGTCTTTGAAAACATGAATCTTTGAGCCGTCCTTGAGCTCATAGGTTTTGACGACGTTGCTCTGGTCCACCGCCGCAGCGGTAAACGATAGTGCGCTAACCAGTGTGGCAACGGCAAGTTTGCTTTTCATCTCAAGGCCTCCTTGGTTCCATAACACAACACACAGCTGAGAGTCCCCCGCACTGGCTAGGTGCGAGGTCACAGAGAGAGAGGAATGTCATCGCTGAGGCAGTGAAGCAGGGCGCGCCTGCTCGCAGTCACGGAGCGCCGCTGATCTCGTAGATGACTGGGTTGGCGGCGAGTTTCCTGAAGCGCTGCCGCGATGCTTAAACAACCGGTGTCTTGGGTTCACAGCAAGCGCATAGCGCGACTCCTTCCTGTCGGCCTGCTCGATATGAGGCCGCGTGGATATGAAGCGTTGGTTACCGCATGAGTGCGCTTCGATCGGAGCAGAACCTGGCTCCTCCTGGCACCGTAGGCGCAAGTCATTCCCGGCGCTCATAGGCGCCCACTCAAAACGGATGGCCAAGCTTGGACCGGGCATCATCCCCAACGCCGCGCCGCTAAGCAAGACGAAAAACCTCCCCACAGTCATGCTTCGTTCCTGGACGAGTTGACTGACCTGTGCATCATGCTGTCGAAGAACGGGCAGTGTGGACAGCGGCGACGCGACATCACAGTCCGCTACATGCAGCATAAGCGATATTGGAAGGCTTGCCGTCGCGCTCGAAGGCATGATACGAAATGTAATCCTCCGGAAAGCTTACCGTTATCCACGCGCAGCGCTGGGCAATGGGTGCCCGTGGCGTCGGAGCCGCGACTGACCTGGCGGGCCGAAGTCCTCTCCACGCGACGGCGCCATGTGACCGAAGGAGGATTGAGTTGCCGATTAGGGGACTGCTCCGGGCCTTTTTCCACTGAGACGCGCACGCCGGCGACGATTTGCTTATCGGTGGTCCGCTCACCGACCGGCAGCTCGCGCCAAATCTGCGTATTGCCCAACTTCTTGCCCCAACCCACGCCGATGTAGAAGGCGAACTGCCGTCGGATTTCATAGCGCAGGCGCAATCCGATCTTCAGGTCCGCCAGGCCGCTACCAATGCCGCGCGCCTCGTCCGTCTTGCTGTAGGCGTTCGCTTCGAAGTCCGGTGTCAGAAGCAGGCGTTGCGTGAAACGGATGTTGTAGATCGCGCAACGAGGTAGGTATAGGTGGGAGCCGAGTGTCGGCCAGATCGGTGGGATTCATCCGCATCTGGTTCCACATGGCGCGTTTGGCCAGTGCCTGGGACAGGCCCATCTGGGACACGTCGCGCGACTGCGTACTGAGGTGATTCGTCACCCGAAGCGTGACCTCGGTACCTTGCTTCCAGTGGAGGATGGGGGCCGGGATGGAGCGTTCACACTGGTCGTTGGCCGGACACGGTGAACGACATCGGCGTCGCACCGATCGCCAGATCGAACGATGTGCCCGTCAGCACCACCTGATGATTCTGACTCTTCAGCGCCCAAGCGCTTCGCGGATAAGTGCCGACCGTCGCCAGGCCGCCGGCTGCGGCCAGGATCCTAAGAGACCGTTTCAAAAAGAGCCCCGGGGGGCTGCTAACCTTTTCGGCAAGCTGTTAACCTTGGCCATCTGAACAACTGGAACCGAGGGGATGAGCGCGCCGATCATTGATGACGAACTGTGGGCACTGATCGAACCTTTGCTGCCGCCACCGAAACCGCGACGCAAGAAATATCCAGGGCAGCTCCCGGTTTCGAACCGGGCTGCACTGAACGGCATCCTGTTCGTGTTCAAGACCGGCATACGCTGGTGCGACCTGTCGACCAAGTTGGATTCGGGTCGGGGCCGACCTGCTGGGGGCGCTTGCGCGATTGGCAGAAGGCCGGCGTTTGGAAGCGATTGCACGAGCTACTGCTGGCGAAGTTACGCGAGGTCGGCGAGCTCGATTTCTCCCGAGCAGCCGTCGACTTATCGTCGGTACGAGCCGTTGGGGCGGGCGAAAAACTGGTCCGAACCCCACGGATCGCTCGCGACCAGGTTCCAAGCATCACATCCTCGTCGATGCAAATGGCGTCCCCATCAGTGCAATCCTGA
>NZ_JBEFLI010000146.1:0-4641 GCF_040578825.1 Cupriavidus necator | reverse complement strand
GCTTTTCCCGCTGCCGTCCCGAGGCGTCATCCGCGCCACTTCCGGCACCCTCCTGCGACCCCACCCCACCGCTTGTCATTCGCGCTGCCCCGGTCTATCACTCAGATTGACCGATAACGGCCATCAGGCCCGGCGGGAGTGCACCATGGAAACCAGGGATGGATTTGCCGGCACCATCGGCAACACGCCGCTGATCCGGCTGGCCGGGGTGAGCGAGGAAACCGGCTGCGATATCTATGGCAAGGCGGAATTTCTCAATCCGGGCGGCTCGGTCAAGGACCGCGCGGCGCTGTATATCATCCGCGATGCCGAGCAGCGCGGACTGCTGAAGCCGGGTGGCACGGTGATCGAGGGGACGGCCGGCAATACCGGCATTGGCCTGGCGCACCTGTGCGCGGCGCGCGGCTATCGCTGCATCGTGGTAATTCCCGACACGCAGTCGCCGGAGAAGATGGAGCGGCTGCGCATGCTCGGCGCCGAGGTCCGCCCGGTCCCGGCCAAGCCCTATGCCGACCCCGGCAACTACCAGAAGATCGCCGGCCGGCTGGCCGAAGAAACCGACAACGCGATCTGGGCGAACCAGTTCGACAACCTGGCCAATCGCCAGGCGCACTACGAAACCACCGGACCGGAAATCTGGCAGGACACCGCCGGGCGCATCGACGCCTTTACCTGTTCCACTGGCACCGGCGGCTCGCTCGCCGGCATCGCCCGTTGCCTGAAGGAACACAAGCCGGGCGTGCGCATCGTGCTGGCCGACCCGCATGGCAGCGCCCTCTATAACTTCGTCAAGCACGGCGAACTCAAGGCCGAAGGCAGCTCGATCACCGAAGGCATCGGCACCAGCCGCGTCACGGCCAACCTGCAGGACACGCCGATCGACGACGCGGTGCGCATCGACGACCAGACCTGCGTGGACATGGTCTATCGCATGCTGCGCGAGGAAGGCCTGTTCCTGGGCGGATCGTCAGGGATCAACGTCGGCGCTGCCGTGGCGCTGGCGCGCGAGATGGGGCCGGGGCATACCATCGTCACGCTGCTGTGCGACCGCGGCGACCTGTATATGGGGCGGCTGTTCAACGAGGCGTGGCTCGCGACCAAGGGACTGCAGCCGATCCCGTTCCGGCGCATTGGCGCGGTACAGTGAAACCCCCTGCCCCCGGGCGGCTTAATAAAGGCTAGGCCGCCTTCAGCCGACGCCACAGCGTGGTCGGGCTGATGCCCAGGATATGGCAGGCCGCGGTGCGGTCGCCACCGCATTCGGCCAGTACGCGCCGGATATGTTCGACTTCGCTGGATTGCTTGACCCCGGCCAGCGATCGGCCGGCTGAACGGGGGCGCGCTGCGCGCGCGGCAGTGACAACGTCGGTATCCACCTGCAACGCGGGGGCATCGCCAAACAACTCAGGCGCGGCCGCCTGCAACTCCCGCGACAATGCCTCGCTTTCCAGCCGCCGCCCGGCCACCAGCACGGCAATCCGTTCGGTCACGTTCTCCAGTTCGCGGATATTGCCGGGCCAGCCGTAGCGCGCCAGCCGCGCGCGCGCCGCGCCAGGCAGGCGCTGGGGCCGGTCCATGCCCAGGCGTTCCTGCGCGCGCCGGTACAGGAGCTCGGCCAGTTCTGGCAGGTCTTCGGTGCGCTCGCGCAGCGGCGGCATCTCGATGCGCAGGATATTGAGGCGGTAGTACAGGTCCTGGCGGAAACTGCCATCGCGCACCATCGCGGCCAGGTCGCGATGGGTGGCAGCGATCACGCGCACGTTGACCGGCACGGCATCGAGCCCACCGATCGGCAATACCTGCTTTTCCTGCAACACGCGCAGCAGCCGGGTCTGCAGCGCGGGCGGCATGTCGCCGACCTCGTCGAGAAACAATGTGCCGTTGTGCGCCGACTCGAACAGGCCGGCCTTGCCGCCACGGCGCGCGCCAGTGAAGGCGCCCTCCTCGTAGCCGAACAGCTCGCTTTCCAGCAGCGCCTCGGGAAAGGCCGCGCAGTTGACCGCGACGAACGGGAACGCGCGGCGCGGGCTGGCATCGTGCATGCCCTGCGCCAGGACTTCCTTGCCGGTGCCGCTTTCACCGCCGATCAGCACGGTCGAGTCCACCGCCGCGTAGCGGCGCGCCAGCTCGCGCAGTTCGGTCATCGCGGCCGAGGTGCCGGCCAGGTCGTCAAGGCTGTAGCGCACGCCCGCCGGCCGCGCGCGGCTGCGCGAGCGCAGGTTGCGATCCACGCGCTGGATCGCGCTGGCGTCCTGGATGGTCAGCACCGCGCCGGTGGTGCCGGCCTCGCCGACGATGGGGATGCGGTTGACCACCACCATCTTGTCGCCGAGCTTGTGGATCGCCTCCAGCTCCTTGTCGCCGCTCTGCATCACGCCTTCGAGCGCCAGGTTGGGCGCCAGCGTCTGCAGCTTGCGCCCGACCGCGGCGGTGGCCGAGGTGCCGAGGAAGCGTTCCATCGCGGGATTGAACGACTGGATCCGCCCTTCCGCGTCGACAGCCGCCACGCCCTCGTTCAGGTGCGCCAGGATGGTGTTGACATAGTCGCGCCGTGTCGCCTCGATGCGGCGCAGCCGCGCGGCTTCAATGGCGTCTTCCAGCGCCATGCGCACCGAGTTGCCGGAATAGAGAAAGACGCCGGTCAGGCCGTAGCGGTCGGCCAGGTCGGTGACCAGGCCGGGGCCGACCACGACCTGGATGCCTTCCTGCTTCAGCGCTTTTACCAGTGCGACCGCATCGTCCTCGGTCAGGTAGGTATAGGCGGGGATCGACAACGAGAACGCACGCACGAATTCGTCGACCTCGGCGTACGTCGACGCATGGGTCACCAGCGCGACCCTTGGCGAAATGCGCCGCGCGGTAGCCAGTGCGCTCATCACGTCGAAGCCGGTGACCTTGACCAGCACCACCGGCACATCCACATGCTGGCGCAGATACGCACCATTGGAGCCGCCGGCCACCACCACGTCGAGCCGGCCCTCGCGCACCTCGCGCGCCACCGCGCTGGCGGCGGCCTCGAAGCCCTTGCCGACGATGCGGAATTCCGCGCGGGCGGAATAGGACGGGATCAGGTCGGCAAAGGCGCGCGCCAGGCGGCTGATGCCGATGGCCCAGATGCGCGGGCGCGCGGGCGGGGAGACAGGTGGGCTCATGGTGCGATGCGGCGTGGGCGCTTGGTGAAGCGCGAATCGAACAGGCGTACAGTGCTGGCACATTGTCCGTCACGCCGGGCTTGATTTCAACTTTGAAACCCACCTTTGCGGTTTTGAAATGCAAATGTGCTCAAATCTTGGCACCCAGAGCGCCGCAAGGTTCGCTATCATGCCCGCCAGCCCAA
This sequence comes from Cupriavidus necator, assembly GCF_040578825.1. GTDB lineage: Bacteria > Pseudomonadota > Gammaproteobacteria > Burkholderiales > Burkholderiaceae > Cupriavidus > Cupriavidus necator_E. The sequence continues at coordinate 1,304 of NZ_JBEFLI010000146.1, read as the reverse complement.
CGCTGGCAAGGGCCGGCGGGATTTCAACGCTGCCGGGACCAAGGGTGGCACAGCCCTTGCGCTTATCGCCTGTTCTGTTCACCAACGCATACGCCAATGACCTACTCCGCTTCCGACCTCGCGCGCTCCGCTGGCGCCCGTTTCCGCCAGGCGCTTGCCGACGAGCATCCGCTGCAGGTGGTCGGCACCATCAACGCCAACCACGCCCTGCTGGCCAAGCGCGCCGGTTACCGGGCCATCTACCTGTCGGGCGGCGGCGTCGCGGCCGGCTCGCTGGGCCTGCCGGACCTGGGCATCTCCAACCTGGATGACGTGCTGACCGATATCCGCCGCATCACCGACGTGTGCGACACGCCGCTGCTGGTGGACGTGGATACCGGCTTCGGCGCGTCGGCGTTCAACGTGGCCCGCACCACCAAATCGCTGATCAAGTTCGGCGCGGCGGCCATGCATATCGAGGACCAGGTCGGCGCCAAGCGCTGCGGACACCGTCCCAACAAGGAAATCGTCTCGCAAGGTGAAATGGTCGACCGCATCCGGGCCGCCGTCGACGCCCGCACCGACGAGAACTTCGTCATCATGGCCCGCACCGATGCGCTGGCCGTCGAGGGTCTGGACAAGGCGATCGAGCGTGCCGTGGCATGCGTAGAAGCCGGCGCAGATGCGATCTTCCCGGAAGCGATGACCGATCTCGGCATGTACCGCAAGTTTGTCGATGCGGTGAAGGTGCCGGTGCTGGCCAATATCACCGAATTCGGCGCCACGCCGCTGTTCACCACCGAGGAACTGGGCGGTGCCGGCGTGTCGATGGTGCTGTATCCGCTGTCGGCCTTCCGCGCAATGAACAAGGCGGCCGAAAATGTCTACGCGGCCATCCGCCGCGACGGCACGCAGAAGAACGTGGTCGATACCATGCAGACCCGCGCCGAGCTCTACGAGAGCATTGGCTACCACGACTTCGAGCAAAAGCTCGACGCCCTGTTCGCGCAAGGCAAGGGCAAGTAAGACAACACAGACACAGGCACGGCCGGGCATGCCCCGGCCGTTTGGCCGGAATCGGCCAACAGCACGGCCAACAACAGACAGGCATCACATCAAGGAGACCCCGATGTCCGAAGCGCAACCGCTCGTCACGCCCAAGCCCAAGAAATCCGTCGCGCTGTCCGGCGTTGCCGCCGGCAATACCGCGCTGTGCACCGTCGGCCGCACCGGCAACGACCTGCACTACCGCGGCTACGACATCCTCGATATCGCCGACGCCTGCGAGTTCGAGGAGATCGCCCACCTGCTGGTGCACGGCAAGC
>NZ_JBEFLI010000145.1:0-5199 GCF_040578825.1 Cupriavidus necator | reverse complement strand
TGCCGTTTTGCGTCGCTGCGTTGTCAGCAGCAGAGAAACGAGATTATGCAGAGCTTTCTTCGTTTCGTCAACCGTTTCAGCATCTTTTTTTGCTGCGACCAGCGCTGCAAACTTCGCTGCGCCAACCGACCCGGTCGACCCCGCAACCCTTGCGGCGTCTGCTTTGCAGCGCTGCGGTGTGTTGCGAGGGGGCGAATATTAAGCGAGCCAAACGGGGTTGGCAAGGGGTTTCTGAAAACTTCTTCGTGCCGCCATCGCCGGCCCCTTAAAATCAGCGGATGCCGGACATGCCCACCTACCTGCCGTCGCGCCTGCCCGCCGACGGCGCACGCTTTCCCGACGCCCAGGCGCTCGCCGCGGCGCTGTCGCGCCCTATTATCTTTGTCGATCTGGAGACCACCGGCGCCGACGCGCAACGGGACCGCATTACTGAAATCGGCGTGGTCGAGGTCGGCCCCGACGGCATTGTCGAATGGGACACCCTGCTCGACCCCGGCATGTCGATCCCTCCCTTTATCCAGCGCATGACCGGCATCACCGACGAGATGGTGCGCGGCCAGCCGACCTTCGAGTCCCTGGCCGAGCCACTGGCCGAGCGGCTGCAGGGGCGCCTGTTCGTCGCGCACAACGCGCGCTTCGATTACGGTTTCCTGAAGAACGCGTTCCGTCGCGCCGGCGTCACCTACCGCGCCGATGTGCTGTGTACGGTACGGTTGTCACGCTCGTTGTTTCCTTCAGTGGAACGCCATGGCCTGGATGCGCTGATCGCCCGCTTCGGCCTGACGCCCAAGGGCCGCCATCGGGCGCTGGCCGATGCCGAGCTGCTGTGGCAGTTCTGGCAGAAGATCCACGCCACCTATTCGGTCGAGCTGGTCGAGTCGGCGGTGCGCACGCTGGTGCGGCGCGCCAGCCTGCCGGCCGGCCTGGATGAAACCTCGCTGGAAGATGTACCCGCGACACCCGGCGTCTATATTTTCTATGGCGACCAGGACGTGCCGCTCTATGTCGGCAAGAGCGTGCATCTGCGGCAGCGGATCGGCGCCCATTTCTCCGGCGATTACCGCTACGGCAAGGATATGCGGCTGGCCCGGCTGGTGCGCCGGGTCGAATGGCGCGAAACCGGCGGCGAGACCGGCGCGCTGCTGCTCGAGGCCCAACTGGTCAAGGCCATGCAGCCCGTGCACAACCAGCTGCTGCGCCGCAACGACCGGCTGTACGCCTGGGAATTGCCGCAGCAGCTACCGGTGCCGCGCCTGCGCTCGGACCGCGATACCGACTTCTGCCGCCATCGCAACCTGTTCGGCGTGTTCGGCAGCCGCGGCGCGGCGGAAGCGCGCCTGCGCGCGCTGGCCGAAGAACATGACCTGTGCATGGCCACGTTGTCGCTGGAGAAGACCACGCGCCGGGGCAGCCCCTGCTTTGCGCGCCAGGTCCACCGCTGCGCCGGCGCCTGTGTCGGCGCCGAACCGCTGGCCGCGCATCGCGACCGGCTGGCCGCCGCACTGGCGTCGATCGCGCTGATGCCATGGCCCTTCGATGGCCCGGTCGCCTGGCGCGAGCAGCATGGCGGGCGCGCCTGGTGGCATGTCGCCGACGACTGGTGCTACCTCGGTTGCGCGGCCACGCTGGAAGAAGCGCATGCGCTGGCCGCCGCGCCGGCGCATTTCGATCTCGACACCTACCAGATCCTGGCACCGCGCATGGCGCAATGGACGCCGGAAGCGGTGCCATTGCCGGTAACAAGGGTCTTCACCCTGACCGCGCCGGAAGCCCCCGACCTGGCGCCGCGTGCGATGCGGGCGTTGCCCGGACTTGCTCCGCGCAAGACGACGCCCGCTGCCGCAGACCAGCAAACGCTGGGCTTGTTCGCCGACTAAACGCGGAGTTCCACGCGTTCTGTGTGTCATCGTCCAGAGCGCGCTTGCGACGCGGCACGCGCTTCCGCTAGTCTCCACAGACCGGCCCGTCGCGGCCGGCAGTGCCGATGCGGAGTCCTCATGCCTGCCAACCTCTTTCGTCCTGCCGCAAGGGTGCGCGCGTGCCTGGCCGTCATCTGGACCGCAGCCCTCACCGGCGCCTGTGCCGGCCTGGAGGGCAGCGCGATGCAGGAAGTGTTCAATTCCTGGAAAAGCATCCCGATCGATGAGGCCAAGCGCCAGTGGGGACCGCCGCAGGCCATGCAGTCCATGCCGTCCGGCACGGCCTACGTCTGGAGCGACACCGTTCCCGCCGCGCGCGCGCCCGGCAGCGGCCCGCGCGATGCCGGCATGGAACGCACGGCGATGCCGGGCCATTGCCAGCGCAAGCTGGTAGCTGGCCCGGACGGCATCGTGATCGGCGGCGAATGGCAGGGCAACGCCTGCTGCGTCACCACGCTGGTAGGCCACTGCGCCGCGCTGAAATATCGGCCGCCCCGCTGATCGCCCCCACCAATCGCCCCGTCCCATTGCTTCAGGCCGCGGGCCACGCCCCCGTATCCGCCAGCACCGGCGAGTATTCGCGGAACTGCGCGCGCAGCGGCAGCACGCCCGGTCGCCGCATCACGCGCTCGATATGCAGCCGTACCAGCCGCTCGGCACCGGCAAATGACGCCAGTTCGGCCCCTTCCCAGATCACTTCGGCGCGCCCGCCGACATGCAGCAGCGAGCCATCGGCAAAATCCGGCACCACGATGCCGGCGCGCGGATTGGCGATCAGGTTGCCGACCGTATTAAAGAAGTTGTTGCCGTTGAAGTCCGGGAACGTCAGCGTGCGGGCGTCGTCGACGCGGATAAAGCCCGGCTTGCCCCCGCGGTGCGAGACATCGGCGCCGCCGGTGTGCTCGCCCTCCGCGCCCGACGCCGTGTGGCTGGTGGCGATAAACAGGGTGTCGGCATTGCGCAGCCACGCCATCGCCTTTTCATCCAGCGCATCGCCGTGCCAGGCGGGCGGCGCCACCGCGGGCTCGGCAAAGCTCACGTCGCGCAGCTGGATATAGCGCGGGCAGTTGCCGAAGCTCTGTTCCACCTCCACCGTCAGTCCCGCCTCGTCCCGCGCGACGATGATGCCGTTCATGCGGTTGCGCCGCCGCGTAGGCAGCTCGATGCCGAGCAGGCCGATGCGGGCGCCATGCACCAGCGCCGCTTGCGCCGGATCGCCGGGCAGCGCCAGCGCGTCGATGCGCAAGTGTGTGGCATCGGGCGCGTGCGCAAACCCCGGCCTGCCGGCCAGCATCGTCGCCCACGGCAGCCCACTGGCGTCGACGGCGCCCACCAGCAGGAACGGCAGCTGCGCATAGAACGTCTGGTGCTGTTCCGGCATCTCGCCACGGATCACGCGGCTGCCGGCCGCGGCCATGCGTTCGCGCTTGCCGGCGCGTTCCTGAGCGGCCAGTTCGCCGGTGTGGAAAGGCAGGCCGGCATGCGGCCAGATGGGCAGGTCCATGATGCGCTCCTTGATCGGTGGCGCTGCGTTAGGGGTACAGTGGTATTGCGTCTCAGGCGGCCCGCCCGACCTTAGACGCGAGCATCGGCACGAAGCCGGGCAATGCCTCGATGCGGCGCAGCCACGCGTTCAGCGCGGGGTACGGCGCCAGCGGCACGTTGCCCTCTTCGGCACGGGCGATATAGCTGTACGCGGCCACGTCGGCGATGGTGGCGTGGTCCGCGGCAAGGAACGGCTGCGCGGCCAGCATCTGTTCCATCAGCGCGAACAGCCGCTGGGCACGGGCGATGGCGTCGTCCATCGCCACCGGCTGGCCGAACAGCACGCCCAGGCGCGCCCTCGCCGGCCCGAAGGCGATCTCGCCGGCGGCGACAGACAGCCAGCGCTGCACGAGCGCGGCACCCACCGGGTCGCGCGGCAGCCAGCGGCCGTCGTCATAGCGGGTCGCCAGGTAGACCAGGATCGCGTTGGAATCGCCCAGCACCACGCCGTTGTCGTCCAGCACCGGCACCTGGCCGAAGGGGTTGAGCTTCAGGAACGGCTCGCCGCGCTGCTCGCCGCTGCGCAGGTCGACATCCACCAGCCGGTACGGCAAACCCAGCAAAGACAGGAACAGTTCAGCGCGGTGCGCGTGGCCGGATACCGGCGAGCGGTACAGCACCAGCGGGTTGGCGGGCGTGTGGTGGGTGGTGGACATGGCAGTCTCCTCGACAAGGTGGTACGACGGTTGGGATAGCCGGATTCTGGGCGTACGGCGCCTTGCAATAAATGGGGCATCTGGTATTTGACTACTCCGCAAATCGGAGTAATGTTCTGCGCCATGGACAAGCTACGCGCGATGCAGACCTTTGTGCGGATCGTCGACGAAGGCAGCCTGACGGCGGCCGCGGCGACGCTGCATACCTCGTTGCCGGCGGTGGTGCGAACGCTGGCCGCGCTGGAAGCCGACCTGCAGGTGCGCCTGCTCAACCGCACCACGCGGCGGCTCTCTCTGACCGATGAGGGCCGCCGCTACCTGGATAGCTGCCGGCGCATCCTGGCCACCATCGACGAGGTCGAGGCCGGCCTGACCGCCAGCCACGTCGAGCCCAGCGGCCAGATCACGCTGACCGCGCCGGTGCTGTTCGGGCAGTTGTATGTCGCGCCGGCGGTCACACGCTTCGTGCAGCGCTATCCGCGCGTGCGCTGCCGCATGGAATTCACCGACCGCGTGGTGAACTTGCTGGAAGAAGACCTGGACGTGGGGGTGCGTATTGGCCCGCTGGCCGATTCCACGCTGGTGGCGCAAAGCGTCGGCCATATCCGCCGCGTGGTGGTGGCCACGCCCGCCTACCTGCGCAAGCACGGCGTGCCGCGCCATCCCGACGAACTGGCCCACGCCAACTGCGTTGGCTTCACCGGCAATGCCGCGCACTGGTGGACCTTTCAGCAAGGCGGCCGGCCGTTCCACGTGCAGGTGTCGGGCAACCTGGAGTTCAACCAGAGCGCACCCGCGGTGGCCGCCTGTGCCGAAGGCGCGGGCTTCGGCCACTTCCTGTCGTACCAGGTGGCGGAGCTGGTGCAGGCGCGCAAGCTGCGCATCGTGCTGGAAGCGTTTGAGCAGCCGGCGTGGCCGCTGTCGCTGATCTATCCGCATGCGCGGCTGCTGCCGGCGCGCACGCGCGCGTTTATCGACTGGATGCGGGATGACCTGGGCCCGCGTTTCGGCTAGCTTCTCAGTCAGCCGCGCATTTGCGGCCTCGATCCTCAGCGCCCCCCAGCCGCCCAGACCATGCC
>NZ_JBEFLI010000144.1:0-5270 GCF_040578825.1 Cupriavidus necator | reverse complement strand
GGGGTAGGTTGGCCTTGTTCGGGGGTGGACATGTCCGCAAATCCTGGGAGCGGCGCGCGCGGCGCGCCGCAGTGTTCGGCTGGCAAGTGGCGATGCAGCAGTATGCCGCAACGCAAAGGGCGCCCCGCGCGGCGGCGGGCTGGAATGCCCTCGGGGGACGCCGGCGCGCGGCAAGTGCCGTGCGGCGCGCAAATGCGTCTGGCGCCGCCGGCAAGTCATGTGGCAAGGATAATGTGCGGGCCCGGACGCCCGTATTTCGGCGCCGGGCGCTTTTATTACAGAGGATTACCAGCGGCGCGGGTGTAACCTCCGGAAACAAAACCGCCCGGCCAAACCGGCGTGTGCGCCGGCCGGGCTGACTATCATGTGCCTATGCGAACGAACCAGCCTACCCAGATCCTCGTCGTCGACGACGATCCCGAACTCCGCGACCTGCTGCGCGAATACCTGACCCAGCAGGGCTTCGCCGTCTCGGTCATGCATGACGGCGACGGTTTGCAGGCGCGCCTGGAGCGCGAACGGCCGGCGCTGATCGTGCTGGACCTGATGATGCCCAAGGTGGACGGCCTGACCGCGCTGCGCAACCTGCGCGCCAAGAACGACGATATCCCGGTGATTCTGCTGACCGCGCGCAGCGACGAGATCGACCGCATCGTCGGCCTGGAGATCGGCGCCGACGACTACCTCGGCAAGCCGTTCTCGCCGCGAGAGCTGCTGGCCCGCATCAACGCCGTGCTGCGCCGCAAGCTGGCGCGCCCCGCGGCCGCGCCCGAGGACCGCGAATCGGTCGGCTTCGGCCCGTTCCGCGTCAATTTCCGCCAGCGCACGCTGACCCGCGCCGGCCAGCCGCTGTCGATCAGCGATACCGAGTTCGCGCTGCTCAAGCTGCTGCTGATGCATCCGCTGGAAGTGCTGTCGCGCGAGCGCATCGTCGAGCTGATGTATGGCAGCGCCAGCGGCATCAGCGACCGCGGCATCGACGTGCAGATCTGGCGCCTGCGCCGGCTGCTCGATGAAGACGCGCAGCGCCCGCGCTATATCCAGACCGTGCGCGGACGCGGCTACACCTTTGTGCCGGACGAAGCGGAAGAGTATCCCGCGGGGCTTGCCGAACAACTCCCTGAATAAAGGCCGCGGCAGCCAAGCACCCTCGGCGCCGCATGCCACCAGAACCCGCTTGCCGATGAAGTTGCGACGTATCGACACCCTGTTTGGCCGCATTGCCCTGCTGATTGCCGCGGTGCTCGTGATCAGCCATTTCTCGTGGCTCGCCATCCTGCGCATGGACCGCCGCCAGCAGCAGGTGGACTACTCCGTCGAGCAGATGCTGTTCCAGCTCGACAGCATCGAGCGCGCGCTGGACGCGCGCCCGCCGGCGCGGCTGCCGAGCCTGGTCGAGACCGCCAGCACCGCCAGCGCCGAGGAGCACGCTACCGTGCCCAAGGGCGGACGCTCGCGCCGGCTGGTGGAGCAGTTCATCCGCAGGCTGCCGCAGGGCACCGAGATCCGCCTGGAGGACGAGACCACGCCGCGCATCTGGATCAAGCTGCCGGACCGCGCCAACTGGATCGCCATGCCGATCCTGTGGGTCCACAATCCGCCGCCCGACAACCGTCTGGTGCCGGGCGTGATGCTGGTGGTGGGCGTGGCGATCATCTTCGCGCTGCTGATCGCCTGGCAGATCCAGCGGCCGGTGCGCGACATGGCCAATGCGGCCGAGCAGCTATCGCGCCAGCATGCGGTGCCGCCGCTGCGCGAGCGCGGACCGCATGAGCTGCGGCAACTGATCGAGCGCTTCAACCGCATGGTGGCCGACCTGGCGCGCATCGACCAGGAGCGCAACACCATGCTGGCCGGCATCGCCCATGACCTGAAGACGCCGCTGGCGCGGCTGCGGCTGCGCGCCGAGATGCTGGCCGATCCGAAGGCCGCTGCGGGGGTCACGCGCGATGTCGAATCCATGTCGGCGATCGTCGAGCAGTTCCTGAGCTTTGCCCAGACCAGCGAGTCCACCGCGCGGCCGGTGCCGGTGGACAGGCGTGTCAACGAGCTGGCCGCGTCGCTGGCCGAGCAGGAGCGGCAGGTGGTGTTGTCGCTGGGCGCGGGCGAGGGCTTCCGCATGATCGCCACGCAGCTCGACCGGATTGTCGGCAACCTGGTCGATAACGCCTATGCGTATGGCAAGCCGCCGGTGTGTATCGCTACCACGCGCACGGCTGACGGCTACCTGCTGGTGGTGGAAGACCAGGGCGCCGGGATTCCTGAAGAGGACAAGGAACGGGTGACGCTGCCCTTTGTGCGGCTGGACCCGGCGCGTGGGGGCAATGCGCATTCCGGGCTGGGGCTGGCGATCGTGGACCGGCTGGTGCGGCAGGCCGGGGGGAAGCTGAACCTGGTGAATGCCGATGGCGGCGGGTTCAGGGTGGAGATGTTGTTTGGGGCGGCTGAGGCTTGATGACCGTTTGGGAGAAACCGTGTGTGTGCGGCACGGCTGGAGCTTGCTACCACGCTTGGCAAAGGCACCCCTCTCCCGCAGGCGGGAGAGGGGTGCAAACCGCGGGCAGGCAAATGCTGTCAGCAGTTTGAGCCTTCAAACCTTCTTCTTCTCCCCGATCCGGCTCTCCTTCCCCGCCAGCAGCTTGGCAATGTTCTGCCGATGCCGCGCAATCAACAGCACGCTGATCACAAAGATCGCGCCGCCCATGATGTCGATGCCGTTCATCAGCACATGGAAGAACGGCGCGAAGATCGCCGACACCAGCGCCGCCAGCGACGAATAGCGGAAGAAGAACGCAATGATCAGCCAGGTGGCCAGCGTGCCCAGGCCCAGGATCGGGTTGATCGCCAGCAGGATGCCGGCCGCGGTGGCCACGCCCTTGCCGCCGGCAAAGCGGTGGAAGACCGGGAACAGGTGCCCCAGGAACACCGCCACGGCCACCATGGCCAGGCCGGTCTCGGTCAGGCCATAGGCGGGACCGAAGCGCGCCGCCAGCCAGACCGCCAGCCACCCCTTCATCGCATCGCCGATCAGCGTCAGGATGGCGGCCTTCTTGTTGCCGGTGCGCAGCACGTTGGTGGCGCCGGGGTTGCCGGAGCCATAGGAATGCGGGTCCGGCAGCCCCATCACCTTGCTGACGACAACAGCAAACGAAACGGAGCCGATCAGGTAGGCGGCGAGGGCAAAAAGCAGGTTGGCCATGTGCAGTGGGGTATTTTCGGGCTGGCGCGATTGTAGCGCGGCGGCGGGGTCGCTACGGCCGTGACTTACCGGATTGGCATGGAATGTCCCCTCGACTGCGCGGCGCCCATTCACTCACTCAGTCAGGCAGGCAGCGCGCAATGCACCGGCTGCGCGTCCACCAGCCCCGGCAGCAGCTTCGGGTCCAGGCTCACCAGATAGCCGCGCCGGCCGCCGTTGATATAGATGCGCGCCAGTTCCAGCACGGTCGCTTCCACATACACCGGCATGCGCTTGCGCGTGCCGAACGGCGAAGTGCCGCCCACCATGTAGCCGCTGTGGCGCTGCGCCACCTCGGGTTTGCACGGCTGCACGCTCTTGCGACCGGTCTGGCGCGCCAGGTTCTTGGTCGAGACCGAGCAGTCGCCGTGCATCAGCACCACCAGCGGCTGCGCGCGCTCGTCCTCCATCACCAGCGTCTTGATGACGTCGTGCTCGGGCACGCCGAGCTGGCGCGCGGATTCGCCGGTGCCGCCGTGCTCGACGTATTCATACGGGTGCTCGCCGAAGGCCACGCCGTGCTTGCGCAGGTATTGCGTGGCCGGGGTTTCGGAGACGTGCTTGTTCTTGCTCATGTCCTGGGTCGTTCAGCCGCGCGGATGGTGCTGCTGGTGCAGCTCGCGCAGGCGTTCGCGCGCGACGTGGGTGTAGATCTGGGTGGTGGAGATATCGGCATGGCCCAGCAGCAGCTGCACCACGCGCAGGTCGGCGCCGTGGTTGAGCAGGTGCGTGGCAAACGCGTGCCGCAGCGTGTGCGGCGACAGCGGCGCGTGCACGCCGGCATCGCGCGCATGGCGCTTGATCAGGTGCCAGAACGCCTGCCGCGTCATGCCTTCGCCGCGCTGCGTGACGAAGAGCGCGTCGCAGGCGCGCCCGGCCAGCAGCGCGGGGCGCGCGCTCGCCAGGTAGCGGCGCAGCCAGTCGCCGGCCTGCTGGCCGAACGGCACCAGCCGCTCCTTGTCGCCCTTGCCGCCGACCACGCGTGCCACGCCCTCGTTCAGGCCGATCTCGATGGTCTTCATCTGCGTGAGCTCCGACACGCGCAGGCCGCTGGCATACATCAGCTCGAGCATGGTGCGGTCGCGCAGGCCCAGCGGCGTGCTGGTGTCGGGCGCTTCGAGCAGCGCGTCGACCTGGGCTTCGGTCAGCGTCTTGGGGTAGCGCGGCGGCTGCTTGGCGGGGCGCAGCAGCAGGCAGGGATCGGCGTCGATCATGTGCTCGCGCAGCGCCCACTGGTAGAAACGGCGGAACACCGCCAGACGCCGGTTGGCCGACGACGCGCGCGTCTGCGTATGGCGCGCGTTGAAGTAGGCCGACAGCTCGCTGTCGTCCACACCGAGCAATTCGCCGCGGCCTTCGTGCTGCAGCCAGCGCGCCAGCAGCGTCAGGTCGCGCCGGTAGGCGTCGATGGTATTGCGCGACAGGCCGTCTTCCAGCCACAGCGCATCGCAGAAGCGGCCGATCAGGGCCACATCGGCGTCGGTGGGCGTGGCGGCGTCGTCCGGTTGCATCGCCGTGGCAGCGGCGCTCATATCAGCATGGCGCCCTCATGGCGCAGCAGCCAGCGTTTGACGTCGAGGTAGAAGCCGTCTTCGGCATGATGAGAGAAGCCGCCGATGCCGCGCGCGGACACCACGCGATGGCAGGGGATCACGATCGGGAAAGGGTTCTGTCCACAGGCCTGGCCCACCGCGCGCGGGACCGCGCCGATGGCGTCGGCGATGGTGCCGTAGGTGGTGGTTGCGCCGCGCGGCACCGCGCAGATCGCCTGCCAGACGCGTTGCTGGAAGTCGCTGCCGGCGGGTGCCAGCGGCAGGTCGAAGGCGGCGTCCGGGTTGGCGTAGTAGGCCTCCAGCTGCGCGGCCAGCCGCTGCGTCAGCGCGTCGGCCGGCGCGCGGGCTTGGACGTGCTCAGGCAGGTACACGATCGCCTGGATGCGCGCGCCGTCCGTGCGCACGCCGATCTTGCCGAACGGGGCAGGGAGGATGGCGTGGTAGGTGGCGGGCATGGGGTTCCAGCAGCGGGTGGGTGG
>NZ_JBEFLI010000143.1:0-5306 GCF_040578825.1 Cupriavidus necator | reverse complement strand
GGCGGGTTCCCGCCGGGAGATCGCGGTGCATTGGGGGCGCAGGGTGGTGCCGGACTGTGCGTTGGATGCTTCAGGGCGCCATCGGTTCTCAGGAGGTGCCGCCGGTGCCGCTGCCTTCATTGCCGTTGCCATGCCCCTTGCCATGCCCGCTGCCATTCCCGCTGCCATTCGCCGCACCTTTGGCTGGCGCCTTTGCCCTGGCAGATTTCGTGGCGGGGGCCTGCTTGCCTGCCGGCTTTGCCGGGCTCCTGGTTCCCGCGGCCGCCGCAGCGGTCTTGCGCGGCGCGCTCTTCGGCTTCGCCGCAGGGGTTGGTGCCGGGGTGGCCGCCGCGCTGGTGGCTGCGGTGCCAGCACTCCCCGCGCTCCCCGCGCCGCCAAAGCCGCCCATGCCGAACGGCGCGATGCTGGCCGCGGCGGCACTGCTTGCGATCTGGTTGAACTGCTGCTGCAGCATGTCCCACCACAGCCCGGCGTTGGGCGACTCGGCGGGTTCGGCCTCGCCGCCGGATGCCGCCTCGGCGCTTTCGGCGCTTTCTGGGGTCCCGGCGGTCGCTGCGGGTGGCTCCTGCGCCGGCGCGTGCGTGGCGGCGCCGCGGCTGGTGCCGGTGTCCGCGCCGGCCCGCTCCGGCGGCGTGGCGCTGGGCGCGTTGGCCGCGCGCGCCACGTTCTCCATCGCTGACTGCATCGCCTCGGGCGACAGCGCATTGCCGAAGGTCTGCAGCGCCACCAGCGTGGCGCGCTGCACTTCCAGCCCCTGGATGGTGGTGCGCAGCAGGTTGGTGTTGAGCTGCAGCCAGCTTTCCACGGCCTTGAGATCGGCGATGCGCTTGTCGAGGTCGTCGAGGTCCATCGGCGGGGTCATCGCCTGCAGGCCGGGCATCAGGCCGCCGGGCATGCCGGTGCCGCTGCCCCATAGCCTGCGCATGAAGTCGAAGCTGTTGGTGAAATCGGGAATCTGTCCGAACATGGTCACGCGCTCCGTGTGCGGCGCAGTCCGCGCCCGGTTGCGGGCCAGCGGCTGCGTCGTCGTTACCTGAACTGTGGCGGCCGCTTCTGGCGCAGGCTCGCCATGCCTTCGTGCACGTCGGGGCCGGCAAAGCCCATGAATTCGAGCGCCAGCGAGGTATCGAAGGCGGGCCCGGCCATCCGCAGCCAGTTGTTGAGGGCGTACTTGGTCCAGCGGATCGCCGTCTGCGATCCCGCCGCCAGCCGGTTGGCGACCTCGAAGGCGCGCGTCACCAGTTCATCCTCTTCCACCGCCAGCGAGACCAGGCCGATCCGCTCGGCCTCTTCGCCGCTGACCGACTCGCACAGCATCAGATAGTACTTGGCCTTGGCCATTCCGCACAGCAGCGGCCACACGATCGCGGCATGGTCGCCCGCGGCCACGCCCAGCCGGGTATGGCCGTCGACGATGCGCGCGGTTTTCGCGGCGATCGAGATATCGGCCAGCAGCCCCGCCACCAGTCCGGCGCCGACCGCCGGGCCATGCATCGCCGAGACCACCGGCTTGTCGCAGTTGATGACGTTGTAGACCAGGTCGCGCGCCTCGTGCCACACGCGCGTGCGGGTCTCGAAGTCGTTGGCCATGTCCTCCACCAGCGCCAGGTCGCCGCCCGCGGAGAAGCCCTTGCCCTCGCCGCGGATCAGCGCCACGCGCACCTCGGGATCGGCGGAGACGTCGCGCCAGATCTCGGCCAGCTCGCGGTGCATGTTGGCGTCCGCGGTGGCCAGCTTCTGGTTGGCCGACTGGGCGGCGCCCATGATGATTTCCAGGATGGGGCCGTGCCGGCGCAGCGTCAGCGCGCGATAGCGGGCATAGCGTTCGGAGAGTTCATCGGAAGGGGAATCGTTGGGGGCAGTCATGGGTGGCCTGTCAGGTGGGGGCGCGGGCCGCGCCGGGTGCATGGTCGATTTACCAACCGAGCGGTCGGTTAATTATATGCACATCCGGCCGGCCCGTGCCGACAGGCGCGGGCGGGTCAGGGCGCCGCCACCAGCTGGTCGATCGCGCCGAACACCGAATGCCCCTGCGCATCGAACATCTCGATCTTGACCGCGTCGCCGAACTTCATGAACTCGGTCGACGGCTTGCCCTCGTCGATGGTCTCCAGCATGCGCTTCTCGGCGATGCAGCAGTAGCCCTTCTTGCGGTCGACATTGGAGATCGTGCCCGAGCCCACGATGCTGCCGGCGCGCACATTGCGCGTCTTGCAGATATGCGCGATCAGCTGGCCGAAGTCGAACACCATGTCGGTGCCGCAATCGGGCTGGCCCACCTTCCTGCTGTTCCAGTGCACCGTCATCGGCAGGTGCACCTTGCGCTCGCGCCAGGCCTCGCCCAGTTCGTCGGGGGTCACCGCCACCGGCGAGAACGCGGTGGCCGGCTTGCTCTGGAAGAAGCCGAAGCCCTTGCCCAGCTCGGCCGGGATCAGGTTGCGCAGCGAGACATCGTTGGCCAGCATCACCAGCCGGATGGCGTCGCCGGCCTGCTCGGGCGTGGCGCCCATCTTCACGTCGCCGGTGATCACGGCGACCTCGGCCTCGAAGTCGATGCCAAACGCTTCGCTGGCGCAGACGATATCGTCGTGCGGTCCGAGGAAGTCGTCGGAGCCGCCCTGGTACATCAGCGGGTCGGTCCAGAACTCGGGCGGCATCGCGGCGCCGCGCGCCTTGCGCACCAGCTCGACGTGGTTGACGTAGGCCGAGCCGTCGGCCCACTGGTAGGCGCGCGGCAGCGGCGCCATGCAGTCCTTGGGGGCGAACGCGAAGGGGTGGCGCGCGCGGCCGGCGTTGAGCGCGTCGTACAAATCCTGGAGCTGGGGCGCGTAGAAGTTCCAGTCGTCCAGCGCGGTCTGCAGCTTGCCGGCGATATCGGTGGCGTAGTGGGCTTGCTTCAGGTCGCGCGACACGACCACGAGCTGGCCGTCGCGCGAACCGTCCTTCAGGGTTGCGAGTTTCATGGATGCGGTACGGTAGAGATCGATGGCGTCCGCCAGGCAGACGCAGCGTCCGCTAGTCTACCGTGGCCGGCATCCGGTCCAGTCCACCGCCGCAGTCCACGCTTCAGTCCACCGTGATTCCCTTGGCCTTGATCAGCTTGCCCCAGCGCTCGGCCTCGGCACGCGCATAGCTGGCGAATTCCTCGGGCGTGCTGTAGACGGCTTCGACGCCCACGCCTTCCAGCTTCTTCTGCACCTCGGGCGTCTTCAGCGCCTTGACCAGCTCGGCGTTCAGCCGCGTCACCACTGCCTTGGGCGTGCCGGCCGGCGCCACCATGCCCTGCCAGGCGTAGGCCTCGAAGCCGGCCACGCCGCCCTCTGCCACGGTCGGCACGCTGGGCAGCACGGTCAGGCGCTTGGGCGTGGCCACACCCAGTGCGCGCAGCTTGCCTGCCGTTACGTTCTGCTGGCCCGAGGCCAGGTCCAGGAACATCAGGTCGACCTGGCCTGCCAGCAGATCCTGCACGGCTGGCGCCGCGCCCTTGTAGGGGACGTGCGTCATCTTGACCTTGGTCTGGTCCATGAACAGCTCCATGGCCAGGTGGTGCGGACTGCCGGCGCCCGGCGAGGCGAAGTTGACCTTGCCCGGGTTCTTCTGCGCGTACTCGATCGCTTCCTTCAGCGTGCGCGCCGGGAATTTGGGGTTGGCCACCAGCACCAGCGGAAAGCGCGCGAGCTGGCCGATATAGACGAAGTCCTTCTCCGGGTTGTACGGCAGCTTCTTGTACAGCGAGGGGTTGGCGGCCAGCGTGGCGGTGTCGGCGGTCAGCACGGTATAGCCGTCGGGCTTGGCATGGGCCACGGCATCGGCGCCGACGATGGTGGCGGCGCCCGGGCGGTTGTCGATCACCACCTGCTTGCCCAGCCCTGGGGTAATGGCCTGGCCGACCGTGCGCGCGACCACGTCGGTGCCGCCGCCGGCCGGGTAGGGCACCACCCAGCGGATCGGCTGCGCGGGCCAGTCCTCGGCGCGCGCGGGGGCGCTGGTACCGGAGAGCGCGCCGGCCGCGGCCAGGGCCATCAGCACGAAACGGGTGGAGTGAAGCTGAAGCAAGGGGCGCAGGGGGCGCATCGGTAGTCTCCGTGTTAAAAAGGGGCCCGGCTCGGCACGTAGGGAACATCGCGCCGCCAGATCTGTTGCGAAGAAAGTCTACCGATCGCTTAAAAATTGGTAAATCGATTTCGCTATAGTAAATTTACCTAGGAATTTGCCCGGGGCCGCGCTGCCGGGGCTTACCGAAAAACCAACTATCCGTCGCATGTCCGACCTAGAAGAAGACGACGCCAAGCTGCGCTCCGGAATCCAGTCCATCGAGGTGGGCTTCAGGCTGCTGCAGGCGCTGGCGGCGGCGCCGCGCGCGATGATGCTGCGCGACCTCGCCGCCGAAGCCGGCATGAACCCGGCCAAGGCCCACCGTTACCTGGTCAGCTTTATGCGGCTGGGCGTGGTGGCGCAGGACCCGGTCAGCGGCCGCTATGACCTGGGGCCCTTCGCGCTGCAACTCGGGCTGGCGGGACTGAACCGGCTCGACCCGGTCAAGAAGGCGCGCCCGATCCTGTCGCAGCTGCGCGACGAGATGGACCTGACCGCCGGTATCGCCGTGTGGGGCAACCACGGGCCCACCATCGTGCACTGGGAGGAATCCAGCCACCCCGTCACCGTCAGCCTGCGCCTGGGCGACGTGATGCCGATGCTCAACTCCGCCACCGGGCGGCTGTACGGCGCCTACCTGCCGCGCAAGCAGACGCTGCCGCTGATCGAACGCGAACTGGGCGCCCGGGGCAACGACGGCGTGCCCGACATGCCGCGCTCGCTGGCCGAATACGACGCCATCTGCGCCGAAGTGCGTGCCCACGGCGCCGCGCGCACGCTTGGCGGCGTGCTGCCGGGCATCAATGCGTTCTCGATGCCGGTGTTCGATGCCAACGGCCACCTGGCGATGGGGCTGATCGTGCTGGGCGCGCAAAGCCTGTTCGATGCAGAATGGGGCGGTACGATGGATCGCCGCGTACGGGACATTGCCCAACAGCTCTCATCGGAACTCGGCTACCTTGGTACCGCCCCCCCGGCCGGACAAACCGGCCAAGCCTGATCCACCCCATCCTGGCCTGCGCCTGCGCGATGCGTTCCGGCCCGGCGCGGATCCCCGCGTCTGGCGCCGGCGGCGCTGGATCATCGTTATCGGGCTGGTACTGCTGGTGCATGTGCTGGCGGTGGTCGGCTTCCTGCGCATGCCGGGTCCGCTGATCCCGGTCGATGTCAGCAACACGCCTACGCTGGAGGCGGTGCTGCTGGCGCCGCCC
>NZ_JBEFLI010000142.1:0-5409 GCF_040578825.1 Cupriavidus necator | reverse complement strand
GCCCCCTCGCCACCCCGCCACCCCGCCGCCGTGCCTGTCGCGGCGGTGCGGGCCGGGGCGAGTACAATCGCGCCCATGGCTAAACAAAAACTCCTGATCGGCTTCCATGCCGTGACCGCACGCCTGCGCCAGGACGCAACGGGCGTAACCGACATCTATATCGAATCCGCCCGCCGCGACCGGCGCATGCAGGACTTCGTGCGCCTGGCCGAAAGCCTGGGCGTGCGCCTGCATCCCGTTGACGCCGAGCGCCTGCGCGGCATGGCCGGCACTGACCGCCACCAGGGCGTGGTGGCGCGCGCCGAGGACGTGGCGCTGGCGCTGAACCTCGACGAGCTGCTCGACGGCATCGAAGGCACGCCGCTGCTGCTGGTGCTCGACGGCGTCACCGACCCCCACAACCTGGGCGCCTGCCTGCGCGTGGCCGATGGCGCCGGCGCGCACGCGGTGATCGCACCCAAGGACCGCAGCGTCGGCCTCAATGCCACGGTGGCCAAGGTCGCCAGTGGCGCGGCCGAGACCGTGCCCTATATCACCGTCACCAACCTCGCGCGCACGCTGCGCGAACTGCAGGAACGCGGCATCTGGGTGGTCGGCACTGCCGACGGCACCGAGAAGTCGCTGTACGACATCGACTTCAAGGGCCCGACCGCAATCGTGATGGGCGCCGAAGGCGAGGGCATGCGCCGCCTGACGCGCGAGACCTGCGACGACCTGGTCGGCATCCCCATGGCGGGCGGCGTCGAAAGCCTGAACGTCTCGGTGGCCAGCGGCGTGTGCCTGTACGAGGCGGTGCGCCAGCGGCGGCTGCCGCGCTGAGCACATGACGGGCGCCCCCTCCAACGCCGCTCTGCCGGGGCTTGAGGAAGCGCGCCGGCTGATTGCTGGCGCCCGGAACATCTTCGTGCTGACCGGCGCCGGCATTTCGGCCGAGTCCGGCGTGCCGACCTTCCGCGACGCGATGACCGGCCTGTGGGAACAGTTCGATCCGGAAGAACTCGCGAGCGAAGACGCTTATCGCCGCCAGCCCGCGCTGGTGTGGGAGTGGTACCTGCACCGGCGCGAGCTGGTCGCGGCCGTGCATCCCAACCCGGCGCACCACGCGCTGGTGGCGCTGGCCGCGCAGAAGCCGCTGACGCTGGTGACGCAGAATGTCGACGGGCTGCACCAGCGCGCCGGCAGCGGGCACGTGATCGAGCTGCACGGCAACCTGTTCGCCAACAAATGGCTGGATGGCTGCGGGCGCTGCGACGAGGCCATTGCGCTGCCGGGCAAGCCGCCGCGCTGCAACCTGTGCGGCGCGCTGATGCGTCCGGGCGTGGTGTGGTTCGGCGAGGATCTGCCGCGCGTGGCGCGCTACCGCGCCGAGCATGCGGCGCAGAACTGCGACCTGTGCCTGGTGGTCGGCACTTCGGGGCTGGTGTATCCGGCGGCGGGGCTGCCTGGCGTGGCGCGCGAGCAGGGCGCGCCGGTGATCGTGGTCAATCCGCAGCCGTCGGCACTCGATCAGACCGCGGATATCGTGCTGTCGGCGGCGGCGGGGCAGTGCCTGCCGCTGCTGTGGCCGCAGCCCGCGCCAGCGGCAGGCTGAGCCATAGGTCCGGGCGCTGCCGTCCGGACCTTCCTTGCGATTTACTTCGCAATTTCCCCGATCAGCTTCTCCAGCTTGACCGCATCCGCCGCGAACAGGCGGATGCCTTCGGCCAGCTTCTCGGTGGCCATCGCGTCTTCGTTCAACTGCCAGCGGAACGACGGCTCGTCGGCCGCGATGCGCGCGATATTGGCGGCCTGCGCCTGGTCCACCGACAGCTTGTGGTCGACCGTGCCCTCTGCGGTCCTGAGCTGCTCCAGCAGCTCGGGGCTGATGGTCAGCAGGTCGCAGCCGGCCAGCGACAGGATCTGCGTGGTGCTGCGGAAGCTGGCACCCATTACCTCGGTCGGGTAGCCGAACTTCTTGTAGTAGTCGTAGATCTGCCGCACCGAGCGCACGCCCGGGTCGTTTTCGGCGCCGTTCGCAACGGGGTCCCATTGCTCGCCGGCCTGCTTCTTGTACCAGTCGAAGATGCGGCCGACAAAGGGCGAGATCAGTTGCGCGCCGGCCTCGGCGCAGGCCACCGCCTGCACCAGCGAGAACAGCAGCGTCATATTGCAGCGGATGCCGTCGCGCTGCAGGATCTCGGCCGCGCGGATGCCTTCCCAGGTGGAGGCGATCTTGATCAGCACGCGTTCGCGCGCGATGCCGCGCTGCTCGTAGAGCTGGATCAGGTGGCGCGCCTTGGCCACGGTGGCCTCGGTGTCGAACGACAGGCGCGCATCGACCTCGGTCGACACGCGGCCCGGCACGATCGCCAGGATCTCGCAGCCAAAGGCGATCAGCACTTCGTCCATCACCGCGTCCACGCCGCCATTGCCGTGGTGGTCGCGCACCGCCTGCTCCAGCAGGTGCCGGTATTCGGGTTTCTGCACCGCCTTCAGGATCAGCGACGGATTGGTGGTCGCATCCTTCGGGGTATATTGCTTCATCAGCTGGAAGTCGCCGGTATCGGCCACTACCGTGGTGAACTGCCTGAGTTGTTCGAGCTGGTTCATGGTCGCTATGTCGTGGGCTGGATCGTCTGCGGGCATCCGAGGGGCGTACAGGCTGCCCGGGTCTGGTCCATTGTACCGTCGGCGGCGAGCCCTGCCGCCGCAATCCGCTACACTACGCGTTTCCCTCCCAACGCAATCTGGCTGTTGTCATGACTCAGGATGAACTCAAGGCGCTGGTGGCGCAAGCCGCCGCCGACTACGTGAAGCAGGAAGTTCCCGAAGGCGCCGTGCTCGGCGTGGGCACCGGCTCCACCGCCAATCTCTTCATTGACGCCGTGGCGGCGTTCAAGGAGCGCTTCGCGGGTGCGGTGTCGAGCTCCGAGGCTTCCACGCGCCGCCTGCAGCAGCACGGCTTCAAGGTGCTTGACCTGAATGAGGTCGATGAGATTCCCGTGTACGTCGACGGCGCCGACGAGATCGATGCCAGCGGCGCGATGATCAAGGGCGGTGGCGGCGCATTGACGCGCGAGAAGATCGTGGCCTCGGTGGCCAAGCGCTTTGTCTGCATCGCGGATGGCAGCAAGCTGGTCCAGACCATGGGCAACTTCCCGCTGCCGGTCGAGGTGATCCCGATGGCACGTGCCGCCGTGGCGCGCAAGCTGCAGGCGCTGGGTGGCCAGCCGCGGCTGCGCATGACCAAGGAAGGCGGCATCTATAAGACCGACAACGGCAATGTGATCCTCGATGTGGCCGGCCTGAAGATCGACGATCCGCGCGGGCTTGAGCAGACCATCAATCAGGTCCCCGGGGTGGTGACCGCAGGCCTGTTTGCGCTGCGCGGCGCGGACGTGCTGCTGCTGGGCAATGGCGACGGTGTGCAGCGCACGGACTACTGATCGCGCCGGTCAGTCAGCGCTATCCAGCAAAAAGGGGTGCCTGAGGCACCCCTTTGTCGTTGCAGCGGTCCGGATCAGGACTGCGGCGGCGGCACGTAGCCTTGCGCCTGGTCGGCCCCTTCGCCGAAGAAGTACTTCTCGGTCTGCTTCAGCAGGTACTGGCGCGCACGGGCGTCGGCCATGTTCAGGCGGTTCTCGTTGATCAGCATGGTCTGGTGCTTGAGCCAGCCGGCCCAGGCTTCCTTCGACACGCTCTGCCAGATCTTCTTGCCCAGTTCGCCGGGCAGCGGTGGGAAGTCGAGGCCTTCGGCTTCCTTGTTCAGCTTGATGCAATGGACCATGCGGGCCATGGGGACTCCTTGGAATGTTCGTTAGAGCTTCGGCGCTGGCGCTATTGTAGCCAAGCGGGGCCGCGGGCCGCGGCGCGGCGGCGATTGTCCCTACGCCATCACAGCTTTTTCATCAGCACCATCGACTTGCGCTGCCAGTTGTAGAGCTTGCGCTTGTCCTCGGGCAGGTCGTCGACGGTGGCGTGCACGAAACCGCGCTTGAGGAACCAGTGCTCGGTGCGGGTGGTGAGCACGAACAGCCGGTCCAGGCCGAGGGCGCGCGCGCGGCGCTCGATGCGCTTGAGCAGGCGCTCGCCGTCGCCGGTGCCCTGTGCTTCCTGCGATACCGTCAGGCAGGCCATCTCGCCCATGTTCTCGCGCGGGTAGTCGTACAGCGCGGCGCAGCCGAACAGCACGCCGTCGTGCTCGATCACCGAGAAGTTGCCGATGTCGCGCTCGATCAGGTGGCGTCCGCGCGGCACCAGCGTGCCGTCCTGCTCCAGCGGCTCGATCAGCTGCACGATGCCGCCGACGTCGTCGAGCGTGGCTTCGCGCAGGCTTTCCAGGTCGGTATCGGACAGCATGGTGCCGACACCGTCGTGCAGGAACAGCTCCAGCAGCACGGAGCCGTCGAGCGAATAGGGGATCAGGTGCGCGCGCGGCACGCCGCCCTTGAGCGCCTTGACCAGGTGCTGGAGGTAGTTGGCCACGTCCGGCGGCAGGTGGTTGTTCTGCAGGCGCTCGACCGCGGTGCGCAGCGACATTTCCTGCATCAGCTTGCCGACCGGGTCGGGCACGCCCGGCACCTCGGTGATAAAGATCAGCTTGTCGGCCTTCAGCGCGGTGGCGGTGGCGCTGGCCACGTCTTCCATCGACAGGTTGAAGGCCTGCCCCGTGGGCGAGAAGCCCAGCGGCGACAGCAGCACCACCTTGCCGTGCGACAGCGACATGCGCACCGATTCCGCGTCGATCTTGCGCACCAGGCCGGTGTGCTGGTAGTCGGTGCCGTTGACGATGCCAACCGGGCGCGCGGTGACGAAGTTGCCGGAGATCACCGACAGTTGCGCGCCCGCCATCGGCGTATTGGGCAGGCCCTGGCTGAACGCGGCCTCGATATCGAGGCGAAGCTCGCCGGCGGCTTCCTTGGCGCATTCGAGCGCGGCGTTGTCGGTGATGCGCACACCGTCAACGAACTGCGATTCGACATGGCGCAGCGCAAGCTGCTCCTCCACTTGCGGGCGCGAGCCGTGCACCAGCACGATCTGCATGCCCATGGCGTGCAGCAGCGCGACGTCGTTGACCAGCGCATTGAGCACGCCCGACTTGACCAGTTCGCCCGCGAACGCGATCACGAAGGTCTTGCCGCGGAAGGCGTGGATATACGGCGCCACCATGCGCAGCCAGTCGACGAACTGCTGGTGGTCGGGGCCGCCGCGGTCGATGCCGTCGGGCCGGCCGGGCGCGCGGGGCGCCGCGCCCCGCGCGGGCGGGGGGGGGCGGGGGGAGGGGGGGGGCGGGGGGGCCGGGGGGGGGGGGGCGGGGGGGGGTGGGGGGGGGGGGGGGCGGGGGGGGGGCGGGCCGGGGGGGGGGGGGGGGGGGCGGGGGGGGGTGGGGGGGGGGGGGGGGGGGGCGGGCCGCGTGCGGGGGCGGGAGGG
>NZ_JBEFLI010000141.1:0-5801 GCF_040578825.1 Cupriavidus necator | reverse complement strand
CAGCATCATGAACTGCGTCGATGTGTGCCCGAAGGGACTGAACCCGACCAAGGCCATCGGCAAGATCAAGGAGCTGATGGTCCGCCGCGCGGTTTGACAGGCCACGTACCAGCTGATCGCCGAACCGGCGCGTTATCGCCGCGCGTACGACCTGCGCCTACCCGCAGCTTGTGTGAAACGCGCCCCCTGGTGCGCCGGCAATCGGAACCGAGGGCCGCGAGAAGGCGAGTTGGGTCAATCAGATCGAGCTCTGGTTTGCCTGCTACACGCCGGGCTGGAATAAAGGTCAGCCCGTGCGCAAACGAAGCGATCGCACGCAAGCTTAGCGATGGTTATCGCATGGGCCGCTGTTCGAGCAACGGCCCATGCGCCCTCCTCGCTGGCTCATCCACTAACGTTGGAACGGATCCAGGTTGAGGAACGGCTTGAGGCCGCTGCTGGCGCCACCCGCCCCCACCGCCCCGATGCATTCCGTGTAGTCCACGCCGTTCCCGGTGCTTCCGTCCTGCAGCAAGGCGCCGGAAGAACTGACCTTATGCCCATGGGGGAAGCAGAGCGAGGGATGATCGAACGGCGCTTTGCGATAGCGAACGCGGTCATCACCCAGGGCTAGCAGGAAAGCCACCAGGTCCTGTTTCTGCGCCTCCGTCAGGCCGAGCGGCGCAATGCCCCGATCCAGATTCGCCCTGTTGGCGTCCGCAAAATCGCCGCCGCGGTTATAGAAGTCGACCACCTGCATCAGGGTAGATTTGCCGCCGTTATGGAAATAAGGACCGGTGAACTCCAGATTGCGCAGACCTGGGGTCTTGAAGGCACCGTCAACCGCCACGCGATCGCTACTGGCGACTGGCGTCTCCCTGGTGGTATCGAAGCCGTTGCCCAGCAAATGGGTCTTGCCCTGCTGCGCCATCCGTGTTTCGGAGAACGGATTGCCGAACGGATCGATGCCGCCTACGCCAAGATCCTCCGTGGTGGGTTGCACGCCGATGTTGTAGAAGCCGTTGTCATAGACAGCTTCCAGCCCATCCCCCATTGGCATCCGCCTGAGCCGCTGGTTGACCACGCTGGAGAATGAGGCGGCCGTGAATTCAGCGCCTGCGTGGCAGCGGGCGCAACGTCCTGCACCGGAAAAGACTCTGGCGCCGCGTAACTGCTGCTCATTCAAGGCTGCAGTCTGGCCCTCGAGGTAACGGTCGACCGGCGCGTCGTTGGAAATCAGCGTGGACTCGTAAAGCTGAACGGCAAGGCCGAAAAAGAGCGCGAAGTTGGCCTCCATCTGGCTTACCTCGAACTTCACGGTGCTGCGCTTGGACTGGCGGACGGGAGTCAAATCCATCGAGCCGAATTT
This sequence comes from Cupriavidus necator, assembly GCF_040578825.1. Classification (GTDB taxonomy): domain Bacteria; phylum Pseudomonadota; class Gammaproteobacteria; order Burkholderiales; family Burkholderiaceae; genus Cupriavidus; species Cupriavidus necator_E. Next base: position 4,453 of record NZ_JBEFLI010000141.1, on the reverse strand, counting down.
CGCCTCATCGGCAGCCGACATGCGGATCAGCGTCGGCGAGGCCCAGTATTCGGGGCGGAATGCCTGCTTGACCAGCTCAGCGTAAGTCGGGATCGGCTTCTTGTTGCGCTGTGCCGCCAGGGGGGCAAGTACGCTGTCGTCCGCCGCGATGGTCTGGCCGGCTAACGGCGGCTGGCCAAGCAGCTTCTTGCCGAGTTTCATGAATGACCGGCCCGCGCAACTCATCTCGACCGCGCTCAGGGGCGGCCCGTCACTTTGCGACGCCAGGGATGCGCCTGGAATGGCCAGCTGAATTTGCCTGAGAACGCCACCCTCAAGCTTCCACACCAGGGCATTGGGATTCCTCATGCCAAACGGATCGCCGCCGTTGTACATGTTGTTGGCGCGCCCATCCCAGAAGTTGCGGAAATTGAATACCGCATTGATCACAGACGGAGTATTGCGCCCGGTCACTTGCCGCGTGTTGACGCCGTTGATGTTGTAACCCGTGCCGCCGTGGAAGATGTCGTCGGAAACATAGGCGCAGGTATCACCGCTGGTGCCCGTGCCGAATTCAACGAAGTTACGGGTGAATACTCCCTGCGAGCCGGCAACCTCATTGACATTCGAGAGTTGCGGCTGGGCCTGGTTCACGTCCACGTGTTTGGTGAACGGAAGATCTTCCGGCTTCAGGGTGTAGTTTGGCTGGCCCAGCTGGAAGGTCTTGTCGCCGCCCAGCAGGCCCGGAGAGAGCGTGTTGGTGATGCGGTTGTCGACACCGGCATGGAAGTGGCAGCTTGCGCAAGCGGTCTTGTTGTCGCTGCCCACTTTCATGTCCCAGAACAGCGCCTTGCCGAGCTGGATGGCGGCCGCCTTGTCCTTGACGAACTGGTCGAGGACGTCGGCAGGCGGACCCGGAACCGCAACGGTCTTGAGCGACTTCAGACCCGCCAATGGATCTACCACTTGCGCTTGCAGTGCGCGCCAGGTCAGGCCCGCTGCCACGATGAGGACCAGGATCGCGGCCATGAGCATCGCCTTGACCGATGCCTGACCGCGCTGCCTTTGTCGTCGCCATGACCCGCCGCCCCTGCGAGTGGCGCCTATGCCATCGATGCCTGACGGCGGGCAATCACGGGACCCGGGGGCATCAGCGCGGGATTGCGGCTGCGCCGGGTCGGGGTTGGAATCACAAGCGTGGCTGAAGCTGTTGTTGTTGGGCATATCGTTCACCTGGACCGTACGCGCCGCGGCACATGCGTTTGAGCGGCATTGGCATGGTTCCCGTCGCCACGGCATCGCTTTGCGCCAGGATGCTATGGGCCCCCGCACGCTTGGGCGGATGCCTTGCAGGAGAACCTGCAGGAACCACTTCCACTCATATGTAAGCTGCGGCAGGGGGCCACATGAGCCGGCTATGTGAGATATCGCACATAGGTCCCCGGGCCATGCTCTCTCGTCAATGCACAAAGCGACGAGCCCCCAGTTGCCGGACCCAAAGGGTCCTGCCTGGAGGCTCGTCTGCCCAACAATGAGAGGGCGAATTGCCCTGCGATGCACGATCGCTTGCCCGTTCGCAGTGGAACAGAGCAACGTAATCGATGGCGGGAATCGAATGCCGGTTCAGCGCCAACGAATCCGGCGTGCGCTACCCCGCGGTGAATCCTGATCGACGCCTTACCCTGACCGCCTCGTCAAGCATGTCGAGCACCGCCACCGAATCGTCCCAGCCGATGCAGGCATCGGTGATGCTCTGTCCGTATGTCAGTGCGGACGGACTGTGCTGGCCCGGGGTGAACTTCTGCGCGCCGGGGAGCAGATTGCTCTCGACCATGACCCCGAAGATGGATCGGTTGCCGCTACTTATCTGTTGCGCCACGTCGCGCGCCACGTCGATCTGCCGCTGGTGCTGCTTGCTGCTGTTGGCGTGGCTGAAATCCACCATCAGCGCGTTGCCGAGCCCGGCCGCTTCCAGTTCCCGGCAGGCGCTCGCCACGGACTCCGCATCGTAGTTCGGGGCCTTGCCGCCGCGCAGGATGACATGGCAGTCCGGGTTGCCCCGGGTGTGTACCGTCGCCACCTGCCCGTTCTTGTGCACCCCGAGGAAGTGGTGCGGACGCGATGCGGCCTGGATGGCGTCGATGGCAATCCGGATATTGCCGTCAGTGCCATTCTTGAAGCCGATCGGCGCGGAGATGCCGGAAGCCAGCTCGCGGTGTACCTGGCTCTCGGTGGTGCGGGCACCGATTGCTCCCCAGCAGATCAGGTCGCCGATGTACTGCGGCGAGATCACGTCCAGGAACTCGCCGGCCGCCGGCAAGCCAAGGCGGTTGATGTCAACCAGCAGGCTGCGCGCAATACGCAGGCCTTCGTCGATGCGAAAGCTCTCGTCCAGGTAAGGGTCGTTGATCAGCCCTTTCCAGCCCACGGTGGTACGCGGCTTCTCGAAGTACACACGCATCACGATCTCAAGCGACCCGGCGTAGTGCTGCCGCTGCGCCATCAACCGCTGCGCGTACTCCAGGGCGGCGTGCGGGTCGTGGATCGAGCACGGTCCCATGATCACCAGCAGCCGGTCGTCGTGGCCGTGCAGCATGCGCGCGATGCGCTGGCGCGTCTGGGTGACCAGAGATTCGACCGGCGTGTTGCGGATGGGGAAGAAGCGGATCAGGTGCTCCGGCGGGGGCAGTGGAATGATGTCGTCGACGCGGGCGTCGTCGGTCACGCCGGTGCGGTCAGGCGGCGCCTGCCAGCCCTCGGCAATGGCGGGCGGGGATTTCTGGGGACCGTTCATGGCTGGCTCCTGCGCAAGGTTCGGATGCCGCTACTTTAATCCATGCGCGGCCCGCTCCCCCGCCGCGGCGGTGCGAGACAACCTGGTCGGCCTGGCTGCGCATGCTTCGTCGAGTACGGTAGCCAGGCACTGCGCCAGATGCTGGAAGCTATGGTTGCGTTCGACATACTCCCGCCCCGCGCGCCCCATCCGCAGGCGCGTTTCGAGCGGCGCTGCGGCGATGCTGAGGATGGCGTCGGCCAGCGCCTCGGGCTGCTCCGCGGCCACCGTCAGTCCCGCCGCCGACTCGGCCACCGGATTGTTGGCGGCATTGGAAGCGATGACGACGGGGCGTGCCGCCGCCAGGTAATCGAACAGCTTGTTCATGCTGATGCCGTACCGGTACAGCTGCGGCAGGTCGCGCACGGCGATGACAAAGGCGTCCGCCTCCATTGCCAAGGCCGGGATGCGGCGCTTCGGCACCGGGGGCTCGAAGCTGACGTTGTCCAGGCCGAGCCGCTGCGCCTGCGCCATCAATGCGGACTTCAGCAAGCCATCCCCCACCATGCGCAGCATGATGTGCCGCCCCTCCGGCCGCTGCTGCACCAGCTTCATCGCCTGCAGCACGTTGTCCAGGCCGTTGGCCTGCCCGTGGGAGCCGAAATACATCAGCGTGAAACGCCCGGACGCCTCCGCGGTGCGCGCGGGCGTTGGCGGGAACAGCGACAGGTCCACGCCATTGGGAATCCAGGTAATGCGCTCCTTCGGGATGCCGAGCGGCGTGATGTACTCCGACGCGTGTGGCAACAGCACGACGATGCGAGCGGCACGCCGGTACAGCCACGCCTCCAGCTTGCGCAGTGCCCAGGTGCGCCAGTCCCATTCACGCAAGCGGCCCATGTCCACCAGTGTCTGCGGCCACAGGTCGCGCACCTCGAACACAAAGGGGACCTTGAAGCGGCGCGCCAGCAAGGCGCCCGCCGCCGCGGCGAAGGGATGCACGCTGGACCCGATCACCACGTCCGGGCGCGGGAGGACGCGCGTGGTGCGCCGGCGCAATGTTTGCCAACTGTAGGCCAGCATGTTCAGGATGCGCCCGGCGCCGTCGCCTTCGTAAAGCGGCGTGCGCACCCAGAGGAAGGCCACATCGCGAATACTGTCGAGCCGCGACAATTCGCCCGCTTCCAGGGGCCGCTCTATGCTGCCGACGGCATTGGCCGCGATGACGGTGGCCTGCCAGCCAGACGAGGCCAGGTGCTGCGCGAGATGAAAATGTCTCGTGCCGCCCGAGCCGTTATCCGGTTCCTGGGCATAGTGATTGAGAATCCAGACGTGCTTCATTGATCGACCCGGTCGTTGGAGACTGGCGCGGATGTCATCGGCAGGCGTCGTCCGGCCTGGTTCCTCCGGAGCAGTCCGGTGGGTCACCAGGGCAATGCGAACCCGTCAAGAACGCATCCGGTCGCGACCATTTGTTGGCGCACAATGGTCACGGCGGGATGATGAAATACCTTGCCGTCTTCGGCTTCGTATATTTTTCAATCCGACCGAGTTCATTTGATCAAACTCAGCCGCCTTTGGATAGCGCATAGCGTGGCTGAACCCACCTCATTACACACAACTCCTGGTGGCTGGCGCTCCGCAGAAAGTCGTTTACGGTCAATGACATAGCGGGTGGGCTTGTAAGCTCTCTCGGATTGT
>NZ_JBEFLI010000140.1:0-6509 GCF_040578825.1 Cupriavidus necator | reverse complement strand
CACTTCGCCCCCAGAAGCCGTTTTCCACCCCACCGCGAAACACGTTTCGCCCCCGCGCGCCGTCAACGCCCTAAATCGGCCCTCTCCGGCCATGGCACACCGCTTGCACCTACCTGCCCGCGACAGCGGTGGTCAGGCGTCAGGCCCGCACCGCGGCAACCGCCCAGCCAGGAGAGCGCCATGGAACGCAACCTCGTCCGCTACAGCCCCGACATGGAAGGCTTCGGCCCGACCCCGGCCGCTGCAACCCCGGACGCGGTGCGCGAGGCTGAAGCGGAAGTGCTGGGCGGTTCCGGCGAAATGGAGTTCGCCATCGCCGCGCTGGAGGTCAGCGACGAGCCCGGCCTGCGCGACTACCTGCGGCGGCTCGTTGGGCATGCCGCGCGCGCGGCGGGTCGGCCGGTGCCGGCGCCGGTGCAGCAGGCGCTGCTGGGGCTGCTGGCGCAGACCGCGCGCCGCGTGCTGCCGGCCCATGTGCGCCGCACCGGGCCGGCAGCCACCTGGCAGCCAGCGCCGGTGCTGCGCAACGGCACCGCCAAGACCGCGGGCCGGCTGTTCGGGCTGGAGCTCGAGGGGCTGAGCCCGGAAGACAAGGAGTTCGAGGCCGCGCGCCATTTCGTGCGCTTCGCGGCCGATGCCGTCAGGCATGCCGGCCTGCTGCCCGGCAAGCCCGGCAGTGCGCCGCGCGACCTGGCCGCCTCGGCCATGGTCAACGCGGCCCGGCATCACGCACCAGGGTTGCTCGGGGTGGCTCGCGGCGCGGCGCCACCCGCCATCGCGCGGCGCCAGCCGGCGCGCGATGCCGCTTGCGCGCCGGGAGCCTGCGGCCGCTGGAGACGACAGGGCCGCTACATCATCGTCGCCGGCTGTTGACCCGCACGGGACGACGCGCCGGCACGCCTGCCAGTCCGCTGGTCTTCACTCATGTCGAGGAACCCATCATGCATGACATCGACCGTACCCAAATGGAATACAGCCCTGAGCTCGAATCCTTCGAGTCCTTCGAGTCGTTTGAAAACGGCTTCGAATTCGGCGAGCAGGAATGGAGCGGCGAATCGTTCGAGTCGCAGGAAACCTACGGCGAGACGCTGCTCAGCGAAGCCGACGAGATGGAGCTCGCGGGCGAGCTGCTTGGCGTCAGCAACGAGGCCGAGCTCGAGCAGTTCCTTGGCAGCATCATCAAGCGCGTGGGGCAGGTGGCCGGCAAGGTGATCCGCTCACCGATCGGGCGGGCCGTGGGCGGCGCGCTCAAGGGCGTGGCCAAGAAAGCGCTGCCGCTTGCGGGCGGTGCCATTGGGGCCTATTTCGGCGGGCCGCTCGGCGCCAAGATCGGCAGCGGGCTGGCGTCTGCGGCGGGCAGCGCGCTGGGACTGGAGGCCGAGACGCTGGAGCAGGAGGACCGCGAGTTCGAGGGCGCGCGCCAGTTCGTGCGCGTGGCTGCCGACACGGTGCGCCGCGCAGCCGCCGCGCCGCAAGGCACCGATCCGCGCGCCGCCGCGCAGGCCGCGGCATCGGCGGCGGTGCGGCGCCTGGCGCCGGGGCTCATTGCTGGCGCGGGCGGCGGCACGGGCAACGGCGCAGCCGGCATGCGCGCCTCGGGCGGGCGCTGGATGCGCCGCGGCAACCGCATCGTGCTGTACGGCGTGTAAGCAGCATGTAAACGGCGCGTAAGCGCGCCGCGTGCCACAGACCAGGAGACCGCGCCATGTCCGTCGCTCCGTTCGCCACGTGGATGCTCGAGCAGGAGGCCCGCGCCCTGCTGGTGCGCCTGGGCCGCGTCAAGCCCTTCGCACTGCTCGAGCCGATGGTCGGTGCCGCCGCGCTGCTGCCCGGCGCGCAGACCGCGATCGAGCAGTTCCTGATGGCCAGCCGGCGCGACCTGCGCCGGCTGGTGCGGGGCTACCTGGACTGGCTGCGCAGCCCGCGCGCACGCGCCGTCAGCACGGCCGAGGCGCAGCGCCGCTTCACCATCCTGCGCCTGAAGTTCAACGCCGTGCTGACGCAGTTCGACATGTTCTACGACGTGATCTCGCAGCGCTGTGAGAACGAGACCGGGGTCTGGCTGTCGGGGCTCGACGTGGTCTCCGCCGACGCGCTGGCGCTGCCCGGCGGCTACTACCGGCCGCCGCCGGTGATCTGCTACCTCGACCGCGGCATCGGCGCGGCCATCCGGCGCGCGCGCACGCGCCTGCCGGGTGGCGGCGCCAACCCGGTAGCGATCATCCGCGTGCCGCGCGAGCGCATGGTCGGCAGCGGCATCGCCTCGTCGCTGATCCATGAGGTGGGACACCAGGCGGCGGCGCTGCTGGACCTGCCGGCTTCGCTGCGGCCGGTGCTGCAGGGGCTGCAGCGCGCCGGCACCGACGCGGACCTGTGGCTGCTGTGGGAACGGTGGATCTCCGAGATCGTGGCCGACCTGTGGTCAGTGGCGCGCGTGGGCATCGGCTCCACCCAGGGGCTGATGGCCGTGGTCAGCCTGCCGCGGCCGTTCGTGTTCCGGCTCAGCATGGACGATCCGCATCCGGTGCCGTGGCTGCGCGTGAAGCTGAGCTGCGCGATCGGCAAGGCGCTCTACCCCGACCCGCAGTGGGACCGGCTGGCCGCGTTGTGGGAATCGTTCTACCCGCTGGCGACGCTGGAACCGCAGCGCCGCCAACTGCTGGAGCGCCTGCAGGCCAGCCTGCCGGCTTTCGTGACGCTGCTGGTGCAGCACCGCCCTGCCGCGCTGCGCGGCCGCACGGTGCAGGAGGCGCTGGCCGTGGGCGAGCGCCAGCCCCGCACGCTTGCGGCACTGTACCGACGCTGGTGCCAGGCCCCGGCCGACGCCTACCTGGCGTCGCCCACGCTGGTGTTCGCGGTGCTGGGACAGGCCCGCGCCAACGCGCAGCTCAGTCCCGAAGGCGAAAGCGAGCTGCTGGCGCGGCTGCTGACGCACTGGGCGCTGCGCAGCACGCTGCAATCGGCGCAGACGTGCCTGTCGAGTACGAACCGGGGGACGACCGGGGAAAGCGCCCCGGCCCGCGACGCGTGGCTCGCGGCGCGGCAGAACGGGGGCGCCGCGAGGCTGCGCACCGGACAACCAGTCCTGACTATCCGTTGAGGAGCGTGAAATGGCAACGAATGGAAACAAGTCTGACAGCGGCGTGAGCGTCGTGGTCAGGGACGCCGGCGCCACGGGGCGGCCGGTCAGGCAGGCGACCGTGGGCTTGTGGAAGGTCAGTGACGATGAGTCCGACGGTGCCGTGCGCAGCATGCTGGACAACCCGGAGGCGCTGCGCGCGCACCCCGACCAGCCGGCGGACTTCTTTGCCCGCTGGCAGGCCCGGCACCGGGTCGCGCAGGCCCACACCGACCGCGACGGCCGCGCCCGCCTGCCGCTGAAAGACATCGAGCCGGGCTACCGCTACTACGCGGTCTATGAGCACTATCCGTTCGCGATCAGCCAGTTCGATCCGGAGATGGACCGTGCGCTGGAGCTGCTGCCGTCCAAAGGCATCGTGGTCCAGACCAACGGCACCGGCGACAACGGCATCCCTGGCGTGCCGCGCGTGGGCGATCGCGTCGAACTGATCGCGCAGACCGACCTGACGGTCGGCCCGCAGTGGGGCATCACGCCGCCGTCAGGATGGCACGCGCTGCCGGACAGCCCGCAGCGCTGGGTTGCCAACGTCACGGAACCGGGCCCGATGACCAGCCGGCTGCAGTTCTGGTTCGCCCACATGTCCGGCGCCGCCGGGCAACGGCGCGCGCTGGTCGACGACGTGCAGACCTTCCACGTCGACGAAGCCCCGGTGCAGAAAATCTCCGGCACCGTGAAGGCGAGCCTGGAGCGGACCTCGAGCCAGTTCAGCGAGGACACCGCGTTCTGGACTGCCATCCTGAACTGCACCGAGGCGCTGTCCTTCAACACCTACCTGAAGTTCATGGACTACCTGTTCGAAGGGCGGGACGACAGCGCAGGGCTGGATGACTTCGAGCAGCAACGCTTCAGCCGCGCCACGCGCGACGAATACACCGCGCTGCGCAAGCGCCGCCTGCTGCCGTTCACGGACACGGATGCCTACCGCCTGGTCAAGGCCGCGACCGAAGCCTTCGTCATGGTCAACAGCGGCGTGATGCGCACCGACGACCACCAGGCCGCGTTCACCGGCCGCCCCGACCTCGAGTACCTGGAGCGGCGCGGCATTCCGGTACCGGGCCGGACGCTGCTCTCCGTCTTCAACAAGCAGTATCTCGAGCAGGGCGACGGCTATACCGCGCTGCCCTACCTGGCCATCATCCGCAGCAAGCTGCCCGAACTGAGCCTGCGCGGCCTGGCGCGCGGCGGCACCCCGCAGGAAGGGCGCAGCTACGCGCTGCTGCAGCGCAAGCTGGATGAGCCGTGCCTGCTGGAACTGATCTGGTCCTACTGGCATGAGGAAGGCATGCTTGCACAGAGCGTGAAGGCGGTGGCGCGCAGGTTCCAGAACGTGCGCTCGCCCGGCTCGCCCGACCCCCTCGCCAATATGGAGATCGACGGGTTGCGGCCGCTGGCGCCGGTGCTGTTCGGCTATATCCAGGACGAGCAGCACCGCCTGACGGTGGTACGGCGCAACTACGAGTACGACCACCAGTACGGCCTGCGGCTGCAGGGCAAGGCGGTGCAGGACATGCGCCCGGCCGACACGCGCTCGAAGTTCATCGAGGCTTTCCACAACCTGCTGCGGCTGTGCACGGCGTTCTACCGGCAGGACGACGACACCACGGTCAAGGCCGATGCCTTCCCGGTGCTCAATGCGCTCAAGGAGGTGCACCTGATCCTGTCGCAGGGCGCGCACAACCAGTTCGGCGACCTGACCTCGACCGCGCGCATCGAGATGATGATGGAGCAGTGGCTGCTGGCGCGGCCCGAGTTCCGCGAGTTCCTGCCGTCGCGCGTGATGGTGGCCTACCCGGAGCCGTGGATGGACCGCGTGGACGCGATGAAGAAGCTGCAAGGGTGGTCCGACACCAGCGTGCTGCACTTCCGCAACCTGGGCGCGTTCGGCGAGCAGATCCTGCTGTCAGTGCGCTACGGCGCGTGGAGCGTGGTGTACGAGCCGCTGCAGGCGTTCAACTGGGCGCGCTTCTGGCGCCCGCAGGTGCAGGGCTACGTGCATGCGTACCGCGCCGCCACCGGGGTCGACCTGACCACCGAGCAGGCCGATACGCAGGTGGAGGCCACCATGCCTTCGGTGCTGCTGCAAAAGCGGCTGGCGCAGCAGCAGCGCACTGCGTGAGAACCCCTGCCCGCGCTACGCCAAGCCACCCTGCCCTGGTGCCGCCATGCCCGACTTCACTTCCGCTCTCTACCTCGGCATGCGGCACCCCAGCGGCGCGCTGCCGCACTGGGACATGTTGTCGCTGGGGCAGCCGGCGGCGCTGCGGGAGCCGCCGGGCAGTGCCACGGTAGCCGAGCAGCTGGCGCGGCTGCAGGGCTGCGAGGCGGCGCTGATGCTGCCATCCACGCTGCACCTGTTCCGGGACCTGTTCGGCGTGCTGCGCCGCCTGGCCGGGCGCATCGTGATCCAGGTCGATGCCGGCAGCTACCCGATCGCCCGCTGGGGCATCGAGCGCGCCGCGGTGCTGGGCGTGCCGGTGGCGCGCTTCGGCCACCACGATCCCGATGCGCTGGCGCGGCAGGTGGCGCACTGGCACCGGCGCGGGTACCGGCCGGTGATCGTGGCCGACGGCTTCTGCCCGGGCTGCGGGGGCGCGGCCCCGGTGGCGGCCTATGCCGCGCTGGCGCGCCGGCATGGCGGCTGGCTGGTGCTGGACGACACGCAGGCGCTGGGCGTGCTGGGCACGCGTGACGCCGCGCAGGCGCCGGCGAACGCCGCAGCGGATGGCGAACCCGATGCCGCGGCACCACTGGGCCGCGGCGGCGGCGGCTCGCTGCGCTGGCATGGCGTACAGGGCCCGCATCTCGTGGTGGGGGCCTCGCTGGCCAAGGCGTTCGGCGCGCCGGTGGCGGTGCTGTCCGGCAGTGCCGCGCTGGTAGCGCAGTTCCGCGCGCACAGCGACACGCAGCTCCATTGCAGCCCGCCGTCGGTGCCCGTGCTGCAGGCGGCGCGGCACGCGCTGGCCGTCAACGCGGTGCGCGGCGACGCCCTGCGCGCCCGCGTAGCGCGGCTGGTGGCGCGGCTGCGCGAGCGGCTGGCGCGGGCCGGCCTGGTGGCGCGCGGCACGGCGCTGCCGTTCCCGGTGCAAACGTTTTCGGCCGCGCCCGGCGTGGCCCTGCAGGCCTTGTACCGCGGCCTGCTGGCGCAGGGCATCCGCGTGCTGCTGACGCGGGTGTGCCGCGCGGCACGGCCGCGGCTGACGGTGCTGCTGACGGCGCGGCACAGCGAACTCGACATCGACCTGGCAGCGCGGGCCATCGCCGCGCTGACGCATGCGGGCCGCGATGCGCCCGCCTTTGGCGGAGGCACGATATGGACCAGCCCCTGACACGCCGCGCATTGCCCTTGCCTGTCCTGCCTTATGGCGGG
>NZ_JBEFLI010000013.1:0-108464 GCF_040578825.1 Cupriavidus necator | reverse complement strand
GGGCGGGAAGGGCAGGCATCGGGCGGGATCTCCGTTAGCGAATGCGATGCCAGCATTTCACCGCCCCGTCGTATCCCGGTTGTTTCCGATTTCGCCCCAAATGCAATGTTTCATGTCTGCCGGCATCCCGGATACAGTGCGATACAAAGTGGCGAGCCGGTCGCAGCATAATCACGTCACGGGCGCCGCCCATGCCGGCAAACCGGCCAGCGGGCCGGCGCCGGCCTATTATCGAGAGAACGATCCGCCCCTTTCATCAGTTCCAACCAATCAGCCCCAATCAAGCCCAGACGCTGCCATGACCACGCCGGACCATATCCTTATCGTCGACGATGACCGCGAGATCCGCGAACTTGTCGGCGCCTATCTCGAGCGCAGCGGCATGCGCGTGACGCTGGCCGCCAACGGGCGCGAAATGCGCGCCGCGCTGGACAAGGGCGCGATAGACCTGGTGGTGCTCGACCTGATGCTGCCCGGCGAGGACGGCCTGGCGCTGTGCCGGGACCTGCGCGCGGGGGAACGCCGCCACCTGCCGGTGTTGATGCTGACCGCCCGCAACGAGGAAGCCGATCGCATCCTGGGCCTGGAAATGGGCGCCGACGACTACCTGGTCAAGCCGTTCGCGGCGCGCGAGCTGCTGGCGCGCATCCGCTCGGTGCTGCGGCGCACCCGCATGCTGCCGCCCAACCTGCAGGTGACCGAGGCCGCCAGCGTGCTGGCCTTCGGGCCGTGGCGGCTGGATACCACCGCGCGCCACCTGCTGGATGAGCAGGACGTGATTGTCGCGCTCAGCGGCGCCGAGTACCGGCTGCTGCGCGTGTTCGTCGACCATCCGCAACGCGTGCTGACGCGCGACCAGCTACTGAACCTGACCCAGGGCCGCGATGCCGAACTGTTCGAGCGCTCCATCGACCTGCTGGTCAGCCGGCTGCGCCAGCGGCTGCGCGACGACGCGCGCGAGCCGCGCTATATCAAGACGGTTCGCAACGGCGGCTATGTCTTCACCGCGCCGGTCGAGATCCGGGAGGCACGCCCATGAACGGCGGCACGCGCAAGCTGCTGGCATGGCCGCGCACGCTGTTCGCGCGGCTGATGCTGATCCTGCTGGTGGGCCTGGTGCTGGCGCAGGGGCTGTCGTTCGGCCTGGTGATGCTGGAGCGCAGGGAGGTGGCGGACCGGCTGATGCTCGGCAACCTCGAAATGGACGTAGCCAGCTCCGTGGCGATGCTCGACATGCTGCCGGCGGACAAGCGCGCCGCCTGGCTGGACCGGGTGCGGCGGCAGAACTACAGCTACCGGCTCGATGCCGGCACGCCCGGCGAGCCGCCGCGTTCGGAGCGGGCGCGGCGGGCGGTGGACACCATCGCGCAGGCGCTGCAGGGCCGCTACGAGGTGACGGCGAGCACGCAGCCGGGGAGCAACCGCTTCCAGGTGCATCTGCGGCTGCGTGACGGCAACCCGTTGACCATCGACGTGCATCCGTCCGGCACGCTGCTGTCGGCCTGGCTGCCGGTGCTGCTGGCGGTCCAGCTGGCGTTGCTGGTCGGCTGTGCCTGGATGGCGGTGCGACTGGCGACGCGGCCGCTGAACCAGCTCGCGGCCGCGGCAGAGAACCTGGGGCCAGACCTGAAGGCTGACCGCCTGCCCGAAAGCGGGCCCGCCGAAGTGGCCCATGCGGCCACCGCCTTCAATGCGATGCAGGCACGCATCGCCGGCTACCTGGCCGAGCGCGTGCAGATCCTGGCTGCGATCTCGCACGACCTGCAAACGCCGATCACACGCATGCGGCTGCGCGTGGACCTGATGGAGCCCTCGGAGATGCAGGAGAAGCTCTATAACGACCTGCGCGCGATGGAGCAACTGGTGCGCGAGGGCGTGGCCTACGCCCGCACGCTGCACGGCGGCACCGAGGTCCAGGCGCGCATCGACCCTGACGCATTGCTCGACAGCCTGGCCGGTGACTACCTCGACGCCGGCCACGCAGTGGCGGTCGAGGGCAGGGCGGGTGCGCCGATCCTGACCCGGCCGCAGGCGCTGCGACGCATCCTGACCAACCTGATCGACAACGCGGTCAAGTTCGGCGGCGAAGTGACGCTGGCGGTTTCCCGGCAGGCCGATGGCGGGCTTGCCATCGCGGTGCTGGACCGGGGGCCGGGCATCCCGGAAGAGGAACTGGATCGGGTCATGCAGCCGTTCTACCGGCTCGAAACGTCGCGCAACCGGGGCACCGGCGGTACCGGCCTGGGACTGGCCATCGCCCAGCAACTGACGCAGGCGCTGGGCGGCACGCTGACGCTTGCCAATCGCGACGGCGGCGGTCTGCAGGCGACTCTGACGCTGCCGGCGTAGTGCGGCTGCCGGCGTCCCGCGCCGGGCCTCAGTCAGTTGCATTGTATGTCTATGTATCCGCCGCGCTGGCCGATACGTGCGCTGACCATGCGCACACCATCCCGCTACGTGGCAGATACATCGGTCGCCTTCAATACATCTCGTGGCGCGGCGCCGAGGCAGATTGCAGATCTCCCGGCCGGTGCCGCGACCCCGGCCTCGCCGCCCGTTGCGGCGAAGCCCATCGACCGAAACTGCAACCTGATCCACGGAGCAATCAAATGCCTGCCATCCATTTCCCTCGTCTCGCCCGCCAACTGGCTTCCGTCGCCGCGATCGCGGCAGCGCTGGGCGCCGCGCAGGCCGCCTCGGCCGCCGTATTTCCCGGCGACCAGAACCTGGGCGGCATCAGCGCGGCCCGCGTCGCCGACCGCGATGTCTTCACCGATGGCGCCCGCATCGGCGAGCGCAGCGCCTTCACCGACGGCGCGCACAACGGCGCCCGTGACGCGTTCACCGAGGGCGCGCGCAGCGGCAGCCGCGACGTCTTTACCGACGGCGCCCGCGATGACGGCGCAGGCTCGACCGTAGCGCGCATCAGCAATCGCGATGGCTATACCGAGTCCGAGCACGCGCCCGGCAGCGTTGGCGCGCAAGCCATCGCCTGAAATTCCTCAAACTTTTCCCATGACACATAAAGACCTCGCTATGACCCGACTCGACAAAGTTCTCTACACCGGCAAGACCCACACCTCGGCCGGCGGCCGTGACGGCGGCACCGCGCGCAGCGACGATGGCCGGCTCGATATCCGGCTGTCCACGCCGGGCGGCGCCGGCACCGGTACCAATCCGGAGCAGCTGTTTGCCGCGGGCTGGTCGGCCTGCTTTATCGGCGCGATCAAGAAGGCTGCGGCAAAGCGCAAGATCGCGCTGCCGGCGGATCTGGCGGTCGATGCAGAAATCGACCTTGGCATGGCCGGAGAGGGGTATGGCCTGCAGGCACGATTGAACGTCAGCCTGCCAGGCCTGCCGCGGGAGGATGCCGAGGCGTTGGTTGGGGATGCGCACCAGACGTGTCCTTACTCCAAGGCGACGCGGGGGAATATTGGGGTGGCGATCAGCGTGGTCTGATGTGGTGTGGTACCTGTCCCGCTGGTTTGCTCTGCCAATGGTTCGGTTCGGCCTACAGATGGTTGAGGTACCGGCGGGCATTACCGGCGACGCACCTGGTACCTTCTTGCTTGCCCTGGCCTTAGTGGCGCGCTGGGGCAGATTGCCAGTTTGGCCTGCTAATCGAAGAGGTCGACCGAATCGTTATCGAAACCGGATTATCCGCGCTGCTTGCTTCCCGCTATCCGGCACGCTAGGCTGAAATTGCTGCCGTGGGGTTGGTTGCACCCGTCCTTTGCCTCAGCCTGCGCTCAGGGCTGGGTTCCAGGCAGGCGGCGCGTCTCACCGCTGACGCGGACCGGTTAGCGTCGATCTCAGGCCGGCATTCCCGGGTGACTGCCGGCACCGGTGGCTGGGTTGACCGGGGCTACGCTAACGCAGAGGAGTAGAGCATGCGCAACTTGAGAATGATTGAAGCCTCGACGGCATGCGCGCTGGGTGCGCTCATCATGGCCCCCGCACTGGCAGCTGAGCCCGTTATGGAAGGCCATATTTCGATCGTCCCGTCCGAAATCAAGTGGACCGAGGTCCCATCTATCGGACCTGGCGCCAAGCTGGCGGTATTGGAAGGTGATCTCAATCAAGCCGCGCCGTTCACCATGCGGATCAAGCTTCCCCCCAACTTCAAGATCCCAGCCCACACTCATCCCGTGTTTGAGCGAGTCACCGTGTTGTCCGGGACGCTCCATTTGGGCATCGGCGAGACGTTCGATCGCGCCAAGGCCAGGGCTTATCCGGCTGGCGGCGTCATGATGATGCCTGCGGGAATGCCCATGTTCGCCTACACCACCAGCAAAGAAACTGTCATTCAGATTCATGGTACCGGTCCCTGGGGCATCAGCTATCTGAATCCCGCGGAGGATCCAAGGAAGAAATAGCTTGTCGGCCCAACGTCGAACGAGTCCGGCATGGGCCCCTTGTAGCCGGCCAGCTTCGGTCCCATCCGGAGTGAATTGCATGCTGACTGCGCACCACCGCGACCTGGCTGCGGCATTGGAACGTCATGTGAAAGCGCTTGCCGGAGACATTGGCGAACGCAACGTGTTCCGGCCGCCCGCGTTGCACGCGGCGGCCGACTATATCGTGCAGGAGTGGGCAAGGCGTGGTAGTGCTGTGAGGCACCAGGCGTATCAGGCACGAGGCGTTCCGTGCGCCAATATCGAGGTCACGCTCGCCGGCTGTGTGCAGCCCGACGAAATCATTGTGATCGGCGCGCACTACGACACAGTGCGGAACAGCCCCGGGGCTGATGACAACGCCAGCGGCGTTGCCGCGGTGCTCGAGATCACGGGCCTGCTGCAGTCCCTCTCACCCCAGTACACGGTGCGCTGCGTTGCCTTCGTGAACGAGGAAGCGCCGTTTTTCGCCCGCGGGGACATGGGTAGCCTGAGGTATGCAAGAGCCGCGCGGCAGCATGGGGATTGCATCCGCGTGATGCTTTCGCTCGAGATGCTGGGCTACTACCGGAATGAACCCGGCACGCAAGGGTATCCGCCACTGCTGCGCTACTTCTATCCAGAACGCGGCAACTTTATCGCCTTCGTTTCCAATCTTCGCTCATTGCGCCAATTGCGATGGGTTGTTGACGCATTCCGGAGTGCCTCCGGTTTTCCAGTCGCAGCAGCGGCGCTGCCGTGGTGGGTGCCCGGGGTCGCCCTGAGCGATCATTTCTCCTTCTGGCGCCAAGGCTATCCGGCCGTCATGGTCACGGACACTGCCTATCTGCGGAATCCGAACTACCACACCGCGCACGACGTACCGGCGACGCTTGACTACGATCGCATGGCGGCGGTGACGAGCGGGTTGGCCGCGAGCATCGCGTCGCTGGGGCCACTTGGCACGAGCCGCCGCTAGGCGCCGGCCACGGGAAAAGGGCTCAGTGCCCGCAGATCTGCGTTGCCAAAGGCTTGCATGCCGATGTGCGCCTGGCCAAGGCATGGTAGCGCGGGCGCCGCAGGGCAGTCAGGTCCCGTCGTAGTCGAGGACCGCCGGCGGGGCCGCGGACAGCAGCTGTTCAAACCAGTCCGCCGTCAGGCCGGCAATGCTCCGGCACGACGCCCGCGGATCGGGGCCGGATTCGAGCATGGCCGGCAGCCAGCCGCTGCCATGCGGCACTTGCACGGCGGCGCTGAACGATGGCAGGCCGGCGCCGGCGTGTGGTCCGGCGCCCGGGCTGGCCTGGGCAGGGTCCTCGCCAACAGCTGGCAAATGCCTGCCGGGCGCGGCAGAGGCCGGTCCCGGCGGACGGGCGGTGGTCTGTGGCGGCTGCGGCCTACGTGCTGCGAAGGCGACGGCGTCAGCCCTCGGTCTCGCTGCGCACCAGCAGCACCGGTTTGATGGTCTTGTGCAGCACCCCTTCGGACACGCTGCCCATCAGCAGGCGCCTGACGCCGCGACGGCCATGGGTGCCCATGACGATGAGGTCGGCATTCCAGGCATCGGCTTCGGCGACGATGGTCGACGAGATGCGCCCCGGCGCCACCGGCTTCTCATCGAGCTTCGTGGTGTTGCGGATGCCGGCCTCGCCCAACCGTGCCGTGGCGGCGTCCAGCGCCTTGCGGCCGTGGGTCGTCAGGTTCTCGACCAGTTCCCGCGGGTCGAAATAGCTGGCTTCGAAATAGACGTCGCTGTCGTCCACGACATACAGTACCTTGACTTCGGCACCCGTGGCGCGGGCGATGATGACCGCCTGGCTAAGCGCCAGGTCGGACGAGCGGCTGCCGTCCACGGCGAGCAGGATGCGCTGGTACATGGTGTGTCTCCAGAGGGAATTTTGGGAGTACCCGGCAACGAATTCTTGTTGCGATTCGTTGCAGTTAGCGTAGCCGGAGACCGGGACATGCGCTTGACCTAAATCAACCCCGGCGTAGGCAAGACGGGATTGAGATCCTTCGGAGGGTGGTCGCCGCGCCATGGAGTGGCGGCGGCGGAACCTGGTGGACGTGGCATGGTGCAGCCCGCTGCACTGATGACCATCCCGGAGCGGGGGCGTGCCTGCGGGGCAGAACATCACCGCGGCGCGTCGGTCGAACCGGCAGGGGACGTGGCCGGCTGGACCTGACAGGGCCGAGCTGGCCGCCACGCCACGATCGTCACGCCCGGCCGGTGCCGGGTGGTCATTGCGGCAACGAACGCCAGAGCAAGGAGGCATCATGGGCAGCAACCGGATGTACGACCCGTTCTCCATTGAACCGATCGGCGACATGCTGCAAGGGGTGCTGCGCACGCTGCGCGGCGCGACCGAAGGTGGCGGCGGGATCAAGGTCGATGTCAGCGAGACCGACCAGGACTATACGGTGACGGCGGAGCTTCCCGGCGTGAGGAAGGAAGATATCGAGGTGTCGGTGGAGCGCGGGACCGTGGTGATCTCGGCCAAGGTGGAGCGCTCCAGCGTCGAGAAAGAGGGCGAGCGCGTGATCCGCCGCGAACGCTACCGCGGCACCATGCGGCGCGCCTTTGCGCTGGATAACGACGTCGACGAGGACAAGGTCGACGCCGTCTATGAAAACGGCGTGCTGCGGCTGGTGCTGCCCAAGAAGGAAGCCACGCCGCAGAAGACCATCAACGTGCGCTAGTGGCAGCACCGCATGGAAAGCCGGCCCGCTAACGGGCCGGGGCGCCCCTCAGGCCTGCAGCGGCATCTTGCCGATCAGCTTGTCCAGCGTGATCGGGTAGTCGCGCACACGCACGCCGGTGGCGTTATAGACCGCGTTGGCCACCGCCGCCGCCACGCCGCTGATGCCGAGTTCGCCCACGCCCTTGGCCTTCATCGGCGAAGAGGCCGGGTCGGTTTCGTCGAGAAAGATCACTTCCTGGTGCGGGATATCGGCATGCACCGGCACCTCGTAGCTGGCCAGGTCGTGGTTGACGAAGAAGCCCACGCGCAGGTCGATGGCCAGCGCTTCCATCAGCGCCGCGCCCACGCCCATGGTCATCGCGCCGATCACCTGGCTGCGCGCCGACTTGGGGTTCAGGATCCGCCCCGCCGCGCAGACGGCCAGCATGCGCCGTACGCGGGTCTCGCCGGTCGCGATATCGACCGCGGCTTCGACAAAATGCCCGCCGAAGGTGGATTGCTGGAAGCGCTTGTCGAGGTCGCCGAATTCCAGCACGTCTTCCGCAACCATGCCGCCTTCACCGGCCCCGGCCGCCACGCTGGCCAGCGGCACGCTGCGTCCGCCGGCGCGGATCTGGCCGTTCTCGAACACCGCTTCCTGCGGGTTGAAGCCGGCCTTCTGCGCCATCGCCTCGCGCAGCCTCACGCAGGCCGCATAGACGCCGGCGGTGGAGCTGTTGCCGCCCCATTGGCCGCCGGACCCGGCCGAGACCGGGAAGTCCGAGTCGCCCAGCCGCACCAGCACCTTGTCCAGTGGCACGCCCATCATCTCCGCCGCGGTCTGCGCGATGATGGTGTAGCTGCCGGTGCCGATATCGGTCATGTCGGTTTCCACCGTGACGATGCCACGGTCATCGACCCTGACGCGCGCGGCCGACTTCATCACCTGGTTGTTGCGGAACGCCGCAGCCACGCCCAGGCCCACCAGCCATTGCCCCTCGCGCCGCGTACCGGGCTTTGCGTTGCGCGCCTGCCAGCCGAAGCGCTCGGCGCCGATGCGCAGGCAATCGGCCAGCCGCCGCTGCGAGAACGGGCGCCCCGGTTTCTCCGGATCGACCTGGGTGTCGTTGAGGATGCGGAAGGCGATGGGGTCCATGCCCAGCTTCTCGGCCATCTCGTCCATCGCGACTTCGAGCGCCATCATGCCGGGCGCCTCGCCGGGCGCGCGCATGGCATTGCCTTCGGGCAGATCGAGCGACGCGAGACGCAGCGTGCTCAGCCGGTTGGGCGCCGCATAGAGCAGGCGGGTTTGCTGGATCGCATTCTCCGGCTTGCCGCCGGGCAGGTCGCCCGACCAGCTGTCGTGGCCGATCGCGGTCAGCTTGCCGTCCGGCGTCGCCCCCAGCCGGATATGCTGGATCGTGGCCGGGCGGTGCGTGGTGTTGTTGATCATCAGCGGGCGCGTCAGCGCCACCTTCACCGGGCGGCGCACCGCGCGCGCGCCGATCGCGGCCAGCAGCACATCGGCACGCAGGAACAGCTTGCCGCCAAAGCCGCCGCCGATAAACGGCGACACCACGCGCACGTTCTGCTTGGGAATGCCGAGCGTGGTGGCCAGGTCGGTGCGGGCCCAGTCGATCATCTGGTTGGAGGTCCACACCGTCAGCCTGTCGCCCTGCCAGGCCGCGACCGTGGCATGCGGCTCCATCATCGCGTGCGACTGGTCGGGCGTGGTGTAGGTGGCATCGTGCTTCACCGGCGCGGCGGCAAAGGCCCCGGCAAAATCCCCCACCGCCGAATCCGGCCGGTTCGGCACCTTGGCGGCTGAACCCCGCGCCTGCGCCAGGTCATAGCCGCCGCGCTGCCGGTCATAGCGCACGCGGATCAGCTGCGCCGCCGCGCGGGCCTGTTCGAAGGTCTGCGCAATCACCAGCGCGATGGCCTGGTGGTAATGCTGGATCTCCGGCCCGCCCAGCAGCGTCGCGGTATTGCGGCCGGCCCTGGCGAGCTTGCCCGCGTTGCTGGCCGTGATGATGTCGATCACGCCCGGCGCGCGGCGCGCTTCATCGACGCTGATCGAGGCAATGCGGCCCTTGGCGATGCCGGCGCCCACCACATAGCCGTAGGCGGCCTGGGGCGCGACATCGTGGCGCTCGTAGGCATAGGGCGCGGTGCCGCTGGTCTTGCGCGGGCCGTCGATGCGGTCGACGGGGTGGCCGACCACCTTGAGCTGGTCGATCGGGTTGGTGGTGGCTGGGGTATCGAATTTCATCAAGTCCTATCCCTTTGCCTGCGTCAGCGCGGCGGCGATGGTACGGTAGGCCAGCGTCAGCTTGAACTGGTTCTCCTCGGTCGGACGGGCCTCGGCCAGCAGGCGCTCGGTAACTGCCCGCGCGCCCTGCGGCATCTGCGCCTCGGCCGCTTCCACGCGCCACGGCTTGGCCGCGACGCCGCCCAGCGCCACCCGGCCGGTGCCGTCGGGCTGCACGATGGCGGCGACCGACACCAGTGCAAACGCATACGAAGCGCGGTCGCGCACCTTGCGATAGACCTGTACGCCGCCGATGGGCTTGGGCAGCGTCACCGCGGTGATCAGCTCGCCGGGCTCCAGCGCGGTCTCGATAGGCGGCGTGTTTCCCGGCAACCGGTGGAAGTCCGCAATCGGGATCACGCGCGCCTTGCCGTCCGGCCGTACCGTTTCCACCGTGGCATCGAGCACGCGCATCGCCACGGCCATATCGCTCGGGTGCGTGGCAATACAGCTGTTGCTGCCGCCCACCACCGCATGCTGCCGGCTGAAGCCGCCGATGGCGGAGCAGCCGCTGCCCGGCACGCGCTTGTTGCACGGCAGGTTGGTGTCGTAGAAGTAGGGGCAGCGGGTGCGCTGCAGCAGGTTGCCGGCGGTGGTGGCGCGGTTGCGCAACTGGCCCGATGCGCCGGCCAGCAGCGCGCGCGACAGCACGCCATAGTCGCGCCGCACGCGTGGATCGGCGGCGAGGTCGGTGTTGCGCACCAGCGCACCGATGCGCAGGCCGCCTTCCGGGGTGGCATCGATGCGGTCGAGCGCCAGCCGGTTGACGTCGATCAGATGGACCGGCGATTCGATCCCCAGCTTCATCAGGTCGAGCAGGTTGGTGCCGCCCGCGATAAAGCGCGCGCCGGGCGTGCGCGCAGCCGCCGCGGCGGCCTCGGCCGGAGAGCGGGCGCGTTCATAGCTGAAGGGCTTCATGCCTTGCTCCCCGCAACCTCGGTGATCGCGTCGACGATATTGGAATAGGCGCCGCAGCGGCAGATATTGCCGCTCATGCGCTCGCGGATCTCTTCCGCGGTGAGCGGCGGGCGCGCCTTCAGGTCAGCGGTCACGTGGCTGGGAATGCCGTCACGGATCTCGCCCAGCACCGCCACGGCGGAGCAGATCTGGCCCGGCGTGCAATAGCCGCACTGGTAACCGTCGTGCCGGACGAAGGCCGCCTGCATCGGGTGGAGCCGGCCCGGCGCGCCGAGCCCTTCGATGGTGGTGACCTTGCTGCCGTCGTGCATCACCGCCAGCGTCAGGCAGGAATTGATGCGCCGGCCGTCGACGATCACCGTGCACGCGCCGCACTGGCCGTGGTCACAGCCTTTCTTGGTGCCGGTCAGCTGCATCTGCTCGCGCAGCGCGTCGAGCAGCGTGGTGCGGGTATCCAGTCGGAGCTTGTGCGGCTTGCCGTTGACTTCGAGGGTGACGGCGGCACTGATGCCACCCTGCGCGCCGCGGCTGGCGGCTTCTTGCGCATTAGCGGCGCAGGGCAGGGCAACACCCGTCGCGGAGGCGGCGCCGACCTTGAGCAGGTCTCGCCGCGTGATCTTGATATCGCTGACGTCTTCCATGCGTTCGGGTCCTTGTCTGGTCGCTTTCCATAGAAAAGCGAAACGCCGTCGGGGGCGGCGTCAGGTTGTGGGGAAGCAGGATTGTGAACTGCGTGGCCGTGCCGCGCCGGCGGGCACGGATGCGGATGACGTTCGTGCGGCGGCGTAGCGAATTAACAGGGCGCAGAAAAATGATAGGCGGGATGGCCGATTGTGTTTAGGCGTGAAAATCCGAAAGCGCTTTGAAGCTGCATTTATCAATACGCCCCAAATGGGTGCATATCGAGCCCGCAATGGGGCTCGAAATGGCGGATCCTCCTCTTGATCGGGGTGGTGGGCGCGCCACCGCGAATAAATGTTTAGAATGACCGCGCATCTCCTCATTCACTACATCAATATGCAGCGCGGAGCGAAACATGGAGCTGCACAACGTCGACCTGAACCTGCTGGTGGTATTCGAACACCTGCTGCGCCTGCGCACCGTCTCTGGCACAGCCAGGGCGCTGGAGTTGAGCCAGCCGGCGGTCAGCAATGCGCTGGCGCGGCTGCGCCGCATCTTCGACGATGACCTGTTCGTGCGCAGCGCCAAGGGCATGCTGCCGACACCGCTGGCACTGGAACTTGCCGAGCCGGTGTCATATGCGCTGGATGCGCTGCACACCGCGCTCAACCGCAAGGTCGACTTCGAGCCGGCGCGCAGCGAGCGCGACTTCCGCATCGCCATGACCGATATCGGCGAAGTCCATTTCATCCCCAGGCTGATGGGCGCGCTGCGCGAGCTGGCGCCGGGCGTATCGGTGGCCACGGTGCGCAATGCCGCGGTGAATCTCGCCGAGGAGATGAGCCAGGGCAAGATCGACCTGGCCGTAGGCCACTTGCCCGAGCTGACCTCCGAGTTTTTCCAGCGCCGGCTGTTCCGCCAGCGCTATGTCTGCATGTTCCGGCCCGGCCATGCGCTGGACAAACGCACCATCCGGCTGCGCGACTTCGAGGAAGCCGACCACGTGGTGGTGACCGCGGCCGGCACCGGCCATGCGCGCGTCGACGAGATCCTGGCCAGGCGCGGCGTGCAGCGGCGTATCCGCCTAAGGGTGCCGCACTTTGTCGCGCTCGCCGATATCGTCGCCAGCACCGACCTGATCGCCACGGTGACAGAGAAGTTCGCCGAGCGCAGCGCCAAGTACTTCGGGCTGAAGTACGTCAAGCACCCGGTGGACCTGCCGGATATCCAGATCAACCTGTTCTGGCATGCGCGCTACCACCGGGATCCGGCAAACCAGTGGCTGCGCACGCAGGTGTTCGAGTTGTTCTCGGAGTAGGGGGCTGGTTAGCCGAGATCGAGGTATACCTTGCCGCCATCGATCCGCACCGGGTACGCGCGGATATTTTCGGTCAGTGGCGCGCACAGTGCCGTGCCATTCCTGACGTCGAACTTGCCCTGGTGCAGCGGGCATTCGATCTCGTGGCCGTCGAGGAAGCCGTCGCACAGCCGCGCATGGCCGTGGGTGCAGATATTGTCGGTGGCAAAGACCTTGCCATCGATCCCATACAGCGCGATCTCGCGGCCTTGGACCTCGATGGCGATCACATCGTCCTGCGGCACGCTGGCGAGCGCGGCGGCCTCGATCCAGGTTTCTGTCGTCATGCTTGTCTCCTAGATGGGATAGATCAGCGAGTTGGGGATCATCTCGCTGTCGAAGATGCAAAGGCGGGACGCAAAGCGCAGGCCCTGCGGCGTGCGCACGATGCTGTCGAGGTAGCGGCCGGTGTTGAGCACGTCGGTGAGCTGGTCGGGCTTGGTGCGCAGCACCGCGTAGTTGGCTTCGGCAACGATCCGCTCGCCATCGGCCTGCCGCACCAGCGGCGCGCCCACGATATGGCGTTGGTAGTAGGGGTCGTGGAACAGCGTTTCGCGGATGCCGAAGACGCGGTCCTTCAGCATGCCCTTGCTCTCGAACGACAGCGTCGCCAGCGGCAGGCCGCGTTCGTAGTTCTCGCGCGGCTGCAGGCGGTAGACGCAGTCGTCGGTGAAGAAGTCGGGCCACTTGTCCCATTCGCCGTTGTCCACCACGGCGGTGTAGTCGGCGTAGAGCGAAAGCAGGGCGTAGTAATCCTGGAAGTCCATGGTCAGATCTCCATCACCTTGCGCCAGTAGGCATACATGCCGCGGATCAGCGTCTCGGTGACCATATGGTCGGTGTTCTCGGCGGTGGTGCCGCCGAGCTCGGCCAGCACGCGGTGCCAGGGCTTCTGCGCAAAGCCCTCCTGCGAGCATTCGATGACCTCGCCATCGTCGGCGGAGACAAAGCCCGCCGGCCCGAACAGGTTGGCCTGGCGCAGCCGGCGCCGCGTCATTTCGTCGGTATCGTCCTCGAAGCCGAAATGCGTCCAGACGAAGTCGAACGAATCCGGGCCGTTCGGCTGGATATGCCGCGTCGACACCGAGTTGACCTGCTGCTGGAAGATCACGCTGGGGAACACCGTCATCATTACCGCGGTGGGATCGCCCCACCAGGGCTCGTGCACGATGTCGAGGATGCGGTCGTCCTGCAGCGCCATCTGGTCCTTGAAGCTGGCCACGCCCGAGGTCACCTCACCCTTGCCGCCCTGGCCGCGCGTGGAAACCATCGCGGCGTGACGAAATTGTGGGTCCATCACCAGGCGCGACTTGTTGTCGGCGCGCCAGAGGCCGAAGGTCACGAACCAGGTGTGCAGCAGGCCCGGGTGATAGGGGTCCTTGATGTTCTCCTGCATCAGCTTCCAGTTGCCCGGGATGCGCTGCTTGTTGTAGCCGAGGATCTTCAGCTTGCGGCCGTTGAACAGGCGATCGAAGTAGCCGGTGATCTCCGGACCCAGAAAGTCCTCCAGCGGCTCGACCTCATGGTCGAACGACGCAAACACCACGCCCCCGCGCACTGCGACCTTGAGCCGCGTCAGCCCATGGTCCTGCGGCCTGAAATCCGCCGGCATGCCGCCGTTGACCTTGCCGTCCTGCTTGACGCCGCGGCGGAACGGCACGCCCTGCAGATTGCCCTTCAGGTCATAGTTCCACTGGTGGTAGGGGCAGTGGAAGTCCTTGCGGTTGCCGCTGCGCTCGCGGCAGAACTTCATGCCGCGGTGGGCGCAGATGTTCTCGACCACGTTGATCTCGCCTTCCTGGTCGCGCACCAGGATCACCGAGCGTTCGCCGATCCCGGTGCGCTTGAAGTCGCCGGGGTTGGGGATCTCGGCCTCGAGGCCGACGTAGTTCCAGTGGCCGCGGTAGAAGCAGCGCTCGAGTTCGCGCTGGTAGAGCTGGTGATCGGTATAGACGCGGAACGGGATGCGGCTGATGCCGTCGTCTTGCCAGACCGGATCGGTCGGGGTGGATGCGGTGTCCATGGTTGTCTCCAGGTCGGTATCTAGGGTTCGGTCTGGCTTCAGGTGCCCGAGGCGTAGAACGCATCGGCATAGATGTGTTCGGGGCGCACGCCCTTGTCGCGCAGCAGCAGCGTGGCCGCGTCGACCATCGGCGGCGCGCCGCACAGGTAGGCGCGCCAGCCGCCCAGCGCGTCGAAGTCCTGCGCCACGGCTTCGGTGACCAGGCCGGTGCGGAGGTCGCTGCGCGCGTCGCCCGGATCGCCCGGATCGCCCGGATCGCCCGGCAGCGTGGAGACGACTTCCACGCGCAGGCGCGGATGGCGCTGCGCGAGTTCGTCCAGCCAGTGCAGGCCGTAGGCGTCGCGGGGCGAGCGGATGCCGAAATAGAGATGGATCGGGTTGCGCAGCCCGGCTTCGATCGCGCCGCGCACGATCGACAGCACGGGCGCCAGGCCGGTACCGCCGGCGATGCAGAGGATCGGGTCTTCGTTGCGGGTGCGCAGGTACGAGGTGCCGAGCGGACCGCTGACGCGTACCGTATCGCCCGTCTTCAGGGTGTCGCGGATATAGCTGGTGACGCGGCCGTCGGGGACCATGCGGACGTGGAATTCCAGCTCGCCGTCGCTCGCCAGCCGCGCCATCGAATAGGGGCGGATATGGTCGGGGGTGAACTGCAGCATCGCGTACTGGCCCGGCGAGAAAGACAGCGCCTTGGCGGGGGCCAGCCGGATCATCCGGACATCGTGGCTGAGGTCTTCCAGTGCCGTGACGGTGGCCTTGACGATGCGTGCGGGATGGACGACAACCTCGTCCGGTTCGGGGATCTCGATGGCGCAATCGCCGGTCACGACCGACTGGCACGCCAGCACGTGGCGGTCGCGTTGGTGGTCGGAATTGTGGAAGGCATAGCCCCCGGCTTCATGGATATCGCCGTCGACGACGCGGCAGCGGCACGTGCCGCAGCGTCCGGCCATGCAGCTGTAGGAAATGGAAACGCCGTGTTGCTGCAGGGCAGTCAGCAGGTTTTCACCATGGGGAACCGCCAGGCGCTGCCCTTGGGGGAGGACGAGGACTTCCATGCCGTCTCCGTATCGTTGTCGTAGTCGTGACGGAATGATGGGTCAGCATGGGAAATCAGCCAATAGAATCGCGGTTATATGCCCTATTCAGCAAATCAATAAGGGTCGATTGCCTCGCGCAGCGGGCCCAGCGGGCCGACTACGCCCTTGGCCTGCGGCTGGCGCCCCGGCTCGAGGCGCCGTCCGGGCTGAGCGGGGCAAGCAAACGCTCGGTGCAGCGCGCCGCAGCCGCATGAGGGCGGGCAGGCAATCAGCCTGCGCCTGCTCCCTCTAGCGCGCCACCGCGTGCCTCCATGGTCCGACGCGCGATATTGAGCTGGTGGATCTGCGTGGTGCCTTCGTACAGCCGGAACAGCCGCACGTCGCGGTAGAAGCGCTCGGCCACGGTGCGGGCCATATAACCGCTGCCGCCGAAGACCTGCACGGCGCGGTCCGCCACCCGGCCTGCCATTTCCGAGGCGAACAGCTTGCACATCGATGCCTCCATCGTCACGTCCTCGCCCGCATCGCGCTTGCGCGCGGTGTCGAGCACCAGCGCGCGCGCGGCGTGCAGCTCGGTATTGCTGTCGGCGATCATCTGCTGCACCAGCTGGTAGTCGGCAATCGGCTTGCCGAACTGGCGGCGCTGCGCCGCGTAGCGGACCATCTCGTCGACCAGCCGGATGGCGGGGCCGACGCACAGGCCTGCCAGGTTGATGCGCTGCTTGTTCAGCGCCTTCATCGCGGTCTTGAAGCCGACATTGGGCTTGCCGCCGACGATGGCGCTGGCCGGCACGCGGCAATCCCGCAGGTAGACATCGCCAACCGGCGAGCCGTGCTGCCCCATCTTGCGCTCGGGGGCGCTGGTGGTCAGGCCCGGCGTGCCGCGCTCGACCAGGAAGGCGCTGATGCCGTGGGCACCCGGCAGCTCGGGATCGGTGCGGGCAAACACGGTAAACAGGTCCGCGATCGGGGCATTGGTGATAAAGCACTTGCTGCCGTTGAGCACGTAATGGTCGCCGTCACGGCGCGCGGTGGTCTGCAGCGAGGTGGCGTCGGAACCCGCTTCGGGCTCGGTCAGCGCAAAGCAGCCGGTGACCTCGCCGGACGCCAGCCTTGGCAGGTAACGCTGCTTCTGTTCCTCGGTCCCGTCTGCCACCAGCGATTCCGAGGCAATGCCGGTATTGCCGCCAAAGCGGGCGCGGAACACGGTGGCGGCCTGCGAGACCTCGATGTTGACCAGCGCCAGCTCTTCGGTCGTCAGCCCGGCGCCGCCGTAGGCCTCGGGGATGCTGTGACCGAACAGGCCGAGGCGGCGCATCTGTTCGACCACAGGCTCGGGGATCACGTCGGTGCGGTCGATTTCCGCCTCGAGCGGGATGCAGGTTTCCAGCACGAAGCGGCGGAGGTCGGCCAGCAGGGCTTGCTGGCGGGCAGGGTCGCGGATCATGGGTGTTTGCGGTGAGTGGAGGGAAGAGGGGGGCGGGCGCGGCTGCGTAGCCGCTGTTACTGTGCGGTGATGCCGGCGGTCTTCAGCACGCCGGCCCACTTCAGCGATTCGCTGTCCAGGAAGCGGTCGAACGCGGCGGCCGATTGCGGCGCGACATCCATGCCGAGTTCCGCCAGGCGGCGCGCCGTGGCCGGGTCGGAGGCGGCCTGGGTGGCAGCATCGGCCAGCTTGCGCACCACGGCGTCAGGGGTGCCGCGCGGCGCGACCAGGCCAAACCAGGCGCCCACTTCGTAGCCCGGAAGGCGGGCGGCTTCAGCCACCGTGGGCACGTCCGGCATCGACGCCGAGCGCTTTGCCGAAGTCACCGCCAGCGCGCGCAGCTTGCCGCTCTGCACCTGCTGGCGCGCAATAGCGGTAGTCAGCGCCATCATCGACACGCGCGCCCCGAGCACGTCGGACAGGGCCTCAGGCTGGCCCTTGTACGGCACGTGGCTGAGCTTGACGTGCGTCATCTGCGCCAGCAGTTCCGCCGACAGGTGGTTCGACGTGCCGACGCCCGCACTGGCGTACGTCAGGGTGCCGGGCTGGCTGCGCGCGCTCTGGAGCAGCTCCGGCAGCGTGCGCAATGGCGACGCCGCCGGGACCACGATCACGTTGGGCACCGCGCCCAGCCCCGCGACGGCGCGGCAATCCTTGCCGTTCTTGCCCTGCACCCGGTTGTTGAGCAACGGCCCGACCACGTAGCTGGGGCTGACCGCGAGCAGCGTATAGCCATCTGCCGGCGCCTTGGCGACCAGGTCCGCGCCGATCGCGCCGCCGGCGCCGGTCTTGTTCTCGACGATGACTGGCTGTCGCAGCACCTGTGCCATCCGTTCGGCGGTGATGCGCGTGACGGAATCCACCACGCCGCCCGCCGAGAATGGCACGATGATCCGCACCGGCCGGTCCGGAAAGCGCGCGCCACTGTCGGGTGCCGCGCCGGCTGCCGCCGGCATCAGCGCGGCGCAGGCCAGCATGCCGGCGGCCAGGCGCCGGCGCAACGGTTGGAGGGTGTCCATCTTGTCTCCTGGGTTGTCTGCCGGGGTTCGTCCCCGGCCGGTGGCGGCCTCGTGCGGGCCGCTCTGGGATGCCGGCTTGCTGCCGGCGGGTCCTTCTGTCCCGTCAGCGTGCGCAGTTCAGTTCGATCTGCCGCACCGCCTCGCGCAGCCGCGGGGCGACCTCGCGCTCCAGCATGTTGTCGCGGTTGCGCGCCGCGGCGATGGTGCAGTTCAGCGCGAACGGGTCTTCATGCAGCGACTGGCGGATCGGTGCCGCGATCGCATGGATCTCGGGCCGCCATTCGCCGCGGCTCACGCAGTAGCCGTGCGTGCGGTAGTGCTTCTGGTCATTCGCCCACATCGCTTTCTCCTGGTGGAACCGTTCCGGATCGGCCACGCGCAGCCGGTTCAGCACCGCCGTGCGCTCGTCGGCGCTGCACGCCAGCAGCACGGCGCGGCCGATCGCGCTGGCCAGCAGCGGCCGCGTGCTGCCGATATCCGGCTGGTAGAAGTTGCCGGGGTCGAGCCGGCAACTGTCCACGTACACCACCGACAGCCGCTCGCGCATGCCCAGGTTCACCGTGCAGCCGGTCTCGCGCGCAATCGCCTCCATGTACGGCCGTGCCACCTGGCGTATCGCCAGCCCGGCCAGCATCGGGTAGGCCAGCGCCAGCACGCCCGCGCCCAGGCGGTACTTCTGGTTGCCGGGCACGCGGCTCAGGAAGCCCAGCAGGCCCAGCGTGTAGGTCAGCCGCGACACCGTGGCCTTGGGCAGGCCGGTGCGCACCACGATGTCCTGGTTGCCCAGCACCGGGCTGGACGGCGTAAAGGCGCGCAGCACTTCCAGCCCGCGGGCCAGGTTGGTGGCGAACTGGCGGTCGGTGGCCAGCCCTTCTTCGTCCGCGAGGCCCGGCGGTGTGCGTTCCAGGGTGCGTTCCATGTCTGGCGGTGGTTGCTTGGGTTCCATGCTCGGATCCGTCGAAGGGGGAGTCAATCTTGTAGCACGAGCGTTCCGCACAGCGAAACCGTACTTGCCCAAGCGATGGCGGCCTGCCACCTTGCCTGTTGAACGCCACCCAAGGAATCCGCCATGGCACACAGCAGCAAGGACCGGGTATCGCCCGACGCACAATCGGCAGGCCCGCTCAGCGGCCTCCGCATCCTCGACATGGCCACGGTGGTGGCCGGACCGTTCTCCGCCACCTTGTGCGCCGACATGGGCGCGGACGTGGTCAAGCTGGAACTGCCCGACGGCAGCGATCCGCTGCGCGGACTGGAACCGGTCACCGACGAACACGCGCTGTACTGGAAGGTCACCAACCGCGGCAAGCGCGGCATCTCGCTCGATGTGCGCACGCCGCGGGGGCGGGAGATTTTCCTGCGGCTGCTGCCGCAGTTCGACGTGCTGGTGGAGAACTTCCGCACCGGTACGCTGGCGCGCTGGGGGCTGGACCTGGAAACATTGCATGCGGCTAATCCGCGGCTGATCGTGCTGCGGCTGACCGGTTTCGGCCAGACCGGGCCGGATGCAGCGCGGCCCGGCTTTGCGCGGATCTTCGAGGCGAGGAGCGGTTTCACCTGCCTCGCCGGCAGCGAGGAGAGCGGGCCGATGCATATGAACTACCCGGTGGGCGACATGATCGCCGGGCTGTTCGGTGCCTTTGCCATCGCCACCGCGGTGGCGGAGCAGCGCGCGCGGCCAGAGTTGTCCGGCCGGGAAATCGACCTGGCCGCGACCGAAGCGCTGTTTCGCCTGCTGGACCCGCTGGCGGTGGAGTACGAGCAACTGGGACGGGTGCGGCAGCGCGCCGGCAATCGCACCACGTATGCTGCGCCGTCGAACATGTACCGCACCGCGGACGATGTGTGGGTCACGGTGGTGGCCTCGTCCGATGCCACCTTCCGCCGCCTGGCAGAGGCCATGGATGCGCCGCAACTGGCGCAGGCGCCAGAGTACGCCACCAATGCCGCGCGGGTGCGCCATCTCGACGCGTTGGATGGGCGTATTGCGCAGTGGTTTGCGGCGCGGGCCTATGCCGATGTCGCGGCAATGCTGGAGGCGCGGCAGGTGCCGTTCAGCAAGGTGTTCAGCATCGCGGATATTGCTGACGACCCGCAGGCGGTGGCGCGGCAGGCCATCGTGCGGCTGCCGGATGCTGACCTCGGTTCCGTGCCGGCGCCGTGCGTGGTGCCGCGGTTTTCAGGCTATTCGCCGCTGCCGCCGCGTACGGGGCCGGACGTGGGGGAGCACAATGCCGAGGTCTATGCGCGGTGTGGCATTGGTGCGCAAGAGCTGGAGCGTCTGCGCGCGGAGAAGGTGATCTGACACTTCTTTCCGTGGCCTGCTGCTGGTCTGCTCCCCTCTCCCGCTTGCGGGAGAGGGGCCCGGCCTGTAGGGGTTTGAGCGATTGCGCCGAAGCTCACCGATACGACAACACCAACCCCTGTATCAACTGCGTCCACCCCTCCAGCATCACGAACAACAACAACTTGAACGGTACCGATATCGTGGTCGGCGCCACCATCGACATCCCCAGCGACAGCAAGATCGCCGCGACGATCAGGTCCACCACCACAAACACCAGATAAACCACGAAGCCGATCTGGAAAGCCCGCGTCAGCTCCGACAGCGTAAAGCTCGGGATCAGCACCATCATGTCGTCCGACTTCAGGTCTTCGGCGCGGCCTTCCGGCCAGATGCGCTTGGCTGACTGGACAAAGAACGTCCGATTGCGCTCCTCGGTATGCTTGACCAGGAACGCCTTCAACGGCCCGCTGACCGCATCGTAGACGGTGACCACGTCGTTGACGTTGAACGCGGTGTTGGCATCCGCGCGGCGCTTGATGGCGTCGAAGGCGTCGGAGCCGATCGGGGCCATGATGTAGGCCGTCAGGATGATGGCGATGCCGTTGAGCACCATGTTCGGCGGCACCTGTTGCAGCCCGAGCGCGGCGCGCAGCAGGCCGAACACGATCACCAGCTTGGTATAGCTGGTGACCATCAGCGCGACGAACGGCGCGATGCCGAACGTCAGGATGACGGTGAGGATCAGTACCGGGTTGTAGAGTCCGCTGTTCATCGCGCTGCTGCGGTATCTATGCGTCGCCGGCGGCGAAGCCGGTGATGCGCACGCCGAGGCGGTTGCCCACCGCGATCAGCGTGCCGGTGCCGATGCGGTTGCCATTGGCGACGATGCGCACCTCGCTCTGCTTGAGCGGCTGCGGCAGCTCGAATACATAGCCGGGGCCCACCGCGCGCAGTTCGGCCAGCGGCACCGCCACATCGCCCACTTCAAAGCGCAGCGTGACCTCCAGGTTGTCGAGGCGCGACAGCGGCGGCTGCGCGGCATCGGGATGGGGGATGGGCTGCGGCTGCTGCGCGTTGTCTCGTTCTTCCATATGCGCTCCGTTTGAAACGTCTGTTCTATCCGCGCCACCGGGCTGCACGATCAGCCGCCGGCCCTCGGCCAGGGCGGTCCAGCCGGGGCCGTTGCGGCCGGTGGTGCAGCGCACGACCAGCGCGCTGCCCTGAGAGTGCCAGTGGTCGATGCCGAGGATGTCGCCGGGCTCGATGCCGCGCATTTCGCCCACGGCCAGCCGCGTGGTGCCGATACGCACGGCGAGCGGCACGGCCAGCCTTTCGGTCCATGCGGCGTGCGCGGGGAGGCGGCCGGCGGGCGCCGCGGCGAGCCGCTCGGGCTGGTCGAGCTGCAGCGTGCCGCGCAGCCGCGTCGGCGCGGTGTCGCGGCGCAGTTCAAAGCCGAAGGCATGCGCGGATGGCGCAGCCTGCGCGCGGCCGGCGTCGGGCTGCCAGGTGAACGCGTCCGGCTGCGTGCGGCACAGCGCCGCCACGGCATCGGCCAGCGCATCGGCGATCAATGCATGGCGCAGCAGGCCGGGAAGCGATTCGGCCGCGCCGGGCTCGCCCAGCAGCAACCGTTCGCTGGCCACGTCCCAGCGCAGCACGCCGTGGCTGCTGCCGAGCGTGAAGGCGTAGCCTGCATCGGCGCGCGTGGCGATCGCCGGATCGGCGGGCACGAAGCGCAACTGCCAGTCCAGGCCCGCCACCCGCACCTGCAATGGCGCGGTACGGCAGATCAGCCGGTTGGACAGCCGCGCGATCTCCGGCTCCAGATGCGGCAGCGCCGGCGAGGCATCGAGCGATGCCGTCACCAGGCGCGCGGCCGTGTCGGCCGCATGCACGGTCACGCGCGCAGTGGGCGCGGGCACAGGGGCTGGCGTTTGGCGATGCAGGCTGGATGGCATATCGGCAGGCAATTCCCGTCGGACGTCGAGGTCGGCGCAACGAGTTCGAACGATACGCAGCCGGGTGCAGCCGCGTCCACTACGAGCCCTTGTAGGCGTGCCCCCGCAGTTACGAGAAGTTACGAAATGTGCCGCAGCCGCTACGAATCCTCGGTACTGGTCGCTGTGCAGGGGCGGCCATACACTGCGCCCACTGATCCCCACCAGCAAGGGCGATGGCAAAACTTCCGGCTAACCTCACTGCTTTCCCCCGCGGCCTTGGCCCCGGGGCGCCGGGCCTGCAGCAGATGGCCGCGGCGGCGTCGCGCCAGTCAGACCTGGCGCTGACGCTGCTGCTGTTCGCGGTGATCGCGCTGTTCGTGCTGCCGCTGCCCACCTTCCTGCTGGACCTGCTGCTGACGATCAACCTGGGCATGAGCCTGACGCTGCTGATCGTCGCCACCTATATCCCGTCGGCGCTGTCGCTGTCGACCTTCCCGTCGCTGCTGCTGTTCACCACGCTGTTCCGGCTGTCGCTGAACATTGCCTCGACCAAGCTGATCCTGCTGCACGCCAACGCGGGCCACATCATCGACACCTTCGGCAAGCTGATCGTCGGCAACAACGTGGTGGTCGGCGGCGTGGTGTTCCTGATCATCGCGATCGTGCAGTTCATCGTCATCGCCAAGGGCTCTGAGCGCGTGGCCGAGGTGGGTGCGCGTTTTGCGCTGGACGCGATGCCGGGCAAGCAGATGAGCATCGACGCCGACGTGCGCGCCGGCACCATCACCGCCGGCCAGGCGCAGGAGCGCCGCCGCGCGCTGGAGCAGGAATGCCAGCTCCACGGCGCCATGGACGGCGCGATGAAGTTCGTCAAGGGCGATGCCATCGCCGGCGTGGTGATCGCGCTGGTCAATATCCTGGCGGGCATCACCATCGGCACGCTGATGAAGGACATGAGCATCGGCGACGCGCTGCAGCGCTACGCCATCCTGACCATCGGCGACGGCATGGTGTCGCAGATCCCGTCGCTGCTGGTGTCGATCGCGGCCGGCGTGGTGATTACCCGCGTGTCGTCGGACGAGGACCGCACCCGTTCGCTGAACCTGGGCAACGTGATCGGCAAGCAGATCCTGGCGCAGCCCAAGGCGCTGGTGGTGTCGGGCCTGGCGATCGCCGTGTTCGTGGTGGTGCCCGGCTTTCCTAAATGGACCTTCGGGCTGATGGCGCTGGTGGTGGCAGGCGGCGGCTACCTGCTGCTGCGGCGCGCGCAGCGCACCACCGGCACCGTGACCTGGATCGAGATGGCGGACGACGCCGACAGCGCCGCGCGCGAAGGCACGCAGGCGGCGGTGGCGCCGGCGCTGGCGCTGGAACTGGATGAGGGACTGCGGGGGCGCATCGACCTGCGCCTGTTCGAGCAGCGCATGACCACCGCCAAGGGCGAGGTCGAGGCCGAGCTCGGCATGGTGTTTCCGCGGCTGCGCATCCAGCACCGGCCGATGGCCGAGCGCGATGCCTATGCGATCCGCGTGCAGGACGTGGTGGCTTCCGGCGGCGTGCTGCGGCCCGGCAAGCGCCTGCTGGAGCCGGGCGCGCGCGCCCGCGTCGACCAGGGCGAGGCCGAGGTCGGCGCGCCGTTCGGGCCCTTCCAGGAAGTGGTGTGGGTGCCCGCGCCGGCCAGCGGCGAGAACCCGGAAGGCGTGCGCACGCTGGCGTGCGAGGAAGTGCTTGCGGTCCACGTGGGCGCGGTGATCAAGCAGCATGCCGCGCCGCTGCTGGGCATCCAGGACGTGCAGTCGATGATCCACGTGGTCCAGGCGGAGGCGCCGGACCTGGTGATGGAACTGGCGCGCGTGGTGCCGCTGCAGCGCATTACCGACGTGCTGCGCCGGCTGCTGCAGGAAGGCGTGCCCATCCGCAACCTGCGCACGATTTTCGAGAGCCTGGTGACGTGGGCGCCCAAGGAGACCGATGCGATCGCGCTGACCGAGCTGGTGCGCGTCGACCTGGGCCGGCTGATCACCAGCCGCCATGTGGGCGCAAGCCGTTCGCTTGATGCGGTGCTGTTCGAACCCGCGCTGGAAGCGCGCGTGCAGGGCGCGATCGAGAAGGCCGCGCGCGGCAACCTGCTGCTGCTGAGCCACGACGTGACCCGCGATATCCGCGAGCAGCTGCGCGTGCTGCTGGAAAAGGCCGGCGAGAAGGCCGGTGGCGCGCGCGTGGTGGTGGTGGTCAGCGTGGACGTGCGCCGCTATATCAAGCGGCTGATCGAGCCGGTGGCGCCGCGCATCCCGGTGCTGTCGTACCAGGAGGTGGACGAGGACGTGACGCTGGTGCCGGTGGGCTGGATCCAGAACCCGGCCGGCGAGTGAGAGCACATGAAGGCCAACCACCGATGACCGCCGACACCATCCTCGACATCACGCGCCAGGCACTGCTGGTGGTGCTGTGGGTCACGCTGCCGGTGGTGCTGATCGGCACCGTGGTGGCGCTGGTGGTGGCGGTGCTGCAGGCGGTAACGCAGATCCAGGACCAGAGCATCGGCACCTCGACGCGGCTGATCGCGGTGCTGGTGTCGCTGGTGCTGCTGGGCGGCTGGCTCGGCGGCGAGGTGATGAAGTTCGCGCAGCGCGCGCTGCAGACCATGCTGACGTTCCTCTGAGCGCGAGGGGCGCCATGCATCCACAGGCAAGAACAACAACCGACAAGCAGACTGACATGACGCTGGGGCACCACGGGGAACTCGGATCGACCGGCCGCATACTGGCCCGCCGGCACTGGTTGCAGGGGATGGCGCGGCTGTGGCTGTACAGCCTGCTGCTGTGCGCCGCGCTGCAGCCCGCGCGCGCGGCCGACCTGCGCTGGCCCAACAAGCCGTTCCAGGTGTCCGCCAGCGAGAAGCGGCTGCCTGACTTCCTGCGCGAGCTGACCGCTTCGCAGGGCACCACCGCGGTGATCGACCCCAAGGTCGAGGGCACCATCAGCGGCAAGTTCAACGAGTCGGCGCAGCACATCCTGAAGAGCGTCTGTTCGATGTTCGGGCTGACCTACTACTACGACGGCTCGCTGCTCTATATCGACGTGGCCAGCGAAGCGCGCAGCGAGGTGCTGCCGATCGCGCGCGGCTCGGGCATGCGGCTGCGCGATTCGCTGGAGCGGATGCAGGTGCCGGATTCACGCTACCCGATCACCATCAACGATGCCGAAGGCACGCTGATGGTCTCGGGGCCCAAGCGCTATGTCGAGACTGTGCGCGCCGCGGTGCGCGCGGTGGATGATCGCTCGATCGCCGACGAGCGCGCCGAGATCCAGCTTTTCCCGCTCAAGTATTCGTGGGCGTCTGACTTCCGCATCAACCGCGCCGGCAAGGAGATGACCGTGCCGGGCGTGGTCACCGTGCTGCGCAACCTGTACGGGCGCAACCGCGCCCCGGCCACCGGCACCGGCCCGAGCCTGAGCACCAGCCGCGGCGCGACGCGCCAGGCCAAGCTGCGCATGGGCGAGGGCGGTGGCGGCGGCATGGGCATTCCCAGCGCGGACCCGTCGCAGATGCTGGACGCCATGGGCGGCGGCGAGATGGGCATGGGCATGCAGAGCAACTGGGGCAGCGGCCAGTTGCCGCAGTTCCAGGCCGATACCCGGCTCAACGCGGTGATCGTGCGCGACACCCCGGACAAGATGGCGCAGTACCGGCGCCTGATCGAATCGCTGGACGTCAAGCCGCGGCTGGTGGAGATCGAGGTCACTATCATGGATATCAGCCAGGCCGACCTCGACAGCCTGGGCGTCGACTGGCGCCTGCATACGCGCCACGTCGACGTGCAGCTTGGCGGCGGCAACGGCAATCCGGGGCTCGCCTTCGGCAACCTGACCACCGAGGCCGGCACCACGGCCGCGGCGGTGGGCAGCGGGCTGCAGTTCACCGGCGCCATCGGCAGCGACGTCACGCGCTACCTGCTGACGCGGGTCAAGGCGCTGGCCGAGCGCGGGCAGGCGAATTTTGTCGCGCGGCCCAAGGTGCTGACGCTCGACAACACCGAAGCGGCGCTGGAGAACCTGCAGGAGTTCTACGTGCGTGTCGACGGGTTCCAGGACGCGGGCCTGTTCAACGTGACCGCCGGCACGGCGGTGCGCGTGACGCCGCTGGTCGTGGACGAGAAGCAGAACCGCGCGGTGATGCTGACCATCGATATCGCCGACGGCAACCTGTCGGGCGAGACTGTCGACAACATCCCGGTGGTGCGGCGCCGCTCGATCACCACGCAGGCCATGGTGGATGAAGGCAAGAGCCTGCTGATCGCCGGCTATACCACCGAAGAGAAGATCAACGCCACCTCGGGCGTGCCGCTGCTGCAGGACGTGCCGATCATCGGCAACCTGTTCAAGTACCAGGAGAAGCGCCAGAACAACATGGAGCGCTTCTACCTGCTGACGCCGCGCCTGATCGTTCCGGGGATGAGCTGATGGCCGAGTCCCTCTACGATCGCTCCGATCGCACCGATCACGCGGCGCAAGGCGCCTCTGGCTGGACGCTGCGCTTTCTCGGCGGCGATGTCTACGGCCGCCTGGTTACGCTGCGGCGCGGGCCCAATGTGCTGGGCACTGCCGCCGACGTCGATATCAGCGTGCCCGGCACCGACGTGCAGCCGCGCCACCTGGTGCTGAACGTGGGCGACCTGGCGGTGTCCGCCGAACGCATCGGCGAAGCCGGCGTGCAGGTCAACGGCCGTCCCACCACGCAGCGCGCCTTTGCGCTGGCCGGCGGCGACATCCTGACCATCGGCGCGCTCGACGTGGAACTGCTGCGCGCGCAGCCGGGCGCGTCCGAAACCACCGACACGCTGTTTGCCTGGGCCGAGTCCGGCCGCCGCGCCGCGCGCGATGCCGATGCGCAGCAGGCCGCCGGCCGCGGGCCGAACCGCTGGCTGCTGGCCGGCGCGGGCCTGCTGGGCGTGGTGCTGCTGGTGGGCGCCGGCTGGATGGCCGCGACCTTTGCCAATGCGGGGCTCGCGCCGCGCGCGCAGCAGGCCGACCCCGCGGCGGTGCGCAAGACGGTGGCCGCGTATCCGGAGCTGGAAGTGGTGTCGCTGCCCAACGGCACGGTCACGGTCAAGGGCTTCGTCAATTCGCGCGTCGACCGGCAGCGCATCGTGCAGGCGCTGGCGCCGTATGGCCGTGGCGTGCAGCAGCAGGTGCGCTCGGCCGATGACCTGATCGAGCATATCCAGCGCTATATCGACGAGCCCGGCGTGGGCATCGCCTACCAGGGCCAGGGCCGCGTGCTGCTGACCGGCACCGCCGATCCGGTGGGCGGGCGCGACAAGGTCAAGCGCGTGATCGAGGACCTGCATCCCGGCGTGCTGGTGTCGGACAAGATCGACTATCGCGAAACCGCCGACAGCAAGCGCCGCCAGTTGCGCGAGGGGCGCATGGAGAACTGGCAGGGCGTGTTCCCGGCGCGCGTGGTCAGCATTACCGAGGACGGCAACGGTACGCGCTCCGTGCAGCTTGCCAACGGCGCGCGCTATTTCGAAGGCGCGGTGCTGAAGAACGGCGCCGAGATCGAACGGATCGACGCGGACGGCGTGGTGCTGAAGGACAGCCCGGTGCCGCCGCAGGCACGGCGATGAGGAAAGCGAACCCCACGCCCGTGCCGATGAATTTGCGCCAGCCGGCGCAAATGCCGCTTGCCCCCGGAGGGCAGGTGTATGACGCCAACCTACCTGAAGGAGATTGTCATGGCTGAAGTCGACCTCAATGCCAAGATGAATGAAATCCAGCAGAAAGCTCAGGAGTTCTCCGTGAACATCCTGAACCTGCAGGACACGCTGACGCGCCAGAACGCCGTGGTCAGCAGCGAAATGGCCCACAACACGCAGAAGGCCAACCTGATCCAGGGTGCGATGCAGGACGTCAAGCAGACATCCCGCACCAACTGACGGCGGCTGGCGCGGCCGCGTCCGGGGGCGGACCGCCGCGCCAGACCGCCAAGGGGCCCCCGGTTTCCCGGGGGGCCGAACGCATTGCAAGGAGAGCCATATGGACCCGACCGCAACCGCCGCCACTGGCGCTGTCTCCGATACCGCCACCGTCGCGGCGCACCAGTCGCCGGCAGGCGCCGGCGCACCGGCGGACCCGCAGCAGGCGCAGGAGTTTGCCCAGATGGTGCAGCAGGGGCGCGCCGCCGACGGCTCGCGCACCGCGCACGTCGCGCAGGCGGCGGACCCCACTTCCACCACATTGGGCAATGCCATCCGCGCCAGCTACGTCTCGGCCGGCGAGGAATCGGCACGGCAGGCCGCGCGGCTGCAGGAACTGCGCGACGGCATGTTCGCCTCGATGTACCAGGGCAATACCACCGAGGTGGTCTACCAGGCCATGATGCTGCAGACGCAGTCGCTCGAGCTGTTCTCATCGATCCACGTGACGTCGAGCATCGGCAGCGCCGGGACCAACCTGTTCAACAGCCTGCTGAAGAACCAGCAATGACGCCCACGCCACCGCTGTCTTCAAGCCTTGCGCGCGCCGCGCGCCTGGCGCCCGCGCTGCTGGCGCTGGCGCTGGCCGCGTGCAAGGTCGACCTGTATGCATCGCTGAACGAACCCGAGGCCAACCAGGTGCTGGCCGCGCTGACCGCCGAAGGCATCGACGCCGAGAAGGCGCGCACCGGCGACAGCGGCGGCGGCAACGAGGGGCTGTGGAGCGTGCGTGTCGAGGAATCGCAGCTGCCCGCCGCGCTGGAGGTCCTGCGCAGCGAAGGGCTGCCGGGCGAGCGCTTTGCCTCGCTGGGGCAGGTGTTCCAGAAGCAGGGCCTGGTCGCCACGCCGACCGAAGAGCGCATGCGCTATATCTTCGCGCTGTCGCAGGAACTGTCGGAGACGCTGCGCAATATCGACGGCGTGGTCACGGCGCGCGTGCACGTGGTGATCCCCGCCAACGATCCGCTGTCGGACAAGATCCGGCCGTCGTCGGCGGCGGTGTTTATCAAGCATCGGTCCGATACCGACCTGCGGCTGCTGGTACCGACCGTCAAGGACATGGTCGCGCACAGCATCGAGGGCGTGACCCACGACAACGTATCGCTGTCGCTGGTCGAGGCGCGCCCGTTCGCGCCGGTCGCGGCAGCGCATGTGCCCGCGAACGGCTTCCCGGTCGGGCGCTTCGCGGCCATCGCCGTGGCCGCGGTGGCCGCCATCGCGCAGCTCGCGGCCGCCGCGGTGGCGTGGCAGCGCGGCGGGCTGCGCTGGCTGCGGCGCCGGGTGGTGCCGCGGAGCGCGCAGTGAACCTGTCTGCCGCCGGCACCTCGCCAGCGTTTGGCGCACCGTTGCCGGGCGCGCTGTCCACCGCGCTGGCGCCCGCACCGCTGGCATTGCCAGACCCGGCGCTGGCGCGCGCGGTGGCGGGCTTCGTGCAGCGGCCGCTGGAACACCTGCACCCCAGCTGGCTGCCGGCCGACTGGCCGGTCGCCTGGCGCCGGCCCGGCAGGTTCGGCGCGGCCGCGGCCAACGTGCTGGCGCAGCCGCTGGGGCTGGCCGGCGACGGCGCCACCCGCGACGCCGTGACCGGCAGCCTGCTGGCGCCCAACCACGATCCGCTGGTGCGGCTGGTGCTGATGGCGCGCAGCGACCTGCGGCTGCTGGCGTTATGGCTGGGGCTGGCGGTGCACAAGACGGGTTTTGCCAGCGAGCGCCGCATGCTGCCGTCGCAGCTCACCGACAGCATCGCACCGCTGCCGGGCGCGCTGGCCGCACCGCTGATCGGCAGCACGCCGCGCGCGATGCGCCGCGCCGCGCGGCGGCTCGACCGCCAGGCGGTGGCCTTTATCCTGAAGCGCGTGCCGGAACTGCCGGCGCTGCCGATGAACCTGGCGCCGATGCGCGCGCGGCCTGCCTGTGCCGGCCGGCTGATGGCAGAGCGCGGCTATCGGCTGCTGTGCGGGTTGCTGTCCGCGCCACGGCATGCGCCGTTGCTGCATGCGCTGCGCCACAAATTCCCGCGCCGCCTCGCTGCACTGTCGCCCGCGCCGCTGACGCCGGCGCAGTCGGGCCAGTTGCGCGAACTGCTGCTGCTCAACCTGATCCCTGAACGATTCCCGGCATGGCACTGGCTTTTCTGATCACGAGCGAGAACCTGCAGCTGCTGTCCGAGCGCAAGGTGCTGAAGGAAGCGGAATACGCCGCGCTGATGGACGCCGCGGAGGTAATCGAGTCCGCGCGCCGCGAGGCGCTGCATATCCGCACCGAAGCGCAGCGTGAAGCCGAGGAGCGGCGCCAGCACGGCTACCGCGAAGGCTGGGCGCGCGCGCACGCCGACCACGCCGCCGCGCAGGTCAGCGCCGCCGCCGAAGCCGAGCGCCAGTTGGGCGCGATGCGCCGCACCATGGCCGAGATCGTGATGAAGGCGGTGCAGCAGATCGCCGGCGAGCTCGATCCCGACATCATCCTGGAGGTGGCGCTGCAGCGCGTGGAAGCGCTGGTGCGCGCCGAGCCCTTTATCACCATCCAGATCCCGCTGGGCCGCGAGCAGGCCGTGCGCGGGCTGCTCGACCGGCTGGCCGAGACGCAGGAATGGCCGCGCCGCGCCAACGTGGTGGTGGAGCCGGGGCTGGAGCCCGACGCCTGCCGCATCCAGACCCCCTCGGGCACCATGGAAGTGGGCCTGCAGGCCCAGCTCGAAGCCTTTGCGCGCCGCCTGCGGGCGGGCTGAACACCGATGCCCAACGAACTGCCCGCCACCGATATCGAAGCCGCGCTGCAGCACGCCGCGGCGGACCTGGAACGCGCCTTCGAACATTTCACGCCGGTGGCGATGCGCGGCCGCGTCAGCAAGGCCGTGGGCATGCTGATCAATGCCACCGGCATCCAGGCGCATGTGGGCGAACTGTGCCAGCTCGTCACGCCGGGCGAGCCACCGCTGCTGGCCGAGGTGGTCGGCTTCGTGCAGCAGACCGCGTTGCTGACGCCGCTGGGCCGCACTACCGGCGTATCGGCGCTGACCGAGGTCATCCCCTCCGCGCACGGGCACGAGTGTCCGGCCGGCGCCGCGCTGCTGGGCCGCGTGCTCGACGCGCTGGGCGAGCCCATCGACGGCAAGGGCGGGCTCGACGGCGTGACGCGCGTGCCGGTCGACAACGAGCCGCCCGACCCGCTGACCCGCCGGCTGATCCGCGAGCCGCTCGCCACCGGCGTGCGCGCCATCGACGGGCTGCTGACACTGGGCGAGGGCCAGCGCGTGGGCATCTTCGCGCCGCCGGGCGTGGGCAAGAGCACCTTGTTGGGGATGCTGGCGCGCGGCGCGTCGAGCGATGTCAACGTGGTGGCGCTGGTCGGCGAGCGCGGCCGCGAGGTGCGCGAATTCATCGAATACAACCTGGGGCCGGAGGGCATGGCGCGCACGGTGCTGGTGGTGTCCACCTCCGACCGCTCGCCGATGGAGCGCGTGCGCTGCGCCTACACCGCCACCGCGATTGCCGAGCATTTCCGCGACCAGGGCCGCCGCGTGCTGCTGCTGGTCGATTCGCTGACGCGCTTCGCGCGCGCGCAGCGCGAGATCGGACTGGCCAGCGGCGAGCCGCCGACGCGGCGCAGCTATCCGCCGTCGGTGTTCTCGATGCTGCCGCAGTTGCTGGAGCGCGCCGGCACCGGCGTGCAGGGCTCGATCACCGCGGCGTATACGGTGCTGACCGAGGGCGAGGACGACAGCGACCCGATCGCCGAGGAAGTGCGCTCGATCCTGGACGGCCATATCGTGCTGTCGCGCAAGCTGGCCAGTGCCGGGCAATATCCGCCGGTGGATGTGCTGCAGTCGGTCAGCCGGGTCATGCCGCAGGTGGTGGCCGGCGCCCATGCGCGCGACGCGGCACGGCTGCGGCAACTGCTGGCCAAGTTCCAGGAGATGGAGCTGCTGCTGCAGATCGGCGAATACCGGCCCGGTGCCGACCCGGTCGCCGACGCCGCCGTGGCCGCCATCCAGAACATGCGCGCCTACCTGGCCCAGCCAGCGGCGCGGCTCGATACCTTCGCCGGTGCCGTCGACAAGCTGGCGCAGGCCATCCGCGTGCCCGAGCCGGGCCCGCGCGCAGGAGAGGCAGCATGACGCAGACCACCACGGACCCGCGCCTGGGCCAGCTCGAAACCGTACGCCAGCGCCGCCAGGACGAGGCCATGCGCGTGATGCAGCAGCGCCGCGCGCATGTGATGGCGGGCCTGCGCGACGCCGAGGCCGCGCAGCAGGCGGTCAACGCCGCGCTGGCCGAACGCGCCGCGTTTATCGACCGGCTGCGCCGGGGCGCGTCGCAGGGCGGGGTGTCGGTCTCCGGACTGCTGGATGCGCAGGGCTGGCAGACCGCGTTCGACGCGCGCATCGCCCGCGCCAATGCCCGGCTGGGCGAAGTGCTGGACGACGTGGCGCAACGCCGCGCCACCTTTGACGACAGCCGGCGCGCACTGCTGCGCGCCCAGGCCAGGCTGGAAGGCGCGCGCGAACTGGCCGTGCGCGACCGCCGCGCCGCGCAGGCCGGTGCCGAGCGCCGCGAGGACGAGGCCGTCGACGAAGCGGCCGCCCGTGCGTGGCATGCCGCCGCGCTGCGCGCCTGAGCATGCAGGGCGACCTGCTCGATCCCAGCCTGCTGTTCCAGTGGGGCCGCGAGGTCATCATGCCGATCGTGATGGTGATGCCGCGCCTGCTGACGGCGTTTACGGTGCTGCCGTTCCTGTCGCAGCAGGCCATTCCCGGCGTGGCGCGCAACGGCATCGTACTGGCGATCGCGCTGTTCGTGTCGCCGGGCGCGCGCATCGACTTCGACGCCATCGTCGGCGGCCTGTGGCTGGTGCTGATCTTCAAGGAGGCCTTTATCGGCCTGCTGCTGGGCATGGCCTTCGGGCTGTTCTTTGTC
Organism: Cupriavidus necator; assembly: GCF_040578825.1. Lineage (GTDB taxonomy): Bacteria > Pseudomonadota > Gammaproteobacteria > Burkholderiales > Burkholderiaceae > Cupriavidus > Cupriavidus necator_E. The sequence goes on along the minus strand of NZ_JBEFLI010000013.1, from coordinate 75,514 downwards.
GCGCTGCAGATGATCGGCGAGCTGATCGACTTCCAGACCGGCTCGGGGAACGCCACCTTCTTCGACCCGGTCACGCAGCAGGAAGACGGCCCGATGGAGAACCTGCTGTCGCACTTCGGCATCGCGTTGTTCGCTTCGCTGGGCGGCTTCTTTGCCATGACCGGCGTGATCGTAGAATCGTTTGCATTCTGGCCGGTGATGTCGTTCGGGCCGGAGATGTCGCTGGCATCGATGGGCTTTGCCAACCTGTACGCCGGCACCATGTTCTCGTGGGTGGTCAAGCTGGCGGCGCCGATCCTGTTGCTGCTGGTGATCGTGGAGCTGGGTTTTGCGCTGATCGCGCGCTTCGTGCCGCAGTTCGACGTGTTCCAGTTCGCGCAGCCGGTCAAGATCACGGTGGCGCTGCTGATGCTGGTGCTGATGCTGGCGGTGATGGTGGATTCGCTGCAGGGCTTCCTGCGGCCCGACAATGTGCTGATCGAGTTGCTGCGCAAGGGCGCGCCGGCGCCCTAGACTGACGACATGAGCGATAGCGAAAAGAACCTTGAAGCCACCCAGCGCAAGCTGGACGAGGCGCGCAAGCGCGGCGAGGTACCGCGCAGCGCCGATGTGACTTCGTCGGTGGTGTTCCTCGGCGTGCTGGCCGGGCTATGGCTGCTGGGCCGCTATTTCGTGCGGCTGTTCCAGGCGCTGTGGCACAACGCCATGGGCAGCGTGCCGCAGCACCTGGTGGACCAGCAGATGCTGGTGCTGGGCGAGGCCGGCGCGCGCTTCCTGCTGATGGGGGTGTTGCCGATCGCCGCGATCGCGCTGGTGTGCGGCGTCGTCGGTGCCTTCTTGCAGGTGGGGCCGCTGGTGGCGTTCGAGCAGATCAAGCCCAACCTGGCGCGGCTGAACCCGGCTGAGGGCCTGAAGCGCATGTTCGCGGTGCGCAACCTGGTGAACCTGGTCAAGATCCTCGTCAAGATCGCGCTGCTGGGCGGGCTGGTGTACGTGCTGGCACTGGGCGCGATCGAGGACGGCGTGCGCACCGGGTACGCGCGGCCGCCGGAGATCCTGCTGCTGGTGGCCTACATCATCCTGCGCATGTGCTGCTGGGCCGCGGTGATCTACCTCGTGATGGCGGTGGTGGACTACGTGCACGAGCGCTACCAGTTCATGAAGCGCCAGCGCATGAGCGTGGAGGAGTACCGGCGCGAGTACAAGGAGACGCAGGGCGATCCGATCATGGCCGGACGCCGGCGCGCCGCGTTCTTCGAGGCGGCGTTCTTTGGCGTGGGCGAGCGGGTCAGGGTATCGACGGCGGTGGTGTATTCCACGCAGTATGCGGTGGCGCTGCGCTACGACGGCCCGGGCACGCTGCCCAAGGTGGTGGCCAAGGGCAGCGGCCACGTGGCCGCGCGCATCCGCCAGGCGGCGGCGGACTACCTGATCCCGTCGGCGTTCGATTCCGAGCTGGCGCAGCGGTTGTATCTGAACGTGCCGCTGGACCGGTTTATCGACCGGACGCTGTTTGAGCGGGTGGCTGACTTAATGCGGTGGGCCAAGGGCGAGTGATGGTGGCTCGGACGTCCTCTGCCGCTGGTTTGCTCCCCTCTCCCGCAAGCGGGAGAGGGAGCACGCAATCGGTCCGGCGAAAGCCAACGCCAAAGCGAAGGCCAACGCCAAAGTCAAAGCCAATGCCAAAACCAACGCCAGAAAACTAAGCCGCGATCACGCCTTCCGCATCCTGTACCCGGTCCACGGACAGCGGCGCGCCCACAGGCCGCAGCAGCGTCGCTGCACTCGCCAGCTGCACGCGGTTGCGCACGCCGAAGTGGCTGCGCAGCCGACGCATGTGGTAATCGACATTGAAGATCGACATCGCCATGCGCCGCGCAATCTCCTTGTCGGACAGACCCTGCGCCAGGCAGGCGAGGATATCGCGCTGCACGTCGGACAGCCCTTCGCGATGACGCCCGGCAAAGGCGGGGATCTCGACATGGCAGGTCAGGAACTCATGCAGCGCCAGTCCCGTCGCCAGCGCCTGCCCGACCACGGAATCGCCGATCCAGCGCCGGCTCTCGATGCCGGACATAAAGCTGATCAGCACGAAGTCGCTGCTGCCCGGCATCGGCAGGTTCAGGAAGATGCCGCTGCGGATACCGGCATCGCGCAGGTCGTCGAAGAAGCGGCGGCGGCGCAGCGGCGGCACGTTGCCGGCCGGCATCTGTGCCAGGTCGTCGGCGTCCCACACGGTCGGCAGGCCGTAGGTGCCGGGCTGCGGGTTGCGCGGGTCGATCTCGTAGTAGCGCTCGCGGAAGTAGCGCTCGCGCCAGCCGGGCGCGGAGTAGGTCTCGAAGAAGGTGCGCGGCTGGATCTGGCCGCCCACGTTGGCGGCGGTGCCATAGCCGAGCCAGTCGAAGCCGATCGCGCGGATGGCCGACTCCATCACCGTCGTTCGGCCCTCATGCGTGGCTTCCGCCTGCAGCGCGGTCACCAGGCCGGGCGTGGCGCCATGGCGCACGCGCTGCCTGACCGGCACCAGGTGGCGCTCGCCGAATACCTTGATGCCGTTGTTGGCCACCAGCGCAGGGGCGATGCCGGCGCCGGGGCGCAGCGGCCCGGTGGTAGTGGGGCTGGTGGTGGGGCTGGCTGTGCCATACGTGAACGCCCCCGCGTCACTGTACGGCACGACTTCCACATCTTTGATCATTGAGGCCTCCGACAACGAGTCTTTGGCGCGCGGCATCGGCCTCGTGAGCCGGCCGCCGCGTGCAAATGGGGGGTCTGCCTTCGCGGCGGCGATGCGTGCGCGCAGTGCCTCGTGCCGGTCGCGACCGTCCGTCCCCTGGAATGGAGATGGCGGCCATCGCCAGCGCGTATCGCGCCTGCGCCGCATTGCCGTCGGGCTGGCAAGCCCAACATACTGCTGACCCGGATTCCCGTCGGAAATACCAGGGGCTTGCCCCCGCAAGGGGGCTGCCCGTTATGTAGTTGTCGCACCCCGAAACCATGGCTCCGGCGTCGTGATGCATGCTGTTGAAAATGTCCCGCGATGGCACGCCGCGGGCGTGCGCGGCGCATGGCAGGTCCGCAAACCGGTCCTGCCGCGCGCGTGGTTGTGCTTTTTGATTGGGCGCGCGGACACCGGGGCGGGGTGCGCGTCCCTCGCATGGGTGACGCACCGGCCTGCGACGCATTGTGCGGCAGGGACAGTGGTATCAGAGCCACTTCCCCTGCCGGCCGTAGGGTCTTTTGCGATGCGGATGTCCAGGCGCGCCATGCCTACGCTTCCAGCGCCTTGCCGCGCGTCTCGGGCAGCGTCAGCGCCGCCAGGATCAGCACGCCGTAGGCCGCCGCGGCAAAGATGCCGATGGCATGGCCCAGCGACATCTGCTGGCTGACCTGCCCGATCAGGAACGGGAAGAACGCCCCGATCGCGCGGCCCACGTTGTAGCAAAAGCCCTGGCCCGAGCCGCGCACGCTGGTCGGGAACAGCTCGGTCAGGAACGCGCCCATGCCGGCGAAGATGCCCGAGGCAAAGAAGCCCAGCGGGAAGCCCAGCAGCAGCATCACGGTGTCGTTGACCGGGATATGCGTATAGGCCAGCGCGATCGTCATCGAACCCAGCGCGAACAGGATGAAGTTGCGCTTGCGGCCGATGCGGTCGGTCAGGTAGGCGCTGGTGACATAGCCGATATAGGAGCCCACGATCACCATCGCCAGGTAGCCGCCGGTGCCGAGCACCGTCAGCCCGCGCTCGGTCTTCAGGAAGGTGGGCAGCCAGGTGGTGATGGCGTAGTAGCCGCCCTGCGCGCCGGTGGTCAGCAGCGCGGCGCGCAGCGTCACCGACAGCAGCCTGGGCGAGAAGATCGCGGCGAATGATGCCTTGTCGCTGCTCTGCGCTTCGCGGGCCTTGTGCTCGGTATAGACCTCGGGCTCCTTCACCATGCGGCGCACCACGATCACGAACACCGCCGGCAGCAGGCCGATCAGGAACAGCGCGCGCCATGCGGTCTCGGCCGGCAGCAGCGAGAACACCAGCGCATAGAGCAGGGCCGACAGGCCCCAGCCGATCGCCCAGCCGGCCTGCACCATGCCCACCGCCTTGCCGCGATCCTGCGCGCGAATGGCTTCGCCGATCAGCACCGCGCCGGCGGTCCATTCGCCGCCGAAGCCGAAGCCCATCAGGGCGCGGGCGATCAGCAACTGTTCATAGTTCTGCGCCAGCCCGCACAGGAAGGTGAAGAAGGCAAACCACAGAATGGTCAGTTGCAGCGTGCGCACGCGGCCGATGCGATCCGACAGGATGCCGGCGACCCAGCCGCCCGCGGCCGAAGTCAGCAGCGTGGCGGTGCCGATAAAGCCCGCGTCGGCGCGACTGATGCCCCAGGTGGCGATCAGCGTGGGGATGACGAAGCTGAGGAACTGCGTGTCCATCGCGTCGAGCGCGTAGCCGACCTTGCAGCTCCAGAACGTGCGCCGCTCGTTGGGCGTGATGTCGCGGTACCAGGAAAAGAAACCGCGCGACGGCGCTGCCTCATCGCCGGCGGGTTGCGCCGGATGCTGCGGGCTCTGGATGCTGCCGATCTGCGTTTCCATGCATGCCTCGTCGTGGTATGGCGGTTCAGGCCCTGGGGCCAGGCACCGGCGGGCGGAGTTGCTCTTGTTGTTGTGGAGCGTCCTGCGGTACGCCCCGCTGCCTGCATTCTTGAAATGCCCGGTGCGTCGCGTCCAACTACTTTTTCGGGCGACGGCCGATAAGAAAAACTGATGACTGAGCTGAAAGCGCGTGAATTCGCGGTTTGCGCCGGTTTGCCTGCCGCTGGCATGGCTGCGGCCCGCGGGTTTTCCCTGATCCCCGCGGCGAGCCCTGGCATTCTTCGTTGGGTTGTGCAGGGATCAGCGCGGGCATAAGCATACGGCGCGCCAGCGCGGGCAGGGTGGCCGCATGACTACGGAAATGCGTAGGGTAGGGCGATGGCTACGAACCTTCGGTAATGGCAGCGGGCGCCGCGCTCGGCTAGGCTTGCAGCCATTCCAATGCCGGCGCGCGCCCGCCTCCCTATGCCGAACCCAGCCTGCCTGACCCTGCCAGCCCGTGCGTGCGCCGCGCTGCTGCTTGCCATTGGTATCGCGGCGCCCGCGCAAGCGCAGATGATTGCCGTCGAACGTTCGGTCGAGGTGCAGGCGGACCCGGTGCGCGTGTGGCAGCAGGCCGGCAACTACTGCGGGCTGCCGAAGTGGGACACCGCGTACAAGGACTGCAGCGTGGTACTGGGCGATGGCGGGCCCGGCACGGTACGGCGCATGGCGCGCAAGGCCGGCGGTCTGCCGGCGGTGGATGTGCTGACCGACAAGGGCCCTTACTCGTACAGCTATCGCAAGCTGTCCAACCATACGCGCGGGCGGCTGCAGGTGACAGCGGGCAACGGCGTTGGCACCACGCGCGTGACCTGGCAGTTGTGGCTGGATCCGTCGTCGGTGCCGAACGGCGCGCAGGCGGAATATCCGGCGGCGCTGGCAGAGGATATGCAGATCTCGCTGGAACGGCTGAAGGCGCAGGCCGAGGCCGCGCAGCGGGAAGCTGAAGCTGCGGCGGCACGCGGGCCGGCAAGCACACCGTCGCGCGCGGCGCCGACACCGGCGGAGCCTTCGCCGCTGGGGGCGTGAAGGGCGCACGTCGGTATGCAAGCGCCTGCCCTCTCACCCGGCCCCACTCCCGCAGGCGGGAGAGGGGAGCAGACCGGCAGGCATTGAAAAGCCGCACTGTGTGGAGGCGTTCGAACACCAAAGCACTGAATATAGGCCACCACCCCACGCGAACGCTCTTCTCTCCCGCTTGCGGGAGAGGGGAGCAACCAGAGCGCAAGCCGGGCCCCCAGGCACGCACCCTGCATCCCCTCAACCCACCAAACCAATCCCCATCCTCAAACGCTTGTTCGCCTCCCCGCCATCGCGTAGATTCTGTCGCTTGCCAGCCCGGCCGCCGCAGCGACATCCCCCCGCACATCGCCCATGAACCTGCGCTTTCTCGAAACCTTCGTCTGGGTCGCACGCCTGCGCAGCTTCAGGCTGACCGCCGAGAAGCTGTTCAGCACCCAGGCCTCCATTTCCAGCCGCATCGCGGTGCTGGAAGAGGACCTGGGCGTCAAGCTGTTCCTGCGCGATTCGCGCGGCGTGACGCTGACGCCGGAAGGCCAGCGCGTGCTGGAATATGCCGAGAAGATGGTGAACACCATGCACCATATGCGGCAGTCGCTGGACCGTTCGCGCGCCATTGCGGGGCGCGTGCGCATCGGCGCGATGGACTCGGTGATCCATACCTGGTTGTCGACAGTGGTCAAGCGCGCCATGCGGGCCTACCCGGCGCTGGAAATCGAGCTGACCGCCGATGCCGCGCTCAACCTGTGCGACCAGCTGCAGAAGGGCTATCTCGACGTCATCTTCCAGACCGACCTGCTGCGCCTGGAAACCGTGCGCAATATCGAGCTGGCGCGCTACCCGATCCGCTGGATCGTCGCCACCGGCTCGGTCTATGACCGGCCCTATGCCTCGCTGGAAGAGCTTGCCGCAGAGCGCGTCATCACCTTCGTCAAGAACTCGCGCCCGCACCAGGACATCCTGAGCCTATTCCACCTGAACGGCGTATCGTCGCCGCGCATCAACTGCGTCAACTCGGTGGCGGCGATGACGCGGCTGATCGGCGACGGCTTCGGCATCGGCGCGGTGCCGCCGGCGCTGGTGCGCAAGGAGCTGGCCGACGGCACGCTGTCGGTGGTGGACGTGGAGAACCATCCGCCGGCGCTGGATATCGTGGCGTCATGGCGCATCGGCGCGGGGCTGGAGGTCAACGAATCGATCGTCGGGCTGGCCACCGCGGTAGTGGCGGAGTTCTGCGCGGAGGTGGGCGAAGAGATGGCCGTGCCGATGCAGCCGGCGGGCACGACGGCGCCGGATGCGGCGGCCACGCCCCACGCAGGCTCGTAGTCATCGGATTCCTTTATCGCGCTCCATCCGAAAGATTTGTTGGACGGCAGGGCGCCGCGGCAACCAGAATCGACTGGTCAACGTAGCCTGCGCGCCCTCCGGCGTGCTTTCCAGCCGACCATGAACCAGCCGCTCCAGCACGCCGCCACGCTCCTGCCCGAAGATCCCGCCGCACTGCGCCAACTGATCCGCGAAGGCCGCTACCGCGGCCATACCAGCGGCCTGGCGCGCGGCCACGTGCAGGCCAATATCGTGATCCTGACCCGCGACTGGGCCTATGACTTCCTGCAGTTCTGCGCGCTCAACCGCAAGGCCTGCCCGCTGATCGACGTGACCGATCCCGGCGATCCCGTATTCCGCAACCTGGGCCGCGACGTCGATATCCGCACCGATGTGCCGATGTACCGCGTCTATCGCAACGGCAATGCCTATCACGAGACCCCCAGCATCACCGAACTGTGGCGCGACGACTTCGTCGCCTTTGCCATCGGCTGCTCGTTCTCGTTCGAGCAGGCGCTGCTGGCGGCCAATGTGCCGCTCAAGCACATCAACCTGGGCCGCAACGTGGCGATGTTCCGCACCGCGATCGAAACGCGCCCGGCGGGCCGGCTGTCGGGGAAGCTGGTGGTGTCGATGCGCCCGCTGAAGGCCGCCGACGCGATCCTGGCCACCCAGATCACCGCACGCTATCCCGACGTGCATGGCGCGCCGGTGCATATCGGCGATCCCTCGCTGATCGGCATCGACGATATCGAAGCGCCCGACTATGGCGATGCGGTGCCCATCGATGCCGGTGAAATCCCGGTGTTCTGGGCCTGCGGCGTGACGCCCCAGGCCGTGATCCGCGAGGCGCGCCCCGAGATCTGCATCACCCACGCGCCCGGCTGCATGCTGGTGACCGACCTCGACAACAACCGCCTGTAGGCGCCACCGGGCACTGCGCCGCCGGGTCCTACGAATTCCCATAGTTTGCTTGTTGCGCCGCCGCGCGCAGAATCGGGCGGCATGATGGCCGTGGTGCGTCCGCGCGTGCGCGGAGGCTTTGCCACCGCCCAGGCAACCGACTGACATGCCGGCAGGCGCCGGCGTCCCCTGGAGACTCGCGTCATGCTGGATTTCATGGATGCCATCCGGGCTGCCGCGCGCGCGGCAGCCGAAGCCGCGGCCCGCGCCGCCGCCGAAGCCGCGCGCGAAGCCGCCGAGCGCGCCGCCCGTGAAGCCGCCGAACGCGCGCAGCGCGCGGCGGAAGCGCGCGAACAGCAGCGCCAGCAGGACACGCAGAATAACCAGCAAACGCAGCAGGCCCAGCAGGCGCAGCAGACCAAACCGGCTGACCAGGCGGCCAGCACCGACAAGCCCCAGGCCGTCACCGCCGCGCCGGCCCTCTATACGACCAACACCACCGGCGCGCAGGCGCCCAAGGTGACGCAGGTCGACGCCCCCGCCCCGGATCCCGCCGAGCAAGCGCGCAACAAGAAGGCGACCGACGCGAAGGACGTGACCGACCGCTGGCAGAAGGAAGCCAAGGGCGCCTACGACAAGGTGGTCGACGATCTGAACGGCCGCGCCATGACCGAGAAGGACTGGCAGCCGCTCAGCCTGAAGTACGGCAACGTGATGGGCGGCGTGCAGAACGAACTGCGCGTGGCCGCCAACAACGCCGCGGCCACCGGCAAGGACGTCAATGCCGCCGTCGAGGCCAAGGCCGACGAGATCAGCAAGCGCTATGACGACCCCAATGTCAGGCTGAACCTGGACGACACCAAGAAGCACTTCCTGAAGACCGAGAACACGCAGCAGGCGCGCGACACGCAAGGCGCGCGCTTTAACGTGGTGCTGGCGCAGGAGAAGGAAGACAAGGCTAACGCCAAGGTCAGCGAAGCACAGGCCGCCTACCTGAAGATCCCGTCCGGCGTGCGCAACGCCGAGCCCACGGCGGACGATGAGCTGGTCGCGGCCCGCAGTGCCCAGACCACGGCGCAGCAGGAGCGCGTCAAGGCCGGGGAGACCTTCCTCGACACGATGCAGAAGGAAATCGACACGCTCGCGGCCAACGGCTACAAGAAGGATGCCGACAAGAGCCTGGGGGACGTGCGCAACGCCCCGCACGACCGCAGCATCTCGATGGCCGACCGCTCGTACGACATCACGCAGGCCAACAGCAAGGTCACGGATGCCGACGCGCAGGTCAAGGCGGCAAATTCAGGGCACGGCGTCAAGGTGCCCGACGAATTCCGTCAGCAGGCGGTCAATGACCTCAAGGAGCGCTACGGCACCGACGGCGGCATGGACAAGCTGATCGACCGCGTCGACCTGCGCGGCCGCATGGCCGGCGAGATGGCGCACCTGACGCCGGCCAACGATTTCGAGCGCGACCTGGCGAAGCACGACCCCACCACGCTGGCGATGGCGCAGGTGCAGGGGCTGACGCTGGATCCCAAGGCCAAGACCGATCCCAACTCGGCCACGCCGCGCGACCTGCCGCAGGCCGAACGCGACCTGATGGAGCACAACCCCGCCGGCTACGTCATGGTCAAGTCGCTGGGCGCGGACAGCCTGATACCGGATGCCAACCTGCCGGCGAACGATCCGGTCAAGGCGCAATACGACAAGGGCGTCGCGCAGAAAGGCCTGCTCGGCTACACCGTGGAGCAGCTCAAGGCGCGCAGCGAAGACCCGAAGCTCAGCCAGGACGAGCGCGACAAGGCCGCCAATGGCCTGAACCGGATGCTCGGCTTCATGGAAGGCTCCACGCCGCTGCGCGTGGATGCCATGACCAGGGGCATCGACCAGAAGCTCGACAGCGGCGACGTGACCGGTGCGCTGCAGATCCGCAAGGCCGGCGCCGATGCCGCGCAGACGCCCGAGGAGCGCCAGCGCTACGTCGATGTGCACAACGACCGCTTCAGCAGCGACCTGTTCAAGGGGCAGATCGAAGCGTCGATGGACAAGGACCTGAAGAACAAGACCCACGACGACGAGGGCCGGCCCATCATCGGGCAGGAGCAGATGTATGCCGACAAGGTCGGCGTTTACATGCAGGAAGTGGCGCCGCACCTGATCGAGGAGGACGCCAATACGTTGCTCGATACGGTCAAGTCCGAGTACAGCAACGACTGGACCGGGCGCAACAACAGCCAGTCCCCGGGCTACAACGACTGGGACGACTTCTACCATGGCCTGTCCGCGGTGGTGGACGTCGCCGATGCCGGCTACTACGCGGGCAACCGGGACGCCAAGCCTGGCACGGGCTCTGCCGCCACCAGCACGGCAAGCTGGCTGACCGATCGCGACAACGACGTCAGCATGCTGATGATGATGAACCAGGGCGGCTCGTCGCGCCAGGGGCGCATCTATGGCGGGGCCGAGGACGCCGCCGCGAAAGGCCACATCGGGCTGTCGGCGGCGTTCGAGCAGTCGCTGAAGTCCGCCAAGGACGCACCGGTCATGTCCGACGTGTACCTGCGCAATGCGGTGCAGCGCGGCAGCGAGGACTATGCCAAGACCGATGAAGCCAAGGAAGCCAACCAGCGCTTCGAGCTCGACAAGGACGAGATCCTGCGCCAGACCTTCGACAGCCTGGCGATGCGCAAGGAAGACCTGAGCGCGTCGTCGTCGGATGACAAGAAGCTTGACCAGGCCATCAAGCTGGGCGCGCCGCAGGGCGACGCCAACGCGATCAAGGAACAGATCGCCGAGGATGCCAAGCCCGGCACCATGGTCAAGGCCATCCCCATGTACGTGACCGGGCCGGGCGGCGTGCCGTACCAGACCGCGGTGTTCGAGTTCCAGGGCAAGGACGGCAAGACGCTGTGGGTGGACGACCAGGGCTCGGTCTACGGCAAGGAAGACCTGGACGCGAAGCGCGACTTCCAGGAGAACAACCTGCTGGCCGACAACGGCACCATCTACTTTGCCGACAACCTGGAGCTGGGCAGCGACGGCCATGCCAGCTATGCCTCGATGGACGCGCATATCGTCACCACCAGCGAGAAGGTGTGGGGCTGGGTCAACCTCGGCGTGGCCGCGGTGGGCGCGGTTGCGGGCGGGGTGCTGATGGTGGCCTCGGGCGGCACGCTGACGCCGCTGGTGGCCACTGCCTGGGTCGGCATGGTGGGCAGCATGGGCTATGGCATCGGCACCTCGTGGGCCGAGCTCGACAACATCGCCGACCATGGCCGTTCGATCAACCCGTTCAACAGCCAGGAGGCGATGTCGCAGTGGCTGAACGTGGCCGGCTCGCTGGCCGGCATGGGCGGCATGGGCCTGGCAAAGAGCGGCGCGCTGGCGATGAACGCCGGCACCCGGCTGGCGGGCAGCACCAACCCGATCCGGCAAATGGCCGGCGGCATGCTGACGCGCAGCGCGAGCCAGTACGGCAATGCCAGCCGCGTGCTCAACGGCGTGGGCTTTACCATCGGCGGCGTGCAGACGGCACAGCAGGCGGCGATGTTCGCCGAGCATGGCGGCGAGATGAGCCTGTCGGAGAAGCTGCAGAATGGCGCGATGCTGCTGATGGGCGCCACGCAGATGCTGCCGATGGCGATCCAGAAGCGCATCGGCGAGTCGGTGCGCGACGGCTACCAGACCATGCGCGGGCGTGGCGTCTCCACCGGCGATGCAGGAGGCTTTGGCGGTCCGGGGCGCGGCGTGGCGCCGGACGCGCTGGGGTCGTTCCGCGAGGGCGATGCTGCCACCACGCGGCCCGCCACGCGCCGCAGCGTGCCAGGACACGACGCCGACGGCCAGCCGCTTGCGCGCACCGATGCCGACGGCCATTCCGGCCGCTCCGGCACGCATGCCGACGGTGAGACGGCGCCCGGCGTTTCCCGGCCCGCGACGCCGGAAAGCACCTCCACCAGCGGCCGCCCGGTCACTGACGCCACCACCAATCCCGCGCGCGACCTCCGCACGCCGCAGCGGCTGACGCCGTGGCAATCGGTCAAGCTCAGCACCGCCGCCGCATTCGACATGGCGGCCACGCGCGGCTCGATCATGCAGGATCGGATGATCCAGGGGATGATGGACCGCGCCATCAACCGGGCGATGGAGCGCTACATGGCCGATTCCGCGGCGCGCACGCAGGCCGGCGAAAACCGGCGCTCTGACGTGCCGGTGCCGGCCTCGCGCCGCCGCCAGAACGGCAACAACATCGCGCTGGCGCGCGCGCCGCGCCGGCCCCATGACGACGGCGACGGCGGCGTGCAGCGCGCCACCATCAGCCACGGCCCTGCTGCGCTGGCGCATGCCGCCGACGCGCCCGACGCGGTGTCGCGCATGGCGCTGAAGCAAAACGCGATCTCGCCGCTGGACAACGTGCTGTGGATCGACGGCCGCATGGAGAACATCGGCGTGCCGTACGGAGCCGAGATGGCGGCGCGCGCGCTGGCGCACCTGGATTCGGTGATGATCGTCACCGGCCCGCTGACCGCGCACGGCCGCGCCGAGACCAACGGCCCGGTGGGCGCCGCGACGCTGGGCGCGTACCTGGCGTCGCTCGGCAAGGAAGTGGTCTACGTCACCGACCGCGCGCATGCGCGCGCACTGCGCAAGATGCTGCGCCAGGACCTGAACCAGCCCGACGCACGGGTGGAGACGTTCTCAGCCAGGGACTTTGCCAGCGCGGGGCAGCAGTCGCGCGCGCTGCTGGCCATGCACAAGCCGCAGGCGGTGGTGGCGGTGGAAGTGGCCGGGCGCAACACCAACAACCAGTACCGGCTGCAGAACGGCGAGCAGGTGCATGGCAACGCCATGCTCGACCAGTTGCTGATCGACGCCAACGACATGGCCGACATGGTCACCATCGCCGTCGGCGACCATGGCAACGAGGCCGGCATGCGCGCCGCGCGCGACCGCATCCTGCGCGATATGGCGGTGGAAGACCAGCTTGCCGATATCTGGTCCGCCGTCGGCGCCGACCACCTGGTCACCGGCATGAACTCCAACCTGGCGGCGCAGGCGATCGGCTTTGGCGTGCAGCGCGCGCTGGGCCACCAGCAAGGCATGCCGGACGCGAACAAAGTGGGCGCATTGCTCGACACCATGGCGCGCAACAAGGCGCGCGACGGCGTCACGCTGGAGGTGGGAGCCACCAGCGTGCGCGGCTACGACAAGACCGTGCAGAAGGGCGTGTACGAGCTGCTGCAGAAGGCGGCCGAAAGCCTGCCCGACGGGCTCGACATGGCGACGCTGTTCGAAGGCATCCAGCGCCGCTTCCTGCCGGAGGGCATCGAGCCGGCCGACTTCGGCATCAAGGTGCAGGACGACGCCATCGTCATCACCGCGTTCGATTCCAGCAACGGCGGCCTGCTGGCCGCGCAGAACATCGCGCGCCATGTCTATGCGATGACCGGCAAGGCGGTGCAGGTGGTGGCCTTCACCGACCACGCCGCCGGCACCTACGGCGGGCGCGAGCGCCCCGACCTGGTAGAGAAGGTCCACGCGGGCGTGGTAGCGGCGCAGAAGGCCAAGGGTGCGGTCGACCTGTTCGCCTGCAACACCGCCTGCACCGCCTTCCCCGATGCGCTGGTGGGCACGCACCAGGCCAAGGTGGTCGACCTGATCATGCAGACCGCGCCCAAGATCGTCACCGAAGGCGGTGCGCGGCCGGTGATCGTGGCGACGCCTGGCACCGTGAACCTGCACGCCTACCTGCAGGCCGTCAGCGAGGCCAGCGGCGGCCGCGTGACCGTCGAAGAGATCGCCGCGGTGGAATGGGCCGACGCGGTCAACAACCTGATGCACATGGCCGAAGGCCCGCAGCTCGACAAGCTGCGCCAGCTCGTGGCCAAGTACATCAACCCGCAGCGCATCCCGGAAGACGCCACCTCGCTGTGGTTCTGCTGCACCCATTACCCGGCGCTGGAGACGGTGGTGCGCCAGCAGCTCGACGCCATGGGGCGCAGCGACGTCGAGCTGATCGACCCGATGCAGTACCAGGCGCGCAAGGGCGTGGAGATGCTGGTCGAGCAGGGGCTGATCGATCGCGCCGACGTGCGGGCGCAGCCGCTGGACCCGTCAAGCGTGCCCGACGACAAGACCCTGCCGACCATGGTCTTCACCACCGGGCAGCCGTCCAAGGTGTCGGGGCTGGCGCATGCGATGGGGCGCCGGCCGGATATCCGCGTGTTCAAGACCGAGTTTGGCGAGGCGGCCGACGTGTCGGCTGCGCTGGCGCTGGTCGACGGCGGGCGCTGGATGACCCCGATCGACCGCATCAGTTTCAACTACATCGGCCGCGGCCTGCCGGACTTCTACATGCCGGGCGGCGCGGATCGCGCGGCCAGTTCGCTGGAGAGCGCCAACAACGTGATGCTGGTGACCGGCTTCTCGGTCGACAAGGGCATGCCGGAGACCGACGGGCCGCCGGGGACGGCGGAACTGGGCCGCGCGCTGCGTCTGCGCGGCAAGCAGGTGACCTATGTGGTGGACTCGGCCAACAAGCCGATCCTGGAAGGCATCCTGCGCGAGATGGGCGAGCCCGTCGACAATATCCGCGTGTTCGACGCGCCCATCGACAGCGCAGCTGAGCCCGCGCAGGCGCTGCTGCGGGAAATCAATCCGGACCGCGTGATGGCGATCGAGCTGCCGTCGCGCAGCGCGCGCGGAACCAAGCACAATATGCGCGGCATCGGCATCGATGCGTTCAATCCGGCGCTGGACCAGATCATCATCGAAGCCAACGCCATGAAGGACGTCGAGACGCTGGGCATCGGCGACGGCGGCAACGAGGCCGGCATGGGCGGCGTGACCGGCCTGATTCCGCTGGCGAAGGACGGCAGCAATATCGCCGCGGTGGTGCCGGTGGACCATGTGGTGACCGCCAGCGTGTCGAACTGGGCCGCCTATGCGGTCTCGGCGCTTCTGCTGCGCCGGGGCAATATGCTGGAGCATTTCCAGAGCCCCGAGGAACTGGGCCGCGTGCTGCAGGCGGCGGCCGATGCGGGGGCCGTCGATGGCGTCTCGCGCGAGCAGGTGGCGACGGTCGATGGCTTCTCGACCGAAGTCCACCAGGCCGTGATCGCGCTGTATGCGCGTGCCGCCGGCGGCAACCCTCCGGGCGGCCCGGGCGCGGCGCGCTCGCCGCTGCCGGGAGGCCCCGGCGTGGCGCGCACGCCGGTGGCGGAGGCTGCCGAAGCGATGGTGTCGCACGGCGGGAAGTTGCCGTCAGGCAAGCGCACCACGGGCGATGGCGAGCATGGCGGCCAGACGGCCCGTGCGGTGCCTGCGGCGGCCAGGCCCGCGATCCGCGACGGCAACTGGTCGGTGCGCGACGGCGCGCCGGGCCGCTCGGCGATCGAAGCCACCATCGATGGCATCCATGAATCCGGCGGGCGGCTGGCCGGCGTGCACTACGTGGTGATGCATGGCGACGGGCTGTCCGTGCCGATGCGCGGCGGCCTGCCGGAATCGTCATACACGTCGCTGCAGCAGGCGATGCGCGACATCGCCCCGGCGCTGGAGGCGGGCGGCAACTACCGCATCGCCATCGTTTCGCAGCGCGCGGCCGCACGGCATGGCAGCGTCGACGCGCGCAGCGTGGTCGGCACCATGCCGCTGTCGCTGCACGGGCACAAGCCGCAGGCTGGGCGCGTGGAGCTGAATCCCGGCTACCACGGCGATATCCGCGCGGCCTTGCCCGACGATTTCCGCGCAGGCATGCCGCTGGTGCGCCAGCAGGATGGCCGCCGCATCGACCTGCTGCAGCAGCTCGAACAGTTCCCGCGCGGGCGCGCCGACCTGGACCTGGCGCAGGAGGCGGGGCAGAAGACCTTTGGCGATGAAGCCGTGGCGGTATCGGTGCCGCAGATCCCGGGGCACTTCACGGTGCGTGCGGAAGGACTGTTCGGCGGCATCGAGATGCAGGCCGGCGGCAACGGCCAGTCGCGCGTGATCGATGCGCAGGCGGTGATCGACCGCATCCGCGCGCATCTGGACTACCAGGAAGGCATGCCGGTGGTGCTGTACGGCTGCTACGGGCAGGATGGCGTGGAGTCGCTGGTGCAGCAACTGGCCACCGGCCTGAACACGCGCGTCTATGGCGCCGACGGCCGGCTGGATGTGGATGCGTTCCGCGCCCCGGGCAGCGACCTGGCGTATGGTGCGCGGCTGCGCGTGGCCGGCGACCCGTCCACCATGGCAAAGTCGGGCGCACCGGTACACGTGCAGGACGCCGGCCGCATGCGCGGCGCGATGCCGGCATTGCCGATCGTGGCGGTGACCAGCGGCGGCAAGCCGGTGCGCCAGCACAGTGGCAAGACCGTCGGCGATCCCGTGCCAGCATCGTGGCACAACACCAAAGGGCGCTGGGCCGACGTGGCGGTGGGCGAGCCGACGGTGCGCGTCAATGCTCCCGAGGACCATCTCGTGGTGGTTGGCGCTGTACACCCCGCGGGCGGCTTGCGCGGCGACGATGGTACGGGCCTGGGCGCCCATGAGCTGGCGCTGCAGCTCGCGCATGATTGGGAACCTGGCCAGCCGATCGTGCTGGCGCTCGATGGTGCGCACGGGCCGCAGGGGCGTGTGCTGGCCCAGCAGGTCGCGGACGTGACGGGTGCCGAAGTGCTGGTGCCGGAGTTCGCGCTGCAGCGCGGCGCCTATCCGGACAACCCGGCAAAAAGCCAGATCGACCTGGCGCAGCCGGGCCGCTGGCGCCGGCTGACGCCGCAGCCCGATCCGTATGCGAACCACAGCTTCAAGATCGACAACCACGGCAATGTGTTCCTGCGCCGGCCCGACGGCACGCGCGAGCGCGTGGCACTGGAAGCCTACCTGGGGCCGCGGCTCGGCAGTGGCGGCGCCAAGACCGTATTCGCGCTGGGCAAGGACCTTGCGGTCGGTATCGCCAATGAGGCATGGTTGGGCGACATGGTGCACATCGAGCGCATGGCGATGAGGCAGGCCGGCGAGCACGGACTGAACGCCGTGCGCACATACGGGCCGCCATCGTTCGAGGTGTTCGGCCGCCCGGCCATCGGCTATGAGCGCTATGCCGCCAGCAGCAAGGACCTGTTCGACGGCGCCGGCACGTTGCGCCCCGAACTGGCCGGGCTGTTGAACGGCAAGTCGCGGCAGGACCTGGAGGCCTTTGCCGGCAGCATGGAGGCCGGCAAGCTTTACCTGGGCGATATGGAACTGGCGCTGTTCCCGGACGGCGCGGTCAAGGTGGCCGACCTGACCCATATCGAGGCTGGCTCCGGCAAATGGCGGGGCAGCGCCGTGCACGGCATGATCGGCGGCATGTTGCAGGCCGCGCGCGCCAACGAAGCCGTGCAGCGCCAGTCCGGTGCCCCGGACGACGGCGTGGCGCGTGCCACCGTGGCGCACGGTGGCGGCAATGCACCGCCCCCGGGCAGCAATGGTCCGCGGCCATGGAAGCTGCGCACGGCGCTGACGATGTCGGCCGCCGGCACCTTTGCCGCGGCCTCCGGCGCGGCGGCGTTCTCGGCGCAGACCGGCGCCAACGTGGTGCTGACCAGCGCCGGCTGCTTTATCTATCGCGGCAGCGTGGCAATGGCGCGCACCGTGCATGCCAACAAGGTGATCCGGCGCGCTGGCACCCACACGCCTGCCGATATCGCCTGGCTGCGCCGTACGCTGACGGAGAAGCCGGGCACCGCGGTGTGGGGCATCAACGAAACCAACCAGAAGAAGTTCTCCGAGGCCCTCGACAAGCTCAACGACTACGCGCACAACCCCGACAAGAAGAACCTGCCGGAGGCCGCCGACAAGATCCGCGAGGCGCAGGGCGTGCTGGCTACGGTCGGCGCGTCGATCCTGACGCCGGACACCCCCGCGGGGCGGGTCAACGACACGCTGCAGCTCACCACGCTTGCCGTCAACAACGGCAATACCATGCTGTGGTTCGGCGAGCACGGCGTCACGCAGCTTGGCGAACCGCTGACCTACAGCAGCGCGGTCTTTCTGGCGGCCAACTCGGTGCTGAGCACGGTCAATTTTGCCGCGCGCGCGGGCTACCACACCGGGCTGGCGCAGCCCGCGCTGCTGAGCGCGCGGCTGCGCAAGTTCGTGATGAACGCGTATTCGGTCGGCGCGGTGCCGCTGGCGGTTGCCGACATGGTCCATACCGGTGGCGTGGTGGGGGCGATCGAGGCTGGCAGCCTGGCGGTATTCGGCATCGGCGCGCATTTGCAATCGCGCAATGAACAGAAGCTGATCAACGCCGAGAAGAACCGGCTGGCAAAGCAAGCCGATCCCAATGCGGTGGACAAGCCCGTCACGCCGTGGCTGGCACAGAAGTGGGAATTCTTTGGCCGTGCCATGCCTAAAGGGCTGGTGCTGCTGGGCGGCGGGGTGATCGTCAACTTCGGCGCCAAGATCCTGACGGAAGTGCTGAAGGACGAGGACAAGCGCAAGGACGCGCCACAGCCAACGCCCGCCACCCAGCCGACGGTACCGCCGCGCGACGATGTCACGCCGCCGAAGGAGCCACCGAAGGAGCCACCGAAGGAGCCACCGAAGGAACCACCGAAGGAACCACCGAGGGAGCGCCCGGCGCACCCGCCTACGGTGCGCGTGCAGCCTTACAGCGCAGGCAACGCCGCCAACTCCACGCTGTGGGGCATCGCCGGTGCCAACCTGGATACGCTGCTGTCGGACGAGCAGAAAACGCAGGCACAGGCCGAGGCGATGACGCAGGACCAACAGGTGGGCAACTTTGCGTTAAGGGAGCTGATCAACCTGAATCCGCGTTATCGGCTGGCGAATAACCCTGATCATCTTGAGCCGGGGTGGGAGCTGGATGTGACGCGGTGATTTGGAGAGCTGCGTTGGCTGGGGCTTCCGCGATGTGACGTGCGTCGCTAATGCCAGCGCCTGACTTCGTCGACACGCCGGCCCTCACCCCAACCCTCTCCCGCAAGCGGGAGAGGGAGCACCCAAACGGTGAGTCAAAAACCGGCGGCTGCGCGGCATCATCATCCCGGGTTGAGGGCAACGCTGGCCCTCTTCTAAGCGCCGCCGATCATACGGCGGGCGTCGCCATGGCCGGATCGCTGACGCTGTCCTTGCCGGTTTCGAGGCGGCCGGCAAAGCGCCGCAGGTAGCTCGCGTCGTCCGCGCGCACGACGCTGAAGTCATACCAGCGCGCGCTCCGTTCCAGCGACCAGCGCTCTTCCACGACCTCGCCACCCGGGGGTACGGTCAGCGTCCACGGGCCATCGTTCCGGTACGCGTTGGCCTTTACCGTCACGGTGCACGCGGCGTTGCCTTGGTTGCGCATATGCAGGTATAACTGGCCGTTCTTCGGGTCATAGCAGACCTGGCACTCCGGCAGCGCGCCGCTGGCAGCCGCGGTGCCGGTGAAATGCCGGACGAAGCCGTTCGGCCCGAGCACCCACAAGTCGTACTTGCCGTTGTCCGCGACCACGTCCCACGCGTCGGACAAGGTCTTGTCCGCTTCCACGGTGTAGCGGCGCGGGATGCGGTCCAGGTGCAGCCTGTCGTAGACATGGAACACCGCGCCCTGCATGCCGCTGTTGGCGAACAGCAGCGTCACGCTGCGGCCCCCACTGTCGACGCGCGCACTGGTGTGCAGCTCGTAGGGCAGCGCGCGCGAGAAGCGGGTGCCGGCTTCCTGGAACAACGGCTGCGGCGTGGCGGGCGGCGTCGGCGCCGGCATGGTCTTCTGCTGGGCTTCGATGATCGCGTAGTCGCTGGTGTCGGGCAGTGCCGGGAACTTCGGGTCGTTAGGCGTGGCGAAGTCGAAGGCCGAGGTGAGGTCGCCGCAGACCGCGCGGTGCCAGGGGCTGATGGCGGGAATGGTGATGCCGAAGCGCTGTTCGAGGAACAGCCCCACCGACGAATGATCGAACGTCTGCGAATTGACCCAGCCGCCCTTGCTCCATGGCGATACCACGTACATCGGCACGCGCGGTCCCAGCCCCCACGGGCGCACGTTGCCGCTGATGGTGTCTTCGGGATGCAGGTACTTGCGCGCCGGGTCTGAGAAGTACTCGCCTGCCAGCGGCAGCGTCGACTTGCCCGCGAGCGTGCCGTCGAGGTTGTAGGAGGGAACGGCCGGCGGCGGCAGGTGATCGAACAGCCCGTCGTTCTCGTCGAAGGTCTGGAAGAACACCGTCTTGCTCCAGACGTCCGGGTTCGACGTGAGTGCGTTCAGCACCTGGGCCGTGAAGTTGCCGCCGTGCTGCGGACTGGAAGGCGCGCCCGGGTGTTCCGACTGTAGCTTGGTCGGCAGCACCCACACCACTTCGGGCAGCGTGCCGTTCATCACGTCGCGCTGCAGGTCCTCGATGGTCCACAGGCTCATGCCTTCCTTGTACAGCGGCGACTCCGGCTGCGCCGTGCGGAACGAATCGAAGGCCAGGCCACCGTGCATCGCGCCAGTCCAGTTGTCGTTCGGATTCTGGTAGATGCGCCAGCGGATGCCGGCCTTTTGCAGGACATCGGGAATCGTCGGCCAACGGAAGGACGAGCCGGCATAGGTGTAGCCCGGCGTCGGCAGCGCGCCCGTGATCCAGCAGCGCAGGTTGTTCGGCTCGCCGTCCGTATCGGTGCAGTTGATGCCTTGCGCGCGCAGCTCGGGATTGAAGTTGGAGCCCGAGAAGAAGACGATGCGGTTGGGATCCGTGCCGGTGGTGATGGAGCAGTGGTAGGCGTCGCAGATGGTGAAGGCTTCGGCCAGCGCGAACTGGAAGGGGATGTCGTCGCGCTTGTAATAGCCCATCGAGTAGGGCTTCTTGTACTTGGGCCACATGCCGAACTTGCCCTGGTTCCAGGCTGCCTGCGCATCCGAGAACGCGTGCGGCGTACTCGGGACCAGCAGTGCGTTCATGGTCTGCTTGTCCAGGTGAAAGGGCGGAATCTCCTTGGTGCCATCCGACTGGTACCACACCGGTTTGCCGCTTTCGAGCGGGATCGGGAAGCGGTCGCCGAAGCCTCGCACGCCCTTCATCGTGCCGAAGTAGTGATTGAAGGCACGGTTTTCCTGCATCAGGATGACGATGTGCTTGACGTCCTTGATGGTGCCCGTCTCTACGGCGGCGGGCACGGCGAGCGCGCGGCGGATGCTCGGCGGCAGCACCGTGAGCGCGGCGGCGGCACCCATGGCCTGGGTGGCGGTGCGGAGGAAATTGCGTCTGTCGTTAGATTGCATGTGGATGACCTGTGGGCGATGGCGTGGGGAGGAGATCAACAGAGGCTCAAGGGGCGCAGCGCAGCGTGTCCGCGGGCTTTTTCTGCTCGTTCGCTTGTGCCGATGAAAGTTGCTGTGACGTTGCCGTGGAGGCGGAGTCTTCTCCGCCGCCGCAGCCGGCTAGCGCCGAGCTCAGTACAACGCCAGCCAGTACAGCGAGACATCTCGTTCGCAGGGTGTTCATGGAGGTTCCGTGTCGCGTGGTGGGGGATGGGGCAACACGGATGCTAGAAGACCTACATGACAACGAAATGAACATTGCTCAATATAAATTAAATGTAGAATGAGCGATGCTCAAGGCGATCGAACGCAACGATGACAGATATCAGGCGGTTCCCCTCCGGCCAACGTGCCACCGACGATGCCCCCATCCCGCCATTGGCGCTGCCGCCCTGGCGCGCGCCGGCATGGCGCTACATCGTCGACCTGGACGGCACGCTGATCCGCAACGGCGCTGCCATGCCGGGCGCGGCCGCATTGATCGAGGCGTTGCAGGGCCGCTATGTCATCGTGTCGAACAACTCGACCGACACGGCGGCCGGCATGTCGCGCAAGCTGCGCCGCATGGGCCTGGCCGTTGCACCGGAGCAACTCGTGCTTGCCGGAGAAATGACTGTGAACTGGCTGCGCCGAACTTCCCCCGAGGCGCGGGTGCTGTTGCTGGGCAGCCCGGCATTGCGCCGCTATGCGAAGCGGAGCGGTTGCCGGCTGGTGGAACAGGACGCTGACGTGGTACTGCTGGCGCGCGATCCCGACTTCCACTACGGCAAGCTGGCGCTGGCGGCGAACGTGCTGCGCGCCGGCGCCAGGCTGGTGGTCTCCAATCCCGATCTCAGCCATCCCGGAGACCACGGCACGTGCGTGCCGGAAACCGGTGCGCTGCTCGCCGCGCTGACAGCCTGTGCCGGCGTGCATCCCGAGTGCATCATCGGCAAGCCCGCCGATGCGCTGTTCCACGAAGGACTGCGGCGGCTGCAGGCAAGCCCTGCGCAGGCGCTGATGATCGGCGATAACCCCGCGACCGATGCCGCGGGCGCGGTCGCGATGGGCATGTCATATCTGCTGCTTGGCACCGGCGCCGGGGCGGATGCGCAGACCCCGGCTCAGTTGCTGGACACCTGGTGTGCCGGCCGCACGGGCCTGCACGTCAGGCTCAATAGCGCTTGAGCGACAGTACGTCGAAGGTGTGGCGGATGGTCTTGACCGCGCGGTCGTAGTCGGTCAGCGCCAGGCAGGCGATCAGCACGTCGATGATCGCCAGTTGTGCCAGGCGGCTGGTCATCGCCTCGGTGCGAAAGTGGGTCTCGCGCGCCATCGTCAGCAGCACCACATCGGAGAAGGCCTGGATCGGCGATTTGCCGAAATTGGTGATGCAGATGGTGTGCGCGCCGGCTTCCTTCGCCAGTCGCGTCGCCGTCACGGTTTCATAGGTGCTGCCGGAATGCGAGATGGTCAGCACCGCGACATCCGGGCCGGTCAAGGCCGCGCTGATGACCTGCACGTGCGAATCGATCACCGCCTTGACGTTAAGGCCGATGCGCAGCATGCGGTAATGCGCATCCTCGGCGATGGTGGCCGCGCTGCCGATGCCGTAGATCTCGATGCGCTTGGCCTTCTTCAGGATCTGGACCGCGCGCTGCAGCGCGGCCACATCGAGGGTCGACTGGGTATCGTGCAGCGTCTGCACATTGCTCTGGAAGATCTTGCGCACGACGGCAGCCGCATCGTCCTTCGGTTCCAGGTCTTCGTGGATCATCTGTACCGGCTGCACGATCTCCTGTGCCAGCACGATCTTCAGCTGCTGGAAACCGGTGGCGCCGAGCGCCTTGCACAGCCCGACCACGCTGCCTTCACTGGCGCCGGTGCGCTCGGCCACTTCGCTGACGGACATATGGACCACTTGCTCAGGATGCCCGGCAATGAAGTCGGCAATGCGCTGGCCAGTGGCGCCCAGCGTGTCGCGGATGCTGTCGATGCGCGCCATGATGGCGCTCAGCGTGGCTTGCTGCGGGGGCGGGGCGGCCTTGCTGGCCGGGGCCGGCGCGGACTTGGCCGGGAGTTTCTTCTTCGCTGGCATGGAGGGGTTCCGTCGCGCGTCCGCGCTGCGGACACATGGCCGCCATTGTAGAAGACTTCCGCCGCATACGATCCTTGCCGCGCCTGTGTCACCAGCCGTGGAAGCGGTCCCATACCGCCAGTTCATCACCTTCGGAGAGCGCCCGGTATTCGGGGAACTGCGCGCCGGTCGCACACGCATGGTTGGGAAGGATGCGCAGCCGCGTGCCAACCGGAAAACGCCCGGCGATGTCAGCATCGGGCACGCCTTCGCGCGACACGATGCCGTGCTCCTGGTTGGCGCCGCTGAGCACGTAGCCTGGCAACACTGCGCCGTCCATCGTGCAGACCTGCCCATAGCCATAGTCCCGCTTCTGCTTCTGCGTGCCGCGATCGCGGCTCATCGCCATCCACCCGGCGTCGACAATGGCCCAGCCCTTGTCGGTCTGGTGGCCGATCACCGTCGTCAGTACGCTGAGCGCGATGTCATCGGTGGTACAGACGCCCACGTTGCTCATCACCAGGTCAAACAGGACATAGACACCGGCCCGCACCTCGGTGACACCAGCGAGCTGCGCGGCGGAAAGTGCCGTCGGGGTCGAGCCGACGCTGACCACCGGGCATGGCAACTGCGCCCCCCGCAGACGTTCAGCCGCACGCACGCAGCCGGCGCGTTCTTGCTCCGCCATGGCGCTCAGGGCCTCAGGGGTATCAAGCTCGTAGCTCGAGCCAGCGTGGGTCAGCACGCCGCCCAGGCGCATGCCTCCATCGTGCAGGGCGCGGCCGACTTCCAGCAGCGCAGGGTCCTCCGGCCGGATGCCGGAGCGGTGGCCGTCCGTGTCGATCTCGATCAGCACCTCGAACACCTCACCGTTCGCTCGCCCGAATTCTGCGATCGATTCGGCCGAGGCCACGCTGTCGGTGAGGAGCTTCAGGTCGCAGCCGCGCCGGCGCAAAGCCAGCGCCTGCGGCAGCCGGTGCGCGGCCATGCCAACGGCATAGAGGATGTCGGTGACGCCCTCGGCGAAAAAGTATTCGGCTTCCTTGAGCGTAGAGACTGTGATACCCGTCGCGCCGGCAGCGAGCTGGGCACGCACGACCGGCATGCACTTGGAGGTCTTGACATGGGGGCGGAAACGGACGCCGAGCGCATTCATGCGCCGCTGCATCCGATCAATGTTGTGCTGCATGCGCGCAACGTCGATGACGGCTGCGGGTGTATCGAGGGTGTCGAGAGTAGTGTGCATGTCGAACCGGATGGGCTATGGGGAGAGGAGCGGTCAGCTCAACAGGCGGATGTGCGGTGTCCACTCTGTCATGGCGTCCAGGGGGACGACGGGCCGGGGCAGACGGCGGAAGTCGAAGCGCGACAATACCGGCGAGGTCAGTCCCGGAGCGTCGACGCTGAAGATCTGGTCGGGGCTGAAGAACTCGTCGAAAGCGGCGCGGAAATGGCCGCGCGATTTCACCACCACCGTGCGTGCCGCTGCGAGATCGATGCCGAACATCTCGAAGAAAGCGGGCTCGTGGCATTGATGGCGGTTGGTGATCACCACGACCTGCACGCCGCCCACGCGCAGCAGGGCCGAAGGGCCCAGGTTGAAGCTGCACCCGGCCAGCTGCCCCCGGCGCCCCACGCCTTGACCCGGATGCAGCCGCAATACCGTGGCGGGCGCGCTGAAGGCTTCGGAGTAGGCGGTGCGTTCGCCGCGATTGAAGCGGGCGGTAAACTCGGCGCCCACGCCGACGGCAAGCGCCTGCGCGCAGAGCTGGGGATCTGTGACCACACCCAGCACGGCATCGCGCACGCCTGCGCGCAATAACGCCTGCAGCAGGAAAGGGGTATTGCCGCGCCCGCCGCCGCCGGGATTGTCAGCCACATCGGCCAGCAATACGGGCGGCAGCGTGTGGTCGTCGCCGGCGGCCCTGGCCAGCGCGACCGCCTCAGCAACAGACGTCAGCTCGGGCGTGAAGGCGGCGCGCCCGATCCAGGCTGGCATCACCAACGCCTCGGCGGTCTGCCGGGCGAAGCCGGCATCGCCGCGGGTCGAGACAATCACCGTCAGGCCGTTCTTGGGCGTATCGCCGAAGGCAAAGCCGCCGACCACCGAAATATTGACGATGCGCGGGTCGTCCAGCGCTTCCGCTTGCCGGATCATGTCGGCGTAAGGCCCGGTGCCGGGCGCGGTCAACAACTGGGTCGGCGGCGCACAGACGGGCATGCGCACATGGGCGACGCAGAAACGCACGCCTTGCATCAGCTCAATCAGTATGTCGGCCGCCTCGGTACCGCGTTCGGCCATGTCGGTATGCGGATTGCGGCGATAGGAAATGAGCGTGTCCACCGCGTCGACCATGCGATCGGACACATTGGCGTGCAGGTCGACGGTGGCGACGACCGGCACCGACGGCCCGACGATGGACCTTACCCTCTCGAAGACCAGGCCATCGGGGTCATCCTCTTCGGGGGTGATGGCGGCACCGTGCTCGCAGATGTAGACAGCGTCCAGCGGCAAGGCGGCGCGCAGTCCCCGCTCGAAGATGGCAAGCGTCTCCATGAAGAAGGCGTGATCGACCGGGCCACCCGATTCCGCATTGGCGAAGAGAATCGGCACCGGCGTCCACGGGTTGCTGGCATCCATGCGGCGGACAAAGGCCGGGATCTCCGGCGTCATCGCGGGCGCGGCGGCGCGGGCATCCGCCAGCAGCGCACTGCCGGCCAGGTAAGTCCGGTCGACGAAGTCGGCGCGCGTGGACACTGGAGCAAAACGGTTGGATTCGATGGCAAAGCCAAGAATCGCGATGCGGGGATTGGACATGGTCGGCGGCATGCTCAGTTCTGCTTGGGGATCTGTGCGGTTTCGACCAGATCGGCCCACTTCTTCTGCTCGCTGGCGATAAAGCGGATGAAGTCGTCGCGGTTGCCCGTGGCCGCGACGGCGTTGGCATTGGACAGGTCCTGGCGCAAGCTGTCGGACTTCAGCACCTTTTCCAGTGCCGTGCCGACCTTATCGACGATCGGCTGCGGCGTGCCCTTGGGAAACACCAGGCCACCCCACGAGACGTTCTCATAACCCTTCAGGCCCGACTCATTGAGCGTCGGCACGTCGGGGTACAGCGCAATGCGTTCGCGGCTGGTGATCGCCAGCGCGCGCAGCTTGCCGCTCTTGACCAGCGGCCATGCCACCGATGCATTGGTAATGGTGTAGTCGAGCCGGCCGCCGGCGAGGTCGGTCAGCGACGCCGGGTCGCCGTTGTACGGAATGAACAGCACGTCGATGCCGGCCATCTTCTTGAGCAGTTCGCCGCCCATATGGCCGCTGCTCCCGGTGCCGGCAGCAGCGTATGAGAGCTTGCCGGGTGACTTCTTCGCCAGTGCGAGCAGCTCGCCAACGTTCTTGACCGGAGAGTCGGCGCGTACCACCAACAGGTTGTAGATGGAGAACATGCGGCCCACAGGCACGAAGTCCTGTCGCACATCGTAGGGCAGCTTGCTGAACAGGGCCGGGTTGATGGCCAGCGTGTTGATGTTGCCGTAGCCCAGCGTGTACCCGTCCGGCGCAGCGCGCTTGACCTGGGCCATGCCGATGTTGCCGGCGGCGCCCGGGCGATTGTCGACGACAAAGTTGGCGTGGGTCTCTTTGGCGAGGTGCGTCAGCACGACGCGGGTCAATACGTCGGCCGATCCGCCGGCTGCGGAGGCAACGATGACGGTCACCGGCTTTTGCGGCCAGGCGTTGTCGGCGGCGCCGGCAGGCGCAGTGAAGCTACAGGCGGCAATCAGTGCGAGAGCCGTGAAGGCAGTGGTGGGGCGCATGAAACAATCTCCGGACAATCGAGGACAAAAAGGACGATAGGGAAGGTATGGAGGTCCTTGACCGTCCGGATTCGCATCATTGGCGTGCGGTGGGCAAGGCGCCGAAGCCGCGCAGCGGCTGCGGTGGGATCATCGAAAGCAATGTGGTCCTACATAGTGCGGACTCCGATGCGCGCGTTACCAGGACCACGCGATGCTGGAGCCCACGCGGGCCGCACCAGCGCGCTGATGGAGCAGGCGTGCGACGGTCAGGTCCTGCAAGGCAAGACCAGTCATGTCGAATACCGTGATGTCGGTCGGCTGCCGGTCCACGGCTGCCTTTCCGGTCAACAGGTCGCCCAGTTCGGTGCACGGCGTATCGGGGGCCCATTGGGTTTCACCGATCTGGCGCGCCTGCGCCCGGTCGTCGACAAAAAGACGCACCCGCTCCAGCAGGCCCTGTGGCAGCTCGCGCTTGCCTCTGGTGTCGGCGCCGACGCAATTCAGATGCGTACCGGGTTGCACCGACTCCGCTTCAAACAATGCTCCGCCGCCCGGGGTGGCGGTGATCACGACATCGCTCTCCGACACCGCGGCATTGCGGTCGTCGGCAAGCGAGATGTCGCAGCGGTGCGCGAAGTGGGCTTCAAAAGCAGCGTCGCGCTTGCCGTCCGCCGTGGCATAGCGGACCTGGCACAGCGCCGGCAACAGCTGCAGCGCAAAGCCAAGTTGCACGCGCGCCTGGACCCCGGTGCCGAACAGGCACAGGCGGGTACTGTCGGCTCGCGCAAGCTGCTGCAGCCCCAGGCCACCCGCGGCGCCGGTGCGCATGGTGGTGACCGCATTGCCGTCGATGATGCAGACTGGCCGCCCGGTAGCGGGATCGATCAGCATGATCGTGGCCTGGTGCGGCTCGCCACCCAGCAGGCGGTTGTCCGGCCAGAATCCCGCGGCCTTGAAGCCGAGCAAGCCTTGCGCCTGCACATCGCCCGACTTGATGCCGAATACACCGCCGGTCGCGAGCGCCTCGCGCACCACGGGGAAAACGCGGCCCTCTCCCTGGCTATGCAGCACGAAGGCCTCGCGCACGGCTTGCATGACATCGTCAGGCAGCAGCAGGGCCTCGACCTCGTTCTTGTCGAGGAGCAGCAGGCGGGCGTCACTTGGCATCGCTGTACACCGTTGCTCGCGATACGCCCAGGTGCATCGCGACGATCTCCATCGCCCGCCGCACCTCCATGAAGCCCGCTTCCTTGAGTTCGCGTATCAGTGCGCGCCGTTCGGTCGCTTTCAGCGAACGAGGCGTGGTTGCAAGCCGCGCCGCATACTGGTCGATGCGATCCCGGATGGCATCGGCGCCAAGCGGATCGAGCGATTCGCTGACGCCTGCGGCAGCGCCAACGCTGCCAAACTGGCCTAGCATGCTCTGCAAGCCACGGAACAGCGTGAGGTCCACGTTCAGGCACAAGGCGGCGATATATCTGCCGCTGGAATCCTTGATGCCGATCGACGTGCTCTTAGCCTGTCGGCCATCGGCGAACTGGTTCGCATAGTTGGCGATGACTTGCTGGTATTGCGGATCGGCAATGCGCGCCAGACCAAGTTCCGTCGCCGGGTCGCCCGGCTGGCGTCCGGACAGATTGTTATGGATCGCCAGAATGGCTTGCTCGGGGTGCAGGAGGTCGTGAACTACGACTTCACAGAATGGCGCCAGGGTCTCGCCGAGGCCCTGCGCCACTTGCTTGAGATTGTCCAGCAGCGCTTGCTGCTCCGGGGTTCGTTTCGTCATGTGGACAGATTATCCAGCATTAGACGATTTGTAAAGGACGAATTTTCCTCGCTTCTTCGGCAACGCTTCGACGAACAGATAGGCTTTTGGCCGCTTGAATCTGGCGATCCGGTGCAGGCACCACTGATCGGGTTCGGACCGGGTCATCCGCATCCCGGCCTTCAGCACGACGACGGCCACCATTTCCTCTCCCCAGACGGGATGGCTGCGGCCAAGCACGGAGACGTCAGCCACAGCGGCATAGGCGAGCACGCGATGAAGGTCATCGTCGAACTTATACTCCGCATATTTGGAATATGCGCGCCAGCCAGGACGCGAAGTTTCTGGCCGGTATCGCCGAGGGTGCATGCTGAATCGACTCGAAATGCTCAGGATTTTCTGCGTGACCGCGGAATCGCCATCCTTCAAGGCGGCCGCCGCTCGTCTGAGCACCTCGCCCCAGACCATCACGCGCGCGGTGAAGGAGCTGGAAGACCTGGTGGGCGAGCCCCTGTTTCACCGCAATACGCGTAGTGTGCGCATCACCGCCGCGGGAGAGCGGCTGGCCGAACGCGCACGCCAGGCATTGAGCGATGTTGATGGCCTGTTCGCCCAGCCTTCGGCCCGCGCCGCGAACGAGCTGAGCGGCACCGTGCGAATCACGGCCCCGTACACGCTTGGCCGCGAACACCTGCTGCCGGCCTTGCGGCAGATTGCCCTCGACCATCCGGGCCTGATGCTCGACCTGCGGCTGTCGGACCAGGTTGCCGACGTGGTGGACGAGGAAATCGACATCGGCGTGCGTCTCGGCATGTTTCGCGACCAACGCTTTGTCGCCCGCATGGCGGGGCGGATTTCGTTCCATGTGGTAGCGACGCCAGAGCTGGTGGCGCGCGCCGGCAGCCCTGCGGTGCCAGCCGATCTGCACGGGCTGCCCACCACCGGCCTGATGGCGCGCAGCACCCGCCGGCCCTGGCCCTGGTATTTCGCGCAAGGTGAGCAGTTCATTCCCCGCACCCCGGCGTTCCTGACCGACGACCCGGAAACCGAGCTCAGCGCGGTGCTGTCCGGGCTCGGCTATGGCCAGCTGCCGGACTACCTTGCGGGGGCGTACCTCCGCGCTGGCCGGCTCGTCAGCGTGCTGGATAAACACACGCCGCAGCCGTGGGGCCTCTATGTTTTCCGTCCGCGGCGCGCCCCAGTCCCCAAGCGCGTGCGGCTGGTGTTCGATGCACTGGTCGCCTATTTCACCGATCCCGACCTGTTTCGCGGCAGCGGACAGGCTGGCAGGCGCAGAGCGTCCGGCGAAGCGTAGCGGCGCGCATGCCTATCGGCATCGCTGACGCGCTGCCCGTTTTGCAGGCATAAAGAAGAGTTCCGAGGCCTGGAATTGTGAATTCCCAAAACTCTCATTCCGCGTGCGCCGCGCGCGCACCAGAATCTCCGTTGCATTCGCCGCGTGCGGCCTTGTAAGGGCCGTGCGTTCCCACTGGCACGCCCTGCAAGAAGACATGAGAACAATCACCATCAACGGTAAGCCCCAGAAGATCGATTTGCCCGACGATGCGCCGCTGCTGTGGGCGGTGCGCGACCACCTCGGAATGACCGGCACCAAGTTCGGCTGCGGCATGGCGCTTTGCGGTGCCTGCACCATGCACCTGGACGGGCAGCCGATCCGCTCCTGTGTCACGCCCGTTTCCGCGGCAGCAGGCAAGAAGCTCACCACCATCGAGGGCCTGGGGGCCGACAGGGTCGGGCAGGCGCTGCAAGCGGCGTGGGAACAGTTCGGCGTAGCCCAGTGCGGCTACTGCCAGGCCGGCCAGCTGATGTCCGCCACGGCGCTGCTGAAGGCGAATCCGCATCCCAGCGAAGCCGATATCGACGGCGCCATGAGCGGCAACATCTGCCGCTGCGGCACCTACACGCGCATCCGCGCCGCCATCCAGCATGTGGCGAAGTCGAACGTGGCAGGCAAGGGGGGCGCCAAATGAAGCCATCACCAATGAGCGGGATCCGCGGTATGGACGTGGCAGCGGCGCAGGACGCCATCCCCGGCACGCCGGAATCGACCGGGCGGCGCCGCTGGCTCAAGGGCATGGGCGCGATGACAGGACTGGCACTGACGGTCGGCCTGGACGGCGTCGTGCTGGCGCAGGAGGCCAGGAAATACGGCCGCGACGGGATGCCGGGTGGCGCGGTGGACGATCCACTGGTCTTCGTGCAGATCGGCGAGGATGGCAGTGTCACCGTCGTGTGCCATCGCTCCGAGATGGGACAGGGCGTGCGCACCAGCCTGCCGATGGTGGTGGCCGACGAGCTGGAAGCCGACTGGGCCCGCGTGGCGGTGGTGCAGGCCCTGGGCGACGAAACGCGCTATGGCAACCAGAATACCGACGGCTCACGCAGCATCCGGCATTTCTTCGAGCCGATGCGCCGCGTCGGCGCCAGTGCGCGGCAGATGCTTGAAACCGCTGCTGCCGCGCGCTGGGGCGTGCCGGTGAGCCAGGTGCAGGCGCGCAACCATGAGGTGGTGCACGCCGCGAGCGGCAGGAAGCTGGGCTACGGCGCGCTGGCGCGCGACGCGGCCCGCCTGCCCGTGCCCCCGGCCGCCAGCCTCAAGCTCAAGGATCCCGCCGCGTTCCGCTATATCGGCAAGGACAGCACGCGCAATATCGACGGCCGCAATATCGCCACCGGCCGCGCGCAGTATGGGATCGACGTGCGCATGGACGGCCTGCTGTACGCCGTGATCGCGCGTCCTCCGGTCTTTGGCGGCAAGGTGGCCAGCTTCGATGCGGCGCAGGCCGAAAAGGTGCCCGGCGTGGTCAAGGTCGTGCCACTTGCCGGCAGCCCGGCGCCGGCCCTGTTCAATCCGCTGGGCGGGGTGGCGGTGATCGCCACCAATACCTGGGCCGCCATCAAGGGCCGCGAAGCGCTGAAGATCCGGTGGGAGGACGGCCCCAACGCCGGCTACGATTCGGCGGCCTTCAAGGCCAGCATGGAAGCGGCGGCCAACCTGCCGGGCCGGGTGGTGAGAAACCAGGGCGACGCGATGGCGGCGCTGGCCGGCAGCGGCAAGCGGATCACGGCGCAATACTACCTGCCGCATATCGCGCACGCATCGATGGAACCGCCGGTCGCTACCGCAAAGGTGAGCAACGGGACGTGCGAGGTGTGGGCGCCGGTGCAGGCGCCCCAGGCCACGCGCGAGACCGTGGCCAAGGCGCTCGGTCTCAAGCCTGAGAACGTGACCGTCCATGTGACGCTGCTGGGCGGCGGCTTCGGTCGCAAGTCAAAGCCCGATTTCGTTGCCGAGGCCGCGCTGTTGTCCAGGGTAATGGGCGGCAAGCCGGTCAAGGTGACCTGGACCCGGGACGACGATCTCCACCACGACTACTTCCACACCGTCTCGGTGGAGCATCTTGAGGCCATGCTGGGCCCCGACGGCAAGGCGCTCGCGTGGCTGCACCGGACCGCGGCGTCATCGATCAGCTCCACGTTCACCGCCGGTGCCAGGTCGGAATCGGCGGTGGAGCTGGGCATGTCCGCGATCAATGTGCCCTTCGACATCCCCAACCTCCGGGTGGAGAATCCCGAGGTGGAGGCGCATACCCGCATCGGCTGGTTCCGCTCCGTGTCCAATATTCCGCACGCCTTCGCCGTGCAGTCATTTGCCGCTGAACTGGCGGCGGCAGCGGGCCAGGATCATCGCGACTACCTGCTGGCGCTGCTGGGCCGGGATCGCCGCATCGATCCTGGCCAGATGGGTGACACCTGGAACTACGGCGAGTCGCCGCAGCAGTATCCGCTGGATACGGGCAGGATGCGCAAGACCATCGAAGTGGCGACGCGCGAAGCGGGCTGGGGCCGCAAGCTGCCGACGGGCCGCGGGCTGGGTCTGGCGGTTTGCTACAGCTTCGTGACCTACGTGGCCGCGGTGGTGGAAGTGGTGGTCGGCCAGGACGGCAGCATCAGCGTACCGCGCATCGACGTTGCGGTCGATTGCGGTCCCCAGGTGAACCCGGATCGCATCCGCTCGCAGGTCGAAGGCGCTTGCATCATGGGCCTCAGCCTGGCCACCAGCGGCGAGATCACCTTCAGGAACGGGCGTCCCCAGCAGGACAATTTCCACCAGTACGAGGTGTTGCGCGCGCCGGCCGCTCCGCGGCAGATCCATGTGCACCTGCTGCCGAGCCGCTTCGACGTGCCGCTCGGCGGGGTCGGCGAGCCGGCGACGCCGACGATTGCGCCGGCGCTGTGCAACGCAATCTTCGCCGCCACCGGCAAGCGCATCCGCACGCTGCCGATCCGCGACCAGCTCAAGGCCTGACCTGACCGGTTCGCGCCCGACCTGGCGAGCGATTCCCGCCGCCAAGGGATGGGCCGTCCCTGACGCGGCATGCGCAGGCGCGGTTCAGAAGCCCACCTGAATTGACCGGACCCGGCCGTGAGGCCCGGTCCGGATCGATGGCGCGGGCGCGCGCCGCCAGGCAGGCCGGGTCGAGCAGGTCGGCCGCGGTAATGCCAGGGGTGGCAGCCACAGGATCCGGCGTGCCACCGCTCACCGATGACGGGCACCGGCGCGCGCGCTTTGCTGGTCCTCTTTGTCGTTCCCGACATCCGCGATCGCCGCAAACGCCTGCTCCAGGTCTGCCAGCAGGTCGCCGACCCCTTCCAGCCCGATATGCAGCCGGATCACCTGCCCATGGCCCGACCAGTCGGTCACGCTGCGCGCACGGCGCATATCGGCCAGCACCGCCAGGCTTTCGAACCCGCCCCACGACGACCCGATCCCGAACAACTGCAAACTGTCGACAAAGCGCTCCGCCGCCACCGGCGCCGTGCTGCGCAGTGTGAACGACAGCAGCCCGTTGGTGCCATCGCAATCGCGCAGCCACAGTGCGTGGTGAGGATCGTCCGGCAGCGCCGGGGAGAACACGCGCGCGACCTCGGGCCGGTCGCGCAGCCAGCTCGCCACGGCGATCGCGCTTTGCTGGTGTTGCGCGAGCCGTGCGCCCAGCGAGCGGATGCCGCGCTGCACGAGGTAGGCGTCGTCGGGGCTTACCGTCATGCCGAAGGCATCGGCCGTGGCGGACAGTTCGGTCCACGCGGCCTCGGTGGTGCATACCGTGCCCATCATCACGTCGGCATGGCCGCCCAGGTACTTGGTCGCCGCCATCAGCGAGATATCGGCGCCCAGCTCCAGCGGCCGGTACAGCAGGCCCGAGCCCCAGGTGTTGTCCGCGGCGACCAGCGCGCCGTGCGCATGCGCCAGCGCCGCGACGGCGGGCAGGTCGCACATTTCATAGACGAGCGAACCCGGGGCTTCGACATAGACCAGCCGCGTCTCGGGGCGCAGGCGCGCGGAGAGATCCGAGCCGTCGGCCGCGTAGAAGCTGGTGGCGATGCCGTGCTGGCGCAGGAAGCCGTCGGCCAGGTTGCGCACCGGCTCGTAGACGCAGTCGGGCAGCAGCACGTGCTGGCCGGGCCGCACGTAGGACAGGATCACCATCGCCGCTGCGGCGAGCCCGGTGGGGAACAGCCGGGTCCGGTAGCCGCCTTCGAGCATGGTCACCATGTCTTCCAGCGCGTAGTTGGTCGGGTTGCCGCGCGCGCCGTAGGTGAAGAGCCGGTCGTGACCGCGGCGCGCGCGCATCTCGCGCTGCTGCGCCACGGACTCGAACAGCACGGTGCTGGCGCGCACCACCGGCGGGTTGACCGGCTGGCCGCCGGGCACGCTTGCGATACGGCCGGCGTGCGCCAGGCGGGTGGGGAGCGAATGCTTCATGGCGGGCCTTGGGGCTCAGTCGACGTGCGCGCCCGACAGCCTGACGATCTGCGACCAGCGCGCGATGTCCTGCTTCAGTTGCTGCGCGAACGCCTCGGGACTGCTGGCAATGACGTCACTGCCACCGTCGTTGATCAGCCTGACCACCTCCGGCATCTGCAGCACCTGCACGATGGCGCGGTTCAGCAGCGCCACGCGTTCCGGCGCGGTGCCGGCCGGCACGAAGAAGCCATACCAGTCCTCGAAGCGTGCATTGCGATAGCCGAGTTCCTCCAGCGTCGGCACCTTGGCGAAGACCCCCAGCCGGCGCGGGCTGGTCACCGCCAGCGCGCGCATGCGCCCGGCCTGGATAAAGCTGGCGACGGACGACGTCGACGTGATCAGCACATCGACCTGCCCCCCGAGGAGGTCATTGATCGCCGGCCCGGCGCCCTTGTACGGCACATGCTGCAGCGACACGCTGCTATCCTTGTCGAGCACCACGCCCACCAGGTGCGACAGCGTGCCGTTGCCGGGCGTGGCATACGTGATCTTCTGCGGCTGCGCCTTCGCCTGCGTGGCCAGCTCGGCAAAGGTCTTGTACGGCGACTCGGCGGCCACCACGATGGCCAGCGGCGCGGCATTGATCTGCGTGACCGGCAGGAACTGCTTGACCGGGTCGAAGCCCGGCGCGCGGTACAGCGACGGGTTGACGGCCATCACCGAGACTTGCGAGGTCAGCACCGTGTAGCCGTCGGCCTTGGCTTCCGCCACGAAGCGCGTGCCGATATTGCCGCCGGCACCGCCGCGGTTGTCCGTGACGGCGCTCTGGCCCAGCACCTGCGACAACCGCGTCGCGACGATGCGCGTGACCGCGTCGTTGCCGCCGCCGGCCGGGAACGGCGACACCATCCGCAGCGGCTGCGACGGGAAGCCGCCGACCGGCGCCAGCGGCTGCTGCGCGGAGGCGGCGGGCCCGGCGCCGAGCGTGGTGAGCGAGAGCAATGCGGCCAGGAACTGCGGAATGCGTGACATGGGGGCGACCTCGTTCTTGTGTGGGACAGCGTCAGTTGGGGAAAAGACGAATCAGGGCGGGACCAGTGCCGGATCAGGTGGCCGGCGGGAAGCGGAAGGTGGCCAGCTCCTGCGCGTCGAGCTGGCTGACCAGGTTGGTTTCCCAGGCCAGGTATTGCCGTGCCGCCGCCTTGTTGCCGTCATGGCGGTCGTGCACGAAGAACAGGAAATCGATGCAGCGGGCGTCGGGCAGTGTGTCGGCGCCGCGCCCGAGCGGCAGCCCGGCGCGCTGCCACGCCGCGAGCCCGCCGTGCAGCCGGCGGACATCGGCAAACCCCAGCGCATGCAGGCTGGCGACGGCAAGTGCTGCGGGATCGCCGCCGTCGGCATCGCCGACCAGGACCACGACGGTGTCGTGCGGCACACCGGCGAGGTCCTGCGCCAGCCGCGGGCGGATCGACCAGCGGCTGCCGGCGATATGGCCGGCGCGATAGGCCATGCTGCCGCGCAGGTCCAGCGCCAGCATCGAGCGGTCTTGCAGGCCGGCGGCCAGTGCGGCGGCCGCGACGGCGGGCGGGGCTGCCACTTCCGGCTGCGGCCCCTGCGCAGCGGCGAGGCCCGCGTCCAGGCCGGCCTGCAGCCCCCCCTGCAGCACCACCGCGTCATGGCCCATCTGCCGCAGCCAGCTTGCCACCACCGGCGCGCGCACGCCGTCGGCATCGAACAGCACCAGCCGCGCCCGGCGCACGCCGACGTACTGGTCGGTGGCCTGCACCAGTTGCCCGCCGGGGGTGTGCTGCGCGCCGGGCAGCGTGCCCGCGGCAAACTCCTCGGCCGTGCGCACATCGCACAGGAAAGTGGTACGGGTCGCGTCCGCCAGCCAGGCGGCCGCCTGTGCCGGCGCCAGATGCGGCACGCCAAAGCGCCCGGCCAGCGTGCTGGCGGCAGCGCGTGCGGCGTCGAGCCCGCGCGGCGCGGCGGTGTCCGGGTAGCGCGCGGTGCCGCCGTGCTCCAGCGTGAAATCGTTCAGGTACCAGCCCTGCGTGCCGTTCTCGAGCGCATAGACCGGGTTGGGCACGCCGATATTGATCAGTGTCTGCGCGCCGATAATGCTGCGCGTGCGGCCGGCGCAGTTGATGACGATGGGCGTCTCGGTGTCGGGCACCAGGTCGCGCAGCCGGTAGGCCAGCTCGCCGTTCGGGCAGCAGACCGCGCCCGGGATGTTCATCTTCTGGAATTCGGACGCCGGCCTGCCATCGAGCACTACCGGGCGCAGGCCGCTGCGGCCGGCCTGCATCGCGGCGAGCTGGTCGGCCGATACGCGCGGCGTGCCGTAGTGGTGCTCGGCCAGTTCGCCGAAGGTCTTCGACGGCACGTTGACGCCGGCAAACAGCGTATAGCCCGCCGCGCGCCAGGCCGGCATGCCGCCATCGAGCACGTACAGGCTGGTATAGCCCAGCCGCGCCAGCGCCTGCGCGGCGGCCGGCGCCACGCCGTCGCCATCATCTGCCAGCACGATGCGTGCGCCGACGCGCGGGGCCAGCCGGCCGGCATCGAGCTCCAGCCGGCTGTAGGGCAGCGGCACCGCGTAGAACGGATGGCCTTCGCCGTACTGGCCGTGCTCGCGCACGTCGAACAGGGCGATTTCGTCGGCATCGTGCAGCCAGCCCTTGAGCGTGGCGGCATCGACGGGGGGGAAGGAAGGCGTCGGCATGGAATTCCGGGCAAAAAGGGGGCCGTCCTTCCCGCGCAGGGAAGGAATCGGTCTGGCTGGTCGGGGGAGGGCGGCGCGCCGGGATCGGGCGTCGCCCGGCTCACCGGAGCGTCCGGCGGGGCTCAGCGGCGCGTCTGCACGCCCACGCTCATGACCTGGCAGCGCCCGGTCTCGAGGTCGAACGACAAGCGCTCGGTCAGCGTTTCCAGGGAGCGGCCATACATATGCAGGTGGCGGATCACGTCGTCGCCGCGGATTTCCACTGAGTGGATGTCGTCCGGCAGCAGCGCGATGCCATGGCGCGGTCCCACTTCCACCGTATGCGAGAAGGCCAGCGTGCCCACGCCCGGCTGGCTGCCGTCATCCGTGCGCACATAGACGTCGTTGAACTCGATGCCGCTGACGCCGGCCACGCAGGCCCAGGTCGTATGGTTGTGCGGCGGAATGCGCTTGCCGGGCCGCATCACGTTCAGGTACAGGGCGTAGGTCTGGTCGGCGTCCTCGGCAATCAGGTAGCGCGCCTGGCGCTCGCCAGCGTCCGGGGGCGGGAAATCGGCCTCGCTCCACAGTTCGGTACGGGCGCCAAGATCCTCGATCCGGGTCAGGACTTCGGCCAGCGCGTCGCGGGTGACGCCGCCCCTGGCTACGATTTCCCTAATGGATTCGATGGCGTCTGCTACGGCTGCCTGGCGTTGTTGGGCGATGGACATGATGCGGTCGATCCTTGCAATCTCGGTTTTTGACGGGTAGAACGAAGTTTCGTGTTTCACTGTAATGAACACCTGTCCTGAAAACCACTTAATGCCTGACAAAAACCCATTAGCATCCCTGATGAATGCGTAACCTCGATCTCGACCTGCTGCGCACCCTGGTGGCCATCGCCGACCACGAGACTTTCGGCGCCGCCGCCGATATCGTGCAGCGCACCCAGTCGGCGGTCACCCAGCAGATGCAGCGGCTCGAAGAGCAGCTCGGGCTGACGTTGTTCGAGAAGCACGGCCGCGGCAAGCAGCTCACGCGCCACGGCAAGAAGCTGGTCGAATACGCCCGCCAGTTGCTGACGCTCAACGACGAGGCGCTGCGCGTGCTGCGCGAGGGCGACCTGACCGGCTCGGTACGGATTGGCGCGCCGCACGACGTGGCCGACACCATCCTGCCGGTGCTGCTGTCGCATATCGCCCGTACCTCGCCGGCGCTGCGGCTGGAGATTCACGTCGGCCGCAGCCCCTTCCTGATGGAGTCGCTGCGCCGCGGCGAGATCGACCTGACCGTATCCACGCGCGAGGACACCACGCTTGACGGCATCGCGCTGCGCACCACGCCGACGATCTGGGTCTGCGCCGCGGATTTCGTCTATGAACGCGGCACGCCCGTGCCGCTGATCCTGGCCGACGAACCCAGCCTGTTCCGCAAGCTGTCGCTGGAAGCGCTGACGCAGGCCGGCGTGCCCTGGCGCATCGCCTACCTGGCGCCCAGCCTGATCGGCATCAAGGCCGCGCTGCGCGGCGGGCTTGGCATCACCGCGCGCAGCATCGACCTGCTGGCCAATGACATGCGCATCCTGGGCGAGGCCGACGGACTGCCGCGCTTGCCCGATGTCACGTATTACCTGTGGGCGCGGCCCAATGCGGTCAATCCTGTTGCACGGCATGTGTTCTCGATGCTCAAGACGGCGCTGCAGCGAGGGCTGGTCAGCGCCTGAGCGGGCGGGTCGGTCCGGTTGGCAAAGGAGAGAATCGTAAGCCGGCGTTTGCGGGGCGCAAACGAAGAAGATCGCGGATCGATAGTTGGCGCTTCGATTCCGCGGGGGAGGGGCGCCGCCGCGCCGCCCTTCAGTGGCTGCCGTTCAGGTCGATGTAGTCGGCGAACTCGTCGCGCACCACCGCTTCGATGCGTGCCAGCTCGGCGTCGGTGACGTCTTCGAACAGCTTGCGCTTGCGCCTGGACAGCTCGCCGTGGTTCTGGACGATCAGGTCGACCAGGTTCGACAGGCGCGACTGGCGCAGGTCAAGCCAGGTCTCCAGGCGGGTGATACTGGCGTCGTAGGCGCGCAGGTACTGGATTTCCTGCGCGAGGTCTTGCTCGACGCATTGCTCGATACACTCGAAGACGAACTCGCACAGCGCCGTCGCATCGAATGATGCGTAAAGCCAGTAAGGCTGCGGCGACTTGATCAGGATGGTGTCGCTGTCCGAGTCCAGCGCGTAATTGAGCAGGGCGGTGCGCGGCGCGGAATAGGACTTGAGCAGTGCGGCATAGGTATCGAGCTGCTTGAGCATCCGTGCGGATACCGGCAGCACCACGCCCTCGGGCGTGACCCCCGCCTGGCGCAGCAGGTGGTGGATCAGGAAGCGATGGAGCCGGCCGTTGCCATCGTAGAAGGGGTGGGCGAAGACAAAGCCAAAGGAGACGCACGCGGCAATAACGATCGGGTTCGCCGCTTGGGCCTCGACAAGGCTCGCCACCGCGGCGATGCCGTCCATCATCGCGTCGAGCTGCTCCGGCGGAGGCGGGATATAGTCGGCGATATTGCGCATGCGCCCGCCGCGGGAGAGCCAGTTCTGCTTGTCGCGGTAGGCGTATTCGGCGCGCAGTCCGGAGATGATTTCGTTCTGCCATTCGCAGAGCCGCTCTTCGGTCAGCGGACCGGGCGCGCCCGCGTACTCGAGCAGGCGCCGGAACTTGGCGACACGCTGGTTATCGGGGATCTCGTGCTCGATGGAGTAGGTCGAGCGCGTTTCCGCCAGGTACAGGTAATCCACCGCGCGGGCCAGCAATTCCGGCTCGAGCCGCTGGATTGCCGCGGATACGCGCCCCGGCAGGTCGGCCGCGATAAACGACGCGATCTTGTCGGTGCGGCGCACCAGCGGGCAAAACGCCGCCGGGCCCAGGTGGTTGTTCTGGATCCCGAACTGCAGGTCGGCCGTCGCCGGGCCGGTGATGTACTGGGCCTCGTCGAGCGCCAGTATCCGCGGCGCGCCGGCCGGCAGCCTGTAGTCGAACTGTGCGCCGGCAAGCCATTTGGCATAGAAGGCGCTCAACCTCGCATAGCGGGAGGTCGGCGTGGCCGCCAGCCACTCCCGCACGGCTGCCACCGCCTGCTCGTGCCCGAACAATGCCGCCAGCACGGTCAGGTCCAGTTGCTCCTTCTTCAGCGCGAACGTCAGGTGATCGACCGTCGTGTCCCCGCCGCGGTAGCGGTTCCTGGGATACACGGTACGCGTGGTGCCGTCCGGGCCGGTATGCGTGCTGAGCACGCCGGTCTTGTCGGCCAGGGCGGAGGTCGAGCGCAGCGGCGGGACGCGCAGCCCGAACTGCCGGATCAGCGCGTCGTAGCCTAGCGGCGTATGAGCCATATGGGTTGCGGTATGTGGGCTGCAGGGCACGGCTAGCTTACCAGAGTTTCTACGCGGCTTACCAAAGTATCTATTATTTGGGTTTGTCGTTACCACTTTGCATATCACAGCTCGGGAGACGGGAGCGAAGAGGAGAGGTCTCGAAGGGGCAGTGCTGGAGGGCGGAGAGCTTGCCAAAACCTCTACGGCGCTTACCGTTTCATCTATTCCCGCAACCGTCACGAGCAAATCCCTCTACCCGTTCGCTCGATGCAAACGCTTCCCGGGCCCCTCGGTTCAGCGTGCCACGGGCAATCCGCGCAGCCGATTTCGACACCAGTCATCAGCCCGGATGTTCGTCATCGCTCATTGTTATTTATTTGCGCGGAGGATTCGCCTATAACTGCAGTTACATGCTGCGGCCGATGTCCCGCATCATGACTCAGCCCGCGAGATTTACCTCGCGGGTTTTTTTTGCCCGTCGATGAGAAAATCATGTGAATCGTGATTTTCAGTTTTTCTCTTCATGCCGAGGGCGCCGCGGAAATCATTCAGTCATTCTCCTCATGGCTCCAGTCAAGACAGGCATCAATGGCAAATGAATAACCGCGGGGACTCGCCGGTCGCACCAGGTAACCTGCAAGGCGCGCCCGGCGCCTTTTGGTGCCTGCATTGATGAGGTGGCGTCAAGGATGCCTGTTTCCCGGTTATTTCGCTCATAAGTTCAGTGAAAACCCTGCCCTTCCTTTCACTTGACTTACTTGATATATCACATACTGTGTATCCCATCGCCACTCTTAGTTTTGAGTCAGGTGAGGGCGCAGGCGTCAATTCGGCGTCGGATTAAAAGGCAGTAAATGCCATCACACCAGGAGACATAAATGCCAGCAGCCATTTTCACGCTGAGGCGCAACGAGGCCGCATACCCATCCGCATCTCCGTCCGCACCCTCGGAGAAAAAAGCCCACACCATTCAAGGAGGTCGCCATGTCTAATCCTACGGGAGCGGCACTGCGCGCTAATCAGCAGGTTCCGGAAGGCACCCGCTGGATGCAACTCGTCGTCGGCGTGGTTTGCATGATCGCCACGGCGAATATCCAATACGCCTGGACTTTATTCGTCCCCGAAATCCAGGAGACTTATGGCTGGTCCCGCGCCAGCATCCAGATCGCGTTCACGGTGTTTGTGCTGGTCCAGACCTGGCTCGCGCCGATCGAAGGCTACTTTATCGACAAGTTCGGCCCGCGCTTGATGGTGGCGTTCGGCGCCGTGTTCATCGGCGCGGCCTGGTGCATCAATTCGCAGGCGACCACGCTGATGGGTTTCTACGTCGGCGCGGCGGTCGGCGGCCTTGGCGTAGGTTCGATCTATGCGACCTGCATCAACAACGCGCTGAAGTGGTTCCCGGATCGCCGGGGCCTGGCCGTCGGCCTTACCGCCGGCGGTTATGGCGCGGGCTCCGCCGCGACCATCCTGCCGATCGCGGCCATGATCGAGTCGCAGGGCTTCCAGCACACCTTCCTGTTCTTCGGCCTGCTGCAAGGCTCGCTCGCCTTCGCCGCGGCGTGGTTCCTGCGCTCGCCGA
The DNA here is from genome assembly GCF_040578825.1 of Cupriavidus necator. Classification (GTDB taxonomy): domain Bacteria; phylum Pseudomonadota; class Gammaproteobacteria; order Burkholderiales; family Burkholderiaceae; genus Cupriavidus; species Cupriavidus necator_E. The sequence goes on along the minus strand of NZ_JBEFLI010000013.1, from coordinate 33,335 downwards.
AGGCCCATGAGGTGAAGGCGTCGCAGAAGCTGGTCCAGGCCACGCGCGACTACACGCTCAAGGAAGCGATGTGCACCAAGCTGTTCTGGCTGATGCTGGTGATGTTTATCCTGGTGGTCACCGGCGGCATGATGGCCGTGGCCCAGCTCGGCGTCATCGCCAAGGACCTGGGCGTGAAGGAGTTCAAGGTCGACCTGCATTTCTTCGTGATGGCCGCCTTGCCGCTCGCGCTGATGCTCGACCGGATCATGAACGGCATCTCGCGCCCGCTGTTCGGCTGGGTTTCCGACCATATCGGCCGCGAGAAAACCATGGTGATCGCCTTTACGCTGGAAGGGATCGGCATCATTGCGCTTGGCTACTTCGGCAGCAATCCGTATGCCTTCCTGATCCTGTCCGGCGTGGTGTTCCTGGCCTGGGGCGAGGTCTACTCACTGTTCTCGGCGCTGGCCGGCGATGCCTTCGGCACCAAGCACATCGGCAAGATCTATGGCGTGCTCTACACCGCCAAGGGCATCGGCGCGCTGTTCGTGCCGATCGGCAACCTGATGATGGAGGCGACCGGGACCTGGTCGACCGTGCTCTACACGGTTGCCGCCATGGACCTGACCGCGGCCTTCCTGGCAATCATGGTGTTGCGTCCGGTACTTGCCAGTCACGTCGCGACGTCGAGGAGCCTGTTCTCCAAGGAGACGGCGGCGGCTGGTGCCCAGGTGCCTGCCTGAGCTGCATCGGCTCTGACGTATCAGTAACAAGCAGGGCGGGCTTCTCCGGAAGCCCGCTTTTTCTTTTGGGTGACGCGCGATGTGCGCGCCGGGCGGGCGTAAGATTGGTTCGTTGGCGGCGCGGGTTCGATCAGACGGCGCAGGGTGATAGCGGAACGACCGGCGGGAGCGGGGCGATGGACGACGACCTCAATGCGATGAGCCGCGAACGGCTCGCCGAGGAAGTGCGCAAACTGCGCGCAGGGATACGTCGGCACCGCGACGCATCGGGCCATGACCTGTGCTGGCACCATCCCGACCTGTGGGCGTTGCTGCCGGAATCGGCCAGCCACATGCCGGTCGTCCCCGACTGGCCCCAGTTCATGCGGGGCTGCGTGAAATACCGGGAATCGCTGGACGCGCAATGCCCGCATGCACCGCGCAGCCAGCAGGAGTTTGGCGAGGACTGAATCACGGTACCAACGTGCGGGGGGTGTCAATATGAGGCTTGTTCCCGCACTGCTTGCGACCTGCATCCTGTCGGCGGCCTGCGTCTCAACGGGTGTCGATGTGAAACAGGAGCACCTGGCGAACTTCCTGCCCGGTTTCTCGACCGTTGACGACGTTACCGGCCAGCTTGGCGCGCCCAGTTCCCAGACCACGCTGACCAACGGGGCAACGATCCTGCTCTATTCGTTCGCCACCTCGAAGCCTCGTCCCGAGAGCTTTATTCCCTTTATCGGCCCGCTGTTTTCGGGAGGCGAGATCCGCTCGTCGACCGTCCTGTTCGAGTTCGACGAGAACGGTGTCCTCAGGAGCCAGCGCAGGACGACGTCGAGCGGCGTGTCAGGGTGGAGCGTGCTGCCGCCGGTTGCGCAGCCGTAGGCGGTTGCCTTGAAGAGCGATAGCGATCAGCCGGGCCAGTCTGCCCCGCGCCTCACGCCACCGCGTGGAACGGGTGCCGCAATCGCACCGGTTCCGCGTCCTGTACGGGATGCGCCGGCGCACACGGCGCAAGCTCCAGCAGCGCGCGGACGTCCTGTTCAAGGCTGGCGAGAGAGGCCGACCTGGGCAGGCAGCGGGCAAACCTGCTGTCCAGGCCCGGCGGCAGGCGCAGCCACATATTGTCGGAGACCAGCAGCAGGCGCCTTGGCTTCAGCAGCAGGCTGGCCTGGCGCAGCAGATGCCAGCCTTCGGCCAGGTCCGATGGCATGCCGAACACCAGCAATGTCGTCCCCGGCTGCCGGACACGGCTTGCCGCCAGGGCCCCCGGCTCGACGAGCTCGACCCTGCCGATGCCCGGCATCCCGGATAGCAGATGCATGACACCGTGCCGGTACACCGGCATGTCGTCGACCACCACGGCCTGCGCCTCGCGGCTGCGCGCCAGGGCCTGGTCCCAGGCGCTGGCTCCCAGATTCGTCCGGATCATCGTTGTCTTCTCCGCCTTGTTTGCTCTGATCGCCAGGCGACGGCTTCGCGGCCAGCGCCAGGCACCAGGGAATCAGCAAGCGGAGTGCCAGCTACGGCGATGCGTTCCGGCGCCGGCCATGGCAGGCGCTGGCCCAAGGCCAGCCTTGGGTTTGCAGGCGTAAACCGCAATGGCAGCGGCCCTTGCGGGACCGCCGGCAACGACGGGAAAGTGTTACGTGTAACGTAACGTGTTCCCGCGCCGATGCTCCCGCGCAGGAATCAGCCGCCCCACGTCGTGCCGGCATCCAGCGGATAGACCGGGCGCGCGACGTGACGGAACGGAAAGCGCTCGTAACGGGAACTGGTGACCCCTTCGCCATCGCATTCGACCACGCCCCTGGCGATGGGGACGAAGACCGGCCGGCAGTACATGCGCGACTTCAGCAGCAGGAAGCGCGCCTTGAGCGGATCGATGCCGATGTGGGTAAAGATGCCGAGGTCCCAGTGTTCCTGCGGCGTTTCGGTGACGATCACCTGCCCCGCGCCGGTGTCCAGCAATGCGGTGCGTCCCATGCGGATGCGCTGGCCGGTGTAGGTCGGGCCGCTGATGACATACTCGCCGTCGCTGATCGCGGCCACCTTGCCGGTCAGCGGCCTGGATTGCGGGAACACCTCCAGCTGGGGCAGCGGCACCTTGTCGCCGACCGGCAGCGTGACGCTGGCTCCCACGCCGGCTTCCACCAGCGCGGCAACCGCCTGCGGATCGCAGACCGGCCCCACCGCGATGCCGGTCAACCCCTGTGCCAGCGCCTCGTGCAGGACCGCCATGTTGTCGCAGGTGCCGCCGGACATGCAATTGTCGCCATGGTCGAGCAGCAGCACCGGCCCGTCGCCCGGACCGTCGGCAAGCCGTGCCGCACGCGCGATCGAGTCGGCAAGCGGCTCGGCGTGGTAGCCGAAGCCATCGCGCTCGGCCCACGCCAGCGCCGCAATCCGGCCGGCCACGGCGTCGGCCTTGTCCTGGTCGCCGTCGCCGACCACGATCACGCTCAGGCAGGGCGCGGCAATGTCGGCAAGGCCGAAGCCGGCCAGCACCGAGACGGCGAGCATGCCTTCCTGTTCAGCTGCCCGCGCCAGCGCCACGGCGCGCTGCATCGCGCCTTCGTCGGTGCGGCTGCGCAAGGTATGCGTGACCAGCGGCGGGCGCCGCCACGCCAGCACCGGCCGCACGCGGCCCGCGATCATGTCCAGCAGCAGCCGGCCGGCATGCTCCCCGGTTTCATACATGTCCACGTGCGGGTAGGTCTTGAAGCTGACCGCGATGTCGGCATGGTCGATCAGGGTTTGGGTGATATTGCCGTGCAGGTCGAGAGCCACCGCCACCGGCGCATCCGGCAGCACTTGCCTGATGCGCCTGAGCAGGTCGCCTTCGCCGTCATCGCTGTTCTCCGCCACCATCGCGCCATGCAGGTCGAGCATCACGGCGTCGCAGCCGGCTGCGGCCGAGACGATGGTGTCGCTCAGGTGGGTGTAGGCGTCGGCCGCTACGCGGCCACTGGGGTTGGCGCCCGCGATCACGGGCACCACGATCTGCGCGCCGGCCGCCTCGGCCAGGTCGATAAACGCAGCCGCGGCGGTGCGCGTGCCCCTGGCGGCGCGATAGCCGTCCTCACCATAGCGCGGATCAAACGACGCCAGCGGCGTCGGCACCGGGGAAAACGTGTTGGTTTCGTGATTGAGGCGGGCAATCAGGATCTTCATTGGCGGGTTCCGTTCTGGTGAGGGTGGCGCGCTTGCTATCGGCTCAGGGCTGCATCGCCGCATCGAGCATGGCATGCAGCAGCACATTGCAGCCGGCCTCGAGGTGCTCGGGCCGGGCGTCCTCGATCTCGTTGTGGCTGATGCCGTCCTTGCACGGCACGAAGATCATCGCGGCCGGCGCCACGCGCGCCAGGTAGACCGCATCGTGGCCGGCGCCGCTGATCACGTCCATTTCGGACAGGCCGAGCCGCCGTGCGCCGCTGCGCACCGCCGCGACCAGCCGGTCGTCAAAGTGCTGCGGCGGGAAGTACACCACTTGCCGTACGTCGATGGCGATGCCGGTGCGCGCGGCCAGCGCCTTGGTCGCTGCATGCAGCGCCGCATCCATCGCGGACAACACGGTGTCGTCGGCGGCGCGCAGGTCCACCGTCATCGACACCTTGCCGGGAATGACGTTGCGCGAGTCCGGATGCACGCCGAGGCAGCCGACCGTGCTGCGGCCATGCGGCGGATGGTCCAGCGCAATGCGGTTGACGATGCCGACCAGCTCGGCGGCGGCGAGCAGCGCATCCTTGCGCAGGTGCATCGGCGTCGGGCCGGCATGGGCTTCCATCCCGGTCAGCACCACGTCGTACCAGCGCTGGCCAAGGGCGCCGGTCACCACGCCGATGGTGGTGTCGTTTGCTTCAAGCACCGGACCTTGCTCGATATGGGCTTCGAAGTAGGCGCCGAGCGGCCGCCCGCCGATCGGTTCCGGACCCGCATAGCCAATGTCCTGCAGCGCGTCGCCAACGCAGATACCATCGCGGTCGCGCTGCGCCAGCAGGTCCGCCAGCGCGAACTCGCCGATAAAGGCGCCCGAGCCCATCATGACCGGGACAAAGCGCGAGCCTTCTTCGTTGGTCCACACCGCCACCTCGATCGGCGCGTCGGTGACGATGCCGGCATCGTTCAGCGTGCGCACCACTTCGATGCCGGCGAACACGCCATAGTTGCCGTCGAACTTGCCGCCCGTGGGCTGGGTGTCGATATGGCTGCCGGTCATCACCGGCGGCAGCGTGTCGTCGCGCCCCGCGCGGCGCGCGAAGATATTGCCGATCGCATCGACGCGGATGGTGCATCCCGCGGCCTTTGCCTCGGCAACGAAGAAGTCGCGGCCCCGGCGGTCCAGGTCGGTCAACGCCAGCCGGCAGACGCCGCCCTTGGGCGTGGCGCCGATCTCGGCCAGGCGCATCAGTGTGTGCCACAGGCGTGCGCCGTCGATACGCAGGTCCGCGGTGGCAAGCGCGGATGCCGTGCGCTTTGCTTGCAAGGTAGTCATCAGGTTTCTCGGTGCGGTCAGTGGGGGCGGTGCGCTCAGCATGCAAGACCCACGCCAAGGTAGCGGTCCTTGACCGCCTCGTCGGCGCGGAAGGCGTCATTGCTGCCGGTGTAGACCACCCGGCCTTGCTCGATGATCACGTGCCGGTCGGCGAGCTGCGTGCAGACCTCCAGGTTCTGCTCGACCAGCAGGATGGGCACGCCCGCCGCCTTGATGACCTTGAGCTGGGCCACGATCTCTTCGACGATCACCGGGGCCAGTCCTTCGACCGGTTCGTCCAGCATCAGCAGGCGAGGGTGGTTCATCAGCGCGCGGCCGATGGCGAGCATCTGTTGCTCTCCGCCCGAGAGCTGCGCGCCGCCATTGCCGCGCCGCTCGCGCAGCCGCGGAAAAATGCGGTACACATCATCGAGCTGCCACGGCGATTCGCGGCGCGCGGCGAGCTTGAGGTTCTCTTCGACGGTCAGCAGCTTGAAGATGCCGCGGTGCTCCGGCACAAAGCACAGGCCTTCGGCGGCGATCCGGTGCGGCGGCATGCCGGCGACATCCTTGCCGCGAAACACAACCCGGCCGCCGCCCTTTGGTCCCCTGGGCTGCACGATGCCGGCAATCGCCTTGAGCGTGGTCGACTTGCCGGCGCCGTTGCGCCCGAGCAGCGTTACCAGTTCGCCCTCGCCGACGGCCAGCGATACGCCTTGCAGCACATGGCTCTTGCCGTAGTAGCCATGGATGTCTTGTACGTCGAGCATCATCCCTGGCCCCCGGTGATCATGTTGCCGAGGTAAGCGGCCCGCACCCGCGGGTCGGCGCGCACGACCGCGGGCGCGCCTTCCATCAGTACCTTGCCCTGCTGCATCACGGTGATGGTGTCGGAGATGTCCATGACGATATCCATGTTGTGTTCGATCAGCACGACCGTGTGGTCGTGCGCAAGGCCGCGGATCAGCCGTTTCATCGCGCCGAGATCGTCGACGCCCATGCCCGAGGTGGGCTCATCCAGGAAGATGGCGCGCGGGCGCGCGGCCAGCGCCATGCCGACTTCGAGCCGCCGCTGCTGGCCGTGCGAAAGGACGCCCGCCACGCTGTCGGCGACACGGGTCAGCTCTAGCCGTTCGAGCACCTGGTCGACGACCTCGCCGCAAGCGAGGTCGCCGGCGGGCAGCCGCCAGCCGTTCATCGCCTTGCGCGGCGACGTGCCCAGTGCGGCCAGCCGCAGGTTTTCACGCACGGGCAGGCTGGGGAAGAGGCTGGTGACCTGGAACGAGCGGGCAATGCCGCGCTGCACGCGCTGGTAGTCGGTTTCGGCGGTGACGTCCTTGCCGTCGAAGACGATGCGGCCCGCGCTGACCGTGCGCGTGCCGGTCAGCATGTGGAACAGCGTGGTCTTGCCGGCGCCGTTGGGGCCGATGACCGAGTGGATCGTGCCGGGCATCACGCGCAGGTCGACCCCGCCCAGCGCCATGAACTTGCCATACTGCTTGACGATGCCGGTGGCTTCGAGAATCGGGGGGCTCATGCGCGTTCCTCCTGCGTGACGGGGGCGCGGCGCGCGCCGCGCAGGCGATCCGCGATCGTGGCGCCCAGCCCCCACAGCCCGCGCTGCATGAACAGGCTGACCGCGATCAGCAGGAAACCGAGCAGCATCAGCCAGCGCGGCCAGAGCGTGGACAGCCAGTCAGCCAGCAGCACGTAGAAGGCCGCACCGAGCACCGAGGCGAAGATATTGCTGGTGCCGCCGATCACGGTCATCACCAGGATCATTTCGCTGGCGTGGTAGTCGATATTGGTGAGCGGCGCGATGCCGGTCAGCATGGCATGCAGCGCGCCGGCCAGCCCGGTCACCGCGCCGGAGATCATGAAGGCCAGCAGCTTGAACAGCCGGATGTTGTAGCCCACCGCAAGTGCGCGTTCCTCGTTGTCGCGGATGGCGAGCAGGGTCCGGCCGAGCACCGACTCCGTGACGCGCAGCACCAGGAAGAACACCACCAGGAACAACACCGCGACAAAGCCGTAGAACTGCCAGGGCGACGCCAGTGCGACGAGCGGGTAGCCGCCCACCGACAGCGGCGGGCGCGGGATATCCAGCAGGCCGTTGTCGCCGCCGGTGATGCCGGGCGCGGTGTAGGCCAGGAAGTAGAACATCTGCGCGAACGCCAGCGTCAGCATCACGAAGTACGTGCCGCGCTGGCGGATCGAGAACCAGCCGACCAATGCCGCGGCCGCGGCGCCGATCACGATGGCGAGCAGCAGGCCCACCGGCATCGGCAGTCCGGTGCGCGTCAGCGCCAGCCCCACCGCGTAGCTGCCAAGGCCGAAGAAGATGCCCTGGCCGAACGACAGCAGCCCGGTGTACCCCAGCAGCAAGTTGCAGGCCATCGCCGCCATCGCATAGATCAGCACTTCAGTCGCCAGCGTGCCGGACCGCATCGTCAGCGGCAGCAGCAGCGCGACCCCCAGCGCGAGCCACCAGAAGTGGTAGCGCACCAACCATTGTTTGCCCGATGCCATCATCCCCTCCCAAGCAGGCCATGCGGACGCAGCAGCAGCACCGCGGCCATGGCAACGTAGATCATCAGCCGCGCGCCCTCGGGCCACAGCGTGCTCATCAGGCTCTGTACGATGCCGACCAGCAATCCGCCCACCAGTGCCCCGGCAAAGCTGCCCATGCCGCCGACCACCACCACGATAAACGCCACGCCCAGTGCTTCCACGCCCATAAAGGGCTCGGCGCCGCGGATCGGTGCCGCCAGCACGCCGGCAATCGCGGCGGTGGCCGCGCCGAGCGCGAACATCAGGCTGAACAGGCGGAACACATTGATGCCGAGCAGCGACACCATCTCGGTGGATTCGCTGCCGGCGCGCACGGCACTGCCCAGCCGCGTGCCTTCCAGCAGCCACCACAGGCCCAGCGCCAGCAGGCCGGTGAAACCGATGACGAAGAGACGGTACTTCGGATAGATAAAGTCGCCCCACATCACCACGCCCTGCAGCGCATCCGGCGGCGGCACGTCGACGCCCAGGGGCCCCCAGCCGACGATGATCAGTTCCTGGATGGCCAGCGCCAGGCCAACCGTGACCAGGATATGGAATTCATGCGGCTGCGCGTAGACGTAGCGCAGCATGACCTTCTCGGTCAGCCATGCCAGTGCGCCGATGATGAGCGGCGCAACCACCAGCGCCACCCAGAAGTTGAGCCCGAACTGCAGCGCCTGGAAGCAGAGGTAAGCCCCCAGCGCATAGAACGCGCCGTGCGCGAAGTTGACGAAGCGCAAGAGGCCGAACACGATCGACAGCCCTACCGCCAGCAGGAAGTAGAGCATGCCGATGCCGACGCCGTTGATCACCTGCAACAGATAGACATTCATGAGCGCGTGCGAATGAAGGAAGCCGCCGCGCCATGCGTCGCCGCGCGGCGCGGTGCTCTGGTAGTGCTTGGGTATGCCTTGTCAGCGGAGCGGATGCCCCGCACACGTCAGGCCATTGAGGCCAGTCAGGCCATCTTGCATTGGGTCTGCCCGACCGGCAGGAACGCCTGGCCCACGCTCACCACCTCGGCGTAGTCGTCCTTGTCCTTCATGCGCGCTTTGGCCTTGCCCTTGAGCAGGTAGTAGTTCTTCAGCACCTGGTGGTCGGCGGCGCGGATTTCTTCCGGCCCGGTCAGACCTTCGTATTTCATGCCTTCCAGCGCGGCGACCACCGCCTTGGGGTCGGCGCTGCCGGCCTTGATCATGCCGTCCACCATGATCTTGGTGCAGATATACGAGCCGGCCAGGCTGTAGTTGGGATTGGCCTTGAATTTCTCGTTGGCGCGCCTGACCAGGTCGCGGTTCAGCGGCGTATCGACGCCGTGCCAGTACTGCGCCCCGAAATAAACGCCTTCGCACAGGTCGGCGCCGAGCGATTCGAACTGCTCCAGGCCCGACGCCCACGCCACCAGGATGGTGGTGTTCTTCTTCATGCCGAAGCTGACCGCCTGGCGCAGCGTATCGGACGACTGCGAGCCGAAATTCAGGATCAGCAGCACGTCGGGCCTGGCTGCCAGCGCATTGGTCAGGTAGCCGCTGAACTCTTTCTCGGTGAGGGCGTGGTAGCTGTTGCCGACATGCTCGATGCCCTTTTCCTTGAAGATCGCCTTGGCCGCGGAGAGCAGGCCATCGCCGAACACATACTGCGGCGTGATGGTGTACCAGCGCTTTGCCTTGGGCATCGATTCGATCAGCGGCCGCACGGTGCGCTCGATCGCGCCATAGGTCGGCACCGACCAGCGAAACGTCGCGCGGTTGCAGTCCTTGCCGGTGATCTCGTCGGCGCCGGCGGTGGTCACGAATACGCCGCCGAACTTCTCGGCCTCCTTGCCCATCGCCAGCGACTCGGACGACAGGATGCCGCCGGCGAAATAGCGCGCCGTCTTCTGCTGCGCCAGCTCCTGCACCTTGCGCACGGCGGTGGCCGGCTTGCCCTCGGTGTCCAGCACGCTGTACCGCAGCGGCCGGCCCAGCACCTGCCCGTACTGCTCGATGGCGAGCTTCATGCCCAGGTCGGCGAACTTGCCGTTGGCCGCAAAGGCACCGGACATCGGCACCGGGCAGCCAAATTCCAGGGCCTCGCCCGCGGCGAATGCGGTGCGGCCGTGGATCAGGGAAGCAGGGACGGCAGACAAGGCCGCCAGTTTCAGCAGGTCACGACGATTCAAGGCTCACTCCTCTGTATGGGGGATTCGGCTGCGGGGCGAAGGCCATGGACGCGCCGTGTCAACGGCGCGCCACCGTCTGCCCGACATGCATTCGGTGCATTCCGCCCGGTGCCGACCTGACCGAGCAAGAATCGAACCTGTTTATTCTATTTATCATGATAAATAGAATAGAATCATCTTAGGAGCCGGCCAAAGTCGTTGTCAACCAAAGGGATCTCAGGGTTTACGCACCCGGGTTGCAGCGTCCGGCGGATGGCGTTCAGGCTGGAAATCGGGACGGTTGGGCCTCAAAACGGCGCACGCGGGGCACTAGAATGGGAGCGCCCCATACCTGGTGGCCTGCATGCGGTGCGCAAGTATTTCGAGGAAAGAGGGAAATGGCGATGTTTCGCGAGGGCAAGAGTGGCGCCATCGAGATCCGCAAGCAGAAGCGTGCGGACCTGGTGGCGGAGGAACTCAAGCGACTGATCACGCAGCGTAACCTGCGTCCGGGGGACAGGTTGCCGCAGGAAGGCAAGCTGCAGCAGATGTTCTCGGTCAGCAAGAGCACCATCCGCGAGGCGCTGAAATCGCTGGAAGTCCAGGGCCTGATCAGCGTCACCACCGGGCCCGCGGGGGGCGGCACGATCGTGGAAGTGCCGCTGGACCGGACCTTCCAGCTGATGCAGAACTACCTGTTCTTCAAGGACGTCGGGATCGCGGATATCTACACCGTGCGGCGCCTGCTGGAGCCGGAGCTTGCCGCGGGTGCGGTGCCCCACCTGACCGAGGAGGATTTCAGCGCGCTGGAGCGCACCATCGATCTCTGCGACCCGGCATCGGCCGCGGCTGCCGCGCCATTGCTGGACCAGCGCCAGGAAGACCTGACCTTCCACGACATCCTTGCCGCCGCCAATCCGAATCCGATGCTGCGTTTTTGCTGCGAGCTGATCAATGAAATGATCCGGCAGCTGGTGGTGTTCGGCAACGACACGCCGGCCTGCGAGCATGAGCGCTTTGGCGCGGCCAACGTGAAATTCCACAAGCGCATCGTAAAAGCCGCCCGCGACCGCGATGCGGAAGCGGTACGGTCATTGATGTCGGCCCATATGGAAGAGTGCACGCATTACGTGACTCGGATGAACGGCCGCATCCATGGCCGCCTCGTGCTCGACTCCGAGATGCCGACGCGCAGCCGCCCGATGCGAGCGGACGAGGACAACGCGTCCTGAGCGGACCCGCGGCTAGCGAATCTTGTCGAAGCCGCCAGCCGCCCAGCGGGCGGCGCTGTCGCGCGTGAGCCGAAAGTCGGGCCGCACCTTGGCGGTTGCGATCACATCGCCGAAGGGATCAACGGCAGTGAGCGTGCCGTAGGGCTCGAACTCATCGGGCGTGATGGCGAGCCTGACGGTCACGGTGCCGGCCTCGGACTCGATGCTGAGCTGCTTGTTGAGCTGGGCATGCAGTTGCTGCTCATGCCGCCGGATGACTTCCGAAGCGGTCTTGACCAGCGTCTGGTGGGCGGTGGCATCGAGCGGCTTCGGATCGACCTTGTTTCGCCCCATGGTCCAGGGACCGACCAGCGCCGGCTCGGCGCTGCCGTCGCGGATCATTTCGACCGCCCAGCCGTCGCCATCCTCGTTCTTGATCACCCGGGCGGTCCAGCCCTTGTCTCGCCACAGGCGAGGCTCGTGGATGGCGGAGGATTCGTGCTCGGAAAGCGCGTCGTCGGTGTGGTGCATCAATCTCGTGTACGGTTCGCGGAACCCGCGAGCATACAACATGGCCGCTCGTGCGGCGGCTCAGATCGCCTGCTGCCGCGTGAGCCGCGCGCGGCAATGGATGCAGGCATCGCGCACCATGAAGTTCACCAGCGTCGGCGACACGCCCAGCGCCGACGCGATTTCCTTCTGCGTCATTCCCTGCAGCCGGCACATCTCGAACGCCCGCTGCGTGCGCTCGGGCAGTTCCGACAGCGCACCGGCCAGCGCGCACAGCGCCTGGCGATCCATCACGATGATGTCGGGCGAAGTCGCTGGCGAGGGCGCGTTGATGCCTTCGTCCTCGGGCGCCATCCATTTCCGTTCCAGCGTCTGCCGGCGGTAGGTATCGATCGCCAGGTTGCGCACGACCTGGAACAGGTAGCTGAGGCGGCAGCGGATCGACGGCTCGTCGGTCATGCCGCGCAGCCGCAGGAAGGCGTCCTGCACCACGTCCTCGGCCTGGTCGCGCGAGCCCACGATACGCGCGGCGGCCCCGACCAGCGCGCGCCGGTTCTCCAGGAATAATCCGAGGAGCGCGTCGCCTGCCACGGCAGGGGCGGGACGTTTGCCAATAACGGTGATGGGAATCACGGGGCGGGCTCCTGAAGTGGCTGCGGTGCGGAGCTAGTACGTTAATACGAATACGAACGATTCGCAATTTATGAAAAGATAACTCTGATGTGAGCGATGTTGAAATGTTGTTCCAAATTCCGCCATGTAAAAGCTATTAAATTTCTCGCCAGTGAATTCGTCTAGGCAAATTCATAGTCCGGTGGCGAGTACCTAAATTCATGGCGCTGCCGTTCGTCTTGCATGGGATGGCATATCGAACCTACCCGGCGGCCGGGTTGCCACGCCGCCTCGCCAGCCCGGTGCCGGCGGTGTCCCTCTGGCAAGTGGATCTGCAAGACCCGGCGCATATCGGGGCGAGAGAAGCGCGCGGGACTGCAACCTGCCTCTGTCCGGCCGAGCAGGCGCACGCCGCCAGCCTGCGCCAGCCGGCCGACCGCCTGCGCTTTGCCGCCACGCGGGTAGCGCTGCGAACGCTGCTTGGTCGATGCGTGGGGTGTCCACCGGCGTCGCTGCAATTCCGCACGGGCCAGCACGGCAAGCCATTTCTGGATGTGTTTGGCGCGCCCGGCTTCAATGTCTCGCATGCAGGCGGCTATGCCTGGATCGCCATCGCCGGGGGCGGGGGCGAGGTCGGCGTCGATATCGAGCGCATCGACCCGGCACTGGGTCCCCAAGCAATACGTGAGATGGCGGCGCACTGCCTGACGCCGCGCGAGCTTGCGTGGCTGGCAGCGCTGCATGCCGAGGCATGGCCGGGCGCGTTCTTCGCGCTCTGGACCGCCAAGGAGGCCGTGCTGAAGGCGCTGGGACTAGGGATTGCCGACCACCTGCAGCATGTTTCGGTGGTGGCCGGGGCGCAGGGCGAAGCGCACCGCTTCGCCGCGGTGCCCGAAGCCGGCCAGCTGGCCGGGCATGCGGCGGCGCTGGCGCGGACCCGGCTGTATGGGCGGCAGGCCCCGGCCGGCTACGCCGCGGCGATGGCCTGGCTGCCGCCGGCCTGAGCGGGCTGCGGCATCCAGCGGCGCTCGCCGGCCAGTGCGTCGTGGATGTCGCTGGCGATTTCTTCGGCCCGGGCCGGCAGCACCGACAGCAGCGTGTCGCTGAGGCCGTGGCTGCTCTGGCAGAAGCCCTGCAGATACACCGGCACCGCGAGTTCCGGTTCTGCCTGTACGCGGTAATTGCGATCCACCGAAAAATCGCCGAGGTAGCGCGCCAGCGGGGCCAGCAGGCGGCGATGGCTTTCGCGCTCGTAGCCGGTGGCCAGCACCACGGCATCGTAGCGGCGCGTCTCGGTGTCGGCATCGGCGCCCGGTGCGGTCGCGGCGATGCTCAGCTCGATCCCGTTCGCGCCGGCATGGGCGGCCTTCACCGCCTTGCACGTCAGCAGGTTGACGCGGAACTGTCCGCTGACCTTCTGGCGATACAGCATCGCGTAGATCTGGTCGATCAGGTTGGCGTCGATCACCGAGTAGTTGGTGTTCAGGTATTCCTCGATCAGCCGGTCGCGTCCTGCCTGCGCCTGCTCGAACACCACATCGGTATAGGCCGGCGCAAAGATCTCGTTGACGAAGGGGCTGTCGTCGGCCGGCTTCAGCGCGGCGCCGCGGACGATCCAGTCCACCTTGACCGACGGGTAGTTGTCATGCAGGTCGATGAACGCCTCGGCGGCGCTCTGGCCGGCACCGATCACGGCGATGCGCATCGGCTTGCCGCTGGTGCAAGGCTGCGCGCCGATCCAGCGCAGGTAGCCGCTATGGTGGGTGAGCCGCGGGTCGCCGCGCAGGCCGGCGAAGGCGTCCGGAATGCGCGGCGTGCCGCCGGTCGACAGCACGAGCACGCGCGCCAGCCGCGTGCGCTCGCGGCCCTGCGCATCGACCGACACCACGCGCACGCGCCCGATGCGCCCGCCCTGCGCTTCGGGCTCGATCCGCGCCACTTCCTCGCCATGGCTGCACTGCGCGGCAAAGTGGCTGGCGGCCCAGCGCAGGTAGTCGTTGTACTCCATGCGGCTGGGGTAGAACGTGCGCAGGTTGATGAAATCGACCAGGCGCCCGTGGCGGTGCAGGTAGTTGATGAAGCTGTAGGGGCTGGTGGGGTTGCGCATCGACACCAGGTCTTTCAGGAAAGAGATCTGCATCTCGCTCTGCGCCACCAGGGTATTGCCGTGCCACTGATAGTCCTGCTGCTTCTCGAGGAAATGCGCGTCGAGCGGCCGCCCGGCGGCGGCCTGCTCCTGCAGCGCGATGGCCAGGGCCAGGTTGGACGGCCCGAAGCCGATGCCGATCAGGTCGTGGGCGGCAGGGGAGATGTCGCGTAGCGTCATGGGTTCGGTCCTTGCTGAGCAATCGGGAAAGAAGGGGACAAGGCGGGCGGCAAAGCGGGAAGCAACAGGTGCTCGCCAAAAAACCGCTCGCGCAGCAGCATCACCAGCATGGCGCGCTTGTGCGGGAAGTCGAACTCCTTGATCCTGGAGAAGCCCGCCTTGTCGAGATTGGCGATCTGCCGCACATGGTCCGCGCGCGGCTCGCCCACGATCCGCTGCGTGCGCGGATCGTCGAGGAACTGGTAGTGCTGGATGGCCGGGAACCACGCGGTCAGGAACGCCTTGCCGCGGAAGTCCGGCTCGCCGATCAGCACATGCCAGCCGCGGTCGTGGTCGTGCGCGTCGTAGAACGGGGCGACGCGGTTTTCCTTCGCCCAGTAGACCTCGAAGTAGCCGAACGGCTTGTCGTCGAACGCGGCGATCAGCGGCAGCATGTGCGGGTCGTCGATCAGCCCTTGCAGGTAGGCGCGGTGTTTCGCTTCGTCGCCGTCCTCGTTCCAGAAGTACGCGACGTCGGGGTCGTTCATCCAGCGATGGAGCAGCGGCAGGTCGCGCGCGAGTTCTGCCGCGCGCAGCGTCAGCGTCTGCCCGAGCCAGGGGATGTGGCGCGCATAGACCACGCCATGCGGCTTGGGCGGGCGCTGCGGATGGCGCTTGCCGTCTGTCATCGTGTAGCGCAGCGGATACGGCCCGGCGGCCGGCGCCATGTACAGCTCGGGAAGCTGCCACAGCAGTTCGGCATGGGCGACGCTGCCGCGTGCGCCGGAGGGGTCGCGCACCAGCACGCCCAGGTCATGGAGCCGGCGCCCGGCATCGCGCGATTCCAACTGCACGTGCAGCGTGCGCGGTGCGCCGTGCGCGAACGCGGCATCGAGCGCCGCCATGGTGGCATGCGCCAGCGCATCGTCGCCGGCCGCGCTGTCTAGCAAGTGCAGCGCATGGCCGTCGAGCCCGAAGCGGGCGAGCTGGCCACCTGCTTGCATGACCGTGAGCCAGGCGCCATCGAACTGGCTGTCGCAGCGCAGCGCGGGCCGCGCGGCGAACGAAACGTGGCGCGAGAAGGGAGAGAGCGTAGTCGACATTGGAGTCCTGTCCAGGCGAAGCGGTCGGGCGGGGCGCGCTGATCGCCCCGCCCACCATGCCTATCGAGACGATGCAGCGCCAGGCGAATTTAGGCGCACGCCAGGGTTGTCACGCAGCCATGCACCATGGCGGCGGGTGCCGCAGCGCGCGCCTGGAAAGCCTGCACCAGCGCCTGCGCGATGTCCGCATGCCCCTGCGCGGCCTCGGCGACGATATTGCCCATGCGCAGGAACTCGTGGACCATGCCCGCGTATTCGCGCACCGTCACCGCTACACCGGCATCGGTCAGCTTGCGTGCGTAGGCGTGGCCCTCGTCGCGCAGCGGATCGCATTCGGCCAGCACCAGCAGCGCCGGCGCCACGCCGCGATGATCCGGCGCGAGCAGCGGTGCGAAGCGCCAGTCGTCGCGGTCGCTCGCATCGCGCAGGTACTGGCGGTAGAACCATTCGATGGTGTCCGTATCGAGCAAATAGCCCTCGCCGTAGCGCCGGTGCGAGTCGGTGTCGGTGCGCCCGCCCAGGCCGGCATAGCACAGCACTTGCAGGCAGGGCTGCGGCAATGCAGGATCGTCGCGTGCGGCCAGCGCCAGCATGGCGCTGAGCGTGCCGCCCGCGCTGTCGCCGCCCACGGCGATGCGCGCGGCGTCCAGGCCCAGCGCGGCGGCATGCGTGCCCAGCCAGGCCAGTGCGTCGACGGCGTCGTTGGCAGCCGTCGGGAAGCGATGTTCGGGTGCCAGCCGGTAGGCCACTGACAGCACCGCGCAGGGCGTGCGTGCCGCCAGTGCGCTGCACAGCGATGCATGCGACGCGAGGCTGCCTACCGTAAAGCCGCCGCTGTGGAAGTGCAGCAGTGCCGGCAGCGCCGGCCCGTCTCCCTTCACGCGGGGCGCGTAGAGCCGGGCGTCGACATGCTGGCCGTCGCGTGTGGGGATCAGCAATGCCTCCACGCGCGCCAGCGGCTCGGGCGGCAGGTCGAGCGCGGCGCAGGCCGCGTCGAACTCACGCCGCGCCTGCGCGGGCGTGAGCTGGTGGATGACCGGGCGTTTGCCGGCGGTGGTGGCGATGTCCACCATGTCGAGCAGGGCTTCGAGATCTGGGTGCAGTGGCATGGGCAATACGGTAGGAGTGAGGCGGCGACTCAGGCCGCGGAGGCTTCCAGCGCCGGCGCGGCGTGGCCGGGCGCGCTGTCGCCGACGAGCTGGCCGTTCTCGATCCTGATCAGGCGGTCGGCCAGGCCGAAGTACCGGTCATCGTGCGAGATCACCAGCACCGCCTTGCCCTGGGCACGCAGTTCCGGCAGTACCTCGCGGTAGAAGATGTCCTTGAACAGCGGGTCCTGGTCGGCGGCCCATTCATCGAGGATCAGCACCGGGCGCCGCTCCAGGCAGGCGACGATCAGGGCCAGCCGCTTGCGCTGGCCTTGCGACAGCGCCTGCGTGGTGAACCGCCCGCCGCGCACGCTGACCTTGTGGCCAAGCTGGAAGCGCTCGACCAGCCGGTTGGCCAGGGCCTCGTCCTGGGGGTCGTGCGCCAGCAGCGTGTCGAACAGGTGGAAGTCCGAGAACACGGCAGAAAACAGCGCGCGGTAGTCCGCCAGGCGCGCCGGGTCCGCCGCCTTGCCGTTGTGCAGCAAATGGCCCGACAGCGGCGGGTACAGGCCGGCGATCAGCTTGGCCAGGGTGGTCTTGCCGCTGCCGTTGCCGCCGACCAGGAACACGATGTCACCGGCGCGCAGCGTCAGGTCGACGGGACCGAGGGCAAAGAAGCTGTTCTCGGCCTCGTGGAAATAACGGTGGCTCGCGCCATCCAGCGACACCGACGAGAACGGTGCCGCTGTCGGCGCGCCCGGGGGCGCTTCGGGCGCGGCATCGGCACCCAGGGCCTCGATGCGGGCATAGGCCAGGCGGCCCATGCTCAGCGCCGGCAGCGCGTTCAGCAGGGATTCCAGCGGCGACATGATGTAGAGAAACATGATGGTGAAGCCCGTCATCACCGCCGGATCGAGCGGCGTGGCGCGCGGAGCGAACAGCACGCCGCCGATCACCGCGAAGAACAGGAAACTGCCGAAGCCAAGCGCGACGAAGAAGATCGACAGGCCCCGCGTCCGTGTCGCGCGCACCGCCTCGAGCGTGGCGCCGAGGCTGTCGCGCAGGAAGCTGCGCTGCTTGTCGTGGTTGAGCTTCAGTTCGCGCGCGCCCGCTACCAGCGCCTTGAACTGGCCATGCAGCGTGTCCTGCGCGATGCCGGCCTGCTTCAGGTGCACCAGCGCGCGGCGGTGGTTCAGGTGATAGATCCACGAGCCGATGCCCAGGATCGCGCAGGCGATCGCGAACGTCGGCAACGACAGCCACGCCAGGTAGCCCAGGCAGCCCAGCACCACCATCGCATTGGTCAGCACCACGGGGATCACCGACAGGCCGTTGGCCACATGCGTGCTGTCATCGGCCAGCGCGGCCTGCACGCGCGCATTGCCGGTCTGTTCGATATGCGGGTAGGGCGCGCCGATGAATCGCTCACAGATCTGCGCGCGGATGCGTGCCAGCGCGCTCTGGCTGACCCGGACGAACAGCGTCGATGCCAGCGTGCGGCACGCCAGTACGGCAATCGCCAGCGCCGCGAACGGCAGCGCCACGCGTGGCGCGTCGGCGCCTTGCGTGGCCAGCACGCGGTTGATCAGCGCGACCATGCTGACGGCGCACAGCCCCGCAGCCAGGCTGGCCGCGGCGGCCAGGACGATGGTGAGGCGCAGCGTGCGCGGCAGGGAGGCAAATAGCGTCATGCGGGCGTGGTTTGAGGTCATTACTGACCGGATGACGTGCGGCCGCGGCGGAAAGTTAGCGGCGCGCATCGATCATCGCAGGGCGCGCATCACGCCATGGCATCGCGCCACTAACTTCTTGCGCCCGGCATTCGTCATCCGTCGTGCAGGCCGGCATGTCGCCCCGGCCATCGCATCAGACCTCGATGATCGCTTTGCTCGCCCCGTTCTTTGCCGGACCGCTACGCCCGTTCGGCGAGCGCCTGGCCATTGCCGGCGAGGGCGCCGTGCAGCCATCGCCGCTCGCCGCGGCCGCGCTGGACCGCCAATGGGCCGCCGGATGCCTGGACCGGTCGGCGCGGACGCTGGGTTGCGATGACCGGCGCGCGCTGGCAGCGGCATGGTTCCGCGACTACACGCTGGCGGTGCTGCCGGGCGCGCTGGCCGCGGCGGCGCTGCATCGGCGCAGCCTGCCGTTCGGTCATCCCGGCGTGAGCTGGCATGGTGCCGCCGATGGGCGCCTCGCCAGCCTGGTATTACCCGATGCCGGCAAGCCGCAGCGCGCCACGCTGGCGGCACAGCTGGCGCCACTGCTGGACGGCCACCTGCCGCAGGTGGTGGCGGCGCTGGCAGCGGCTGCCCGGGTGTCGCCGCGACTGCTCTGGTGTACCGGCGGTGTCGCCGCTGCCGGTGTGGCGCGGCAGCTCGCCGCCCATCCGGCGCTGGCCGCCCCCCAATATGTGGAAAGGCGCGCCGAAGTCCTGGCGTGGATCGAACATGCCGTCTCCGCCGATGGCTTCGCGAATCCGTTCCACGGTGCGTTCCGGCCGGGTGCCGGGCCGGAGGCGCCCGGCGTGGTGCCGGTACGGCGCAACTGCTGCCTGAACTACCGGCTGCCGGGCGAGGGGCAGTGCGGCACCTGCCCGCGCGTGGCGGGCGCCCGTGCGCTTAACGCCGTGGGGAGTGGCCTCGCTCCCGCCACTGCCGCCGCAGCCACCACGCCGTAACCGCAACCGGCACGCCAAGGCCGACCCAGCACAGCGCATCCCACGCGCCATCGCCAAAGATGCCTGCCGCAAGGCCGCCCAGGGACAGCACGCCCAGCAGGACCGGCATCGGCCAGGTGTTGTCGGTCAGCTTCATGCCTGGTCTCCAGACAATTGCTGCGGCAGCGGTGCGCGCACATCGTCGCGGCTGCGCCGCGGCCGCTTCAGCCAGAAGATGAAACCGGTCACGGTGGCGCCCGCCGTGATCACGGTCAGCAGCGCCCACAGGATCTGCAGCGGCCTGCCGGCGTAGTCGCCGAAGTGGAACGGCGCCGACAGCAGCAGCACCTGCAGGTACCACGGCATGCCGCGCACCGCCGCCACGCTGCCGTCGCCGGCATCGACCAGCACGATCGCATAGACGCGCTTCTGCAACTCGGTATGGCCGCGCAGCACCACGCCGTAGTGGCGCCCGGTCGAGAACTCGGTGTTCGGATAGAACACGAAGGCCGGGTCCTTGCCCGGCACCACGCGGTCGGCGGCAGCCAGTGCGCGGTCCACCGGCACCAACGCCGGCGGCGTCGGGCCCGGCAGCGTGGCGATCAGGTGCTGCAGCTCGGTCTTCTGCCAGAGCCCGATGATCAGCGGCGAGAACGACAGGAACGTGCCGGTCAGTCCCACCACCAGCGCCCACACCATCACCACGATGCCGAACAGGTTGTGCAGGTCCGCCTGCACCACGCGCACCGGCTTGCCGAAGCGCACCAGGCCGAAGGCCAGCTTGCGCATGAACGGCCCGTAGAGCACCAGCCCGCTGATCAGGCTCAGTGCGAACAGCACGCCGATCAAGCCGATAAAGAACTGCCCGGGCAGGCCCAGGAACAGGTTCAGGTGCAGCTTGAGGATAAAGCCGCTGAAGGTCTCGCCGGGCGGACCGGGCTTGCGCGGCGCGCCGGTGGCGGCGTCGAACTGGATCGTGGTGCCGTTGCGCAGCTTCGGCTCGCCGGGCGGGCCAACGCGCACGCCGACGGCATCGGCGTCGTCCTCGGCAAACGAGATCGACTTGGGCACCTGTCCCGGCTGCGCGGCCCGCGCCGTATCGACCAGCGCCTGCAGCGGCGGACGCTGTGCCGGCACGGCGGCGGTGCGCTCGGCGGACACCAGGCCGTGGTGTTCCTGGCCCAGCAGCGCATCGATATCTTCGTGGAAGATCAGCAGCAGGCCGGTGACGCACAGCACCAGCAGGTTCAGCGTGCACAGCAGGCTGGTCCAGCGGTGGATCGCGTACCAGATGCGCAGCGTGGGGGCTTTCATGTTTTTCTCCTGCAAGGCGGCGCCGCGCCCGCCCGGGCTCCGGACAGGGGCGGCGTGCGCTGCTTACCAGCGGTAGGTCACCGTACCGATGATGGTGCGGCGGCGGCCGTAGTAGCAGTTGGTGGCGCTGTCGCATGCGGCCACGTAGGTCTTGTCGAACAGGTTGTTGACGTTCAGGCGCAGCGTGTAGTGCCGGGCAAACGAATAGCTCGCGGCCAGGTCGACCAGCGTGAACGCCGGCACCTCGGTCACGTTGGTCTGGTCGTAGGTCTTGCCCACGTAGCGCACCCCGCCACCGACCCAGACACCGGCCAGGAACCCGCCGGACAGCCGATAGTCCGCCCACAGCGATGCCATGTGCCGCGGCACGTACTGCGGCGTCTTGCCGGCATTCGGCGCGTTCGGGCCGGCCTGTGTGACCTCGGCATCCGTGTACGTGTACGACGCCAGGATGTTGAAGTTGGGCGTGACCGACCACGTGCCTTCCAGTTCCACGCCGCGCGAACGCACTTCACCTAGCTGCGACTGGAAGCCGCTCACCGGCGACGTGGTCAGCACGTTCTGCTGCGTCAGGTTGAACAGCGACAACTGGGCGAAGCTGCGGCTGCCGGTGGGCTGCCACTTCAGGCCGGCCTCGTACTGCTTGCCGGTGGTGGGCTGGGGCGTGCCGCCGCCAAACAGCGGCACGGCCGTCGCCGGCTCGAACGACGTCGAATAGCTCAGGTAGGGCGACAGCCCGTACGGCCCTTCCCACAGCAGGCCGGCGCGCCCGGTGAACTTGCCGTCGTCGCTGCCGGTGCGGGCGAGGGCATTGGTCGCGATCGTGCGCGTCTGCGTGCTGACCTTGGCCTTGTCGTAGCGGCCGGCGAGCTGCAGCACGAAGCGGTCCGCAATCCGCACCATGTCCTGCAGGTAGAAGCCGATCTGGCTGCGCGTGGTGTCGGCGTCGGTCTGGTAGTTCGGCGCGACGAAGTTGCCGTACACCGGATTGAAGATGTTCAGCGGCGGCTGCGCGGCCGGCGTGCTGCCCGTCAGGCCCAGCAGGCGGTCGAACGTCGAGCGCGAGTAGTCGATACCGGTCAGGATGGTGTGGTCGAAGATGCCGTGCTTTACCTTGATCTGCGCCTGGTTGTCGACGGTGAACAGGTTGAACGACTCGTTCGAGCGCAGGCCGATCCGCCGCAGCAGGTACGGGCCGTTGGGCGGGTTCGCGACCAGGCCGCTGTTGCCGCCGATATTTTCATAGCTGACGTACATGTGGCCGTAGCGCAGGTTCTGGCGCAGCGTCAGCGTATCGTTCAGGCGATGCGAGAACTCGTAGCCCACCATGTACTGTTCGCGCTTGAAGCGGTCGAAGCCGGGTTCGCCGGTGAACAGGTCGGTCGGGATTTTCGAGCCGTTGGCCAACGGCGTGATGGTGCCCAGTGCCGGCAGGAAGTTGGCGCTGTTGCCGGCATTGTCGTGATAGATCTGGGCGTAGGCGGTGAAGCTGGTGGCATCGGTGGGGCGCCACGTGATCTGCGGCGAGATGAACAGCCGGTCGTCGCCGGCCATGTTCGTCTGCGTCCCGCTGTCGCGTGCCAGCGCGGTCACGCGGTACAGGACCTTGCCGTCCTTGTCCAGCGCGCCGGTGAAGTCGCCGGACACCTCCTTGCGGTCGTAGTTGCCGAAACTGAGGTTGATCTCGTTGGCGGTCTCCGCTTGCGGCCGCTTGCTGATCTGGTTGATCAGCCCGCCCGGGGAGGTCTGGCCATACAGGACCGACGACGGGCCGCGCACGACGTCGACGCGCTCCAGGCTGTACGGCTCCAGCTCCCAGCCGCCGTAGCCGCCGGATGCCGGCAGTTTCAGGCCGTCCCAGTACTGGCTGTTCTGGGAAACGGTGAAACCGCGGATCATGTAGGTGCTGCGCCGCGTATCGACGATCGGCTCGGTACGCACCCCCGCGCTGTAGCGCAGGGCTTCCTCCACGCGCTGCGCCCCCTGGGCGCGCATCTGGTCGGCGGTGATGACGCTGATCGACTGTGGCGTGTCTTCGATCGGCACATCGGACTTGGTGGCGGATACCGACTTCTTTCCCGCCGGTCCGTAGTTCTCCGCGTTGTCGGCGCGCACGCTGACGGCGGGCAACTGGACCTCTGCGATGCCGGCCGCTGCCGTGGTGCCGCCGCTTTGCGCATACGCTGCCTGCATCGATACAGCCAGTGCCAGCGCCGTCAGCGCGAATGGTTGGCGGCAGTGCTGGGCCTGACCCGACCCGCCCGTCTTACCCCGGTACATATTCCTCCTGGATTTCGGCGTATTGATTCGTGCCGTATTGTAAATGCAAATCATTGTTATTTGCGTTAAGGCGATGTCTGCAAATGGCCTACTACGTTGGAAGGGTTGCGGCACCGATTTCCGGGTGTCGGGCGGCGGCATCCGCGTCCGGGGCCCCTCCCAGGCAGGCGGCGAGCTGGGCCAGAAGCCGCTTGTCGCGCACGATTGCATGGTGGTCGACGCCGTCGAGCACGGTCTCGTGGCGGGGCGCGCCCTGCCAGCCGGCCAGCCGCGCGGCAGCGCCTTCGCGGCCGGCGCGCCACCAGACCGCGCGTGGTGCGCTGACTACAGGCACTGCCTGTTGGGCCGCCGCCAGCGCGCCAAGGCGATGCGCGGCAACGAACATCTGCGCGAGCTCGTCGGCGCCTAGCCCTCCCTGCGTCGCCGAGGCGTCGGCCACGAGCGGGGCGAGCAGCGCGCGCACGGTATCGGCATCCGGCTCCGCGCCGGTGTTGTCCGGCAGCGCCAGCGGTCCGGCACCGGGCAGCAGGCGGGTGGCGAACGCCGCCAGCGCGGCTGGCCAGCCCGGCGCTGGTTGCGATTCGCCTGAGTCAGGCTGCCGTGGCTCTGGTACGAAGGGATCGAACAGGCCGAGCCACTGGACCGTCTGCCCCTGCGCTTCCAGCTCGCGCGCCATCAGCGTCGCCAGCGTGGCGCCCAGCGACCAGCCCAGCAGCAGATACGGCCCCTGCGGCTGCACCGCGCGCCATTCGCGCACATAGTCGGCCGCGATCGACGCCAGGGAAGCGTCGCGCCACGCGGGGTCGGCCAGCGCGCGCGACTGCAAGCCATAGACGGTCCGCTGCGCGCCCAGTTGCGCGACGATCGCGTCGTAGTCGAACAGCGTGCCGAGTGCGGCATGGACGCAGGCAACCGGCGGCAGCGTACTGCCCGCCGGCCCTTGCGCAAGCACGCGCAGCGCAGTGACTGGCGCCGTTGCGGCCGCCTCGCCAGCGGGCAACAACTGGCCGATGGTGGGCGTCCGCATCAGGTCGCGCAGCTTCAGGTCCAGCCCGAGCGCCTTGTTGGCCCGTACACGCGAAATCACCTTGAGGCTCAGCAGCGAATCGCCGCCGAGCGCGAAGAAGTTGTCATCGAGGCCGATGCGCCCGACGCCGAGCACGTCCTGCCAGACCTGTGCGAGCCAGCGTTGGGCCTCGGTACGCGGCGCGACGTACTGGTCGGATGTTTCCGCTCCGGGTGCGGGCAGGGCGCGGCGATCGAGCTTGCCGTTGGGCGTCAGCGGCAGGGCGTCGAGGACGACAAAGACGGCCGGGACCATGTAGTCGGGCAGTTCTGCAGCGAGCGCCGTGCGCAGCGCGGCGATATCGACCGTGGCGCCGGAAGGCACTACATACGCCGCCAGCCGCGCCCCGGACGGCCCCTCGACCGCCAGCACGGCCGCGTTTCCCACACCTGGCTGCGCCAGGATGCGTGCCTCGATCTCACCCGGCTCGATGCGGAAGCCCCGGATCTTGAGCTGCTGGTCGATGCGGCCCAGGTATTCGAGCTGGCCGTCGGGCAGCCAGCGGGCCAGGTCACCGGTGCGATAGAGCCGCGCGCCATCGTCGGCGAACGGATCGGGCACGAAGCGCTCGGCGGTCATCGCGGCGCGGTTCAGGTAGCCGCGCGCCAGCCCTTCGCCGCCGATATAGAGCTCGCCCGCCACGCCAGGCGGCACCAGGTTAAGCTCGGCATCGAGCAGATAGCAGCAACGGTCGCCCACCGGGCGTCCGATCGGTGCGTAGGTGCCGGGGAAATCGGCTTCCGGCGCCTCGGCACGGACCTTCCACACCATCGGCGTGACCACGGTCTCGGTGGGCCCATAGCCGTTGATGAAGCTTCGCGGCGCCAGCGCGCGACGCGCCTGGGCGAAGGCGCTGCGCGGCATCGCCTCGCCGCCGAACGAGTAGAGCGAGACGTCTGGCCGCTCACCGCTTTGCTCGCAGTATTCGGCCAGCTGGCGCAGGTAGGCCGGCGGGAAGCCGGCGTTGGTCACGCCGTGGCGCGTCATCGCCGCGGCGGTCTGCTCGGGCGTCCACAGGGCGTCGTCGCGCAGCACCAGCGAGCCGCCGCCGGCGAGCGCGCAGAGCCAGCGCTCATGCGCGCCGTCGAAGGCGAACGACAGGAAGTGCAGCTCGCGTGAATGGATGCCCATCTCGTAGGCGTCGATGGTGGCCGCCACATGCATGGCGAGCGGGCCGTGCGAGACGCAGACGCCCTTGGGCCGGCCGGTCGAGCCCGAGGTGTAGATCACGTAGGCGAGCTGGTCGGGATGCACGGCCACTTCGGCCAGTGGCGCCACCTCGGCACTGACCATGTCGAGCATCAGCACCGGCAGCGACGCCGGTGCGGGCAGCGCATCGAGCAGCGCCGGTTCAGTGACCAGCAGTCGGATCGCGCTGTCCTCGAACAGATAGGCCAGCCGGTCCTTCGGATAAGCCGGATCGAACGGCACATAGGCCGCGCCGCTGCGCAGCACGGCCAGCAGCGCCACGAGGATGTCAGGCGAACGGGACAGCGCGATGCCGACGCGGTCCTCGGCGCCGATGCCGCGCGCATGCAGCACGGCGGCGAGGCGGTCGGCACGGTCGAGCAGTTCGCCGTAGCGCAGCGTCTGCGCGCCGCAGACCACGGCGACGGCATCGGGCCTGGCCGCCGCGCGGCGGGCGATGCGGGCGTGCGCCGGCAGGCCGTCGTCGGCCGGCGCAACACCATGGCCCAGTGCCAGCAACGCGGCCTCTTCATGCTCCGTCAACAGGCCCAGCGCACCAACGGTCTGCCCCGGCACCGTGCCGATGGTTTCCAGCAGCGCCATCATCTGCGCACGGATCCGCTCCACCTGCGCGGCGTCGAATGCGCGCCGCATATAGGTGAAGCTCAATTGCAGGGTCTGCCGCAGGCTGACCTCGACGTCCATTTCGTATTCGGTCAGGCCGGTGCTGCCTTGCGTCTCGAAGCGCAGGCCGCTGCGCGTGGCCGACTCCAGCGCGTCCTCCAGCGGGAAGTTCTCGAACACGAGAATGCTGTCGAACAGCCGCTGGCCGGCCTGGCCGCCCCAGCGCTGGATATCGGACAGCGGCGTGTGCCCGTGCTCGCGCGCGGACAGGTTGAACGCCTGCAGTTCGCGCAGCCAGTCGCCCAGGTCCTGCTCGGGCCGTGGCGCGGCCAGCACCGGCAGCGTGTTGATAAACAGCCCCAGCAT
Source organism: Cupriavidus necator (assembly GCF_040578825.1). GTDB lineage: Bacteria > Pseudomonadota > Gammaproteobacteria > Burkholderiales > Burkholderiaceae > Cupriavidus > Cupriavidus necator_E. The sequence goes on along the minus strand of NZ_JBEFLI010000013.1, from coordinate 7,141 downwards.
CTGCTGGGTGCCCGGCACTTCGGCGGGGCGGCCGGCCACGGTGGCGCCGAATGCGACGCGCCGCTGGCCCGTGTAGCGCTGCAACAGCAGCAGCCAGGCGGCCTGCACCACCGTATTGATCGTCACCTTCTGCGCGCGGGCATAGGCGGACAGGCGTTCGGTCAACGCCACGCTGCACGCATGCCGCAGCAGCCCGTAGCCGTCGCCGGCGGCGGGTGCCGGCAGTGCCTGCGCCAGCCGTGTGGGCGTATCGAAACCATCGAGCTGTGCGGCCCAGAACGCCTGTGCGGCATTGGCATCGCGTTGCTGCAGCCAGCCGATGTAGTCGGCAAAGCGGCCATTGGCCACCGCGACCGTCTCGCCGGCATAGCGCTGGAGCACTTCGCCCAGCAGTTGCGACGTGCTCCAGCCATCGAGCAGGAGGTGGTGAACGGTCCAGACCAGCTGGTGACGTGCGGCGCCGGTGCGCACCAGCGTCAGCCGCATCAGCGGCGGACATTCCAGGTCGAAGCCGCGCGCGAGATCGGCGGCAGCAAGCTGGTCCAGCGCGGCCGGCAGCGATGCGGGCCGATGCGCCGACCAGTCCGCTTCGGCCAGCGGCAGCGCCACGTCGTGCGCCACCCATTGCAACGGCTGTTCGCCGCGCTGCAGGAAGCCGGTGCGCAGCGTGTCGTGACAGGCCAGCGCCTCGCGCCATGCCCGCGCGAAGCGTTCCGGATCGAGTCCGTCCACGTCGACGCGAAGCTGGTTGATATAGGCACTGCCGGCATCGGCCCGTGCGACGCTGTGGTACAGCATGCCCGCCTGCATCGGCGACAGCGGATACAGGTCTCGTACCTGCGTGGCGTCGAGGCCAAGGCTGTCGAGCTGGGCTTGCCACAGGCGCGCCAGCGGAAAGTCTTCGCTGCGCAGCGCGGTGCGGCGCTGCACCGATGGCGCTGCGCCCCCGGCGGCCTGGCCTTCGAGCGGGGTTAGCACGCCGGCCACCTCGGCCAGCGTCTGCCGTTCGAAAAGCTGCTTCGGCGTCAGCAGCCAGCCCAGCGCGCGCAGGCGCGCGACGATCTGCAGGCTCAGGATCGAATCGCCGCCGAGCTCGAAGAAGTTGTCGGCCCGGCCCACGCGCGGTACCTTCAGCACCGTGGACCAGACTTCGGCCAGCGTGGCTTCGATGCCTGCCCGCGGCGCCTCGCAGGCGGCCGTGCCGGCAAACTCGGGGGCCGGCAGCGCGCGGCGGTCCAGCTTGCCGTTGGCCGTGACGGGCATCCGCGCAAGCAAGACCAAGGCACCCGGCACCATGTAGTCGGGCAGTGCCTGCGCGAGCCAGTCGCGCAGCGTGGCGAGGTCGATGGCAGCACCGGCTGCCGGCACGAGGTAGGCGACCAGCCGCGCCGGGCCGTCTCCGGTCAGCGCGATCACCACCGCCTCGCGCACGCTGTCGTGCGCCAGCAGCCGCGCTTCGATTTCGCCAAGCTCGATCCGCATCCCGCGGATCTTGACCTGGTGGTCGAGCCGGCCCAGGTATTCGATCTGGCCGTCGGCACGGCGGCGCGCCAGGTCGCCGGTGCGATAAAGCCGTTCGCCGTGTGCGCCATGCGGATCGGCGATAAAGCGTTCGGCCGTCAGCGCCGCGCGGCCGAGATAGCCGCGCGCCAGCCCCGCGCCGCCCAGATAGAGCTCACCGGCAACGCCTGCGGGCACCGGATGCAGCGCGGCGTCGAGCACATGGGCGCCGACGTTGGCGATCGGGCGCCCGATCGGCACGGCATGCCCGCCATCGTCGCGGCAGGTCCAGTGGGTGACGTCGATGGCCGCCTCGGTGGGGCCGTACAGGTTGTGCAGGCCGGCCCACGGCAGCAAGGACATGGTGCGGCGCGCGAGGTCGGCGGGCAGCGCCTCGCCGCTGCAGACGATATGGCGCAGGCTCGCGCATGATGCGGCGACCGTGTCGTCGGCCACGAATGCCTGCAGCATCGCGGGCACGAAGTGCAGCGTGGTGACACGATGCTGCGCGATCAGTGCCGCGATCCGCTGCGGATCGCGGTGGTCGCCGGGCGCTGCCAGCGCCAGCCGCGCGCCCGTCATCAGCGGCCAGAAGAACTCCCAGACCGAAACATCGAAGCTGAATGGCGTCTTCTGCAGCACCGTGTCCGCCGCGGTCAGCCGATACTGCGCCTGCATCCACCAGAGCCGGTTGTGCAGCGCGCCGTGGCGGTTGCCGGCGCCCTTAGGCCGTCCGGTCGACCCGGAGGTATAGATCACGTAGGCCAGGTTCTCGGGCGACAGCAGCGGCTGCGGATTGCCGTCGTCGCCGTGCGCGTACAGCGCGGCGTCGGTCAGGTCGATGGCCGACACGGCGCGGGACAGCGGCGGCATCGCCTCCGGGCGCTGCACCAGCACCGTCGCCACGCCGCTGTCCTCGATCATGTAGGCGAGCCGGTCGGCGGGATAGTCGGGATCGAACGGCACATAGGCGCCGCCGGCCTTGAGGATGGCCAGCAGGGCCACGACCATCTCGATCGAGCGCTCGGCCAGCACGCCCACAGGCACGTCCGGTCCGACGCCTTGCGCGATCAGCCGATGGGCAAGCGCGTTGGCGCGGCGGTTCAGCGCCGCGTAGGTCAGCGCCTGGCCGCCGAAGCACAGTGCCATGGCATCGGGCTGTGCGGCCACGCGGGCTTCGAACAGCCGGTGCACGGGTTGCGCCGGCGGATAGGGCTGTGGGTCGGTGCCCAGCGCGAGCACGGCATTCATGTCCTCGGGCGCCAGCAATCCGATCTCGCCAAGCGGCCGCGCCGCGTCAGCCGCCATCTGGCCCAGCACGGCAAACAGGCTTTGCGCCAGTTGGCGTGCCTGCGGCTCGGCCAGCAGCGCGCGGTCGAAGCGGCAAGTCAGGTGCAGCGTATCGGTGTGCGCGAACAGCAGCGTCAGCGGATAGTTGGTTTCGGCACGATTGCGCACGTCCGAGAAGGCCAGGCCAGCCGGCGTGCGGCGCAGCGCGGCGTCGACGGGGTAGTTCTCGAACACGACGATCGAGTCGAACAGCGCCTGTCCTCCGTGGCCGGCCCAGCGCTGAATGTCGTACAGCGGCGTGTGCTCGTGCTCGCGGGCGGCGACGTTGAGCGCCTGCACTTCGCGCAGCCAGTCGCCCACTGCCCGCTGCGGGCGCGGCGCCGCGATCACCGGCAGCGTGTTGATGAAGAGGCCCAGCATCTGCTGCGCCCCAGGCAGGTCGGCAGGGCGACCTGCGACGGTAGCGCCGAACGCCACGAATGGCTGGCTGGTGCACCGCTGCAGCAGCAACAGCCATGCGGCCTGCACCAGCGTGTTCAGCGTGACCTTCTGCGCGCGCGCGAAGGAAGCCAGCGCGGCGGTTTCGCGGGTGTCGAGCAGATGGTGATGCTCGGCCTGGCCGTGACCATGCCCGGGCGTTGGCAGTGCCGCCAGCAGACGCGTGGGCGCGTCCAGCGGCGCCAGTTGCGCCTTCCAGAAGGCCTCGCTGGCACCGTGGTCGCGCGACTGCAGCCAGCCGATATAGTCGGCGAAGCGGCCCCCCGTGGCCGGCAGTGGCTCGCCGGCATAGTGGCGCAGCACTTCGCCCAGCAGCTGGGCAGTGCTCCAGCCATCGAGCAGCAAGTGGTGGACGGTCCAGACCAGATGGTGGCGGTTGGGCCCGGTGCGCAGCAGCGCCAGGCGCATCAACGGCGGGCGCTCCAGGTCGAAGCCTTGGGCGCGCTGGTTGTCCGCGAAGGCATCGATCGCGGGGGCGTCTTGGCCGGTCCAGTCTTCGGCCAGGACGGGGAGCGTCACGCGCTTCGCCACCCACTGCAGCGGCTGCACGGCGCGATGCAGGAAGCCGCAGCGCAGGCTGTCATGGCGCGCCAGCGCCGCCTGCCACGCGGCGGTAAAGCGCTCCGGATCGATGCCGTCGATGTCGACGCGGAGCTGGTTGGTGTACGCGCTGCCGTGGTCCGAGAACACGCTGTGGAACAGCATGCCGGCCTGCATCGGCGACAGCGGGTAGAGGTCCTGCACTTGCGCGGGATCCAGGCCAAGCGCATCGAGCTCCGGCTGCGAAACGTGCGCGAGCGGGAAGTCGGACGGCGTGATGCCGCTGGTGCCCGACGTGCAATGGGCGACCACGGCCTCCAGCTCCGTGCGGAACGCCGCGGCAAACGCTTCGATCGTCGCGGCGCGGTAGCGGCGGCGGGCGTAGGCAAAGAACAGCGTGAGGCGGCCGTCCAGCACCTGCCCGCTGACCGACAGCGGGTGCGACAGCGGCGTCCCGGGGTCCTGGCTGGCGCCGGTGCTGCCGTCCGACAGCTGCCACGGTCCGTCGTCGGCAAAGCTGGCGTCGAGTTGGCCGAGGTAGTTGAACACGACTTCGGGCCTGGGTACCGCCGCCAGCGCTGCCTGTTGCGCCGGCGTGCCGAAGCGGCGCAGCAGGCCGAAGCCGATGCCATCGCCCGGGACGGCGCGCAGTTGTTCCTTGACCGCCCTGATCGCGGCATCCAGCGGGCCGCTGCCGTCGAGCGCGACCGGGAACATGGTCGTGAACCAGCCGACGGTGCGGCTCAGGTCGAGCGTGTCGTCGACGCCCGCGGCGCGGCCATGGCTTTCGAGGTCGACCAGCACCCTGGACTGGCCCGACCAGGCCGACTGCGCCCGGGCCAACGCCGTCAGCAGCAGGTCGTTGATGCGGGTGCGGTAGGCTGCGGGGGCGCGCTGCAGCAAGGCCTGGGTGAGGTCAGCCGGCAGCGCCAGGATGATGCTGTCGCGTTCGGCAATGGTCAGTTCGCCATCCGGGTTGTCGCAGGGCAGGTGCTGGTCGCATTGCGCCAGCGCCTGCCAGTGCGCCAGTTCGATCGCACGTTCCGCGGCGTTGGCGCGGAGCGCTTCGGACCAGCGCTGGTACGACGCGGTACGTGCCGGCAGCGCGGCCGGCGTGCCTTCCATCCGTTGCCGGTACGCCGTCAACAGGTCTTCCACCAGCACGCGCCACGACACCCCATCGACAACGAGGTGGTGGATCACCAGCAGCAATTGCCACTGTTCGCCGGATTGCAGCGCGACGGCGCGCAGCAACGGGCCATGGGTGATGTCGAGGCTGCGCTGGGCGGCCTCGCAGTGGGCACGATGCTCGGCTTCCGATCCGGCCTTGCGCACCCATAGCAGGTCCGGGCACGTCTCCATGTCCGCGTAGGCTTGCTGCCACGTGCCATCGCGCCGCGTAAACCGCAGCCGCAGCGCATCGTGATGCGCGACGGCATCCGCCAGGGCCAACCGCAGGGCCTCCACGTCCAGCACCTCGCTGCAATCGAGCAGCACGGACTGGTTCCAGTGATGGCGATGCGCTATCGGCGTATCGAAGAAGCCGGCCTGGATCGGCAGCAGCGGCACGGCGCCTGTCGGCACTACGTTGTCGGTGACGGCATCCTGTGCCAATGGCACGGCCACGGCGGCCAGCTCTGCCAGCGTCTGGCGCTCGAAGAGCTGGCGCGGCGTCAGTAGCCACCCGGCCGCGCGGGCGCGCGCGACGATCTGCAGGCTCAGGATCGAATCGCCGCCAAGCTCGAAGAAGTTGTCGGCACGGCCGACGCGCGACAGGCCGAGTACCTCGGTCCAGATCGCTGCAAGCGCGGTCTCGGCCTCACCCTCGGGCGCGACAAATGCGTGCGCGCTGTCGAAGGCCGGCGCGGGCAGGGCGCGGCGATCGAGCTTGCCGTTGGGCGTCAGCGGCAGGGCATCGAGGACGACAAAGGCGGCCGGGACCATGTAGTCGGGCAGTCCTGCGGCGAGCGCCGTGCGCAGCGCGGCGATATCGACCGTGGCGCCGGAAGGCACTACATACGCCGCCAGCCGCGCCCCGGACGGCCCCTTGACCGCCAGCACGGCCGCGTTTCCCACACCGGGCTGCGCCAGGATGCGTGCCTCGATCTCACCCGGCTCGATGCGGAAGCCGCGGATCTTGAGCTGCTGGTCGATGCGGCCCAGGTATTCGAGCTGGCCGTCGGGCAGCCAGCGGGCCAGGTCACCGGTGCGATAGAGCCGCGCACCGGCGTCGGCGAACGGATCGGGCACGAAGCGCTCGGCGGTCATCGCGGCGCGGTTCAGGTAGCCGCGGGCCAATCCTTCGCCACCGATATAGAGCTCGCCCGCCACGCCGGGCGGCACCAGGTTAAGCTCGGCATCGAGCAGGTAGCAGCAACGGTCGCCCACCGGTCGACCGATCGGTGCGTAGGTGCCGGGGAAATCGGCTTCCGGCGCCTCGGCACGGACCTTCCACACCATCGGCGTGACCACGGTCTCGGTGGGCCCATAGCCGTTGATGAAGCTTCGCGGCGCCAGCGCGCGACGCGCCTGGGCGAAGGCGCTGCGCGGCATCGCCTCGCCGCCGAACGAGTAGAGCGAGACGTCTGGCCGCTCACCGCTTTGCTCGCAGTATTCGGCCAGCTGGCGCAGGTAGGCCGGCGGGAAGCCGGCGTTGGTCACGCCGTGGCGCGTCATCGCCGCGGCGGTCTGCTCGGGCGTCCACAGGGCGTCGTCGCGCAGCACCAGCGAGCCGCCGCCGGCGAGCGCGCAGAGCCAGCGCTCATGCGCGCCGTCGAAGGCGAACGACAGGAAGTGCAGCTCGCGTGAATGGATGCCCATCTCGTAGGCGTCGATGGTGGCCGCCACATGCATGGCGAGCGGGCCGTGCGAGACGCAGACGCCCTTGGGCCGGCCGGTCGAGCCCGAGGTGTAGATCACGTAGGCGAGCTGGTCGGGATGCACGGCCACTTCGGCCAGTGGCGCCACCTCGGCACTGACCATGTCGAGCATCAGCACCGGCAGCGACGCCGGTGCGGGCAGCGCATCGAGCAGCGCCGGTTCAGTGACCAGCAGTCGGATCGCGCTGTCCTCGAACAGATAGGCCAGCCGGTCCTTCGGATAAGCCGGATCGAACGGCACATAGGCCGCGCCGCTGCGCAGCACGGCCAGCAGCGCCACGAGGATGTCAGGCGAACGGGACAGCGCGATGCCGACGCGGTCCTCGGCGCCGATGCCGCGCGCATGCAGCACGGCGGCGAGGCGGTCGGCACGGTCGAGCAGTTCGCCGTAGCGCAGCGTCTGCGCGCCGCAGACCACGGCGACGGCATCGGGC
>NZ_JBEFLI010000139.1:0-6716 GCF_040578825.1 Cupriavidus necator | reverse complement strand
GCCCCCGCCAACGAGAACATCGCCGGCTGAAACCAATCTGAGGAAGCTGCCTTGGCCATTCCGCTCCTGCAGGTCGCCCGCGTGGGCGCCTACATCGTCGGCAAGCACCTGTCGCGGCAGAAACGCTATCCGCTGGCGCTGATGCTCGAACCGCTGTTCCGCTGCAACCTGGCTTGTTCCGGCTGCGGCAAGATCGACTATCCCGATCCCATCCTGAACCAGCGCCTGTCGGTGCAGGAATGCCTGGAGGCAGTCGACGAATGCGGCGCCCCGGTGGTGTCGATCGCCGGCGGCGAGCCGCTGCTGCACAAGGACATGCCGGAGATCGTGCGCGGCATGATCGCGCGGCGCAAGTTCGTCTACCTGTGCACCAATGCGCTGCTGATGGAGAAAAAGCTGGACCAGTACCGGCCCAGCCCGTATTTCATCTGGTCGGTGCATCTGGACGGCGACCGCGAGATGCATGACCGCTCGGTGTGCCAGGAAGGCGTGTACGACCGCTGCGTCGAAGCGATCCGGCTCGCCAAGGAACGGGGCTTTCGCGTCAATATCAACTGCACGCTGTTCAACGATGCCGAGCCCGAGCGCGTGTCGAAGTTCTTCGACTCGGTCAAGGCGCTGGGCGTTGACGGCATCACCGTATCGCCGGGCTATGCCTATGAGCGCGCGCCGGACCAGCAGCATTTCCTGAACCGCGGCAAGACGCGGCAGCTGTTCCGCGACATCCTGAGCCGCGGCCGCGCCGGCAAGAACTGGGCCTTCAGCCAGTCGACGCTGTTCCTGGACTTCCTCGCCGGCAACCAGACCTACCGCTGCACGCCGTGGGGCAACCCGGCGCGCACGGTGTTCGGCTGGCAGCGTCCGTGCTACCTGGTCGGCGAAGGCTATGCCAAGACCTTCCGCGAGCTGATGGACGACACCGACTGGGACGCCTACGGCACCGGCAACTACGAGAAGTGCGCGGACTGCATGGTGCACAGCGGCTACGAAGCCACCGCGGTCGCCGACACCTTCGCCCATCCGCTCAAGGCGCTTGGCGTAAGCCTGCGCGGCGTGCGCACCACCGGGCCGATGGCGCCGGATATCCCGCTGGACAAGCAGCGGCCGGCGGAATACGTATTCTCGCGCCACGTGGAGATCAAGCTCGAGGAAATCCAGCGCGCGCAGCCCTGCGCAAACCAGGCCGCCCGGCGAACCGGGGCCAGCGCCGCCGCCACGCACTGAGTGCGTACTACCGATGGCCGCCGAACCGGCAACGCTCACCGCCACCCTGCTGGGTGCCGCGCTGGCGTGCGTGTCGGCGGGGTATGCGCTGGCTGCGGCCTGTCTGTCGCGGCGGGGCCTGGCTCCGGCCGAAAGCGCCGGCGCTGCGTCGGCGGCGGTCAGTGTACTCAAGCCATTGTGCGGCGCTGAGCCACGGCTGTACGAGAACCTGGCCACGCTGTGCCGGCAGCGGCATCCGGCCTTCCAGCTGGTGTTTGGCGTACGCACTGCGGATGATCCAGCGGTCGCGGTGGTGGAGCGGCTGCGGCGCGACTATCCGGATTGCGATATCGCGCTGGTGGTCGATCCGCAAGTCCATGGCTCGAACCTCAAGGTCAGCAACCTGATCAACCTGTTCCGGCAGGCCAGCCATGATGTGCTGGTGATCGCCGACAGCGATATCGCCGTGCCACCTGACTACCTCGTGCGCGTGACCGCGCCGCTGGCCGATGCCGGCGTGGGCGTGGTCACCTGCCTCTATCGCGGCAACGCGGTCGGCGGGTTCTGGTCGCGTGTCGGTGCGCAGTTTATCGACGACTGGTTTGTGCCCTCGGTGCGGGTCGCGCATGCTGCCGGTTCGCGACGCTTTGCCTTTGGCGCGACGATTGCGCTGCGGCGCGATGTGCTGGCTGCGATCGGCGGGTTCGAGGTGTTGGCGGATCGGCTGGCGGATGACTTCTGGCTGGGTGAGCTGACGCGGCGGCTTGGGTGGCGTACGGTGTTGTCCGATGTCGTGGTCAGCACCGATGTCGCCGAGGATCGGTTGGTTGCGCTGTGGCGGCACGAAGTGCGCTGGCTGCGGACCATCCGGTCGCTGAAGCCGTTGGGTTTTGGGTTCACGTTTATTACGTTTAGCTGGCCGATGTTGGCGGTGGGCCTGTGGCTGGCGCCGCTGCCTGCGGTTTTCGTGGTCGCCATCATCGGTGCGATCGCGCGCAGCGTGCTGGCGGGCAGCATTGCGGCTGCCGTGCGGGCGCCGTTGCGTGACGGGCTGATGCTGGCGGGGTGGGCGGTTGCGCTGACTGGCAAGAGGGTGCGGTGGCGCGGACAGGTGCTGTCGGTGGTTGATGCGCAGCACTCCGGGCAAGCGCCCGCCCTCTCCCCCGCCCCTCTCCCGCAAGCGGGAGAGGGGAGAAAACAAGCGGACCGTGAGCCGCCATCGCGTTATTTCGCAAGCCGTCTTGCCGCAGCGTCCGTTGATGTGACGGCGTTGACCGCACCGGCGGTTTGCTCCCCTCTCCCGCTTGCGGGAGAGGGGCCGGGGGAGAGGGCCGGCGCATCCACGAAGTCCCTGCCCCAACGCAACGCCATCATCGGCATCCACTCCCAGAGGCCGCAATGAAAAAAACCCTGTTCCTCCAGGCCCCTTCCTTCGACGGTTTTGACGGCGGCGCGGGCTCGCGCTACCAGGCCAGGCGCGAGATCAAGTCGTTCTGGTACCCGACCTGGCTGGCCCAGCCCGCCGCGCTGGTGCCCGGCAGCCGCGTGCTCGACGCGCCCGCCGACGGCCTGTCCGTGCACCAGACGCTGGACATTGCCATCGACTACGAGCTGGTCATCATCCACACCAGCACCCCGTCGTTCCCCACCGACGCCAAGTTCGCCGAGGCACTGAAGCAGCGCAAACCCGACGTGATGATCGGCATGGTCGGCGCCAAGCCCGCGGTCGATCCGGGCGGCACGCTCGGGGCCAGCGACGCCATCGACTTCGTCTGCCGCGAGGAGTTCGACTACACCTGCCAGGACGTCGCCGCGGGCAAGCAACTGAAGGACATCGCGGGCCTCAGCTACCGCCTGCCGGACGGCTCGCTCGAACACAACGGCCAGCGCCCGATGATCGAGAACATGGACGAGCTGCCTTTCGTCGCTCCGGTCTACAAGCGCGACCTGAAGATCGAGAACTATTTCATCGGCTACCTGAAGCACCCGTACGTGTCGATCTATACCGGCCGCGGCTGCCGCTCGCGCTGCACCTTCTGCCTGTGGCCGCAGACCGTGGGCGGGCACCGCTACCGCACGCGCTCGGTCGAGAGCGTGATCGCCGAGGTCAGATGGATCAAGGAGAACATGCCCGAGGTGAAGGAGATCATGTTCGACGACGACACCTTCACCGACTTCAAGCCGCGCGTGGAAGAGATCGCGCGCGGGCTCGGCGAGCTGGGCGTCACGTGGTCGTGCAATGCCAAGGCCAACGTGCCCTACAGCACGCTGAAGATCATGAAGGAGAACGGCCTGCGGCTGCTGCTGGTGGGCTATGAGTCGGGCGACGACCAGATCCTGCTGAACATCAAGAAGGGCCTGCGCACCGATATCGCGCGCCGCTTCACCGAGGACTGCCGCAAGCTGGGGATCCAGATCCACGGCACCTTTATCCTCGGCCTGCCCGGCGAGACGCACGAAACCATCGAGAAAACCATCGAGTACGCCAAGGAGATCAACCCGCACACCATCCAGGTGTCGCTGGCCGCGCCCTATCCCGGCACCACGCTGTACCGGCAGGCGGTGGAGAACGGCTGGCTCGAAGAGAACAAGGTCATCAACCTGGTCAACGACAAGGGCGTGCAGCTCGCGGCGATCAGCTATCCGCACCTGTCGAAGGAAGACATCTACCACGGCGTCGAGACCTTCTATAAGCGTTTCTATTTCCGCCCCGGCAAGATCTGGGAAATCGTGCGGGAAATGCTGGGAAGCTGGGACATGATGAAGCGGCGCCTGCGCGAAGGCGTGGAGTTCTTCCGCTTCCTGCGCTCGCACGAGGCCTGATCCTGGCGAACGCGATCTCCGATGCGTCGCAGCGCGCGCTGATTGTCACCGCCGACGACTTCGGGCTGCACCCGGCCGTCAATGAAGCGGTGGAGCTGGCGCATCGCGACGGCGTGCTGAACGCGGCCAGCCTGATGGTGGGCGCGCCGGCCGTGGCGGATGCGGTCGCGCGCGCGCGCCGGCTGCCGTCATTGCGCGTGGGCCTGCACGTGGTGCTGGCCGATGGCCCGGCCACGTTGCCGCGCGCGCGGATCCCCGACCTGGTCGATGCGCACGGCCGCTTCGGTTCGGCCATGGCGCTGGACGGGTGCCGCTTCTTCTTCCTGCCGCATGTGCGGCGGCAACTGGCCGCCGAGATCCGCGCGCAGTTCGAAGCCTTTGCCGCCACCGGCCTGCCGCTGGACCACGTCAATACGCACAAGCACTTCCACCTGCACCCGACGGTGCTGTCGCTGATCCTGTCGGTCGGGCGCGAATTCGGCCTGCGCGCGATGCGCCTGCCGCGCGAGGCGGGCGCGCCGCTGCTGCTGCGCCCTTGGCTGGCGCTGCTGCGCCGGCGGCTGGATCGCGCCGGCATCGCCCACAATGACTACGTGGTCGGACTTGCCCGCAGCGGCCAGATGGACGAAGCGGCGCTGCTGGACGCGCTGGCGCGGCTGCCCGCCGGCGTCGGCGAGATCTACCTGCACCCGGCCGTGGTGTCGGGCGAAGCCATCACCACGTCGATGCGCGGCTATCGGCATGCCGACGAACTGGCCGCGCTGCTGTCGCCGCGCGTGCGCGCGGCGCTGGAGCATGCGGCCGGACGGCGCGGCGGCTTTGCCGACGTGCTGGCGTGCTGAACCCGAACATGAAACGCATTGCCATCCTGACCGGCCTGCTGGGCCTGCTGGCACTGACGGTGCTGGTGATCCACCAGGGCCTCGGCGATATCGCCACCATCGTCGCCCAAGGCGGCTGGCTGCTGCTGGCGCTGGTGCCGCTGCACGCGCTGCCGCTGCTGCTCGATGCGCAGGGCTGGCGCGTGCTGCTGACTTCGGCCGATCCGCACGAGCATGCGAGCCTCTCATTCCTGTGGTGGGTCGCCACCGTGCGCGAAGCCACCAGCCGGCTGCTGCCCACCGCCAATATCGGCGGCGAACTGGTCGGCATCCGGCTGTCGCGGCTGCGCATCCACGACACCACCGCGGTGGCCGCCAGCGTGGTGGTGGAGGTGATGACCACGCTGTTCGCGCAATACCTGTTTGCTGCACTGGGCGTGCTGATGCTGGTGAGCGCGCTGCAGGACAGCGGCCAGGCCTGGATCATCCTGGCGGGGCTGCTGCTGTCGCTGCCGGTGCCGATCCTGTTCGCGCTGTCGCTGCGGCACAGCGGCATCTTCGAAAAGCTGGAAGGCGCGGCGCGCCGGCTGTTCGGCGCAGACCACCGCGTGGTGGCGATGATCGACGGCGCCCGGCTCGACGCGCATATCCGCGCGCTGAACCGCCGCCGCGGCGAACTGCTGCGCGCGTTGAGCTGGCAGCTCGCAGGGCTCGTCACCGGCACACTGGAGATCTGGTTCGCGCTGATGCTGCTGGGCCACCCGGTGCCGTTCTGGCAGGCGCTGGCGATCGAGGCGCTGACCGTGGCGGCGCGCAACGTGGCGTTCTTCGTGCCGGCCGGACTGGGCGTGCAGGAGGCGGTGGTGATGCTGCTGGGCCAGGCGCTGGGCATGGATGCGCAGGTGTCGCTGGCCCTGGCGCTGGTCAAGCGCGCGCGTGAAATCCTGTTCGGCGTGCCCGCGCTGCTGTCGTGGCAATGGGTGGAGCTGCGGCGCTGGCGGCGCGGCCGCGCCCGCGAGGCGGGCAGGAAGGCTTAAAGTGCTCGCGGCGCGAGGGCACCGTCACATCATCGCCACGTCCCATCACTCAGATTTCCGCATTCTGGCGGGCATTATGCGTGGTCAGGTACTTCACCAGCCCGTCCACCCCGCCGCGCGCGACGATATCGGCGAACTGCTTGCGATACACCTCGATCAGCCACGCGCCCATCATGTTGATGTCATAGATCTTCCAGCCATTGGGCGTGCGCTGCAGCCGGTAGTCGATCTGCATCTCGTCGGCCTTGTTGATCACGCGCGTCTGCACCACCACGTCGGTCGCGCCGCTGCCGCCCTTGACCGGCTGGTAGCGGAACTTGACGTTCTGCTCGCGCAGTTGCGAGAGCGACACCGCGTAGCTGCGCACCAGCAGCATCTGGAACTGCTCGTAAAGCTGCTTCTGCTGCTCCGGCGTGGCCGTGCGCCAGGCGCCGCCCACCGCCAGCCGCGTGGTGCGCTGGAAATCCGTGTAAGGCAGGAACTGCTTCTGCACGACGCCGGTGATCTTGCCGAGGTCGCCGGCGCGCGTTTCGGGATTGGACTGGATGGTGCCGATCACGCCCTCCACCGCGGCCTGCACCAGCCGCTCGGGACTGGCGCGCAGGTCGCCGGGCTGGACCGCCTGGGCGTGCACCGTGGAAACCATGGCCACCGCCGCAAGCGGCGCCAGGGACAGCAAACCGTGAATCGTCATGGATGTGAGTGCCGGGAAGAACAGTGGACAGTGGGAAAGCGCCGCCGCTGCTGCAGGTCGGACGCATGGACGTCAGTGTATAGCGGATCGCCGCGCTGATGACCCCCACTGCGGACCCCACTGCGAACCCCACTGCGG
>NZ_JBEFLI010000138.1:0-6812 GCF_040578825.1 Cupriavidus necator | reverse complement strand
GGGCGGGAAGGCGGGGAATCGGTTTCATGGGACGGGCTCCTCGTACGGGTTTGCGCGATCGCGGACGGGTTCTCAGGCGGGATTGTCCCGCATTGTGCCGCTAAAGTGACACGGGTGCAGCGTTTGCCGGCGGGCGCGGGCGCTGGTCGCCGTTAAAATGGCGTCCATGTTTGCCAATTCCCGCACCATCGTTTCGGCCCAGTCCGACGTTCACGAGCACCTGGCCGCGCGCGTCGCGCGCCACCTGGCCGAACCCTTCCGCAAGCCCGTCGGCGAAGCCAGCCGGCGCGCACTCGCCACGGCGCTGCAAAGCTGGCAGCAGGCCGGCGGGGCACCGCTGATCCTCGATGCGGGCTGCGGCGTGGGCGAAAGCACGCTGCGGCTCGCCACCGCGTTCCCGGACCACTACGTGATCGGCGTCGACCAGTCCGAAAAGCGTCTGGCCGCCGGCAAGGACTGGTGGGGCGGGGCGCCGATGCCCGCCAACTTCTGCTGGGCGCGCGCCGACCTGGTCGATGTGTGGCGGCTGCTGCAGGACGATGCGGTGCCGGTGGCGCGCCACTACGTTCTGTACCCGAACCCGTGGCCCAAGATCGGCCACCTGGGGCGGCGCTGGCAGGGGCATGCGGTGTTCCCGGCGCTGGCCACTTGCGGCGATTACCTGGAGTGTCGCAGCAACTGGCAGGTCTATATCGATGAATTCTCGCAGGCGCTGGCAATGGTCGGCCGCCCCGCCCTGGTCGAGGCATGGCACCCGGCACAGCCGATGACGCCGTTCGAACGCAAGTACGCGGCGTCGGGGCATGGGTTGTGGCGGTGTGTGAGCGAGCGCGCGCCAGCCTGATCGACGTTCCAATGAGAAACGGCCCGCAATGCGGGCCGTTTCCGTTTATGCAGCGGCGGGCGATATCAGTGGAACAACGGCTGCTGCGTCGGCGCATCCTCCGGCAGCTCGGCATGCACGATCTCGCCATTGCGATCCGCGTACAGCGGCGTGCCGCAGTCCTCGCAATACTCCGGATCGAACAGCGCGGCGTGGCGGAAGATGTCTTCCACGCCGGCATTGCGCAGTTCTTCGCAGATCTGCTCGAGCGGGTTGCCCTTCTCGTCGGCATCGATCTCGCCGGCTTCGCGGCCGTAGACCGGCCAGACGATGCCGTAGATCACGTCCTTCTCGCCGCGCATGGTGAAGCCGACGCGGTATTCCTCGACCACTTCTTCGCCGAACGCCGCCACCACCGCGGCAAGCTGGCCGGCGGAGATATCGAGCGTGCCGCACAGGTAGTTGACCGCGGCGCGCACCGTCAGCGGGCGGATGCTCTTGTCGGATTCGCGGCACGACAGGAAGAAGGCGTCGGGCAGCAGCAGCTCGAACTCGCAGCCCGGCAGCAGCAGCGCCACCGACGGCTGGACCTGGCTGCGCCATTGCTCCAGGCAAGTCGAGCGCTCCGCATGGTGCTCCTTGGCGTCTTCCTGCCAGCGGAACAGCGCCTGCTCGTGCGGCGCCACCACCACCGCCAGCAGGTAGCGCGGGTCGGCCAGGATCGGCGCGGTCTCGGGCAGGTCGCGCAGGTCGACCTTCGGTACCGTGCCACCCAGCGCGGCCGCGGCCAGCTTGTGCGTCAGCGCGAAGGTGTCGCTATGCGTGCGCGGGAGCTGGTCGATGCTGTACAGGTAAGGCGACAGCGAAACCTTGGTGGCGCTGGCCAGCACATGTGCCTGCAGGTGCACCGCCAGCGTCTGCGCCACTTCTGGCTTCAGCGCCCCGGAAGGGATGGCGTAGCGCGTGTGCGCCAGGATCGGGGCGGCGATCAGCAGCGCGTCATAGCGCTGGCCGTCGACCTCGATGCTGGCCGATTCGGCCAGCGTCTCGGCCTGTTCGGCGAGTACGTCGGAGGCGTCTGCGTTGTGCTTGAACAGGTGCTCCAGCGCCGCGTCGAGCGCGGTCTGGCTCCCGTTCTTCAACAGGCGGCCCAGGCGCTGCGAAAGGCGCCGTTCCCAGTACCCGTCCTCCATGCGGCTGCCCGACGCGTCGAGGGCGAGCGCATCGGCCACCAGGCGCTCGGCGTCAGGCGAAAGACGTGGGGAAGCCTTGGGGCGAAAACCTGCCATAGAAAGAAACCGTCCGTTATACGTAAAACGGTATTCTACTCGCTGCGTTGACAAGCAGGCCGCTCCATGGGGCGCGGCCGGCGCTCGTCACGCCCGGGGGGTTATTTTTGTGCCGGTGCGGCGGGTGCGGCAGGGGTGTGGCTCTCGACGCTGTGCGACTCGCCGGCGATCGAGACGTCGCTGCCGCCCTTGGTCAGCAGGTAAAGGGCCGCGCCGGCGACGACGACGAATGCGATAAGGATCTTTGCCATGGTGTCTCCTGGATCTGGTAAATGCCGGGCCGTCCGGTCCGGTCTGTAATGCTGTTCTTGTGAGACACAGTGTGGCAGCGCAGGCTTGCGTGGAACTTACACGCGCAGAAGCGGTTTCGAGGTGATGCAGGCGGCGCACCGAGCCTCTCTCCAATCAAGAAACCAATAAAAAAACGCCGCCTGCCGCGGCCCGCGCAATGCGGGCTCAGGCAGGCGGCGTCTTCCGCTTTAGCGATGGGCCTTAAGCGGCCAGCAACTGACGCAGCACGAACGGCAGGATGCCGCCGTGGTTGTAGTAGTCGACTTCGATCGGCGTGTCGATGCGCAGCAGCACAGGCACGCGCTGCACGTCGCCGTTGGCGCGCTTGATCACCAGCACCACGTCCTGCTGCGGCTTGAGATCCCCCTCGATGCCTTCGATATCGAAGGTCTCGTTGCCGGTGATGCCCAGCGTCTGCGCACTGTCGTCGCCCTTGAACTGCAGCGGCAGCACGCCCATGCCGACCAGGTTGGAACGGTGGATGCGCTCGAAGCTGCGGGCGATCACGGCCTTCACGCCCAACAGCTGCGTGCCCTTGGCGGCCCAGTCGCGCGACGAACCGGTGCCGTACTCCTCGCCGCCGAACACCATCGTGGGCGTGCCCTCGGCGATGTACTTCATGGCCGCGTCGTAGATCGACATCTGCTCGCCAGTGGGCTGGTGGATGGTGAGGCCGCCCTCGACGCGCGCGCCATCAGCCTTGGGCGGGATCATCAGGTTCTTGATGCGCACGTTGGCAAAGGTGCCGCGCATCATCACCTCATGGTTGCCGCGGCGCGAGCCGTAGCTGTTGAAGTCCGCCCTCAGCACGCCACGGTCCAGCAGGTACTTGCCCGCGGGCGAGGTGTCCTTGATCGAGCCAGCCGGCGAGATATGGTCAGTGGTCACCGAGTCGCCGAAGATGCCCAGCGCCCGCGCACCGCGCACGCTCGACGCGGCCGCCGACGGCTCCATGCTGAAGTCCTGGAAGAAGGGCGGCTCGGCGATATAGGTCGACCTGGGCCAGTCGTAGACCTGGCCCGGGGTGCCCTGGATCGCGCCCCACAGCTTGCTCGGCTTCTTGACCTGCTCGTAGTTGGTCCTGAAGGTGTCGGCATTCATCGCGAACTTCATCAGCGCCTGGATCTCTTCCGAGGTCGGCCAGATGTCGCCGATCCAGATGTCCTTGCCGTCCTTGCCCTTGCCGACCGGCTCGGTCATCAGGTCGCGCGTGACATTGCCGGCGATGGCGTAGGCCACCACCAGCGGCGGCGAGGCCAGGAAGTTGGCGCGGATATTCGGGTGGATGCGGGCCTCGAAATTGCGGTTGCCCGACAGCACAGCGGCCGCCACCAGGTCGTTCTTGACGATGGCCTCGTTCAGTTCCGGCGTCAGGTCGCCGGCGTTGCCGATGCAGGTGGTGCAGCCGTAGGCGGTCACGCCGAAGCCCAGCTTCTCCAGGTACGGCAGCAGGCCGGCGGCCTGCAGGTATTCGGTCACCACGCGGCTGCCAGGGGCCAGCGAGGTCTTGATATGCGGTGCCACTTCCAGCCCGGCTTCGACCGCCTTCTTGGCCAGCAGGCCCGCGGCCAGCAGCACGCTCGGGTTGGACGTGTTGGTGCAGGAGGTGATGGCGGCGATCAGCACGTCGCCGTTCTTCACTTCGAGGCCGTCGGCGGTGCTGTAGCGCCGATCCAGGTCGGCCGGGTCCTTGTTGAAGCCGTTCTCCGCCACCGGCTTGCTGAACAGCGAGGCGAAGGTGCTCTTGACGTTGCCGATCTCGATGCGGTCTTGCGGGCGCTTCGGGCCCGCCAGCGACGGCGCCACGGTGGACAGGTCGAGCTTCAGCGTCTTGCTGTAGTCGATCTCGCCGGCCTGCGGGATGCCGAACATGCCCTGGGCGCGGAAGTAGCCTTCGAACGCGTCGATTTCCTCGTCGGTGCGGCCGGTGCCGCGGAAATAGTCGATGGTCTTCTCGTCGACCGGGAAGAAGCCCATGGTGGCGCCGTATTCGGGTGCCATGTTGCCGATGGTGGCCCGGTCCGGTACCGACAGGCTGGCGGTGCCTTCGCCGAAGAACTCGACGAACTTGCCCACCACTTTTTCCTTGCGCAGCATCTCGGTGATGGTCAGCACCAGGTCGGTGGCGGTGACGCCTTCGCGCAGGCGGCCGATCAGCTCCACGCCGACCACGTCAGGCGTCAGGAAGTACACCGGCTGGCCCAGCATGCCGGCCTCGGCCTCGATGCCGCCGACACCCCAGCCGACCACGCCGATGCCGTTGATCATGGTGGTGTGCGAATCGGTGCCGACCAGCGTGTCAGGGTAGTAGACCCCGTCCTTGCGGTGCACGCCGCGCGCCAGGTATTCCAGGTTGACCTGGTGCACGATGCCGAAGCCCGGCTGCACCACGCCAAAGGTGTCGAAGGCCTGCATGCCCCATTTCATGAACTGGTAGCGCTCATGGTTGCGCTTGAATTCCAGCTGCATGTTCAGGTCCAGCGCCTTCTTCTCGCGGAAGTGGTCGATCTGCACCGAGTGGTCGACCACCAGGTCCACGGGCACCAGCGGCTCGATCTGCTTGGGGTTCTTGCCCATTTTCTCGGCGACGTTGCGCATCGCGGCCAGGTCGGCCAGCAGCGGCACGCCGGTAAAGTCCTGCAGCACCACGCGCGCCACCACAAAGGGAATCTCGTCGACACGCTCGGCGGTGGGCTTCCAGCCGGCAAGCTGCTTCACGTGTTCTTCGGTGACCTTCTTGCCGTCACAGTTGCGCAGCACCGATTCCAGCACCACGCGGATCGACACCGGCAGGCGCCCGATCGCCAGGTCCAGCGCCTCGCCCAGTTGCGGGAGGGAATAAAACTGGCCCTTTCCGGAAGGGCCGATCTTGAATTCTTTTAGCGTGTTCTTGAGGTTATGGGGCATTGCCGTACTCCGATCGAAGGATGATGCGATGGCATTTGGCTCGGACCTCTGCAACTGAATCTAGACCCCGGTGCGCTGCCGCGGCAATTGGCCGCGGTCCGAGGTCGGCAGCGCACTGCAACTGCATACTCTAACCGCCGCGCGGCTTTGCCGCCACCCGGATCCGGTTCGGCCCTGTCCCCACGTCGGCACGACAGCTTGCCCGGCGCGCGGGTTTCCCCGCCCGACAAGGCAAAAAGGGCGCCGTCGGCCGGAATTCAGACGGCCGCCGGCGCCCTGGTACGGACTTACTGCTTGGGTGCCGCGGTCTGCTGGGTGGCGTCCGACGGCTGCTGCGGCTGGCCGCCCGGGGGCGTGACCAGCAGCGGGGTGGTTGCGGGGGCGCGCAGGCCGCCGGCCTGGGTCGGGGCAGCGGCGCCGGCCTGCATGGCGGCGCTCTGGCAGTCGTCGGCCAGGCGCTGGCCGAGGTTCTTGTTGAACAGCATGGCCTTGCTCGGGATCACGACCAGGTCCAGGCCGGTGCGGGCGTCGTAGTAGCGGTCGGCGCCGGTCACGGTGGACTGGCGCGGCAGCTTGTAGTCCTTGCCCTGCCAGTGCACGGTCAGCACTTCGTCACGCAGCATGTCGCCGGAGATATACAGGCTGTTGCCCAGTTCGCACTGCCACTTTTCACCGGTCGGGGTGGCTGCTGCGGCGGCGCCGGCAGCGGCGGCAGCCCCGGCAGCCGCCTTCTTCTTGGTCGAAGACTTCTTCTTGGTGGTGGTCTTCTTGGCCGGTTCCTGCGCCATCACGGCGGTAGCGGTGGTCAGGCTGAAGGCGCCGATGCAGGCGGCAAGGACGAGATGTTTCATTTTGTGAGTGCCTTTCGGATTCCGAAATCTGATTTATGTATCATCGCCGCCGTCACATCCGGCGGCGCCTGGGATGGATTTCCGCCGCTATTCTCTACGATTTGCCTGGGACGGCGTAGTGCTCTGGCCTTTCGTTACATTATTGGGACGCCCGGTCGGGCCGGGCTCACTTGCGCTTGCCGATCGGCATGAATTTGCGGTTTTCAGGGCCCACGTAATTGGCGCTGGGGCGAATGATCTTGTTGTCAATGCGCTGTTCGATCACATGTGCAGCCCAGCCGGAAGTGCGCGCCATTACGAAAAGCGGCGTGAACATCGCCGTCGGCACGCCCATCATGTGGTAGCTCACCGCGCTGAACCAGTCCAGGTTGGGGAACATCTTCTTGACGTCCCACATCACCGTCTCCAGCCGCTCGGCAATCTCGAACATCTTCATCGAGCCGGCATCCTTGGACAGCTTTCTCGCCACTTCCTTGATCACCTGGTTGCGCGGGTCGCCGGTGGTGTACACGGGGTGGCCGAAGCCGATCACGACTTCCTTGTTCTCGACGCGTCGGGTGATATCTGCCTGGGCCTCATCGGGGTTGTCGTAGCGCTTCTGGATCTCGAACGCGACCTCGTTGGCGCCGCCATGCTTGGGGCCGCGCAGCG
>NZ_JBEFLI010000137.1:0-6846 GCF_040578825.1 Cupriavidus necator | reverse complement strand
CGTTGATCTCGTCCATGGTCTGCACCACCCGGCCCACCACTTCGCCACCGCGCAGCGCGGTGTCCGAGGCATTGGCGGCAAGGCCGCTGGCCTGGCGTGCGTTGTCCGCGTTCTGGCGCACGGTGCTGGTCAGTTCTTCCATGCTGGAAGCGGTCTGCTCCAGCGACGCGGCCTGCTGCTCGGTGCGCTGCGACAGGTCGTTGTTGCCCGCGGCCACCTGGCGCGTCGCCGTGGAGATGCTCGCCATGCCTTCCTGGATCTCATGCACCACCGACAGCAGGCTGCGCTGCATGGTCTGCATCGCCCCGGCCAGCGCGCCGATTTCATCCTTGCTGCGGTGTTCGAAGCGCGTGGTCAGGTCGCCCGCGCCCATGCGCAGCGCGAAGTCCAGCATGTCGCGCACCGGCCGGTTCACGCGCGCCAGCAGCATGGTGCCGGCGCCGAACGAGGTCGCCAGCGCCAGTGCAAAGCCGCTCCACAGCCACGGGCGCAGCACCGCGGCGCCGTCCCGGTCGAGAATCTCCACCGCCACCAGTGCCGCCAGGAACCACACCAGCGCGCCGGCCTGCGCCCACAGGATGCGGCGCTTCAGGTTCATGCGCACCAGGCGCTGGGCCAGGCCAACGATGCCGGTGCGCACCACCGCGCCATCGCGGATCGCCAGTCCGGCCGCGCGGCCCGCGCGAAAGCGCGCATACGCGGCGCCGGCCGCCTCGACCTGATCGCGCGTGGCCATCGAGCGCACCGAGGTGTAGCCCACCACGCGGCCGTCCACGCGCGTGGGCGTCACGGTCGCGTTGACCCAGTAGTAGTCGCCGTTCTTGCGGCGGTTCTTGACCACGCCGATCCAGGTGCGGCCGGCCTCCAGGTTGCGCCACAGGTCGGCGAACGCTTCCGGCGGCATGCCGGGATGGCGCACCAGGTTGTGCGGCGCGCCCAGCAGTTCCTCCGCCGCATAGCCGCTGGCCTCGATAAAGGTGCGGTTGGCGAAGGTGATACGGCCCTTGAGGTCCGTGCGCGAGATCAGGTAGTCCGACGGAGAGAGCTCGTATTCGCGCTGCGTAACGGGTTGGTTGTTTCGCATCTATGACAGTACTGCTTGCCGGAGCGCTGCCATGCACGGTGGGACGGCGGCGGGGCCCCGGCGGGTTCGATCCGGCTGGCGTGGTACGGCGGCCGGACGGCGGGGGCGGAAAGATCGGTAAAGCGGTGTTGCGGTAAAGCGGTATGCGTTTGTTGCCGGATTCAGGAGACGGCTTCGAGCGCCGCGAGTTCTTCGGTATTGAGCAGCTTCTCGATATCGACCAGGATCAGCATCCGTTGCTCGACCGAGCCGAGCCCGCGGATGTAGTCGGTGGCCAGCTCGCCGGAGAAGTGCGGCGTAGGCTTGATCTGTGTGGCGGTCAGCGTCAGCACGTCGGACACGCCATCGACCACGATGCCCGTGGTGCGCGCGTTGAGGTCGACGATGATGACCACGGTGTACTGGTCGTAGCTGACGTTCTGCTGGCGAAACTTGATGCGCAGGTCGATGATCGGCACGATGATGCCGCGCAGGTTGATCACGCCCTTGATGTAGTCCGGCGCATTGGCAAGCTGGGTGACCGACTCGTAGCCGCGGATTTCCTGCACCTTCAGGATATCAATGCCGTATTCCTCACGGCCGAGCCTGAACGCCAGGAATTCCTCAACGGCGCCGTCCGCCTTGTCGATGTGCTTCATCGTCTAGCCCCCCAAGATTGCTGATGCTGGTTTCCTGGCGCTGCGTGCGGGCATGGCCGCGGCAGGCACCGGAGGGCATGACGTCGCCCACCAGTGTTTACGGCGGCGAACGGGGCTGACTGAAGGGTGCCGTCAGGCTTTCCTTACCCTTCCGTCGTGGGGTGCGGGAGCGCCAGCAGCGCGGCCACGGCCTGCATCAGGCCATCGGGATCGAACGGCTTGGGCAGGAAGCCCGAAGCGCCGGCGGCGCGGGCCTGGTCGCGGATGCTGCCGTCATGCTCGGTGGTCAGCATCAGGATTGGGATGCGCGCGTAGCGATCGGTGGCGCGCAGGCTGCGGATCAGCGTCAGGCCGTCCATGCCCGGCATGACCTGATCGGTGACCAGCATGCCGAAGCTGCCGGCGGTGGCCAGCGCATGCGCCTGGTCGCCGTCGGCGGCCTCGGTGACATCGAAGCCGCCGGCACGCAGGCAAGCGGCGATCATGCGGCGAAGCGAAGGGGAATCGTCGACGACGAGGATGCTGGGCGATGACATTGGGCCTCCGGTTTGCAGGGCTCGGTCGGATCCGCCGGGAAGATGGGTCGCGGTCGACATCCTGCCTGCCGGCTTATCGGCAGCCACGCAGCCCGCCTTTAGCGCCCTGCTGCGCTATTGCGTGTTCAGTTCGCGCAACGCGTCGGCAAAGCCGCCGGCATCGAGCGGCAGCGACAGCAGGTAGCCCTGCACCTCGTCGCAGCCCATCTCGTTGAGGATGTCGAGCTGCGAGGCCGATTCGACGCCCTCGGCCACCACCTTCATGCGCAGCTCGTGCGCCAGTGCCACCATCGAGCCGACGATGGCGCGGCCCTGCGCATCGGTATCGAGCCCGCCGATCAGCGTGCGGTCGATCTTGAGCGTGCCTACGCGCAGGCGCTTGAGATAACCAAGGCTCGAATAGCCGCTGCCGAAGTCGTCCAGCGCCACCTGGATGCCGAGCGACTGCAGCTCGGCCAGCGTCTCGAGCGACTTGCCGATGTCCTTCATCGCCGCGGTCTCGGTGATTTCCAGCGTGATCGCCGACGGCGGGATGTCGTGCTGGTGAATCTGCTCGAGCAGGTACTGCGGGAAATTGCGGCTGGCAAAGCGCAGCCCGGATACGTTGATCGCCACCGGCACCGTGGGCATGCCCGCGTCCTGCCACTGGCGCACCTGGCGGCAGACGCTCGTCAGCACCCAGTCGTCGAGCTTGTCGATCTGGCCGGACTGCTCGGCCACCGTGATGAACTCAGCGGGACTGACCTGGCCCAGCGCGGGATGGCGCCAGCGGCACAGTGCCTCGGCCCCCACCAGCGTGCGCCGGCGCGCGTCGTACTTGGGCTGGAACTGCAGCGACAGCGCATCGTCCTGGATCGCCAGCCACAGGTCGCGCCGGATCACGCGGGTGCGGCGCGCGCGTTCGCCGGCGGCGCTGTTGAACAGGCGCACCTGGTTCGAGCCGCTTTCGCGCGCCTCGGCCAGGCTCACGCGGGCGGCCTGCATCAGCGCCTCGGAGGTCTGCGCATCGCGCGGATAGATGGCGATGCCGATATTGACGCCGATCTGCATCTGCAGGCCGCGCGCGGCGATGAATTCCGCCAGCGAGCCGAGCATGCGCGAACCCAGCTCCTGCGCGCGGCCGTGGTTGACCAGTTCCGGCACGCCCACGGCGAACTCGTCGCGCGCCAGCCGGGCCAGGAAGTCGTGCGGCTCCAGCACGGCCTGCGCCAGCGCGCCGGCGTCCTGGGCCAGGATATCGTCGGCGCGGATCTCGAAGACCTCGTCGACCTCGCGGTAGTCGGCAATATGGATCAGCAGCACGGCGCAGGCGGTTTCAGCCAGGCGCGCCTGCGCGATGGCCTGGTCGAGCCAGCGGCCGAAGGCCACGCGATCCGGCATCACCGTGGCGACGCTGTATTCGCCGACCGTGCCTTGCCCGCGTGCGGCGGCCCGCACCGTGAGCCGGCCCGGGATGCGCCCGCCGCGCCGGACCAGCCGCGGCTCGGCGATGCGATGCGGGTGGGGCTCGTCGACCAGTTCTACGCCCGTATCGGTTTCACTGCGCTGCGGCAGCCAGCCGCGCGACTGGGTCCGGTGGATGACGAACATCAGCGCGCACAGCGCGGTCAGCGCGCCCGCCAGCCAGGCCGGATGCGGCAGGCCGGCGGCGTCGATGCAGTGGCGCGCCGACACGGTGCCGGCGCCGCATGCGCGGCCGAGGTGGGTGCCCGCCGCGGCCACCAGCCCGGCGCCGGCAACCACCGCGATGATCGCCGCGCTGCGCCATAGCCGCGTGCCGTGGCGCAGCCACTGCGCCAGCAACTTGACGGCGGTCGTGGCCGCGGCCGCGGCGGCAAAGCTGGCGGTGAGCTGCGCGGCGTCGTTGGCGAGCGGCAAGCTGCCCGAACACACCACCACGATCAACGGCAGGCTGACGGTGAGCTGCGACAGCAACGCGGCCGACCAGCTCAGCGCGCGCAGCGACCGGCTTCCGGCTCCCTGGTCCGCCCGCCCGGCGCGGATGCCGAGGGCGGCGGCCACGCCCAGCAAGGCGGCAAGCAGCAACAGGACGGAACTCAGGGCAATCATTAGGCTGCGCGGTGAAGAAAAGAATGCGCGAAGACGAACCGGACGCGGGGCAAACCCCGCATCATGGCATCTTGCGGTCCTCGTGTGAACAAGACAATACGCGGGACAACCGGTTAGAAGGCGCTCCAGTCGTCGTCGCCGCCCGCGGTGGCCGTGGCCGGGCGGGCGGCGGGACGAACGGCGGGAGCCGGCCGGACCCTGGCCGCGCGCGGTGCGGCGGCTGCCGGGGCGGCGGTGGCGGCAATCGCCGGAGCCTGCGTCGGCGCCGGAGCCGGGGCAGTGCGCGCAGGCGCGGCCGGAGTCCGGACCACCGTTGCCATCGAGCCGCTACCGGTACTACCCCCCGCGCCGATGGTGAACACCGACACCACGTTCTTCAGCTTGTAGGCCTGCTCTTCCAGCGCCCCGGCCGCGGCGGCGGCTTCTTCCACCAGCGCGGCGTTCTGCTGCGTGACCTCGTCCATCTGGTTCACCGCCTGGTTGACCTGCTCGATGCCGGTGGTCTGCTCCTGCGAAGCGGCGCCAATCTCGTTCATGATGTCGGTCACGCGGCGCACTGCCTGCACGATCTCACCCATGGTCTGGCCCGCTTCGGCCACCAGCCTGGTGCCGCTTTCCACGCGCTGGCCCGACTCGCTGATCAGCGCCTCGATCTCCTTGGCGGCCGAGGCCGAGCGCTGCGCGAGGCTGCGCACCTCGCCCGCCACCACGGCAAAGCCGCGCCCCTGCTCGCCGGCCCGTGCGGCTTCCACCGCCGCGTTCAGCGCCAGGATATTGGTCTGGAAGGCAATGCCCTCGATCACGCTGATGATCTCGACCACCTTGCGCGACGCGCCGTTGATCTCGTTCATGGTATCGACCACGCGGCCCACCACGTCGCCGCCCTTGAGCGCGATCTGCGAGGCCTCGTTGGCCAGCACGCCGGCCTGGCGCGCGTTGTCGGCGTTCTGGCGCACCACCGTGGTCAGCTCTTCCATGCTGGCCGCGGTCTGCTCCAGCGACGAGGCCTGTTCCTCGGTGCGCTGCGACAGGTCCAGGTTGCCGGTGGAAATCTGCTGCGTGGCCGACGCCATCGAATCGGCGCCGGTACGCACCTCGGCGACGATGCCCGACAGGCTCTGCTGCATCGCGGCCAGCGCCTGCATCATGCGGCCGATCTCGTTCTTCGAGATGCTGGTGATGCGCGAGGTCAGGTCGCCGCGGGCAATGCGCTCGAACACGGCCAGCGCCTCCTGCACCGGCGTGACGATGGCACGGTTCAGCGTGAAGGTGCACAGCGCCGCCACCACCAGTCCCAGCACGATCAGCGCCACCGACAGCATGCGGATGCGCGCATAGCCCGCCTGCGCGGCCTCGAAATTGGCCTGGCCTGCGCTCATCTGGAACTTCGACAGGTTCTCATGCGCGGTTGACATGCTGCGCTGCAGGTCGGGCAGCACCTTCTTCGCCAGCCGCACCGATTCCTCCTGGTTGCCCGCCAGCGACGCCGCCTGCAGCGGCAGCACGCCCTGCTCCATAAAGGCCTGGCGATGCTTGCCCAGTTCGGCGGCCAGCGCCTTCTCCTGGTCGTTCTGCGGCAGGCTGGTGTAGCGCTTCCAGGCCGCATCGGAGGCCTCGACGAATACCTTGGAGCGGTCCACGTTGACCCTGGGGTCGTCAGCCTCGCCCACCATCACGTTGCGGTCCAGCGCCAGGCGCATGCGCGTGGTGGCCAGCATCGCGTCGCTCAGCGCCACCGCCGAGGCGAGCTGGTTGGCATACGTCTCCTTGAGCGCATCGTTGCTTTGCGAGATCCCGCGCAGGCCGGCACCCCCGACCAGCAGCAGCAGCAACGACAGCATTCCCATGGCGCCCCGTAACAGGGTCTTGATCTGGATATTGTTCTGGAAAGACATGATGAAAGGAGACTGTGAGGAATCCACGGGGCACACCCCTGGCCCCGGTACGGCTGGACCGACACCCCGACGATCCGCCCTGCCCGGATAACGGCCAACCCCACTCATCCTTGAGCAGTCGCCCCTGAGATGCCGGCAAAATGGCAGCCCGAATGGATGCCGGCCGGTCCAATGTCGGATATACGGCACGCGGGCCGTGCCCGTTGCCGGCCGAATCCCGTTTTCCGGGCGGTCTGTCGATTATGGCGATTTGATTTCATCGCCCGGCCACGAACGGTGCCATTGCCCTGCCCGGAAAACACCATTTATGCGCGGGCCCATTCCAGGCGGGCGCGATGGCCCAGCGGACGGAATACCGGCGCGACCGGCGCCGACACCGAAAGTTCACCGCAAAATCGGTGGCGAGAATTTTCGCAAAAACGATGTGGGATAAGCGCGCCAGGATTTGCAGCCAGCCTTTCCGTCGTTATAATTGTTTTCGCAATTCACCGTACTGCATACCCCACACCCAATACACCCCAACCCGAAACCCAGGACGCAATGTCGACATATCAAGAAATCGTTCAGAAAAAAAAAAAAAAGCAAAAGCCACCCGAATAAATAAATCCGCCAGAACAACCCGC
>NZ_JBEFLI010000136.1:0-6978 GCF_040578825.1 Cupriavidus necator | reverse complement strand
CTGTCTCGTCCACTTTGGTGTCCGCAATAATTTGGTGGGCACCAAATTACCCAAAACCTCAATTACCCGTCCAGAACGGCCACCACGAGGCGCTTACAACAAGATCGAGTCCTACAATGGCTTTGCTAAATGGTTTTCATTCGGCGGGGATGTGTTGGCCGAGAACGACCCCGAGGAGCAGCAGAAGCGCCTACGCTACAACGACCTGATTGCTTCGGCCGTGATTTTGCAAAACACGGCCGACATGATGCAGGCGTTGCGTGCGATGGTGAAAGAAGGCATACCAATCGACGTGGCCGATATCGGTTTTCTCAGCCCCTATCTCACCAGCAACATCAAGCGCTTCGGCGACTACAAACTAAACCTGGAGCGGGTGCCGGAAGCCTGGATTCGCGACAGCCTCTTTGCAGGCCCCGCCCACTCCGTCCGCAAACCGCGTCATGCCTGACATAGATACCCCGTACGGCAAGGTCGATACCGTGGCCCTGCAGGCTCTGCAGGAGTCGTTCGACACGACTACCATCTTGCGCGTGGTTGACCAACTTGATGCCATTCGCTCACGCTGCAGGGACCCGGCTGGGATCCGAGATGATCTGTTGCGACTGCACGGCATGGCGCACACCGTCATCAACGGTGCTAGCCTGTCGTATGCCACCATGGGGCCGACTCTGGTGGAGCAGGCAGAGTCGGTCATCGAGGAACTGGATGACTGGATCCTGCTGCTCAAGCGCGCCGTGCAAACTCTACGGCAGTTGGAGACGCTTCGTCCTGGCGACGAAGGCTGACGCCGCTTCCTGTCGCCGCTGGGCTGGGAGTACATCCAATCTGACCGGAGATTATGTGTGGCGCAAGAGCCACAAATTACAGAGTTCCGGCCTCTGCGGCTGCTTCCAGAGCGCTAGCCAAGTCCGGATCCACGGGAGCTTGAAGGCGACATCGTCCCACACGGCGGCGCAGTTCGACGCTTTGCAGCCAGTCCGGGATGAGCGTGCGCTCGCTCGCGCAGGGTGACGGTCAGGCCGTTCTGGCGTGGGTAGCTGCCGAGCTTTCTGAGCATCAGCGAGGCCCTCACCGTGCCCTGCTTGATCGAGGTGGCCTGCCGCAGGAATTCGTCCCAATGGGCACGCACGTGCTTGATGTTAAGCGGGCCACCGATCATCGGTTTCAGCCCGTCGAAGGCGGCATCGCCCCTGGCGATATAGAGCTTGGTGTCGCCCAGGTCGCGGATGCGCGGCGCGAAGCGGAAGTCAGCCTTCAGGTGACGATATCCTGTGCGTCGAACGCAAATTGAAAGCAAAGGCGATCAGTGCCAAGAGCAGAACGGCAAGCTGACCCGAGAGTGTCTGCCATGACGGGTAGATACCCAATAGGTCAATACGCGGGATCGCAATCGGGCTGGTATGCAACAGTCCGGCCTCCTGCAGACCTGCAATGCCCTTGCCCGCCAAGATCACCGCGAGCACAGCCACAAGCAGCGAGCTGGCCGCGAAGAATTGGCCAATCGGCAGTCGTGCACTGGTGCGTAGCAGTACGGCTGCAAGCAGGGCCAGGAGTGCCATGCCTGCTCCCAAACCGGCGAGTAGCGGCCATCCATTGCCTTCTGTCCAGAGAGCCGCGAAGAACAGCACCGTTTCGAATACTTCGCGGTACACCGCGACGAACGCCAGCGAGAACAGGAACCATGCCGTGCGTTTGCTGAGGGCGGAGGACAGCTTCTCCTTGAGATAAACCTGCCAGCGACCAGCCACGCTCTTCTGGTGCATCCACATGCCCACACCGAGCAAAACCACGGCGGCGAAGAGCGACGAAAATCCCTCCGTCAATTCCCGGCTCGCACCGCTGACACCGACCAGATAGGTCGCCACGGCCCAAGTGACGCCACCGGCTGCCAGCGCGGCCACCCACCCGGCGTGGACATAAGCCACTACGTCTCGCCGCTCGGCCTTCTTGAGAAACGCCAGCATGGCCACGACCACCAGCAAGGCTTCCAACCCCTCACGCAACAGAATGGTCAGCGCCCCGACGAAGGCCGCTACCGAATCGTTTTCCGAGGGCGCGAGTACCGTGTCCGCCTCATCGAGCAAGGTTTGCAACCGCTGCTGCGCAGCCTGCACGTCACCAGGCGTGCCCTTGGCCACCAACGCCCGGTAAGACACCATCGCGGCTTCGATCTTCTCGAACAGCGGGCGGTTGCGTGTGGCAAGCGCGGGTTCCACCGGTTCGAAGCCGTCAAGGTAGGCAGACAGAGCCAGTTTGGTCGCTGTCGCGCGATCCCCGCCCTGCAATGCAACCACGCTCTTGGCGAGTTGGGCCTTCGCAATCGCCGTGCCTTTGGGTTGGTTCGCTGCTAGTGCGCTCGGGTTGGCACGCAGATAGGCGGTCAATGCCTTGGCTGACTGTTCGTCCAGCCGATCCGCCAGTACATGTTCAGAGGTTTGCGTTAGCACGTCCAGTGTGGCCACAGTGTGCTTGGCCTGCGCATTCGCTTGCCAAAGCTTCGCCCCTTCAGCCTTGTCGCTGTCCGCGTAGGGCAGCGTACCGACAAAAAACGCCAGCGCCCAGCGATCTTCATCCGAAAGGGAACCAAAACCCTGCATGGCGGTTCCTTGCACGCCATTGCTGATGATCTGATGGAGGGCAAACAAGCTGCGTTCACGTGCCCGCTGGTGCTCAGCCAGCGCGGTCGGCTTTGGATTCAGGGATGCAGCCAACGAGCCATCGCCGCGCCCTTGCGGGCCGTGACACGCCGCGCACTGAGCTTGGAACAGTTGAGCACCTCGTGCCAAGTCCGGCATGGCGGCCGGGACCACTGGGAATGGGTACGTCTTCTGCACGGCGCCGGATAGCGCATGCGCCAGTCGTGCCACGGCGGCCGGGTCGGCTTTATTTGCCACCGCACCGCGCAGTTCGGCAGCCTGTTGCAACAAGGTTTCCTTGCCCGCCTGGCTCGGTAACTCGCTCAACTGACGCTCCGCCGTGGCGGCGAACTCCTGCATTTCGGCGTATTCCGACTCTTTCAGCACCGCGCCATTGGCCACCGCGCCACCGTAGTCCACGGCCACATAATCCAGAAGTTGCCAAATCTGCTTGGCTTTGGTTTCAGTGGTGTCGGCTGCGACTGCTGGGCCACCAGCCAGCGCACAGGTCGCCAGCAGCAGCGCCATCAGCCAGCGGTAGGTGGCTCGGCAAGGCATGAGGATTCTCAATTTATATCATTGGTAATGATTGTAATTCTCAATTGCCTTTGCGTCCACCACCTTGCCTTGGGTCAGCCCTTTCTTGATGAGCAGAGTGACACCCAAGGTGATGGCCACATCGGCGAGATTGAAGGCGGGCCAATGCGTGTGCCGCCAATGGAAGTCAAGAAAATCCACGACCGCCCCGCGCAACACGCGATCCGCGACGTTGCCGAGCGCGCCGCCGAGGATCAGGCTGTAGCCCAGCGCTTCAAGCCGAGGCGGTTGCTGCCACAGTATGCGCATCAGCCAAGCTGAGGCAACCAAGCCAAGGGCGATGAGGAAGGGCCGTTGCCAGCCACCCGCGCCGGCCAAGAAGCTAAATGCAGCCCCCGGATTCAGCACATGGACGAGGTTAAAGAATGGTGTGACTTCGACCTGATCACCATAAGCATATGTGCGGCTGATAACGGACTTTGCGAGCTGGTCGGCCATGACGGCACTAGCAGCCACGGCATACCAGACCCAGGTTGAGGTGTAACGCGCCGTTCGCCACACGGGTGCAGCGGCCGGTATCAGCCACCCAGCGAGGACGGTACAACTCAATCCCAGGCTCCAGCCGGCCAGCACATCGGCCGGAAAGTGCATCCCAGCCGCGAGGCGTGACCAACCGACCAATGCGGCGTACAGAACCAAGCCGGTGCGGCCACCGCGACCCACCAAGGGCCAAAGCGCCCCGACGACCAGCGTCGAATAGGTAGCGTGCCCGCTAGGCAGGCTGTAGTGGCGTTCGGCCTCCCCGATGACGCGCACCAGCTCGCCGAGCACGGCGGGCGGGCGTGGGAAGTCGAGCCACAGCTTCAAGACGGTGGCGCCGAGCAAGGCCAGCAGGAAAGCCGTTCCAAATCCAGCAAGCCGCAGCCGTACTGCGCGGGCACGCGCTGGATCGGTGGCCGACTTCGACCACCACCAGAAGCCCAGCAGCATCGCAGGCGCTGTCCAATAGCTGCCCACGAAGCTGAAGAACCACGCCAGCGGTGCGATCGCTGTGGGTGTACCCGTGTTGATGGCTTGGAATAGCGCGACGTTCAGACCACCCCAATCGTAGAGAATGAATTTCCAACTCATCGGCGCAACAGCCTCAAGCCGTTGCCCACAACGAGCAAGCTTGCCCCCATGTCGGCGAACACGGCCATCCACATGGTCGCGTGGCCGGTGAAGGTCAGCACCAGAAACACCGCCTTGATGCCAAGAGCCAGTGCGATGTTTTGGGCCAGCACCTGGGCCGTGGCACGCGATAGGCGCACGAAGGTCGGAATCTTGCGCAGGTCATCGTCCATCAGCGCCACGTCGGCCGTCTCGATGGCGGTGTCGGTGCCGGCGGCCCCCATGGCAAAGCCGATGTCAGCGCGTGCCAAGGCCGGGGCATCGTTGATGCCGTCCCCCACCATACCGACCTTGTTGGACTGCGCAAGTTGTTCCACCTCGCGCAACTTGTCCTGCGGCAGCAGATTGCCCCGCGCACGGTCGATCCCAGCCTGAGCGGCAATCGCCTGCGCGGTGTGCGGGTTGTCGCCGGTCAGCATCATGGTGTTGATGCCCAGAGCATGCAGCTCGGCGATGGCGCTTCGGCTGCTGTCCTTGATCGTGTCGGCGACCGCAAACAGGGCCTGCACGCCTTCCGGGCCCACCAGCATGATGACGGTCTTACCTTGGGCCTCCAGCGCCGTGATGCGCTGCTCCAACTCAGACGTGCAGCGCCCCAACTCTTCGAGCATCCGATGGTTTCCCAGGTGATAGGTTGCGCCGTCGATGCTGCCGCTCACGCCCCGGCCGGGCAGTGCGGCGAACTCGGCTACTTCACTCAGTGCAACGCCTTCGGCGCTCGCTGTCAGTGCCACAGCCTTGGACACAGGATGATCAGACCGCGCCGCCAAACTGGCAGCCAGGCTGTGGCTACGCGCGGGCTGTGCAGGGCCCCATATGATTAAATCCGTCTGCGCGGGCTTGCCGTGCGTGATCGTTCCAGTCTTGTCCAGTGCCAGCCAGCGCAGCTTGCGGCCTGCTTCCAGATAAGCACCGCCCTTGATGAGAATGCCGTGACGGGCGGCGGCGGCCAAGCCGCTGACGATGCTGACCGGCGTGGAGATCACCAGCGCGCACGGGCAAGCGACGACCAGCAAGACCAGCGCGCGGTAAATCCAGTCCAGCCACGCAGCGCCCATGAACACCGGCGGAACCAGCGCGACCGCGACCGCCACACCGAACACGATGGGCGTGTACCAGCGGGCGAACTGATCGACGAAGCGCTGGGTGGGTGCTCGACTGCCTTGCGCGGCCTCCACCGCGTGGATGATGCGGGCCAGGGTAGAGTTGCTGGCCACTGCCGTGACGCGATATTCAAACGAGCCGGATTCGTTGATCGTGCCTGCAAACACCGGATCGCCCTGCGTCTTCTCGACCGGCAGGCTCTCGCCGGTGATCGGCGCTTGATTGACGGTAGAGCGTCCTTCCACCAACTCGCCATCGAGCGCGATCCGTTCGCCCGGTCTGACGCGAACCCGGCTCCCGATGGCAACCTGTTTGGCGTCCACCTCGCGCCATATGCCGTCCGGCTGCTGCACCGTAGCCTGTGCCGGCGCGAGATCGAGCAAGCCACGGATAGCGTTGCGGGCACGATCCAGCGACTTGGCTTCGATCACCTCGGCCAGCGCGAAAAGCACCATCACCATTGCAGCCTCCGGCCAATGACCGATCAGCATCGCGCCCGTGACGGCAATCGACATCAGGGCGTTCATGTTGAGGTTGCGGTTCTTGAGCGCGATCCAACCCTTCTTGTAGGTGGACAAGCCCCCCGTCAAGACGGCCACCAGCGCCAGAACCACGACCGACCAGTGGTTGCCGTTGTGGAGCCAGTAGACAGCTTCCGCAGCCGCTGCCGTCACCAAGGAGATACCGAGCGGCCACCAGTTGGTCGCGGGGGCCGCCGATGCCGCCGACGAGGGCGCGGGCTCCTTCGCATCGAGTACCCGCGTATCGAAGCCCAGCGATGTCAGCGCAGCCAGTACCTCCGGTAGCGTATGGGGAGCATGACGCACGGACAGCGTGCGCTGCATCAGATTGAAATCGAGATCGGCAACCCCGGCCACCGTGGTGAGCTTGTTGCGGATCAGCGCCTCTTCGGTCGGGCAATCCATCTTGGCGATGCCCAGCTTGGTGGTCTGCTCGGCTGATGCTTCATCCGTGCGCACGGCACGCATGCCGATGGCAGTTAAGGCTTGCTCAACCGGGCCCAGCGACGGCAGTTCGTGCCGCACTGCCAGCGTGCGCTGCATCAGGTTGAAATCCAGTCCGACCACGCCCGGTAACCCGGCCAGCTTGCCCCGGATCAACGCCTCTTCCGTGGGGCAATCCATGTTCTCGATGCGATAGACTGCTGTGCCCGATTCGGCCGTGGGATTGGCTTGCGCCTTGGGCGCGATGGTCGGCACGGTCGCGCAGCCGCACCCCTTAGACCCGCATTCGCTCATGGCAATTTCCTTCATTTAGATCGTTTGGTCATTGTCTAGTTAAATCCCTATAGCTACTATAGAGTCAAGCGTTTTTTGGAGATCGTGATGGGCATCAGGATTGGGGAACTTGCCAAGCGGACAGATTGCGAGATCGTGACGATCCGCTACTACGAGAAGGAAGGGCTGTTGCCGGAGCCAGCGCGCAGCAGTGGCAACTTTCGGCTGTACGGGGACGTGCACGTCGAGCGCTTGCAACTGATCCGTCATTGCCGTTCGCTCGACATGACGCT
>NZ_JBEFLI010000135.1:0-7270 GCF_040578825.1 Cupriavidus necator | reverse complement strand
TGACCGAGGCCAGCGCAGCCTCGAAGCCATCGCCCGACTCGACCACGCGCATGCCCTTGCCGCCGCCGCCCGCGCTGGCCTTGAGCAGCACCGGATAGCCGATGCGGTCAGCCTCGCGGCGCAGCAGCGCCGGATCCTGGTCCTCGCCGTGATAGCCCGGCACTAGCGGCACCGCGGCCTTCTCCATCAGCTGCTTGGCCGCGCTCTTGCTGCCCATCGCGTTGATGGCCGACGCCGGCGGGCCGATAAAGACCAGCCCCGCTGCAGCGCAGGCCTCGGCAAAGGCTTCATTCTCGGAGAGGAAGCCATAGCCCGGGTGGATGGCCTTGGCGCCCGTCTCCCTGGCCATCTCGATGATGTGGTCCGCGCGCAGGTAGCTGTCGCGCGCGGCCGGCCCGCCGATATGCACGGCCTCGTCGCAGAAGGCGACGTGGCGCGCATCGGCGTCGGCATCCGAGTACACCGCGACGGTGCGGATGCCGAGCCGCCGGCACGTGGCGGCCACGCGGCAGGCGATTTCACCGCGGTTGGCGATCAGGATCTTGTTGAACATGGCTCCCTCCTTGTTATCCCTGTCATGGGATCTTACGGCGGCGAGCTGTCCAGCGGGCTATCTCCTACCTGGTCATCCCGCGTAGCCCTCTGCGCGGATGTCGAGGCGGGCCAGCAGGGCGCGATCGCGGTCGGCCTGCGGGTTGCCGGTGGTCAGCAGTTTTTCGCCGTAAAAAATGGAATTGGCACCGGCCATGAAGCACAGCGCCTGCAACGCTTCGTCCATGGCCTCGCGGCCGGCGGACAAGCGCACCATCGCGCGCGGCATGGTGATGCGGGCCACGGCAATGGTGCGGACGAACTCGAACGGGTCCAGCGCCTCGGTGCCCGCCAGCGGCGTGCCCTCGACCTGCACCAGGTTGTTGATAGGCACCGACTCCGGATACGGGTCCATATTGGCCAGCTGCGCAATCAGCCCGGCGCGCGCCTCGCGCGATTCGCCCATGCCGACGATGCCGCCGCAGCAAACGTTGATGCCGGCGTCGCGCACATGGCCGATGGTATCCAGGCGATCCTGGTAGGTGCGCGTGGTGATGATCTTGCCGTAGAACTCGGGCGAGGTATCCAGGTTGTGGTTGTAGTAGTCCAGCCCAGCGTCCTTGAGCTGCTGCGCTTGCTCGGCCTTGAGCATGCCCAGCGTCACGCAGGTCTCCAGGCCCATCGCCTTCACTTCGCGCACCATGTCCATCACCGGTTCCAGGTGACGGTCCTTCGGGCTGCGCCAGGCGGCGCCCATGCAGAAGCGCGTGGCGCCGTTGGCCTTGGCGGCGCGCGCGGCGTCGAGCACCTCGTCCAGCGCCATCAGCTTCTCGGCCTTCACGCCGGCATCGTGGTGCGCGCTCTGCGGGCAGTAGCCGCAATCCTCTTCGCAGCCGCCGGTCTTGATCGACAGCAGCGTGGACAGCTGCACGGTGTTGGCGTCGAAGTTTTCGCGGTGCACTTGCTGGGCAAGGAACAGCAGGTCGTTGAACGGCAGCGCGAACAGGGACGCCACGTCGTCGACACGCCAGGCGGCGTCTTCAGGCAGGGTATGCGGGCGGGCGGTCTGGCGCAGGGCGTCGACGGAAACGGTGGTGACGGTGTGGGCTTGGGTCATGATCGATTCGAATTCTGGTTCAGGCAGCGAGGCCAGCGGCCTCGGCTTGGTATGGGTTGGCGGCGACGAGATTGGCAAACACGGGCGCGAGATCGAGCCGCGAAGCGGCAGCGGCGGGTTCCAGTTGCCACGGCAGTTCACCGAGGCAGGGCGCGCCCAGCGACGCATGCAGCGTGGCGATGTTCTCGTCGGCGAGCAGCATGTCGGGGTCGACCCGGTTGGCGATCCAGCCGGCCAGCGTGAGGCCGCGCGCGCGGATGGCTTCGGCGGTCAGCACGGCGTGGTTCAGGCAGCCGAGCCGGATGCCGACCACCATCACCACCGGCAGGTCGAGCATCACCGCCAGGTCGGCGGTGCTCCAGCGCACCGCGCCGGCATCGAGCGGCACGTGGAAGCCGCCCACCCCTTCCACCACCACGGCCTCGGCCTGGCGGCGCAGCGCGTTGAACGCCTCGCGGATCGGCGCGCGCGTGATGCGCACGCCTTCGCTGGCGGCGGCGAGGTGCGGCGAGCACGGCGTGCGCAGCAGGAACGGGCAGGTATGGCCGAGCGGCACCGTCACCGAACTGGCGGCGCGCAGTTGCGCCACGTCGTCGTTGTGCCAGTGGCCGTCGCGCCATTCGCTGCCGCTGGCGACGGGCTTCATGCCCGCGCTGCGGTAGCCGGCGGCGTTCAGCGCATGCAGCAGCGTGGCGCTGGCGTGGGTCTTGCCGACGCCGGTATCGGTGCCGGTGACAAAGCAGGCAAAAGGCTGGCGCGTGCTCATGCCGCCTCCCGCTGCGCCACCGCGGCGCTCAGCGCGTCGAGCAGGCGCCTCACATCGGCCTCGGTGTGCGAGGCCGACAGCGTGATGCGCAGCCGCGCGGTGCCCTCGGCCACGGTCGGCGGGCGGATCGCGCCCACGCGGATGCCGTCGCCTTCCAGCGTTGCCGACAGCGCCAGCGCGGCGCCGTTATCGCCGATGATCAGCGGCTGGATCGCGCTCTCGCTGTCGCCCAGCGTCCAGCCCGCGATGGCAGCCAGCTGCGCCAGCCCGCCGCGCAGCATGGCGATGCAGCGCGTCAGTTGCGCGCGGCGCTGCCTGCCTTCTTCGCCTTCGATGATCGCCAGGCTGGCCAGCAGCGCGTGCGCGACCGCCGGCGGCGCGGCGGTGGTGAAGATGTACGGGCGCGCGGTGTTGACCAGGTGCTCGATGATGGCCTCGTGCGCGGCGACAAAGGCCCCCGCAACGCCCGCGGCCTTGCCGAGCGTGCCGATATAGATAAAGCGTTCGGACGACAGCCCCAGCGCTTCCAGCACGCCGTGGCCCTGTTCGCCCAGCACGCCGAAGCCGTGCGCATCGTCAACGATGATCCAGGCGTCGTAGCGCTCGGCCAGCGCCAGCAGCTGGCGCAGCGGCGCGACGTTGCCGTCCATGCTGAAGACGCTGTCGGTGACGATCAGCTTGCGCTCGCTGGTGCTGGCCGCCAGCAGCTTCTCCAGCGCCGCGGCATCGCAATGCGGGTAGCGCTGCACGTCCGCGCGCGCGAGCCGTGCGCCATCGATCAGCGAGGCATGGTTCAGCGATTCGCAGAACAGCGTCGCGCCCGCCGTGCCCAGCGCGGTCAGCACCGCCATATTGGCCATGTAGCCGGTGCAGAAATACAGCGTGCGCGCATGCGGGATATGCGGCGCGAACCAGCGCGCCAGTTCCGCCTCGAGCTGCGCGTGCGCCAGCGAATGGCCGCTGACGAGGTGCGAGGCGCCGCTGCCGGCGCCATAGCGATGCGCGCCTTCGGCCAGTGCCGCGACCACGTCAGGGTGGTTGGCCAGCCCCATGTAGTCGTTGCTGCAGAAGGTCAGCAGCGCATCGGGCTGGTTCTCATCGGTTTCGCCCACAGCCTGGTGCGGCGCGCACGCGGTGTGCGCGATGCGGCGGCGGCGCGTCAGCGCGAGCTCGTGGCGTTGCTCGGCAGCGAGTTTCAGTTGTTCAAGCAGCATGGCGCACCTCCCCGTCCACCCTCGCGGTCACGTCGTCGAGCGTGGCCAGCAGTTGTTCGCCCAGCCAGCGCGCCTGCGCGGCGTCGAAGACATAGGGCGGCATCACGTACAGCGTATTGCCGATTGGCCGCACCAGCAGTTCGCGGGCGCGTGCGGCATGGTGAAAGCGCGAGGCAAAGTCGGCACCGGCGGCGTCATCGCGCACATCGGCGGCCCAGATCAGCCCGCGCTGGCGCACGTGCTGCAGGCGCGCATCGGCCGCCAGCGTGGCCATGCCATCGGCCAGCCATTGCGCGCGGTCGCGGTTGCGCGCGAGCACGTCGTCCTGCGCGAACAGGTCGAGCGTGGCCAGCGCGGCGCGGCAGGCGAGCGGGTTGCCGGTATAGGAATGCGAATGCAGGAAGCTGCGCGCCAGTTCGTCGGCGACGAAGGCGCGCTGGATTTCCGCGCGCGACAGCACCAGCGACAGCGGCAGGTAGCCCCCGCTAATGCCCTTGGACAGGCACAGGAAATCGGGCCACAGATGCGCGGGCAATGGTGTTTCCGCGGCGCGCGACTGCTCCCATGCGAAGAAGGTGCCGGTGCGCCCGCAGCCGACCGCGATCTCGTCGGCGATCAGGTGGACGCGGTAGCGATCGCACAGCGCGCGGGCGCCGTCGAGATACGACGGGTCATACATCGCCATGCCCGCGGCCCCCTGAACCAGCGGCTCGACGATCAGCGCGGCGATCTGGCCGGCGCGTTCGCGCAGCAGGGTCTCCAGCTCGGCCAGCGCGCGGGCGGCGACGTCCGCGGCCGATTCGCCGGGCGCGGCCTGGCGAGCGTCGGGCGACATCACCACATGCGCGCGGCGGATCAGCGGATCGTAGGCATCGCGGAAGACTTCCACGTCGGTCACGGCCAGCGCGCCCACGGTTTCGCCGTGGTAGCCGTGGCGCAGGCAGACGAACTCGCGCTTGGCCGGCAGGCCGGTATTGCGCCAGTAGTGGAAGCTCATCTTCAGCGCGATCTCGACCGCCGAGGCGCCGTCCGACGCATAGAAGACATTGCCGAGCGCGCCGCCGCTAAGCGCCGACAGGCGTTCGGCGAGTTCCACCGCGGGGGCATGGGTGCAGCCGGCGAGCATCACGTGCTCAAGCGTTTCAAGCTGGTTGACCAGCGCGGCATTGATGCGCGGGTTGGCGTGGCCGAACAGGTTGACCCACCACGAGCTGGTGGCGTCGAAATAGCGGCGGCCGTCGGCATCGTGCAGCCACGGGCCTTCGCCGCGCACGATCGCCAGCGGAACGGCGGCGTCATCAGGCCGCAGGCGCGTGCAGGGGTGCCAGACGGCATTGCGGCTGCGCTGGCCCAGCGTATGCGCGTCGCTGCCGGGGGAAAGGGACAGGTGATCCAAGATAGCCCTCCTTTGTTGACCGTCCGCGCGGGTGGCGCTGCCGGCAAGGCCTGGCAGTGCGATGGTGGCGGACTGGTTGGGGAGGGTCATGTTAGGAATGTCTCGTCGGTATTGGCAATGAGGGCCGGATTTTTGCGTTAGCGGTGGTTTAGCGGAATTTGATGGATGTTATGGGGGTGAAGGCTTTCTCTTGTCGCTAGCGTGCCGGGATCTCCCCGCAAGTCTTTTTTCGGTGCGGCGTGTTTTCGCACGCTGCAGCGGGACCCCCTCTCCCAAGCGACTCCCAAGCGCGGGAGAGGGAGCAAACAAGCGGTGAGCGGAGCGCCCAGATCAAGCCGGCCGCCACGACGGCGTCCGCTTCTCCAGAAACGACTTCACCCCTTCACGCCCCTCTTCCGACGCCCGGGTCTTCGCGATGCGATCCGCCGTATCCGCCAGCAAATCGCTGTCGATCACCCGCCCGGCAATGTCCTGCACCAGCCGCTTGCTCTCGCGCACGGCATTGGGACTGTTGGCCACCAGCGCCGTAGCCAGCTCGCTGACCTTGGCATCGAGCCCCTCCGCCGGCACCACCGCATGCACGAACCCCAGCCGCAGCGCCTCGGCCGCGTCGAAACGCTCGGCGGTGATGAAATACCGCCGCGCCGCCTGCTCGCCCATCGCCCGGATCACATACGGGCTGATGGTCGCAGGCAGCAGCCCCAGGCGCGCCTCGGACAGGCAGAAGTGCGCGTGTTCCGCCGCCACCGCGATATCGCAGGCCGCCACCAGCCCCATGCCGCCGGCATAGGTATCGCCCTGGATGCGCGCGATCACCGGCCGCGGGCACGACCAGATCGTGTGCAGCATCTGCGCCAGCGTCAGCGCGTCGGCGCGGTTCTGGTCGTCAGAGTAGCCGGCCATCTTCTTCATCCAGTTCAGGTCGGCGCCGGCGCAGAACGCGGGGCCGTTGCCCGCGAGCACCACGGCGCGGACTTCATCCATGTCGCCGAGCGCGCGGAAGGCGCCGGTCAGCTCGGCGATCACGGTCTCGTTGAAGGCGTTGCGCACGTCGGGCCGGTTCAGCGTGACGGTGGCCACGTGGCTGGCGATATTGACGGTGAGGGTGGTGAATTCCATGGTGCGTCTCCGTAGACGGATAGTTATTGGATGTGCCGCTCAGGTGCCGCTCAGGTGCCACTATCGAACGGCAGCCCCAGCGAGCGGAAAAAGTTGCCGACTTCCGGCAGCCACAGCGGAATGCCCTCGCGCGCGCTGAACAGGCGGTGCGAGTCGGCGCCGAACTCGCCCACGTCCACCATGCGCGCCTCGGACGCCGGGCCATTGGCGCGTGCCTTGAAGGCGTTGAACATGCGGCCGGGCAAGGGCACCGGCCAGTAGCTGTCGTTCTCGCCGTACACCCACAGCGACGGGTAGCGCGCCAGGCTGCCGTAGCTGGCAAAGGTATTCACCAGCCGCTCCTCCCAGTCCGCGCAGCTCAGGTTGCGCAGCCCGCCGGCAAAATTGACCACGCCGCGCACGCCGGGATAACCGATGGTGCTGAACGCCATCGTGGTCAGCCCGCCTTGCGACTGGCCGATCACCACAATGCGCTCCATGTCGACGTATGGCAGCGTCGCCATGTAGTCGAGCGTGGCGACGACATCGTCAGCCTGCATCAGCCCGTTGGTCTCGATGTCGCAGCTGCCGCCCACATAGGCGCCGCCCGAGCGCGCGAAGCCCTGCCGCATCGGCAGCACCACCACGTAGCCGCGGCGCAGGAACTCGGCACTCTGCGCGGCAAAGCGCGCGCGCCCCTGCATGAAAGGCCGGCCCGGCGCCTTGCCGTGGTTGATCACCACCAGCGGGAACGGCCCCTCGCCCGAAGGCTTGAACACCGTGGCCTCAAGGTCGATGCGCGACGGGATCGCCGCCTTGGGCAGCATCACCACCTGCTCGGTGAAGCGCACGCGCGGCGCTGCCTTGCCCCAGCCATCGCCGTTGGCGTACTGCGCATGGCCCGCCGGCGGCTGCAGCACGGCGAGCGCCGCTACCAGGGCAAGACTGCG
Organism: Cupriavidus necator; assembly: GCF_040578825.1. Classification (GTDB taxonomy): domain Bacteria; phylum Pseudomonadota; class Gammaproteobacteria; order Burkholderiales; family Burkholderiaceae; genus Cupriavidus; species Cupriavidus necator_E. The sequence goes on along the minus strand of NZ_JBEFLI010000135.1, from coordinate 198 downwards.
AAACAGGCGGGCGACACTGCGCATGATGACAAGTACGGCTGCAACGGCGGGGTGATGATTACATGCGGAACACGCCGAACTTCATGTCCTCGATCGGCGCGTTCAGGCTCGCGGACAGGCCCAGGCCCAGCACGGTGCGGGTCTGCGCGGGATCGATCACGCCGTCGTCCCACAGCCGCGCGCTGGCGTAGTACGGAT
>NZ_JBEFLI010000134.1:0-7442 GCF_040578825.1 Cupriavidus necator | reverse complement strand
CCGCCGCCGCCCCCCACCAGCGCCGCCGCCGGTGGTCTGCTACCGCAACGCCGCGGGTCAGTACTGGGACGGCACCGGCGAGATGCCGGACTGGCTGCAGCGGGCGGTCAATGCGGGGCAGAGTAAGGAGTTTTACCGGGTCGAATAGGGCATTCGTGAAAAGCCCGATTGTTAGCGCGACACTCCTTCAGCCCGGGCTTCGGCGTGTGCAATCTACGAGCAGGGGCTGCGTGGCTTCCTGCAGGCGATGACTGGCATCAGCGTGGGCGCGGCGCGCGCAATGGCACAGAGATTTCCGTGGCAGGACTATCGCACCTTCATTGATATCGGCGCTGCGCAGGGCGCTTTGCCGGTACAAATCGCGCTCGCCCATCCGCATCTGCAGGGCGGTGGCTTTGACCTGCCGGTGGTTGGGCCCGTGTTCGAGGAATATGTCAGGTCGCACGGGCTGCAGGACCGCCTCCGGTTCTATCCTGGCAATTTCTTCAGTGATCCCTGCCCGACGGCCGACGTCCTGGTCATGGGACACATTCTTCACGACTGGGACCTCACGCAGAAGCGCGAGTTGCTGGCGAAGTGCTATGCGGCGCTGGAGCCGGGCGGTTGCCTGATCGTCTATGACGCCATCATCGACGACGATCGGAGGCGCAACGCCTTCGGCCTGCTGATGAGCCTGAACATGCTGATCGAGACGCAGGGCGGCTTCGACTATACCGGGGCGCAGTGCACCGGCTGGATGCGCGAAGCGGGCTTCAGCCAGGTGCGCGTCGAGCCGCTCCTCGGCCCGGATTCGATGGTGATCGGCACCAAGTAGACGTTTCAAGCAGGCGCGACGGCCATGGGTAAGCAGACTAAGGTTCCACAACCACCATAGGTCTGCAGCATCCGAATGAAAGCTATCTTCTCGCGAAAGGGGTTCGACCAGGGGTATGGCGGCATGGCCAGCCCGATCTTGCCGGACGGCAGGTTGATTCCGCTTCCGATTCCAAGCGCTCACGATCGCACCCTGATCAACAACGTGGGGTTCGACGATCTCGACCTGGACGCCATGCTTAGGGACCTGTCCGGCGGGAAGTACTGTGGCGAGTCGACTGTCCATTTTGATCCGGACTTGGGCGGCAGCCATACGCGGAGCATCCCGGGCTGGCGACCAGCCTTCGGACAGTCTGGTTCCGCCCAAGGTCACTTGTCCAACAATGGTGTGGGGCCCGGCGACGTCTTTTTGTTCTTTGGATGGTATCGGCAGGTGCAGAAGCTCTCTGGGCGGTGGCGTTTTGTGCCGCGCGCGCCAGATCTCCATGTCATGTTCGGTTGGCTGGAGATCGATGAAGTGTTGCCGGTCATGACTGACCGGGCTGGTTCGCTCAAGCGGCATCCCTGGATCGCGACGCATCCTCACGTGGCCACCCCGGAAAAATACACGGATCCCCGGAATACCCTCTATGTTGCACGCAAGCGCTCCCTCTATGTGGAGGGTATCGGCGCAGGTCGATTTCCATTCCTGCGCCCGCAGATGCAACTTACCCTGGCAGGACGAACGCGTAGCGTCTGGTCCTTGCCATCCTGGTTCGAACCTAAGGGGAGGGCGCCGCTGACATATCACCCAGGCGCCGCCTGTTGGGAGCTTGATGGCGATAGGGTGACGCTGAAGACGGCGGCAAAAGGACAAGAGTTTGTGATCGATGGCAAGGACTACGCAGAGCTGGAGCGGTGGGTGGCAAACCTCGTTGGGGAAGCCGCATGAATCTGCTCATGTGCAGAGCGTCGCTGACACGAAAAAATAAAAAAAGCCCGATGCGAGCTCGCGCAGGCATCGGGCGGGAAGGCCGGCGCACGGGAGGCGCCGGGTGGTAGTCAGTAAATGTGGTTGATGCCTAGGTTGAATGCGCTGTTGCCGGCGGCGGCATTGCCGACATCGTTGGCATTCCAGACCCGATAAAAGCCGCTCGATGCCGTGTTCGACGCCCGGTTCCAGATATGCGCGTATGAGGTGTAGAGGCTGGTGCGCTTCGACAGGCGATGCACGTAGCCGACCGCAAGCTGCTGCGCATCGTTGTTTGCCGCGGTCCGGTCGTTTTTGTGGATGTAGGACAGGATCACGCGTCCGGCGCCGGCGGGGATCATGGCGCCGACCAGCACGTCTTCGGATTTGTAGTTGGGCGTGCCGGGGACGATGGCGCCGCGGTTGAAGACGTACTTGAAGTAGCCGGTAGCCAGGCCGAAGTTGTACTTGGCGCCGAAGAAGTATTCGCGTGCGTTCTTGCCGGGGCCGTTGGCATCCTTTGCATCCGCATAGGCCACGCGCCCCATGAAGTCGCCACCGGTGTACCCCAGCGATGCGCCTATCTGGCTGTTGGTGCTGGTGCTGCCCGCGACTTCGCCAAAGCTGTAGGACACTTCGCCGTCCACGCCGCCTAGGGTATTGGGCAGGTTGTACTTCACTACGTTGTCGGCGCGATTGCTGCCGCCGCGGCCGCCCGCGGAAATCAGGTTGGCGGAGGTGCCGGCGAGGCCGGTCACGAATGGGTCGAACTCGACCTGCGCCAGCGCCAGCGTGGTGTATTGCCGGCCCAGCGTCAGCCGCCCCGGCGCACCGTCCAGTCCGGCGTAGGAGGGTAGACAGCAACCTGTTGATTTAATGGGGATTTCAGGTGGGCATAGCCCGGAAACCCGCATGAATGCTAGGGGGCGCTACACCGGTAAATTGCGGAGAAATCAAAGGAACCCCTATCCTGGAACCCGATAACAACCACCTCGAGCGCGCGATCCGCCCGATTGCCCTCGGAAGGGCGAGCTGGCTGTTCGCGGGCTCGCCGCGCGGCGGGCGCGCCGCGGCCACGATGTATTCGCTGCTTGGCACCTGCCGCCTGAACGGCATCGAGCCCTATGCTTGGCTCAAGGACACGCTGCAGCGGCTGCCCGCTCACCCGATCAGCCAGGTTCACGAACTGCTGCCGCTGGCGCGCTAACCGGTAAACTGCGCGTCATGGACATCCTTGACGCCCTGCGCCTGGCCCCGAGTGCCGACCTGTACCGCCTGTATCTGACCATCGGGCGGATGCTCGACGATCCCAAACGTATCCTCGAGGTCCGCAGGCACCTGCATATCGGCATGACTGTCGGCTACGTCGCCGACGACCTTACCCAGCCGGTGCGCCAGGGGCGCATCCTCGAGCTGCGACAGACCCAGGCTGTGGTCCAGGACACCACCAGCGGCCGCCACTGGATCCTGCCCTACGCCGCCGTGCTCGCCGAGCCCACCACCCCCGCGCAGCAACCGCCGCACGCTTCACAGCCACCACCGCCCCGGGCGCAGCGTGCGGACTTCCTGGTCGGCGATACCGTCAGCTTCACCGACCAGCACCTGCGCGAACGCATCGGTACCATCGTGCGCGTCAACCAGAAGACCGCCTCCATTCAGTGCGACCCGAACGAAGGTCACTGGCGTGTCTCCTTCGCGCTACTGCGCAAGGTCGTCGATCTCTGAGTTTGCTTCGCCATTTGCACGATAAGAATGCCTAGACCGAAGTCCGATCCAGATCGTGAACACCGAATCACGATGGAGATAGTCGTCGACGCTTACAGTTCAGAGGAGCGGTCGATGGCATGGTATTACTACCTCGAGGAGCAACTCACCGTCCCGTTTGAAGCTGAGGTTCGCAAGAGATCGCCAACCTCGCCGCTCAGCCCCGGCGACCGGGTTCAGGTGATCGCAATGGCGCCGGAGGACGTGTGCGAGCTTGAAGTCTTCGTGTGGATACGATGGGACAAGCGCAAGCTTGCTGTACCACTAGCGCAAGTCGTGCCGCTGGCGAGCGACGAGATGACGCAGCAGGCCATTGCCGATTGGCAGTACTGGCGGGACCGTGGCTATCAGTTCTGACATCGGATCGTCAGCCGTGATGCCATAGCATCCGCCCCCCACAACGCTAATGACTGCCGGAGCAGTATTCCCAGGTCAACATGGGTTCTGCTGACGGATACGAAGATTTCAGCAAAATTAGAGGGTTGCCGAGAGCTGTGGTGGATTTTTTCCGAATCCCGGGCCGCACTCAGATATGATCGACGCGATGATTGGCATTGCTAAGGCCATGCACCCACGTGTGGCTACACTGGCAGTTTGAACGCCATCTTACCGGTTCCTATCGGAAGAATTGAACACTAACCGGCTGTGATTGCTACATGAGTGACATCAAAAAATTCGCCGGCGGGCGTGCAACCGAAGCAGGCATGGCATTCCAAGCGGCAGTCACCGCATGGTTTGCCGCGCAACTTTTGGCAGACATACCGATTGGCGCCCAATTTGGTCTACCGAGAATTCTCAAAATTGTGAGCCTGCAATGCGAAACCGGCGACGCTCTAGACGATGTAGTTGTACGTTTGGAAGGTGGGGGCGCAATTTATGTACAGTGCAAGACTAAGCCTTCCCTAACTACGGCAGCGGATTCGCTGCTTGGGAAGGCGCTCAAACAAGTTGTTGATCTGTATTTTCAGCTTGGCGGGGATGGATTGACTGCGACGCCCAACGTCGCATTGCTTGCTGTTGCGCAGGACTCACCGCGCTCGCTCGACGCGCTTGAGGCCGCATGTCGGATGTTCGACCAGGGGGGCGACTGGGACACGGTCAATGCTCAGATTCCCGAAGACAAGCGCAATGCGCTCACGGTCTTCAAGACGCACGTGGCGACCGCTTGGGCGAGCCACACGACCGAGCCGCTTTCCCGCGATGAGCTGGTAGCCCTAGCCCGCCTGTTCCGAATCCATCGGTTTGCGGAGGATTCAACTCAGCCGGAATGGCGCTATGCATCGCAATTGCTCGGTCGGCGCCTATTCGGCGGTGATCAGGCAGGCGACGGGCCTATGGCCGCCTTGCTGGGACTGGGCCGCAAGTTAATCCGCACTGGGGCCCCAGTGGGTCGTGGGGGGCTGTTACGGGTCATGCCAAGATGCGGTAATCCGCTATCATAAGTCTTGCAGTTATATTGAAAGAAAATAACCGCTTAAGTTTGATATAAGCAAGGATTCGCTGACCGCCCCAATTGGCTCAGACACAAGTCGTTAGGGAGCGGAGAACGCCGCCCCGATTTGGCGTGCCCGTTTCACCTCGTCGCTGTGCAGGTAAATCGAGGTGGTCGAGATCGACGCGTGCCGTAGATTGTCCCGGACCGTCGTCAATTCCGCGCCGCGCGCCAGCGCATGGGTCGCATGCGTATGCCGCATCCAGTGTGGACTGGCCTGCCGCAACTTCTCGGCGGCCGCAGGGTGATCCGCCTGGATCAAATCCGCCGCTTGCGTGAAGAATCGACGCAACACCGCCCACAGTCGCGTGCCGGTGATGCCGCCGGCCGAATCCTGGCCAATGCCGCCGATCAACGGGGTAGTCGGGTCCCAGCGTGCCCGGGTGACGGGCAGGCCGCGCTCGACCAAATACCGGTCGAGCGCCGCGCGCGCCAACGGCGGCAGCGCCACCTTGCCCGGCTTGGCGCCCTTGCCGACCAGGCTGAGCCAATGGTCGCCATGGGCATCGATTTCGATGCCGCCAAGGGTTGCGCTGACGAGTTCGCTGGCGCGCAGGCCGGTCGCATACGCGAAGTCGAGCACGTAGCGCAGGCGCTGGGCCGCCGGCGCCTCCCACCCGTAGGACCACTCCAGTCCGTTGGCGAGCGTGCGCACCAGCATCCACTCCCCCTCGGTGAACACGTGCGACGTATCCAATGGCGCGGCCCGCGCGCTGCCGCGCACCTTGATGCCAGCAAAGGGGTTCGCCATCACGTACCGCTGCTGGATCAGCCAGCGGAACATGGCCCCGAGCACCGACAGGGCATAGGCGGTTGAACGCGGTGACAGGCCCTGCGCAAACGGGCGCCATTCGCTTGAGGTGCGTGGTCGAGGTGGCCCGACCCAACGCTTGTGCGGCGTCGGCCGACGCACGAACGTGCGATAGGCAATCGCGTCCTCCGTGGTCAGCGACGACAGGGGACGCTCGCGCTCGACGATCGCCCACAAGATCAGCCGCTCGGCTTCCTTGCGATAGGCGCGCTGGGTGGCCGGTGACTCGTGCAACGCCAGCCAAGCCTGTACGGCCTCATAGTCGTTCGATGCGCCGAGGGTGCAGGTTTGCCGTGGTGCGCGGAAGGTCCCCGACGAGCCATCGACTTCGTGGGGCAGGCGCAGGTGCTCCCATGGCACGATCACCCCACGGTCCGCCACGGCGATCAGCGCTCGGGCGCGCTCGGTAAGTTGCGGGTGCTCAGCGAAGAAGGCCTCGATCCGCCGGGCGCTCGCCGAGCCAAGGCCAGGCACCGCCGCCCACCAGCGACGCCGGCGCGGAATGCGCACCGTCAGGTCCGCCAGCGTTTCGATGCCGTGCGCGCGCAGCGCCTGCACGGCACGAGGCGGCAGCCACTGGCCGATGTTGTCGCCGACTTGCGGCTGCGGCGGGGGCAAGCGGCGCAGCAAGTCTACTGCTTGGCTGATTGCCTTAGCCCGCCCGGGTCGGTCGGCCGCGCTGTGTTCGAACAAGGCGGCCAGGTCCTGGCGCTGCCGATGCAGCGCGAAATCGGCCAACTGACGCCGGATGCGGCCAAGGATGCCGCGCGCGGACTGGCCGCTGGTCTTGCACTCGCCCAAGTAGCGCACCACCGCCTCGCGGGCTGACAGCCCTTCGTACCAGGCGCATAGCGCGGCGAGCGAAGCCGCATCGGGGAAGTCAGGAGGCGCCTGATTGGTCTGGGGGGTGGCTGGCAGCATTTTCATGTCTACCAGTTTAGGGCATCGATGATGCCATTACGATAAGAAAAGTTATCGCAATAGTCTCGAAGAACGCGCCGCCGAACGGCGTCCAGTGGCCTAGTTTACCTAGCTAGGGGTCGCCTCAGAAAACGGAAAATATTGCACTACAAGGGCTTCCCCGTTGATGCAAGCTCAACATTGGTTTGATGTTCCTACGTGCTGCGCTGCTTCGCTGGTGTAGGTGAGAAGGTGAAGGACGGCACTACAACCGGTCATATTGGGCCAATGGCCCGGACCCTGATGAAAGACCACGCGCGGATGATGCGCACCCGAGCAGGCCTCCATGCCGATGAGGCAGGGCGGCAACTGGGCGATAGCGCGCTCAGTTGGTCGCGGGAAACGCGCGGCTTGATCAACACCCCCTTTCCGGCTTCATCCACGCCGTGGACGGCAAACACATTCTTGGCAAGATCGATTCCGACGGGTGACCATTGGCATGGACTTCCCCTCTTGTTGGTTGTTGATTAAGTTCAACACTCCATCATGGCACTTCGATGCCGCTTCGCGGCTTCCGCCGCAGCCTCGGGACGGGGAAGTCCCTTTCATTCGCTAGGCCCTGGCTTGCTCAGATGTTTGACTGTTCGTGGCACTTTCAACAGGGCAATCGCAATTGACCAACCCTTGCAAGATGCCGCACGCCTGCACTGGTC
>NZ_JBEFLI010000133.1:0-7758 GCF_040578825.1 Cupriavidus necator | reverse complement strand
ACGCAAGAAAACCCGCCTGACATCCCCCACCAGGCAACCCCCCCCCGTGGGTATGCAGCTTGCTTGACAGCGTTGACGAGACCTTTTCCCAAGGGGAAGCCGCCCATGTCAACGCCTGAAGAGTTCTATCGCGCGCCGCTCGCGCGGCACGCCATGGTGAGCGCCACGGGCCGCCTGCATCTCGGTTTTCTCGATCCGGGCGCTTGCCTGGGCCGGCGCTTCGGCAGCCTGGGCCTGGTCATCGATGGCCCTGCGACCACGATTGAACTCTGCGCTGCGGCGCGAGACAGCGCGGTAGCCCTCACCCTGTCCGCGGCAGGCGACCTGCTGCGGCTGCGGCAATGGCTGGCGCAGCTCAGGCAAGCCAGCGGCATCGACTCGCCGCTGGCAATGACGCTGCACGAGGCCCTACCCGCGCATGCGGGATTCGGTTCCGGCACGCAGCTTGCGCTGGCGCTAGGGCGCGCCTTTGTGACCCTGCATGGCTTGCCGTGGTCGGCCGCGGACATCGCGGCCATGCTGGGCCGCGGCGGCCGTTCCGGTATCGGCATCGCCGGCTTCGAGCACGGTGGTTTGCTGGTGGACGGCGGCCCGCGCGCCCCGGGCAGCGCCGCGCCCATGCTGGCCCGCTTCGACTTTCCCGAGTCCTGGCGCGTCGTGCTGATCCAGGATCGCAGCCGCGTCGGCCTGCATGGCAATGCCGAGCGGCTGGCGATCCAGGCGCTGCCGCCCTTCCCCCGGCACCTTGCCGCCGACCTGTGCCATCGCGTGCTGATGCAGATCCTGCCGGGCGCCGCCGAGCAGGACTTCCTGCCCTTCGCCGAAGGCGTGAATCAGCTCCAGCAGACCATTGGCAGCTACTTCGCGCCAGCGCAAGGCGGCATCCATGCCAGCCCCGAGGTCAGCCGCCTGCTGCAGTGGCTGGCCCAGCGAGGGCCGGCCGCAGTGGGGCAGAGTTCATGGGGCCCTACCGGCTTCGCCATCCTGCCCTCGCAGCCAGAGGCCGAAGCCGCCGTGGCGGCCGCGCGCGCCGCCGGCATGCTCGACGCGCCCCTGCAGGTACGCATCGTCCGCGGCCGCAACAGCGGCGCCCAGGTCGCAGGTGCCGTACCTGCGCCGGTACCAGCAGCAGAACAACGCAACGCCGCCTGAGCCCAGGCCGCTCCCGGTTTCCACAGGCCTGCCTAACTTCCTTCATTCGACGCCATGACCCGCCCCTACATCCTCCATATGTTCACGCCCGGCCGGCAGATGAGCCCCTTCGACGTCAATATGGCGATCGATGCCGGCTACGACCTGGCAGTCCCATACTGCGACGTCGATACCCGCAACATCGGGGCCATGACGCAGGACGCGATCTTCTCGCGCGGGCCCAAAGGCGTGGCCCATACCGGCATCTTTATCGGCGGGCGCGACGTGGTGCAGGCAGCCGAGATGCTGGCGCTGGCGCGCAAGGCCATGGTGCCGCCGTTCGAAGTCTCCGTATTCGCCGACCCGAGCGGTTCCTATACCACCGCCGCCGCGCTGGTGGCGACCGTCGAGCGCCAACTGCGCAAGGCGCACCAGACCGACTTTGCCGGCCGGCGCGTGCTGGTGGTCGGCGGCAGCGGCGCGGTCGGACGCATCGCCGGTGCGCTGGCATCCCAGCTCGGCGCCCAGGTGTGGTTGTCGAACCGTTCCGGCAGCGAGGCCGCGGCGCGGTTGAGCGAGGAAACCAACCGCTGCTTCAACGCGCTGACCGAAGGGGTGGTGATCCGCAACAGCACCGAACTGCAGTCGGTGCTGGCCGATACCGACATCGTGCTGGCCACCGCCAGCGCGGGGGTTCAGGTGGTCGGCGAGGCCGAGCGCAGCAGCGCGCGCAAGCTGCTGGTCGCCGCCGACGTGAATGCGGTGCCGCCGGCCGGGATCGAGGGCGTCGGGGTGATGGACGACGGCAGGCGCATTGGCAGCAGCGACGCCGTCGGCATCGGCGCGCTGGCCATCGGCAACGTCAAGTACCAGGTGCAGCATCGCCTGTTCAAGTGGATGCGCGAAGCCGGCAAGCCGGTCTACCTGGGCTTCGAGGAAGCCATGGCGCTAGCGCGCGAAGTCGTCGCCGAGCTGGCCTGACATCATGCCTGCCGCTTCCCTGATCGTTGCCGGGCTGTCGTCGCGGATGATGGCCGAGTCCACGGCACAAGCCGGCCTGCGCGTGGCCGCCCTCGACCTGTTCGGCGATGCCGATACCCGCCATGTGGCCGCCTGCTGGGAGCCGGTGGGCGCGGCCAATACCCTCACCATCGACGGCGAGCGGCTGCTGGCCGGGCTGCGCCGGCTGCGCGGCTCCCCGCAGTTGCTCGGCTGGGTCGCCGGCAGCGGCTTCGAGGCGCACCCCGAGCTGCTCGAGGCGGGCCATGCGCTGGTACCGCTGCTTGGCAACCACGCCGCCGCCGTGCGCGCGGTAAAGACGCCCGGGCCGTTCTTCCGGCTGCTGTCGGCACTTGGCATCCCGCACCCGCAAACCTCGCTGACGCCGCCGCCGGACCCGGACGGCTGGCTGTGCAAGCGCACCGGCGGCACCGGCGGCTGGCATATCCGCACGGCGGCCGCGGCAGCCCGCGCCGGTGCGCCCGACACCTCGTGCTATTTCCAGCGGCAATACGCGGGCGTGCCGATGTCCGCGCTGTTCCTTGCGCACCGCGGCGGCGTCGAGCTGCTCGGCATCAGCCGCCAGCGCATGGCAGCGGCGCGGGAGCGGCCCTACCTGTTCGAGGGCGCGCTGGGACCGGTGGCATTGCCGCAGGGACTGGTGGCGCGGCTGCATGAGATCGTCCACTGCATCGCGCGTGAAACCAGCCTGGTGGGGCTCAACAGCATCGATTTCCTGTTCGATGCGCCCGACGTAAGCGTGCTCGAAATCAATCCGCGCCCACCCGCCAGCATGGCGCTCTACGCGCACGCCTATCCGCTGGGGCTGATGCATGCGCACCTGCAGGCATGCCAGGGCACCGAACTGCCGCCACCGGCCGCGCCGGCGGATGGCGTGCGCGGCTTCCGGCTTGTCTTCGCGCAGCGCCCGGCGCAGGTCAACGCGATGCTGACCGCGGTGCTGCTGCGTACCGGCTGGTGCCACGACATCCCGGTGCCCGGCACCCCCGTGGCGGTGGGCGAAGCGCTGTGCACCGTCAGTGCCGCGGGCGCTAACGCGCAGGCCGTCGAAACCGCGCTGCACCAGCGCTGCGAACAGATCCACTCCCTGCTCAAGGATCGTCATGACGAAAGCTACCGCAACCCCGACTTCGGCCGCGGCACCAGCGCCGGCCATGCCGGCGAGCGTCAACTCGCTTAGCCAGCCGCTGCTGGCGCGGCTGCTCGGACGCCTGGCGGAATGGAAGCTCGCCAGCTACAGCGGCCCGCAGGGTATCACCATCGTCGACGCGGGCGTGGCAGTGCCCGGCAGCGTGGCCGCGGGCATTGCCATCACCGAGATCTGCATGGGTGGGCTGGGCCAGGCCACGCTGCGCCAGGGCAACGATGCCGACGGCTGGCCGACCCTGGTCGAGGTCCATAGCGCACAGCCGGTGCTGGCCTGCCTGGCAAGCCAGTATGCGGGGTGGAGCCTGGCCGCTTCCAAGGAGGAAGCCGGCGGCAAGAAGTTCTTTGCGCTGGGATCGGGACCGGCCCGCGCGCTCGCCGGCAAGGAAGCGCTGTTCGACGAGCTGGGCTACCAGGACCAGGCTGAGGCTGGCTGCCTGGTGCTGGAAGTCGACCGCGCGCCGCCGGACGTGGCGGTGCAGAAGATCCTGCGCGACTGCAAGCTGCGTCCCGAACAACTCACCGTGATCCTGACTCCGACCAGCAGCCAGGCCGGCACCACCCAGGTGGTGGGACGGGTGCTGGAAGTGGCGCTGCACAAGGCGCACGTGCTGGGCTTTCCGCTTGCCAGCGTGGTCGCGGGCAGCGGCAGCGCGCCGTTGCCCGCGCCGGCGCCCGACGGCATCGAGGCCATGGGCCGTACCAACGATGCCATCCTGTACGGCGGGCGTGTGCACCTGACCGTCGATGCCGATGACGCCGCGGCGCGCGAGCTTGCGCAAAGCCTGCCGTCGGCCAACTCGCCGGACTACGGCCGGCCGTTCGCCGCGGTGTTCAAGGAGTACGACTACGACTTCTACCAGATCGACCCTGCCCTGTTCGCGCCGGCCGAGGTCTGGGTCAGCAGCCTTGGCAGCGGCAACACCTGGCATGCCGGCAAGACCGACATGGCGCTGCTGCGCGAGCAGTGGCTGCGGGAAGCCTGACATGCAAGTCGCTGGTGCAGGGGCTACGCTGCGGGTCGCGATCATGACCGACGAGACCGGCTGGCATACCGTGCGGCTGAAACGGGCGCTGGCCGCGCGCGGCTGCGAGGGACGCTGCGTGGACCTGGCCGATTGCCGCATCGATACCGGCTGGGCCTGGCATGGCCTGGCGATCCCCGGTTATGGCCGCGGCCTGCCGGATGCGGTAATCGTGCGCGGCATCGCCGGCGGCAGCTTCGAACAGGTCACGCTGCGCCTGGGCATCCTGCATGCACTGCGCGAACTCGGCATCCCGGTCTATAACGACGCCTGCGCGATCGAGCGCAGCGTCGACAAGGGCATGACCAGCTGGCTGCTGCACCGGGCCGGCATTGCCACGCCGCCGGCGTGGGTCACGGAGTCGGTGCCGCACGCGCAGCGCGCGGTGATGCGCGAGGGCGCGGCATCACGCGCGCTGGTGCTCAAGCCGCTGTTCGGTTCGCAGGGCAAGGGGCTGCAGCGGGTGGGCGCGGTGGACGGAGCGTTCCGCGCCCTGCCCGCGCTGGCGCCCTACCGGCATGTCGCCTACCTGCAGCGCTTCGTGCCGCCGCCGGCAACGTCCGGTGGTTTCGACTGGCGCGTGCTGGTCGTGGGGGGCCGTGCCGTGGCCGCTATGCGCCGCATCGGCAGTGGCTGGATCCACAATATCGCCCAGGGCGCGCGCTGCGAGGCCGCACAGGTCCCGCCCGCGGTGGCAGCGCTGGCGGTGCGCGCCACCGCCGCGCTCGGCCTCGACTATGCCGGGGTCGACCTGGTGCCGTGCACGGCTGCGCCGGAGCAGGCCATGGTGCTGGAAGTCAATGGCGTGGCAGCATGGCGCGGGCTGCAGTCGGTCACGCCGTGCGATATCGCCGCCCTGCTGGTCGACGACCTGCTCACGCGCAAACTGTCGTGCCAGTCGCGCTTCGCGGCAGCACATGCCGTGCCGGGCGGTGCGGCATGATGGCCGCACCCGGCATCAACACTGCCGATAACATCCGGCGTGCCTTCCTGTGGGCCTGCTCGCTCGATGTGATGGTGGCCAAACCGGGCAACGTCAGCATTGAAGCGTCAGGCCATGGCATGACCGCCGGGCTGTTCCTGGCCAGCGCCGAGGCCTCGGCACCAGAGCTGGCCGACGCCGGTGCCGGCGTCGGCACGCGCATCGAGCGCGCCGTGATGCGCACGCGTGCCGCCGCGGGCTGCAACACCAACCTCGGCATCCTGCTGCTGTGCGCGCCGCTTGCCGCGGCCTGCGAACGGCTAGGCCAGCCGCCGGACCCGGAGCGCCTGCATGCCGCGCTCGAAACCGTGCTGGCGGGGCTGACCGTGGCGGACGCGCAGGCGGCCTACCGCGGCATCGCGCTGGCCAGTCCCGGCGGGCTTGGTGAAGCCCCCGACCAGGACGTGTCCGCAATTCCCACCATCGACCTGCGCAGCGCCATGCGGCTGGCCGCGCTGCGCGACACCATCGCCCGGCAGTACGCCAACGGCTACGCCGACCTGTTCACGCTGGGCCTGCCGGTGCTGCGCCGGCAGCTGGCCCGGCGAGCCGTGTGGCCCGATCCGCTGGCGCATGCCGTGCTCGCGGTGTACCTCGCGTTCCTGGCGCGCTTTCCCGATTCGCACATTGTGCGCAAGCATGGCCTCGAGGTCGCACAAAGTGTCACACGTCAGGCACGCGCCTGGGACAGGCATGTCGCCACCGGCCACGCGCTCGATCTGCCGGGCCTGCAACGCTGGGACCGCGAACTCAAGCTGGCCGGCATCAATCCGGGTACCAGCGCCGATCTGACCGTGGCCTGCGCGATGATGGCCGCCTGCATCGCCCCGTCGCTATGCGTGGTGTTTCCCGCCATGCCGCGGGCTGGCATGGAACGTGTTACGTGAAAAGGGGCGGACGACATTGAAGCATCGCGCCACCTTCCTTTCCTGAACCACTCCAAATGGGGAGACTTGCAAATGGCAAAGATTGACGGGGTTCGCGTCGGCGAATCGCTGGTCGGCGACGGCAATGAAGTCGCACACATCGACCTGATCCTGGGGCCGCGCGGCTCGGCGGCGGAAACCGCCTTCTGCAACGCACTGACCAACAACAAGGATGGCTTCACCTCGCTGCTCGCGGTAGTGGCGCCGAACCTGGCCTGCAAGCCCAACACCATGATGTTCAACAAGGTGACCATCAAGGGCGCAAAGCAAGCCGTGCAGATGTTTGGCCCGGCGCAACGCGGCGTGGCGATGGCGGTGGCCGACAGCGTGGAAGACGGCACCATTCCGGCCGATGAAGCCGACCACCTGTTTATCAGCGTGGGCGTGTTTATTCACTGGGAGGCGCAGGACGACAACAAGATCCAGGACTACAACTACCAGGCCACGCGCGAAGCGATCAAGCGTGCGGTGGACGGCGTGCCGACCGCCCGCGACGTGCTGGCCAGGAAGCACAAGGAAGCCCATCCCTTCGCAGCCCACGTCTGAGGCCGCTGGCAGAGCTGGCTACCCGGCCGGCTCTGCCGCAATCACGACGGCACTCAGGACGGCACCAGCCCCCGCCCCATCCAGTCCAGCACCGAATCGCGGCCCGGCCTTGCGCGCCAGCGCTCGATCGCCACGCCCACCGCCTCCACATCTTCGAACTTCTTCGGCTTGACAACTTTGACCCGCACCCAGTGCGCGCCGAACTGGCCGATCAGCAACTGCGCGATGCGTTCGGCGAAGGCCTCCAGCAGTTGCACGCCGTGGCTCTGCATCAGCTCGCGCAGCGCCGCGCGCACGGCGCCGTAGTCGATGGTATCGACAATGTGGTCGCTGATGCAGGCGCCGCTGCGCGGCAAGCCCGCGACCACGTCGATGCGCAGCGGCTGCGGCGCGTGCAGCTCGCCGGGATCGATGCCGATCACCGTCTCGCCTTCGAACCCTTCGATAAAGATCAGGTCCATCGCTGCCGGCGCGGCGGCCATGGCGTGGTGGTCGGCCCAGTGGCCGGAACCTGCGCGCTGCGGCTCGCGCAGCGATGGCTGCGTGGCCGCAAGCCGCATCACATTGTCGTCTCGTCTCATCTGCACTCCCCCTCATCTCGCTCGAAAACACCGTGCTTCGCTATGGATGCCGCAGCACCGGGGACGCAAGAAGCGGACCACGGAATGGGCGTGCGCCAGGCACGCCTCGTGCATATTGAGGGGAGGATTTGGCATACCGACGGGCGGCACTTCGTCGACGCTCCGGCTCTCACCCCCAACCCCTCTCCCGCTCGCGGGAGAGGGGAGCGATCACCAGGGCTCGCAGCTTCAGGACAGAGCACAGGCGAACGAACGCTCCGGCCGCGATGCATCTCAACAAACAGCACACGACTTGACATCCTCCCCTCCCTAAAGGGAGGAGATTCCCTCTGCAGGCGATCGATGTCCCGATCGGGCAAGGATATTTAGCGCAGCGTTCACATCGCGATCATGTACAGCAC
>NZ_JBEFLI010000132.1:0-8258 GCF_040578825.1 Cupriavidus necator | reverse complement strand
TTGCCAACGACCCCGACGCGCTGCTGCCGCTGTACCAGGCGATGGTGCTGACGCGCCAGTTCGATCTGAAGGCGATCGCGCTGCAGCGCACCGGCAAGATCGGCACCTTTGCCTCGGCGCTCGGGCAGGAAGCCATCGGCGTGGGCGTGGCCTACGCCATGCGGCCCGAGGACGTGCTGGTGCCTTCGTACCGTGACCATGCCGCGCAGTTTGTGCGGGGCGTCACGATGACCGAGAGCCTGCTGTACTGGGGCGGCGACGAGCGTGGCAGCGGCTTTGCGGCGGCGCCGCATGACTTTGCCAACTGCGTGCCGATCGGCACCCAGGTGTGCCACGCGGCCGGCGCCGCGTATGCGTTCCAGTTGCGCGGCGAGCCGCGCGTGGCGGTCTGCCTGCTCGGCGACGGCGGCACGTCCAAGGGCGATTTCTACGAAGGCATGAACATGGCCGGCGCATGGCGCGCGCCGCTGGTGATCGTGGTCAACAACAACCAGTGGGCCATCTCGATGCCGCGCAGCGGCCAGACCGCGGCGCAGACACTGGCGCAGAAGGCCATTGCCGCGGGTATCCCGGGCGAGCAGGTCGACGGCAATGATGTGGTGGCGGTGCGGCACCGCGTCGGCGAAGCCATCGAGCGCGCGCGCGGCGGCGGCGGGGCCGCGCTGATCGAGGCCATCACCTACCGGCTGGGCGACCACACCACCGCCGACGACGCGTCGCGCTATCGCGACGAAGCCAGCGTCAAGGTGCACTGGCAGGCCGAGCCGCTGCTGCGGCTGCGCAACCATCTGCTGGCGCTGCACGCGTGGGACGCGGCACGCGAGGAGGCATTGATCAAGGCATGCTCGCAGCAGGTAGCGCAGGCGGTGGAAGCCTACCTGGCGCTGCCGGCGCCAGACCCGGCCGCGATGTTCGACTGCCTGTACGCCGCGATGCCGGCGGAATTGCAGGCGCAGTTGGAGACGGCACGGCGCTACGCGGCGCCGCACGGATAGCGAGGCGCCAGCAGCGAACGGCCCGAACGATCCCCACCCGACCACAGCGAGCGAACCATGGCGGAAATCAATCTGGTCGAAGCGGTCAACCTGGCGCTGGCCCACGCGCTGGCCAACGATCCCGACGTGATGCTGCTGGGCGAGGACATCGGCGTCAACGGCGGCGTGTTCCGCGCCACCGCGGGCCTGCAGGCGCGCTTCGGCGCGGCGCGGGTCATGGATACGCCGCTGGCCGAGGGCGGCATTGTCGGCGCGGCGATCGGCATGGCGGCGATGGGACTGAAGCCTGTGGCCGAGATCCAGTTCACCGGGTTTATCTATCCGGCCATCGACCACATCATCAACCACGCCGGCCGCATGCGGCACCGTACGCGCGGGCGGCTGTCATGTCCGCTGGTGGTGCGCTCGCCGTTCGGCGCGGGCATCCATGCGCCCGAGCACCATTCGGAGAGTCCCGAAGCGATGTTCGCGCATATGCCGGGCATCCGCGTGGTGGTGCCGTCATCGCCGGCGCGCGCCTACGGGCTGCTGCTGGCGTCGATCGCGGATCCCGATCCCGTCATCTTCCTGGAGCCGACGCGGCTGTACCGGCTGTTCCGCCAGGAAGTGGACGACGACGGCACGGCGTTGCCGCTCGATACCTGCTTTACGCTGCGCGAAGGCAACGACGTCACGCTGGTGAGCTGGGGCGCGATGCTGCAGGAAACGCTGGCCGCGGCGGACGAGCTCGCCGCCGAGGGCGTGACGGCCACGGTGATCGACGTGGCCACGCTCAAGCCGCTCGACATGCAGACCATCCTGGATTCCGTGGCGCGCACCGGGCGCTGCGTGATCGTGCACGAAGCACCGCGCACTGCAGGCTTCGGCGCCGAGATCGCGGCGGGGCTGGCCGACGCTGGCCTCTATTCGCTGGCTGCGCCGGTGCAGCGCGTGACCGGCTTCGATACCGTAGTGCCGCTGGCGCGGCTGGAATACACCTACCTGCCCGGCGTCGCGCGCATCGTCGACGCGGTGCGCAAGGCCATGGCGGCATGAGGCAATGATTGGCAAGGAGTGCCGATGAGAGTATTCAAGCTGCCCGACCTGGGCGAAGGCCTGCAAGAGGCCGAGATCGTGAGCTGGCACGTCAAGGCGGGCGATGCCGTGACCGCCGACCAGCCGCTGCTGTCGGTGGAGACCGCCAAGGCCATCGTCGAGATTCCGTCGCCCTATGCAGGCAGCATCGCCAAGCTGTATGCGCAGCCCGGCGATATCGTGCACCTGGGCGCGCCGCTGGTGGGTTTCGAAGGCGCGGGCGACGATGCCGATGCGGGCACCGTGGTGGGCTCGGTACAGGTTGGCACGCACGTGGTCAATGAAGCCGCGCCGCCGGGCGCCTCGGCGCCTGCCGCGGGCATGGCCGCACGCGTCAAGGCCACGCCTGCTGTGCGCGCGCTGGCGCGGCGGCTGGGCGTGGACCTGGCGATGGCAACCGCCTCCGGTCCGGAAGGCGTGGTCACCGCCGACGATGTCGAGCGCGTGGCCGCCACGCTGGCCGAACTCGGCGCACCGGAAGAGTTGCGTGGCGTGCGCCGCGCGATGGCGCAGAACATGGCGCGCGCGCAGAACGAAGTCGCCGCGGCCACGGTGATGGACGATGCCGATATCCACGCCTGGCAGCCCGGCGCCGACGTGACCATCCGGCTGGTGCGCGCATTGGTGGCAGGCTGCCGCGCCGAGCCCGGGCTCAACGCCTGGTACGAAGGCCAGACCGGGCGCCGCCACGTACTGAAGAAAATCGATGTGGGCATCGCCGCCGACCTGCCCGAAGGGCTGTTCGTGCCGGTGCTGCGCGACGTCGGCAATCGCGACGCGCCGGACCTGCGCAAGGGACTGGATCGCATGCGCGCCGATATCCGCGCGCGCACCATCGCGCCGGAAGAGATGCGCGGCAATACCATCACGCTGTCCAACTTCGGCATGATCGCCGGGCGCTATGCGGCGCCGATCGTGGTGCCACCCACGGTGGCGATCCTGGGGGCGGGGCGCGTGCGGGATGAAGTGGTGGCTGCAGGTGGCGTGCCGGCCGTGCATCGGGTGATGCCGTTGAGCCTGACTTTTGACCATCGCGTGGTGACTGGCGGGGAGGCGGCGCGGTTTCTGGCGGCGGTGATTG
Organism: Cupriavidus necator; assembly: GCF_040578825.1. GTDB lineage: Bacteria > Pseudomonadota > Gammaproteobacteria > Burkholderiales > Burkholderiaceae > Cupriavidus > Cupriavidus necator_E. The sequence goes on along the minus strand of NZ_JBEFLI010000132.1, from coordinate 5,108 downwards.
CGGATCTGGAACAAGCGGCGTAGGTATCTGGTACGTGCCAATTTTCGGTGACGCCTGAAAACGCTGCCGCCCGTCGCAAACCAGTGGTATCCGGCGCTGGTTGGCGCTGCAAAGCCGCTGTATATAATGCGGTTCCTACCGCCGCCGCCTCACCAGCCGGACCGCCACACCCCATGGAATCCAAAACCGCCCGCCTTACCATCCTGATCGACCCGGTCAAGAAGAAGGCCTTCGAAACCCTGTGCGCCTCGCAGGACCTGACGCCCTCGCAGGTGGTGCGGCAACTGATCCGCGACTACCTCGCCCAGCACGGCGTGGAATACGCCACCAAGCCCCGCGCCACCAGCAACACCCGGCAAAAAAAGTAATTCAGCGCAAAGCCCCCGCCTCGCTGCGGCTTTCCGCCTCACCCGCCAGCACGCTGCAGCGCCTTGCCGCTTCCGCCAGCGACTCCGCATAGTTCTCTTCCCCCAGCGCCGCCAGAACGCCCGCGCGCGCCAGCTTTTCCCGTACGCGCTCGTTGGCTTCGGCCAGCACCACCGCCACGCCGCGCTTGCGGAGCTTGCCGATCACGGCCTCCAGTGTCTGCAGGCCGGTCATGTCCATGAAGGGCACGCGTCCCAGCCGGATCAGCAGCACGCGCGGATCGGTATGCGTCTGCACCAGTGCGCGCTCGCACGCCTCCACCGCGCCGAAGAAGAACGGCCCCTCGATCGCATAGACCATCACGCCGGGCGGCAGCCGCACCGGCGGGCTGGCGTCGCCCTGCGGGCCGTTGGCGATGCCGAGTTCGCGTTCGATCTCCAGCGCGTCTTGCCGCGCCACTTCCACCGATGACGACATGCGCCGCAGGAACTGCAGCATGGCCAGGATCACGCCGATATTGACCGCCACCACCAGATCGGTCAGCACCGTCAGCGTGAAGGTGATCAGCAGGATCGCCACGTCGGCGCGCGGCGCACGGCGCACCATGCGCGCGAAGTGGCGCACCTCGCTCATGTTGTAGGCCACCACGAACAGGATCGCGGCCAGCGTGGCCAGCGGCACGCTCGCCGCCAGCGGCGCCAGGAACAGCAGCACCAGCACCAGCGTCAGCGCATGCATGACGCCGGCCAGCGGACTGTTGCCGCCGTTGCGGATATTAGTGGCGGTGCGCGCGATCGCGCCGGTGGCGGCAAACCCGCCGAACAGCGGCGCCAGGATATTGGCGATGCCCTGCCCTACCAGCTCCTGGTTGGAATCGTGCCGCGTGCCGGCCATGCCGTCGGCCACCACCGCCGACAGCAGCGATTCGATCGCGCCCAGCATGGCGATGGTGAAGGCCGGCCCGGCCAGCTCGATCACGCGCGCCAGCGTGACCTCCGGCAAGGTCGGCGCCGGCAGCCCGCGCGGCAGTCCGCCGAAGGCGCTGCCGATGGTCGCCACGCCGTCGAAATGGAACAGCGCCTGCACCGCGGTCGCCACCACCAGCGCCACCAGCGGGCCCGGGATGCGATGCAGCCAGCGCACCCGCGGCGCCCCCACCACCAGCAAGAGGCTGGCGATGGCCAATGCGGTGGTGGCCGGATGCCATTGCGGCAGCGCCTGCAGCAGGTGCCAGAATTTTTCGTGGAAGTGCTCGCCGGCCACCGGGGGCAGGCCGAAGAAGTCGCGCCACTGGCCGACGAAGATGATCACGCCGATGCCAGCGGTAAAACCGACGATCACCGGTGCCGGAATAAAGCGGATCACGCTGCCGAGCCGCGTCAGCCCCATCGCCAGCAGGATCAGCCCCGCCATCAGCGTGGCGATCTGCAGCCCGTCGATGCCATGGCGCGCGGTGATCGCGGACAGCACCACGATAAAGGCGCCGGTGGGCCCGGCGATCTGCAGCCGGCTGCCGCCGAACAGCGACACCGCCAGCCCGGCGACGATGGCCGTGTACAGCCCCTGCTCCGGCTTGGCCCCTGACGCGATCGCGAAGGCCATCGCCAGCGGCAGCGCCACCACGCCGACGATCACGCCGGACACGATATTCGGCAGCCAGTTGGCGCGCCGGAACAGTCCGGCCAGCCATGCTTCGCGCAGCGCGATCATGCGTGGGTCCCTTTCAGTCGTGAGCGGCCATCAGTGGCCATGCGCGGCAGAGTGCGCCCGCGGGGGCATGCAGGTGCATCGGATGATAACAGCATGTTAATGGCCGTCACATGCCGCGCCGGCGCCCGCGGCTCGCGCCGCGGTCGCCCGGACAACGCTCCAGCCAGCCCTGCGTCAGCCTGTCGTTCTCATCGTCCACTTCCTATACTGGATTGGCTCGCCCGGCAGTCCGGGAGACGGGCCACGCGGTCGACTTACTGCAATCGGAGGCCCACCATGTTCAGGCACCTGCTTGTCCCCACCGACGGCTCCGCCCGCGCTGAAGCCATGGTAGCCCGCGCCATGGCATTCGCCAGCCGCATCGGGGCCCGCGTGACCGGCCTGCATGTGATTCCCGAGTACCACTTGCTGACCTACCGGCTGACCAGCCTGCAGGACACCAAGGAGAGCTACGCCGCCGAGGCCGCGCGCCACGCCGATACCTTCCTGGCAGCGGTCACGCGCGCCGCGGGGCAGGCCGGCGTGCCCTGCGAAGCCATCACCGCGACCGACGACCATCCCTGGCAGGCCATCGTCCAGTGCGCGCAGCAGCGCGACTGCGACCTGATCGTGATGTCGTCGCACGGACGGCGCGGGCTGCAGGCACTGCTGATCGGCAGCGAAACGCAAAAGGTGCTGACGCACAGCACGATACCGGTGCTGGTATTCCGCTAGGCGTCCCGAGGCAATACCCGCGCGGCGCCGGCCGGCACGGCGGCGACGCGCTTTTCCACCCCCATGCCAACTGCAAGGAGCGCAACCATGGCGATTCGACTGGGCGAGCAAGCCCCCGACTTCACCGCCGAAACCACCGAGGGAACGATCAATTTCCATGAGTGGATCGGCAACGGCTGGGCCATCCTGTTCTCGCATCCCAAGGACTTCACGCCCGTATGCACCACGGAACTGGGCTACATGGCGCGGCTCAAGCCCGAGTTCGACAAGCGCAATACCAAGATCATCGGCCTGAGCGTCGACCCGGTCAGCGACCACCAGCGCTGGGTCAAGGACATCGAGGAAACGCAGAACTGCACCATCAACTATCCGATGATCGGCGACGCCGATCTGAAGGTGGCCAAGCTTTACGACATGATCCATCCCGAAGCCAGCGGCAGCGGCCCGCGCACGGCGGTGGACAACGCCACCATCCGCTCGGTGTTCATCATCGGCCCGGACAAGAACGTCAAGGCCATGCTGGTGTACCCAATGAGCGCGGGGCGCAATTTCGACGAGGTACTGCGCCTGCTCGATTCGCTGCAGCTCAACGCCAAGCACACCGTGGCCACGCCGGTGAACTGGAAACCGGGCGAGGACGTCATCATCCCGACTTCGGTCTCGGACGAGGACGCGAAGAAGAAATACCCGCAAGGCTTCAAGACGCTGAAGCCCTATTTGCGTACAGTGGAACAGCCGAAGTAAGCTGACGGCAAAGCGGCAAGCCAACCCCCGGCGCGGTACCGGCCGGGGGTGTCTGACTTGTCCACAGAAACTATCCACAGGTTCGGTGGATATCCCCCCTCTTGACAACCGCAAAGGGCGCGCCGGCGCTGGAAAGCACTGGAGTGCCCGTTTTATAGGCAACCTGCCGGCGTACGGGAATGCTTGCGGCCGCTTGCATTTTGTGCCTGCTGCCGCCTGCCACCGCATACGTGCTGGCGCCAATAAAAATTGGCGGCACGATGGCCGCCATTCGATGCTTTTGTGATGGTTCCCAGACAATGACCGCTCGGCCATCGGGAAACCGTCTTCCGTTGCTTACCGCGTCAGCACATCGCGGATCGTATCGGCCAGTTCCTTGGCCACGAACTTGGCCACATAGGCGTCAGCGCCCACTTTGCGCACATGCTCCTCGCTGGCCTCGCCCGACAGTGACGAGTGAATCACCACCGGCAGCTGCTTCAGCCGGCTGTCCGCCTTGATCTTGCGCGTCAGCGTAAAGCCGTCCATCTCCGGCATTTCCAGATCGGTCAGCACCAGCGCCACCTCGTCGTGCACCGACTTGCCATGGCTGGCTGCGTCCGTCGCCATCTTGTCGAGCAGGTCCCACGCCTCCTTGCCCGACTTGGTCATCACCACCGGCGCCCCCAGCGCCTTCAGCCCCTGCTCGATCAGGCCGCGTGCCAGCGCCGAATCGTCGGCGGCGATCACCTTCGCCCCCGGGCGCAGATGGAGCTGCGGCCCGACCGCGCCCGGATCCACGTCCGGCTGGCGGGCCGGCAGCACGTCGCGCAGGATCTGCTCGACGTCCAGCACCTGCACCAGCCGTGTGCTATCCGTGCCCGCGTCCAGCTTGGCGATGCTGGTCACATGGCCGGTGCGCACGCTGGCCTCGGCCGAATGTACCTGGTTCCATTCCAGCCGCACGATTTCTTCCACCGCCTCCACCGCAAAGCCCTGCGTGGAGCGCGCGTACTCCGTCACCAGCAGGATCCCCAGCCCGCTGCGCGGCTTGCAGCCCACCAGCCTGGGCAGGTCGATCACCGGAATGACCTGGCCGCGGATATCGGCCATGCCGAGGATCGACGGATCGGCGCCCACCACCGTCGTCACCGGCGGCATCACCAGGATCTCGCGCACCTTGAAGACGTTGATGCCGAACAGCTCCGACTGCCCGCTGTGCTCGGCATCGCCGAGCCGGAACAGCAACAGCTCGAACTGGTTGTTGTTGGTGAGGTTAGTCCGTTCGTCGATGTCCCTCATGGAACTGCTCATGCGTCGCTCCCGTGCCTGCGTTTGGATGGTGTATGCCGCCGTCGTTGTCATGGCCTGCGGCCGCGCGGCGGTTGGCGGGCGGCAGGGGTCATGACTGGATATCGGCTGGAGGGGATCGGGAATTGAGGGAGGAAGGCTTTCGGTATGCCAGCGCCTGCCCTCTCCCCCGGCCCCACTCCCGCAGGCGGGAGAGGGGTGGGGGAGAGGGCAGGAGCCTCAACGAAGTCACGCGCGTGGGTATGCCATCGGCGCGAGACCAGCAGCGTATCAGGACGACTTCC
>NZ_JBEFLI010000131.1:0-8262 GCF_040578825.1 Cupriavidus necator | reverse complement strand
CTGTGGCGCGATGCCAAGCTGTACGAGATCGGCGCCGGCACCTCGGAGATCCGCCGCATGCTGATCGGCCGCGAATTGTTCGCCGAAACCATGTAAGGACCAGCACGGTGGGGTGGGGCGCCGAAATCACCCGGAGCCCCCGCCCGAACCCATTACAATCTCACTACCCGTCGCAAGACCCTTCGCTAGTCGCCCCCCGTCGACCCATGTCCCACTTCCCCAAACTGCTCTCCTCGCAGATTGCCTACGATGTGGCGAGAACGATGCTCGACGGGTTCGACAAGCACTACCGTCTGTTCCGCGAGGTCAGCCACCAGGCCAAGCTCAAGTTCGAGGCCGGCGACTGGCACGGGCTGCAGCAGATCCAGCGCGACCGCATCGCGTTCTACAACGAGCGCGTGCGCGAATCCAGCGTCATCCTCGAGGACGAATACGACGCGGAGAATATCGAGGACGAGATCTGGCAGCAGATCAAGCTGCACTACATCGGCCTGCTGACCAACCATCACCAGCCCGAACTGGCCGAAACGTTCTTCAACTCGGTCTGCACGCGCATCCTGCACCGCTCGTACTTCAACAACGATTTCATCTTCGTGCGCCCGGCGATCTCGACCGAATACATCGAGAACGAGGAATCGCCTACGCGCCCGACCTTCCGCGCCTACTACCCCGGCAACCGCGACGGCATGGCGGCGTGCTTCGAGCGCATCGTGCACAACTTCCAGCTCGAGCGCCCGTTCGAGGACCTGGCGCGCGATATCGGCTACGTGGTGCGCGCGGTCAGCGAGCATTTCGGCGACCTGCGCATCGCGCCGAATTTCCAGATCCATACGCTGTCGTCGCTGTTCTTCCGCAACAAGTCGGCCTTCATCATCGGGCGCATCCTGAACGGCGACCGCACCTTCCCGCTGGCGATCCCGATCGTGCATGGCCCGTCGGGCCAGCTGATGCTGGACACGGTGCTGCTGAAGAAGGAACAGCTGCTGATCCTGTTCTCGTTCACGCACTCCTACTTCATGGTCGACATGGAGATCCCGTCGGCCTACGTGACCTTCCTGCGCGACATCATGCCGCGCAAGCCGCGCGCGGAGATCTATACCTCGCTGGGTCTGCAGAAGCAGGGCAAGAACCTGTTCTACCGCGATTTCCTGCACCACCTGCAGCATTCGTCGGACAATTTCATCGTCGCGCCCGGCATCCGCGGGCTGGTGATGCTGGTGTTCACGCTGCCGTCGTACCCGTACGTGTTCAAGGTCATCCGCGACTTTTTCCCGGCGCCCAAGGAAACCACGCGCGAGCTGGTCAAGTCCAAATACCAGCTCGTCAAGCAGCACGACCGCGTCGGCCGTATGGCGGATACGCTGGAGTACTCCGACGTGGCCTTCCCGCTGTCGCGCTTCGACGACGCGCTGGTGCGCGAGTTCGAGCAGCACGCGCCGTCGATGATCGAATACCAGCGCGGCAAGGACGGCGGCGAGGAGATCGTGGTGCGCCACGTCTATATCGAGCGCCGCATGACGCCGCTCAATATCTACCTGCACGAAGGCACCGACGAGCAGGTCGAGCATGGCGTGCTCGAATACGGCAACGCCATCAAGGAGCTGATGGCCGCCAACATCTTCCCGGGCGACATGCTGTACAAGAATTTCGGCGTCACGCGCCACGGGCGCGTGGTGTTCTACGACTACGACGAGATCGAGTACCTGACCGACTGCAATATCCGCCACGTGCCGCAGCCGCGCAACGAGGAGGAGGAGATGTCAGGCGAGGTCTGGTACACGGTGCGTCCGCACGACATCTTTCCAGAGACCTTCCGCACTTTTCTGCTGGGCGATACGCGCGTGCGCGCGGCGTTCCTGCGTCATCATGCGGATTTTTTCGATCCTGCCATGTGGCAGAGCCATAAGGACCGGCTGCTGGCCGGACATGTTCATGACTTCTTTGCCTATCAGAGTACAGAGCGATTCATTCACCGCTACGGCGGCTCGGACGGCACCCAGCGTGCTGCCATCGACACCGGCGACGCCGGCCCTGCAAGGAGGGTGGCATGACTGACGCCATCGCCCAACTGTTCCGCAACAACCGCGAGTGGGTCGACCGTGTCAACGCGGAAGACCCGGCCTTCTTCACCCGGCTGGCCAACCAGCAGGCGCCCGAGTACCTGTGGATCGGCTGCTCCGACTCGCGCGTGCCGGCCAACCAGATCCTGGGCCTGGCGCCGGGGGAGGTGTTCGTCCACCGCAATATTGCCAACGTGGTGGCGCACAGCGACCTGAACGCGCTGTCGGTGATCCAGTTCGCGGTGGAAGTGCTGAAGGTGCGCCATATCACCGTGGTCGGCCACTATGGCTGCGGCGGTGTCAAGGTAGCGCTCAAGCGCGAGCGCATCGGCCTGGCAGATAACTGGCTGCGCCATGTGCGCGACGTCGCCGACAAGCACGAGACCTACCTCGGCACGCTGCTGCGCGAAGACGACGCCCATACCCGGCTGTGCGAGCTCAACGTGATCGAGCAGGTCAACAACGTCTGCCAGACCACGGTGATCCAGGACGCCTGGTCGCGCGGCCAGGCCGTGACCGTGCATGGCTGGGTCTATGGCGTATCCGACGGCCTGCTGCGCGACCTGGGCATGGCCGCCAGCAACAACGAAGAGCTGCACGAACAGCTTGCCGCAGCGTACCGCCAGTACGGCGATCCGCCGCAGGCATCGATCCGCTGACCAGCCGCCGCACCGAACACCGCTTTCTCACACACCGATCCAGGAGACACGACATGGAAGAGATCGTCATCGTTTCAGCCGCCCGCACGCCGATGGCTGCGTTCCAGGGCGAATTCGCCAGCGTCACCGCGCCGCAACTGGGCGCCGTGGCGATCCGCGCCGCCGTCGAGCGCGCCGGCCTGAAGCCCGAGCAGGTGGAAGAAGTGGTGTTCGGCTGCGTGCTGCCCGCCGGCCAGGGCCAGGCGCCGGCGCGCCAGGCGGCGCTGGGCGCGGGCCTGCCGCTGGGCGTGGGCTGCACCACCGTCAACAAGATGTGCGGCTCGGGCATGCGCGCGGCGATGACCGTCTATGACGGCCTGATCGCGGGCTCGTTCGATGTCGCCGTCGCCGGCGGCATGGAAAGCATGACCAATGCGCCGTACCTGATCCCGAAGGGCCGCGGCGGCTACCGCATCGGCCATGGCATGATCTACGACCACATGATGCTGGACGGCCTGGAAGACGCGTATGACAAGGGCCGCGCCATGGGCACCTTCGGCGAGGACTGCGCCGCCAAGTACGGCTTTACGCGCGAGCAGCAGGACGAATTCGCGATGGCAAGCGTGCGCCGCGCGCAGCAGGCCACCGAGAACGGCGATTTCCGCTGGGAAATCGCGCCGGTAACGGTGTCGGGCAAGGGCGGCGACACCGTGATCGACACCGACGAAGGCCCGCGCCGCATCAAGGTCGACAAGATCCCGTCGCTGAAGCCCGCGTTCGCCAAGGACGGCACCATCACCGCCGCATCGTCGTCGTCGATCAATGACGGCGCCTCGGCGCTGGTGATGATGCGCGCTTCCACCGCGAAGCAGCTCGGCCTGCAGCCGATCGCCCGCATGCTGGGCCATACCACCCATGCGCAGGCGCCGGGCTGGTTCACCACCGCGCCGGTGGAAGCGATTTCCAAGTTGTACCGCAAGCTCGACTGGACCACCGACAGCGTCGACCTGTTCGAGATCAACGAGGCCTTCGCCGTGGTGCCGATGGCCGCCATGCACGACCTCAAGATCCCGCGCGACAAGGTCAATATCCATGGTGGCGCCTGCGCACTGGGGCATCCGATCGGGGCTTCGGGCGCGCGCATCATGACCACGCTGATCGGCGCATTGCGCAAGACCGGGGGCAAGCGTGGGGTGGCGAGCTTGTGTATCGGTGGGGGTGAGGCGACTGCGGTAGGGATCGAGATCCTGTAGGACTTCCTCTCCCACTTGTTTTCTCCCCTCTCCCGCCTGCGGGAGAGGGGCCGGGGGTGAGGGCAGGGCGCTGGCATACCGAAAAGCCTCACTTCGGGCCAACGCCCGCCTTCTCCCCCAACCCCTCTCACATAAATGGGAGAGGGGAGCAAAGACCAGGCAGTCCGCTGAACCTACGTACCCCAGACAAAGGAGCACAGCCTTGCCAACCGTCCTGATCCTCGGTGCCTCGCGCGGCATCGGCCTTGAATTCGTGCGCCAGTACCGTGCCGACGGCTGGCGCGTCATTGCGGCGGCGCGCACGCCCGACGGCGTCGGTGCGCTGCAGGCGCTCGGCGCCGAAGCCCACCAGGTCGACGTGGCCGATGCCGGCGCGGTGGCAGGCCTGGGCTGGAAGCTCGACGGCGAAGCGCTGGACGTGGCGATCTACAACGCCGGCGTGATGGGCCCACGCACCGAAGGCGCGCAGCCGATCACGCCGCGGGAGTTCGACCAGGTGATGCACGTCAACGTGCTGGGCCCGATGATGGCGCTGCCGCTGCTGCTGCCTTATGTCGAAGCCGGGCAGTCCGGCCACGGCGGCGTGCTGGCGGTGCTGTCGTCGCGCATGGGCAGCATCGGCGCGATGGAGCACAACACCAGCTGGCTGTACCGCGTCAGCAAGGCCGGCGCCAATGCGGCGCTGCGCGCGGTGTCGCTGGATGCGCGCCATGCCACCTGCGTTGCGCTGCATCCGGGCTGGGTCAAGACCGATATGGGCGGCCAGGAAGCCGACCTGACCCCGCAGCAGAGCGTCAAGGGCATGCGCCAGGTGCTGGCCGGCGTCAAGCGGCGCGATAACGGCACCTTCCACAACTACGACGGCACGCTGATTCCCTGGTAAGCGCGCCCGCACACCCCATCACCGAACCGACATGCTGCTGACCCCCGAACAGGAAATGATCCGCGACGCCGTGCGCCAGTTCGCGCAGGAAGTGATCGCGCCGCAGGCCGCGCAGTGGGACCGCGACAAGACCTTCCCCAGGGACGTGCATCGCGAGCTGGCGGCGCTGGGCGCCTACGGCGTGGCCGTGCCGGAGGAATACGCCGGCGCGGGCCTCGATTACCTGTCGCTCGCGCTGATCCTGGAAGAGATCGCGGCCGGCGACGGCGGCACGTCCACGGTCATCAGCGTCAACAACTGCCCCGTGTGCAGCATGCTGATGTCGTTCGCCAGCGAGGCGCAGAAGCAGCAATGGCTGGTGCCGCTGGCGCGCGGCGAGATGCTGGGCGCGTTCTGCCTGACCGAGCCGCATGTCGGCTCCGATGCGTCGGCGCTGCGCACCACCGCCGTCCGTGACGGCGACGATTACGTGCTCAACGGCGTCAAGCAGTTCATCACCAGCGGCAAGAATGCCGACGTGGCCATCGTGCTGGCGGTCACCGACAAGGCGGCCGGCAAGCGCGGCATCAGCGCCTTTATCGTGCCGACCTCCACCCCGGGCTACGTGGTGGCGCGGCTGGAAGACAAGCTCGGCCAGCATTCGTCGGACACCGCGCAGATCCTGTTCGAGGACTGCCGCGTGCCGGCGGCCAACCTGCTCGGCGACGAGGGCGGCGGCTACAAGATGGCGCTGTCCGGGCTGGAAGGCGGGCGCATCGGCATCGCCTCGCAGAGCATCGGCATGGCGCGCGCCGCGTTCGAGGCGGCGCTGGCCTATGCCAAGGAACGCGAGAGTTTCGGTCAGCCGCTGTTCCAGCACCAGGCGGTGCAGTTCCGGCTGGCCGAGATGGCCACCCGCATCGACGTGGCGCGGCAGATGGTCTGGCACGCCGCCGCGCTGCGTGACGCCGGCCGGCCCTGCCTGAAGGAAGCGGCGATGGCCAAGCTGTTCGCCAGCGAGATGGCCGAGCGGGTGTGCTCGGATGCGATCCAGGTGTTCGGCGGCTATGGCTATGTTAGCGACTTCCCGGTGGAGCGCATCTACCGCGACGTGCGCGTCTGCCAGATCTACGAGGGCACCAGCGATATCCAGAAGATACTGATCGCACGCGCGCTGGCTTAGTCCATGCATTAGCGCGTACGATGGGGGTGCGTGCCGTGAAAGCGGCACACGTTCCTGATCCCCGTACCGGCAACCCCAACAAGAAACCCGCATGACTGCAGTAACCCCTGGCCATTCCGGCCGATTCGATTGCGTGATCTTCGACTGCGACGGCGTGCTCGTCGACAGCGAGCCCATCGTCAATCGCGTGCTCAACCAGATGCTGAACGAGCTCGGCATCGAGATCTCGCTGGAAGACTCGACGCGCCTGTTCCTTGGCCGCGCCGTGCGCGAAGAGCTGGAGATGATCGAACGCATGCGCGGCGCGCCGCTGCCCGAGAACTGGCTGTCAACCTGGCTGGCGCGGCGCAACGCCGTGCTGGAAGCCGAAGTCGCCGCGGTGGCGCACGTGCGTGAAGCCATCGGCAAGATCGCCGCCACCGGCATGCCGGTGTGCGTGGCGTCGGGCGCGGACCGCGTCAAGGTCAAACTGCAGCTGACCAGGACCGGACTGGTCGAGCTGTTCCAGCAGGACGAGCGCGAGCATATCTTCTCCGCTACCGAAGTGGCGCGCAGCAAGCCCGCGCCCGATGTGTACCTGCTGGCCGCGCGCACCATGGGCGTGGAGCCGGCGCGCTGCGCCGTGGTGGAAGACAGCCCCACCGGCGTCACCGCGGGCGTGGCCGCCGGCATGACGGTATTCGGCTACGCCGAGCGCAACGATGCCGCGCTGCTGCGCGAGGCCGGCGCACAGACCATCTTCACCGATATGCGCGACCTGCCGGAGCTGGTGGCATGACAGCGGACAAGGCGCCAGGAAAGGCTGCAAAGGCAGGGAAGGCCGGGAAGGCAGTCGGCCGCCTGCCCAAGGCCGGACCGGTGCCGTGCCCGTGCGGCAGCGCGGACTATGACGCCTGCTGCGGCCGCTTCCATCGTGGCGAAGCGCTGCCGCCGAACGCCGAGGCGCTGATGCGCTCGCGCTACAGCGCCTATGTGCTGAACGATATCGACTGGCTGCGCGAGACCTGGCATCCGTCAACCTGCCCGCCCGACCTGGTGCCCGACACCGCCACGCGCTGGCTGGGGCTGACGGTCAAGACGCATGCGCAGCAGGACGACACGCATGCCGAAGTGGAATTCGTGGCGCGCTACAAGGTTGGCGGGCGCGCCCTGCGGCTGCATGAACGCAGCCGCTTCGTACACGAGCCGCGCGCGCCCGGCGAGGCGCCGCGCTGGCTCTATGTGGATGGCGACATGATCGGGGAGACCTCATGAGCAACGAGAACCAGAACGCGCCTGAGTATCTGCTGTATTGCTTTGCCCAGTCCGGCAACGCCTACAAGGTGGCGCTGCTGCTGGAGACGGTCGGCACCCAGCGCGGCCAGCGCCTGTGGCAGCCGCGCTTTGTCGACTTCTTCAACGGCGAGACCCGCACGCCGGAATACCGCGCCATCAACGTGATGGGCGAGGTGCCGGTGCTGGAGTTCGACGGGCAGCGGCTGTCGCAGTCCGGCGCCATCCTGGACGCGCTGGCTACGCGGCTCGAGGCCTGCGGCCCGCGCGACGAAGCCGAGCGTGCCGAAGTGCTGCGCTGGCTGCTGTTCGACAACCACAAGTTCACCTCCTACACCGCCACCTACCGCTTCCTGCGCAACTTCGCCAAGGCGCCGGACCCGGCCGTGCTGGAATTCTTCCGCGCGCGCTGCGAAGGCGCATGGAACGTGCTCAACGCGCACCTGGCCGGGCGCGCCTTCGTGCTGGGCGAGCGCACCACCATCGCCGACTTTTCGCTGGCGGGCTATGTCTTCTTCGACGACGAGATCGGCGTGCACTGGCGCAAGGAGTATCCGCATATCCATGGCTGGGCCGAGCGCATGCGCGCGCTGCCGGGGTGGAAGCATCCGTATGACCTGATGCCCGGGCACCCGCTGCCGAAGCGCGCTGGCTGAGGCCGCCCACAAGCTGGGCGGCACACACCAATACCAAGCAGGAAGGGACTCCGAGATGCCCACGCTGGAAACCAAACTCAACGCCCGTTCCGAATCGTTCAAGGCCAACGCCGAGGCCATGCAGGCCCTGGTAGCCGACCTCAAGGCGAAGATCGCGAAGCTTGCAGAGGGTGGCGGCGAAGACGCGCGCAACAAGCACCTGTCGCGCGGCAAGCTGCTGCCGCGCGACCGCGTGCAGCAACTGCTCGATCCGGGCACGCCGTTCCTGGAGCTGTCGCAGCTTGCTGCGTACGACATGTACGACGATGCCGCGCCGGGCGCCGGCATCATCACCGGCA
>NZ_JBEFLI010000130.1:0-8460 GCF_040578825.1 Cupriavidus necator | reverse complement strand
CCCCTCACCCTTCGTCCGCACCCTCAGATGTGAATAAGACACCGGGGGAAGTAAGGGGGCGGGATAGTGAGTAAGCGTGCTTGCGGTAGAGTCCAGAGTTGTATACGCTATCTACTACGATCAAACCAGTCCGAGTTAACAATGTCCTTCATCAGTACAGGCGTCGAATATGGCCTCCACTGCCTGCTCTACCTGACGCGCTCCCAGGCTGCGGTGGAGGAAGCGAGTGTCCGCGACCTGGCTGAGCTCCAGGGCATTCCAAGCGAGTTCCTGGCCAAGCTGTTCACCAAGCTGGCCAAGGCCGAGTTGGTGGTGGCCACGGAAGGCATCAAGGGTGGATTCCGGCTCGCACGGCCCGCGAACCGCATCACCGTCCACGACGTGGTGGTCGCCATCGATGGTGACAAGCCGCTGTTCGACTGCCGCGAGGTCCGTAGCCGCTGCGCCGTCTTCGAAGATGAAGCGCCGGCATGGGCGACGCGTGGCGTTTGCTCGATAGATGCGGTCATGCAGGCGGCGGAGAAAGCCATGCGTGCGGAGTTGAAGCAGCACACCCTGGCCGACCTTGCCCAGCGCACCATCGACAAGGCACCCGCCAGCTACGGCGTACACGTGGTCAGATGGTTGTCGGATCGGGCGGCCCACCGGCGCGGCGACAAGCCGGAACCCAGCCGCGCGAAGACAAAGAAGAGCGCCTGAGGGTATTCGGTCTCATCTCCTGTTACTGCGCAGAAGAAATGCAAAGAGGGCGATCCGGTGGATCGCCCTCTTTCCTTCCTGCCCGCTGTCAGGCAACAACGACCAGGCTTGGGTCAGCCATCGCAAGCGCTTCTGCACGGTCCGCTCTCGGCGGATAGATCCACTCGGTATTGATCTGCGTCTTCAGCGCCTTGGCAACGCCCCCCGTCATCGTCACCTGCCGGTCCCAACCTTCCGTGTACACGGCGCCCCACTGCCCCAGATCCAGGCACGTCACGTACTTCGGTTGGCTATAAGGCATCGGCGCCTCGCCCACCAGGTCTGCCGCCACATTGTGTCCGGCCGATCGGCCAAGACTGATGGCGTGCTGGCAAGACATCATCGCGAAGTTCCCTTCGTCATCGGTCGCGGCATAGGCGCAATCGCCAGTGGCGAACACCGCGTCGACCCCCTTGACCTTCAGGTTGCGATCCACATGCAGCCGGCCAAAATGATCCCGCTCAGCCGGGATCTGTGCGGTGAGCGCGCTGGCGCGGGCGCCGGCCGTCCAGATCACAGTGTCCGCTTCGATGCGTTCACCGCTCTCGAGCGTGACGCCTTTCGCATCGACGGCCGCAACACCTGAGCCGAGCTTCCATGTCACGCCCAGTTCAGTCAGCGCCTGCGTGATGACTGGCCGAGGACCCTCACCCAGGTCTGGGCCAATCGCGGCATTGCGCTCCACCATGATCACGTTCACGGCGGCCTCCTCACCAAGGACTTCGCGCAAGCGCGTCGGCATTTCCGCAGCGGTCTCGATACCGGTAAAGCCGGCACCGGCCACCACCACCGTATTGCGTCCGGCGCTTTCCGGACGGGCGGCCAGCCCATGGAGATGCGCTTCAAGTAGCGCAGCGTCGGCGACCTGGTCGACATTGAACGCGTGCTGCTCCAGCCCCGGAATCTGCGGACGGAACAGCCGGCTTCCCGCAGCCAGCACCAGACGGTCATAGCTGATGCGCTGGCGCGACGTATCCGCGCCAACGCCGGCAACGCTCACCTCCCGGTTTGCAACATCGATGTGCTCGACCCTGCCTTGGATGAACCGGACGCCAACGGCCTTGAAGATCTCTTGCAACGGCGCCTTCATCCCGTTCGGATTCTGTTCGTAGAGGCGAGGACGGACGTGAAGCTCTGGCTCCGGTGCGACAAGGGCGATTTCCACGTCGGTGCGGCCGACCTGGTCAAGCAGACGGGCCGAAGCCAGTGCGCTCCACATGCCGGCGAAGCCGGCGCCGATGACAAGAATACGTTTGGACATCTTTCATGCTCCTGAATCAAACCTGGGTTTCGTAAGGGGGCCAACTGTGCTGCGTGGCGCGCACGATCGATTCGGCAAGCGCCTGCTCTCCGCCCTTAACTACGATCATAGTAGTCGTAGTTGTGCTGCGCAAGATTTTTTTGCAAGCGCTTGACCGCCGCCATGCGCGCCGGGCTTGCACTCCGCTGCGCTATCCACTATCTTTACTACGACTAATACAGTCGTAGTTAACACCCGAACTGCCATCCCAAGTCCAACCAAGGAGATAGAGATGAAACCGCAACGCCTTCTTCTGCCACTCGTGGCCGCAACCGCCATGGCACTTTGTGGCGCCGCAGCCGCGCATGGAACCGGTGACACGGTGAAGGAGAATTTCTCCCGATCCATCACCAACATTCCGGGGAAGTCGCTCATCGCACTGGAGGTGCGCTATCCGCCGGGTGGCGCCTCCGCCCCGCATTACCACGCCAGGTCAGCATTCATCTATGCCTATGTCGTCTCGGGCAGCATTGCGAGCAAGGTCGGCGACGGGCCGGAACGCATCTACAAGGCCGGAGAGAGCTTCTACGAGGAACCAGGATCGCACCATCCCGTCAGTCGCAACGCGAGCAAGTCAAAGCCCGCCAAGCTTCTGGCCGTGTTTGTGGTGGATAGCGACGACAAGGAACTGACGACTTTCGAAGGGAGCAAGAAATGAGGCTGGACTATACAAAAGCGTCCCCCGGCGGCGTAAAGGCATTCGGCAACGTCTACGGCTACATCATGCAGTCAGGGCTGGATGCCGTTCTGGTGGAACTGGTCTATCTGCGCGTAAGCCAGATCAATGGCTGCGCGTACTGCCTGGACATGCACACGCGCGACCTGGTGAAGAAAGGCGTGTCAGTCGGCAAGCTCGCGCTCGTGCAGGTCTGGCATGAAGCCGGCGCGCGCTTCAGTGAACGCGAACAGGCAGCGCTTGCCTGGGCTGAATCTGTGACGCGCGTTTCCGATACGCACGTTCCTGATGACGCATTCCACGCTGCCGCGGCGGTCTTCAGTGAAAAGGAGCTTGCTGACCTGACGATGGCGATCAGCCTGATGAATGCGTTCAACCGGCTCGCGATCAGCTTCCGACGGCCGCCAGAAGTTCAGGAGTGAGGCGAGGACTGGAATGGATGAAAAACCGATTCACCCTGTGCCTGCTTGCCACGGCAGGCCTTATCGCCGCTACGCCGGTGCGCACAAGGCCAGTGGCCAAACAAGACGATCCGCTTTGTCGTGCCGTTTGCCGCGGGCGGCGCCAATTGGCAGGTAAGGGAAGGTTTTCTCCCTTCCCTTGCCTGCGGAAATGCCCTGATGCGACATTGACGGGGCACGCCGGCAGGTCGTGCTGCACAGCAAGCGTTCCCTACCGCGCAGGTGCCACCGACGCGCCCTCAATACCGTGCCGCTTCAAGGCCGAGGCAACAAAGCCGCTAGCCTTCATATCTTCCGCAAATTGAGTCAGCACGGTAACGGCAGCATGGCTGCGCGCCCTGGGCAGTCCCATCGCCTGCTCGATAACCATGAAACGTCCTGGCAGCAGCCTCAGCCCACGCACGCGTGCGGCGTCAGCCTCCAGTTGTTGCCTGACGCCGGCCGCGACGTCCAGGTCCTGCTCGATGAAAACGTCCACTACCGTGGGAGAAGTCGGGGCCCGCACGATCTCGGCGTGCCTGAGTTCGCGCGTCAGGAAAAGGTCGTACGCACTTCCCTTGCCGACCGTGACGCGTCGGCCGGGCCGATCGACTTCGTCGTTTGCCCGAATGGCAGAGCCCTCGCGTACCAGGTATGCCCCTTCGATGAGCACGTAGGGAGCGGTAAAGGCAATGCCGGCGCCTCGCACCGGATCGATGGCGAAGAAGCCGAAGTCCGCCTGCTCGTTCGTCACCGCATCAACGGATTTGCCGGCGGAGTCGAACACGGTCAGTTCAACCTCCAGCCCTAGCCGGCGCGCGAACTCGCGTGCCAGATCGATCGAGACACCAAAGGGTTGTCCGTCGGCGTCCAGGTTGGCGAGGATAGGATTGCCGACGTTGATCGACGCCCGCAGCACGCCGTTTGGCGCCAGCTCGGAAACAACGTGAGGGCTGGTCGTGGCAATGAAATCTGAAGAAGTCATGGTCGATGGCTGGTAGTTCCAGACACAGTATGTAGCGCGCTGCCTGGCCGCAACGCGGCCAGGCTCCCTCAGGCCGCAAGTCTTGCGGCGTGATGCTTCAGCAGTGACAAGACGGATGCGTCGATCGTCATGCCGTGTTCTCGCTGTCGCGCCATGTTGGACAATTCAATCTCACCGGGAACGATCACGGGCTTGCCTTCCTCTGCGGCAGGACAGCCGTGCAGGATGGCCGCGAAATCCTTCATGCGATCGGCGAGCCATCTGGCGGAGCCGAGCCGACGGGTGTCGATCAGGATAAAGAAGTGCCCCAGGTTCTGCGGCTCGTCCGGCGCGTCGACCCAGGATTTCACGTGGGTCAGGTAAGCCGCATCGGACAGCAAGCCGGCGAACAAGTCCACCACGAGCGCGAGGCCATAGCCTTTGTGACCGCCTATTGGGAGCAGGAAACCATCGAGCGCGGCGGCCGGGTCGGTGGTCTTGCGTCCATGCTTGTCCGTTGCCCAGGTATCCGGGATCGGCGCTCCCGCCTTGAGCGCATTGCGGATCTTAGCGCGTGCGACGACGCTCATGGCCATGTCGAGCATGAAGTGGGCGCCGTCGTGACCGGGCACGCCAAAGCCCAGCGGACTGTTGCCAAGACGAGCGTCACTGCCGCCCCAAGGCGCGATGGTCGTGGTGGCATTGCTCCCGATCATGCTTGCAAAGCCTGCCTCCGCAGCGATATGGCAGTAGGGCGAAACAGGACCGAAATGATTGCTGCCCCGCACCAGCGCCATCCCGATGCCGCATTCCCCGGCCACTTCCATCGCGGCCCTCAGGCCCTTCATGCCGACCAATGGGCCAACGCCGTTGCCCCCGTCCACCTTGACGAGCGCGCTGGCAACACGTTCGACCTTGATCGCGGGCCGTGCGGCAATGCCGGCAACGTCGAGACGTTCGCCGTAAGACTCGATCCGACTCAGGCCGTGGGTGGAAAGGCCAAAAAGGTCGGCCATCACAAGGAGGTTGACGACTTCATCAGCATCGGCGGGGGTCAGCCCCAACCCCTGGAACGCCTGGCTGCCAAGGTCGCGAAGCGCCGCCTCCGGCAAGGTTGTGCGGCTGTCCGTATGTCCATTCATAGAGGTTACTCAATTGTGTTGGTACAGCGGGAGATCGTTGAAACAAGGAGGAACTGGTGCCGGATGCCTAGTTGGCCTTGACGTTGGCGCTGCGAACCACAGCACCCCAGCGATTCCGTTCGGTCCGGATAAATCGGGCAAATTCCTCGGGGCCTTGCCCCATCGGGGTGCTGGAATCTTCGGCCAGCCGATGGCGTACCGCGGGGCTGTTCAGCGCCTTCACGGCTTCAGCATGCAAGCGCTCGACGACGACAGTCGGCGTCCTGGCCGGAACCAGCAGTCCGAACCACTGGGAGCTCTCAAAGCCGGGATAGCCCTGCTCCGCCACGGTAGGCACATCCGGGATAGCAGGAAGGCGCTGGCCTGCTCCTATGGCCAGGATGCGTAACCGGCCCGCTTTCACGTGCGGAAGAAATCCGGGAAGTCCCGCCGCGGCAGCATCGATATTGCCGGCCAGCAGATCGGTCATTTGCGCACCAGTTCCCTTGTAAGGGACATGCAGCAGATCGGCGTGCACCGTGACTTTCAGCATTTCGAAGGCGAGGTGCCCCGCGCTTCCGTTGCCGGCAGAGCCATAGGTCAATTTGCCTGGCTTTGCCTTTGCGAGCGAAACGAAGTCGGCTAAAGACCTGGCATTGACGCCAGGGCCGACCGCAAAGACCATGGGCACCTTGGCCAACAGCGTCACGGGAGCGTAGTCCTTCTCCGGATCGTAGGGCAGCCGGGGCATCATCGCCGGATTGACCGCCAGGGTGCCGACGTGTCCCAGCACCATGGTGTAGCCATCCGGCGTCGCGCGCGCTGCGTCTTGCATGGCGACAATGCCCTGGCCGCCGCCCTTGTTATCCACGATGACTTGTTGCCCCAGGTTCCTGGACATTTCCGCTGCGATGGAGCGCGCGATGACATCGGAACTGCCTCCGGGCCCATACGGCACGATCAGCCGAATCGGCTTGACCGGCGTCCATGGCTGGGCCTGCGCCTGCATCGGCATTCCGATGCAGGCCGTCGCGACGGAGAACGCCAACAGCACCCCACGGCGTCGCCGTTCACGACGCGCGGTGGAATGTGGAGGCGCAAGATCAGGCGCCGGGGTCGTATCGGTTTCTTCGGAATTCATATCGGCTCTACTGTCGAGATGGCATTTCGTGAGCAAGCCAGGATGCACATCGCTCCGAGGTTGTCTCCACCCCTCGCAAGCTGGCCTCCGCTCCTGGCAACGTTTGGTGAGGCCATGATCTATGCCCGCCATTTCCGTGTAAAGTGCAAAGATTCGAAGGATTCTTGCGTTCAACACATGAATTTCGACCTTGCCGATTTACGTGCGTTTCTTGCCGTTGCCGACCTCGGGAGCTTCCGCGCCGCTTCCGAAGTACTCTTCCTCTCGCAATCAGCCCTGTCACGGCGTGTTGACAAGCTGGAGGAAGCGCTTGGCGTGGAGCTGTTTGTACGCACGACCCGGAAGGTCGAGTTGACCGCCGTCGGACGTGCATTCATCTCCAAGGCGCGCAATGTCCTGAACGACCTGGAAGAAGCGATGCTCGGCATCCGCGATGTCGCCGAGAGGCTGTCCGGCGAGGTCACGTTTGCGTGTGTTCCATCGGCGGTAGGGTACTTCCTGCCGTCCGTCGTGGCGGAATTCCATCGGCGCTATCCGCTGATCCGGCTGCGCGTGATGGATGAGTCTTCAGCGGACGTCTTGCTTGCGGTGACTCGCGGCAATGCCGACTTTGGCCTGACCTACATCGGGACCCAGGAGGCCGACATCGAATTCAAAGCGCTGATGGAGGAGCCGTTCGTCGTCGCATGCCAGGTCGACCATCCCCTTGCGGGCAGAAAGACGCTGAACTGGTCGGACCTCGGTCAATACGACTACATCACGCTCGCGCAAGGCAGCGGCAATCGCTTTCTCATCGATCAGGCGCTGGCGCGCGTACCGTCCAAGCCGCGCTGGTTCTGTGAAGTCCACCACGTGCCTGCGCTTGTCAGTCTGGTGCAGGCTGGTTTGGGAATCGGTGTGGTGCCGCGGATGGCGCTACCGCCGGAAGGCCACAAGGCATTGACGGCGATCCCCCTTACGGAGCCTCGGGTGACCCGCACGCTTGGCCTCATATCCCGGCGAGGCCGCGCGCTGCCGCCGGCGGCGAAGCTGCTCTACGATCTGCTGGTTGCGGCAAAAGGCGCCGGGGGCAAGGCAACATCCGTACGCCGCCGGAAAACCTGATCTGGTCATCCAGCAAGCTCACACTCGAGAAGATTGACTTTGGCACCCTGGCGGAATTGGAGAGTCCGCTAATACCAGGCATAGGTGGAATAGGTACTACGGCCGTTGCCATTGAGCACCGTAAAAAGAAGCCCCCGGGGTCCGGGGGGTTCCTCGGGGGCCCGTAAATGCGGGGCCAGACAGCCGTCCCCGCATATGCAATGCTGGACGATGGGTACTGAATCGACATCCGCCAGAGTGTCTACACCGCGGCACATTAAAGGGTGTTTCAATGCTGAACTTGCAACCAGCCGGGTTGATTCTTGGCAGAATCGTTGCGCCGGTTGGTGACGGAATTCGCATGGGCCGACGCTGTCGCTTCAGCGGAAAAGCTTGTACCGGCGCAGCGTTGCTCCAGCCCGCGACAACAACAACGCACGACTTTCTATGCGGTGACAGCCGCAACGCCTTCCAGCGCAATCATCCTTGTCTTCGCACATTGCTTGCGGATCGTCTTGAGACGGGCGTACTCCGGCGAGTCATACCAGGCCAGCAAAGACTCCATGTCCGGGAACTCGACGATAACGAGACGATGCGGCTGCCAGTCGCCTTCGAGAACTTTCGTTGGACCGCCACGGCCCAGATATTTCCCACCATAGCGCGCTTCGGTGGCAGGGACTTCTCGTTTGTACTCTTCGAAAGCGGCGGGGTCCGTTATATCGACATCGGCGATCAGGTATGCAGCCATGGCGCGCTCCTTTCCAGGCGGTAGTCCTATCGCTGGATTGTAGGTGCCAGGGAAGCCAATCCGGATGCGAAGCCTCCGCACTACCGAAGTGGTGAACGAACCGAGGAAGATGACCGCTGCCTGTCAGGCACAGCCTTGGTTAATCTCCTGGTTAGTCGTATTGCGCAAGCATCGAGAAAAACCGATCTCAGGCCAATCCCCGCACTTCTACGTCCGCCTTTCAGGCAGTTCCTATCCCGATACCCGAAC
>NZ_JBEFLI010000012.1:0-109562 GCF_040578825.1 Cupriavidus necator | reverse complement strand
GAAATGGCAAAGGAAAAGTTCGAGCGGACCAAGCCGCACGTGAACGTTGGCACGATTGGTCACGTTGACCATGGCAAGACCACGTTGACGGCAGCGATCGCCACGGTGCTGGCAGCCAAGTTCGGCGGCGCCGCCAAGAAGTACGACGAAATCGACGCAGCGCCGGAAGAAAAGGCACGCGGTATTACCATCAATACCGCCCACGTCGAATACGAAACGGCCAACCGCCACTACGCGCACGTTGACTGCCCGGGCCACGCTGACTATGTGAAGAACATGATCACGGGTGCCGCCCAGATGGACGGCGCGATCCTGGTCTGCTCGGCCGCTGACGGCCCGATGCCGCAAACGCGTGAGCACATCCTGCTGGCCCGCCAGGTTGGCGTGCCGTACATCATCGTGTTCCTGAACAAGTGCGACATGGTGGACGACGCTGAACTGCTCGAGCTGGTCGAGATGGAAGTTCGCGAGCTGCTGTCGAAGTACGAGTTCCCCGGCGACGACACCCCGATCATCAAGGGTTCGGCCAAGCTGGCACTGGAAGGCGACAAGGGCGACCTGGGCGAAGAAGCCATCATGCGCCTGGCCGATGCGCTGGACACCTACATCCCGACGCCGGAGCGTGCCGTTGACGGTACCTTCCTGATGCCGGTGGAAGACGTGTTCTCGATCTCGGGTCGCGGCACCGTGGTGACCGGCCGTATCGAGCGCGGCGTGATCAAGGTCGGCGAAGAAATCGAAATCGTCGGTATCCGCCCGACCGTGAAGACCACCTGCACCGGCGTGGAAATGTTCCGCAAGCTGCTGGACCAGGGCCAGGCTGGCGACAACGTCGGTCTGCTGCTGCGCGGCACCAAGCGTGAAGACGTCGAGCGCGGCCAGGTGCTGTGCAAGCCGGGTTCGATCAAGCCGCACACCCACTTCACCGGCGAGGTGTACATCCTGTCGAAGGACGAGGGCGGCCGTCACACCCCGTTCTTCAACAACTACCGCCCGCAGTTCTACTTCCGTACCACCGACGTGACCGGCTCGATTGAGCTGCCGGCGGACAAGGAAATGGTGATGCCGGGTGACAACGTGTCGATCACCGTCAAGCTGATCGCCCCGATCGCCATGGAAGAAGGCCTGCGCTTCGCTATCCGTGAAGGCGGCCGTACCGTCGGCGCCGGCGTCGTGGCAAAGATCCTCGACTAAGCTGTTCGATAGCGAACGCGGCACCAACCGGCCGCGTTCGTTGCCAGAAGGGGTTGGCGCATGCGTCGGCCCCCAGTTGTTTTAGGGGTATAGCTCAACTGGCAGAGCGTCGGTCTCCAAAACCGAAGGTTGGGGGTTCGATTCCCTCTGCCCCTGCCAAATCAATCAGCCGCGTCGCGAAGAACAATCGTGACGCGGCTTAGTCTCGTTTGCGAAACATGGCCAATCCCAATGTTGAAACCGTGAACGCCAACAGCGGCAAGTGGATGCTCGGCGTCGCGGTGCTGCTGGTGGTTGCCGGCGTCATCGGTTTCTATGCACTGGCACAGCAACCGTCTTATGTACGTGGCGCTGCGCTGTTCGGCGGCATTGCACTGGGTATCGTCGTTGCGCTGGTGTCGGCACCAGGCAAGGACTTTATCGGGTTCGCCAAGGAATCGTACCGGGAAGTTCGCAAGGTCGTCTGGCCGACGCGCAAGGAATCCGGGCAGATGACGGGGCTGGTCTTCGTCTTTGTCGTCATCATGGCACTGTTCCTGTGGTCGGCGGACAAGCTCATCGAGTGGGTCGTCTTCTCGCTCGTGCTGGGCTGGAAATAAGAGGTAGCACATGACGGATAACGCTCAGCAGGAAACCACCGCGCCGGAATCGCCTTCGTCGAAGAAGCGCTGGTATGTCGTTCATGCCTACTCCGGTATGGAGAAGAGCGTGCAACGCGCGCTGCAGGAGCGCATCGAGCGCGCCGAGATGCAGGACAAGTTTGGCCGCATCCTGGTGCCGTCCGAAGAAGTCGTGGAAATCAAGGGCGGCCACAAGTCGGTCACCGAGCGCCGTTTCTTCCCGGGCTACGTGCTGGTGGAAATGGAAATGACCGACGAGACCTGGCACCTGGTGAAGAACACCAGCAAGGTCACCGGTTTCGTGGGCGGCGCCCGCAACCGCCCGAGCCCGATTTCGCAGCGCGAAGTCGACAAGATCATGACCCAGATGCAGGAAGGGGTCGAGAAGCCGCGTCCCAAGACGCTGTTTGAAGTGGGCGAAATGGTGCGCGTCAAGGACGGCCCGTTCACCGATTTCAACGGCAACGTGGAAGAAGTGAATTACGAGAAGTCGCGCCTGCGTGTCTCGGTCACGATCTTCGGGCGTGCCACGCCGGTCGAACTTGAGTTCGGCCAGGTCGAGAAGGTTTAAGGAATTTGCCGGTTGCGGCCTGAAAGGGCGGCAACGGGCAACGGCGTCGCCCCGGTGGCGGCGCCAAGAGGAGCGTGAGGCCGTGCCACAGGTGCGGCGACAGCGCGTTACGACTCAACAGGATCGCATCCCGAAAGAGCGATCCGGATTGGAGTAGAGATGGCCAAGAAGATCATTGGCTTTATCAAGCTGCAGATTCCGGCTGGTAAGGCAAATCCCTCCCCGCCCGTTGGTCCCGCACTGGGTCAGCGTGGTCTGAACATCATGGAGTTCTGCAAGGCGTTCAACGCCCAGACCCAGGGTATGGAACCCGGTCTGCCGGTGCCGGTGGTGATTACCGCCTTCGCCGACAAGAGCTTCACCTTCGTGATGAAGTCGCCGCCGGCGACCGTGCTGATCAAGAAGGCAGCCGGCATCACCAAGGGTTCGCCGAAGCCCCACACCGACAAGGTTGGCAAGATCACCCGCGCCCAGGCTGAAGAAATCGCCAAGGCCAAGAACGCTGACCTGACCGCCGCCGACCTGGACGCCGCCGTGCGTACCATCGCCGGTTCGGCTCGTTCGATGGGCATCACCGTGGAGGGTCTGTAAATGGCTAAGGTTTCCAAGCGCGTCGCCGCCAACAAGGCGAAGATCGAGCGTACCAAGTTCTACCCGATCGACGAGGCCCTGGGCCTGGTGAAGGGCTGCGCCTCGGCGAAGTTCGACGAGTCCATCGACGTGGCCGTGCAACTGGGCATCGACGCCAAGAAGTCGGACCAGGTGGTTCGTGGTTCGGTGGTGCTGCCCGCCGGTACCGGCAAGTCGGTGCGCGTGGCTGTGTTCGCCCAGGGCGAGAAGGCCGAGGCCGCCAAGGCCGCTGGTGCCGACATCGTCGGCATGGAAGACCTGGCTGAGCAAGTCAAGGCCGGCAACCTGAATTTCGACGTCGTGATCGCTTCGCCGGACACGATGCGTATCGTCGGTACGCTGGGCCAGATCCTGGGCCCGCGCGGCCTGATGCCGAACCCGAAGGTTGGCACCGTGACCCCCGATGTGGCCCAGGCCGTGAAGAACGCCAAGGCTGGTCAGGTCCAGTTCCGTGTCGACAAGGCCGGTATCATCCACGCCACCATCGGCCGCCGTTCGTTCGAAGACGCCGCGCTGAAGAGCAACCTGTCGGCGCTGCTGGACGCGCTGGTCAAGGCCAAGCCGGCCACCAGCAAGGGCGTGTACCTGCGCAAGGTCGCCGTTTCGTCGACCATGGGCGTGGGCGTGCGTGTCGACCAGGCTACGCTGGCAGCCTGAGCTGACGGCAAATTGCTGACCGGCACCCGATAACACCGGTCGGCAACAAGAATTGAAGATCCTCGCCACGGCGGGGGTCGTCTCCGGACCGCAAGGAATGGAGCAAGGCTTTGGGCAGTGGTGCCGGCCGCAGGCGAAAGCCTCCGGCGGCACCGCTGGTTATCAAAGACCGCTGGTGTCCTTGTCCGCGGCAGTAATGCGGAAAGGGCTTAATCGGTCGGTGCGTGCGCGAAGGCTTCCAGCCTCAGCGACGTCGTCCGGCCAGCCAGCGCAGATGGCGCACCCGAAGGGATTGAAGAAGCCGGGCACTGCCCCGGGTGATTCGGGCCAATCGGACGCCGTTCGTTTGTGCTGACGTGAAGGCTCCGGTATTGCCGGAGAGACAGCGTCATTTTGGAGCTTAACCGTGCCACTCAATATTGAAGATAAGAAGGCCGTCGTTGCTGAGGTCTCGGCGCAAGTCGCCAAGGCCCAGACCATCGTCGTGGCCGAATATCGCGGCATTGCGGTTGGCGATCTGACCAAGCTGCGTGCTACTGCTCGTCAGCAAGGCGTGTACCTGCGTGTTCTGAAGAACACGCTGGCCCGCCGTGCCGTCGAAGGTACGCCGTTTGCAGGCCTCGCAGAGCAGATGACCGGTCCGCTGATCTACGGTATTTCCGAAGATGCAGTGGCCTCGGCCAAGGTTCTGAACGACTTCGCCAAGACCAACGACAAGCTGGTCCTGCGCGCCGGGTCGTATGACGGCAAGGTTCTCGACGCTGCCGCCGTGAAGGCGTTGGCCTCGATCCCGAGCCGCGACGAACTGATTGCTCAGCTGCTGGGCGTGATGCAGGCACCGGTGTCGGGCTTCGCCCGTCTGCTGGCTGCACTGGCCGCCAAGAACGCCGAAGGTGCTCCCGCGGAAGCGGAAGCCGCCGGCGCCTAAGGCAATCCAGGTCGCGCATCGAAAGATCGCATTACCGATACCGAATCAAATCTAGTAGGAGTATTTCAAATGGCAATCACCAAAGACGACATCCTGGAAGCCGTTGGCGCGATGTCCGTGATGGAACTGAACGACCTGGTCAAGGCGTTCGAAGAGAAGTTTGGCGTGTCGGCCGCTGCCATGGCCGTGGCTGCTGCCCCGGGCGCTGGCGGCGCTGCTGCTGCCGAAGAGCAGACCGAATTCAACGTGATCCTGGCCGAAGTCGGCGCCAACAAGGTTGGCGTGATTAAGGCTGTTCGCGAAATCACCGGTCTGGGCCTGAAGGAAGCCAAGGACCTGGTCGATGGCGCACCGAAGCCCGTCAAGGAAGGCGTGGACAAGGCCGCTGCTGCCGAAGCCAAGAAGAAGCTGGAAGACGCTGGCGCAAAGGTCGACGTCAAGTAAAGCTGTACTCGCGTGCCCCTGGGCACGCGAATGGGGCTGGCAAAGGGAAATTTCCCGGCGCCAGCCTTTTTGCGCTTGTGCGATTGTGTTTTAGTCACCACTCTGCACAGCGGCAAGGTCGTAAAAAGTGATGTTTGCGATTCGCGGCAGGCTTTGATTTGTCAGCGTTTCAGCAGAGGCCAAACATCAGTGGCACACTAGGTGGTTGCTGCTGATGTTTGTCTTCTGAACCGACTGCAGAAGACAAGTTTGGTCGGGTGTCCCCCGGGCGAGTACAGGCGTTGCGCTGATGCGACGACCACACCGCCCGCAGCGTGCGGACACCGTCAGCCAGAGGTTGGTAGCGGCCAACCGCCAAATCCCCTCCCAGTCGCTGAACACCTCAGGCGCGGCCAGGTCCAGCCGTCCTGCGATGATTCGGAGATCCCATGGCGTACAGCTTCACCGAAAAGAAGCGCATTCGCAAAAGCTTTGCGAAGCGCGCGACGGTACATCAGGTTCCATTCCTGCTTGCCACCCAGATTGAATCCTACACCCAGTTCTTGCAAGCGGAAACGCCGACCGCGCGTCGCAAGACCGAAGGCCTTCAGGCCGCTTTCAACGCAATTTTCCCGATCTCCTCGCATAACGGGCTTGCCCGTATGGAGTTCGTCTCGTATCACCTTTCCAACCCGCCGTTCGACGTCAAGGAATGTCAACAGCGTGGCCTGACCTTCCACTCGGCGCTGCGCGCCAAGGTTCGCCTGATCATCAACGATCGCGAGAATCCTGGCAAGGTCAAGGAAGTGAAGGAGCAGGAAGTCTACATGGGCGAAATCCCGCTGATGACTTCCACCGGTTCGTTTGTGATCAATGGCACCGAGCGTGTCATCGTCTCGCAGCTGCACCGCTCGCCGGGCGTGTTCTTCGAGCACGACAAGGGCAAGACCCACAGCTCGGGCAAGCTGCTGTTCTCGGCACGTATCATTCCCTACCGCGGTTCGTGGCTGGACTTCGAATTCGATCCGAAGGACATCCTGTACTTCCGCGTCGACCGCCGCCGCAAGATGCCGGTGACGATCCTGCTGAAGTCGATCGGCCTGACCCCGGAACAGATCCTCGCGCACTTCTTCGTGTTCGACAACTTCACGCTGCAGTCGGAAGGCGCGCAGCTGGAGTTCGTGCCCGAGCGCCTGCGCGGTGAAGTCGCGCGCTTCGACATCGCCGACAAGAACGGCCGCGTGGTGGTCGAGAAGGACAAGCGGATCAACGCCAAGCACATCCGCGACCTGGACTCGGCGGGCACCAAGCTGATCAGCGTGCCGGAAGACTACCTGCTGGGCCGCGTGCTGGCCAAGAACATCATCGACCCGGATACCGGCGAGGTGATTGCCAACGCCAACGACGAGCTGACCGAAACGCTGCTGGAAAACCTGCGCGAAGCCGGCGTCAAGCAGATCCAGACCCTGTACACCAACGACCTGGATCAGGGCCCGTACATGTCGCAGACCCTGCGCGTGGACGAGACCGCCGACCAGACCGCTGCGCGTATCGCGATCTACCGCATGATGCGCCCGGGCGAGCCGCCGACCGAAGAAGCCGTGGAAGCGCTGTTCCAGCGCCTGTTCTACAGCGAAGAGTCGTACGACCTGTCGCGCGTGGGCCGCATGAAGGTCAACAGCCGCCTGGGCCGCCCCAGCGGCGAAGGCGCCATGGTGCTCCAGGACGAGGACATCCTCGAGACCATCAAGATCCTGGTGAACCTGCGCAACGGCAAGGGCGAGGTCGATGACATCGACCACCTGGGCAACCGTCGCGTGCGTTGCGTCGGCGAACTGGCCGAGAACCAGTTCCGCGCCGGCCTCTCGCGCGTGGAGCGCGCCGTCAAGGAACGTCTGGGCCAGGCAGAGACCGAGAACCTGATGCCGCACGACCTGATCAACTCGAAGCCGATCTCGTCGGCGATCCGCGAGTTCTTCGGTTCGTCGCAGCTGTCGCAGTTCATGGACCAGACCAACCCGCTGTCCGAGATCACGCACAAGCGCCGTGTCTCCGCACTGGGCCCGGGCGGTCTGACGCGCGAGCGCGCCGGCTTTGAAGTCCGTGACGTGCACCCGACCCACTACGGCCGCGTGTGCCCGATCGAAACGCCGGAAGGTCCGAACATTGGTCTGATCAACTCGCTGGCACTGTATGCGCGCCTGAACGAGTACGGCTTCCTGGAAACCCCGTACCGCAAGGTCGAGAACAGCAAGCTGACTGACCAGGTCGACTACCTGTCCGCGATCGAGGAAGGCAAGTACGTGGTGGCGCAGGCCAACGCGACCGTCGATGCCGAAGGCAACCTGATCGACGAACTGGTGTCGGCCCGCGAAGGCTCCGAGCGTGAAACCCGTATGGTGACGCCGGACCGCGTGCAGTACATCGACGTGGCGCCGTCGCAGATCGTGTCGGCCGCTGCCTCGCTGGTGCCGTTCCTGGAACACGATGACGCGAACCGTGCACTGATGGGCGCGAACATGCAGCGTCAGGCCGTGCCTTGCCTGCGTCCGGACAAGCCGCTGGTCGGTACCGGTATCGAGCGCACCGTTGCGGTCGACTCGGGTACTGCCGTGCAGGCGATGCGTGGCGGCGTGGTCGACTACGTCGACGCGATGCGTATCGTGATCCGCGTGAACGACGACGAAGCCGTGGCCGGTGAAGTCGGCGTGGACATCTACAACCTGATCAAGTACACGCGCTCGAACCAGAACACCAACATCAACCAGCGTCCGATGGTCAAGGTTGGCGATATCGTTGCCCGCAACGATGTGATCGCCGACGGCGCCTCGACTGACCTGGGTGAACTGGCACTGGGCCAGAACATGCTGGTGGCGTTCATGCCGTGGAACGGCTACAACTTCGAGGATTCGATCCTGATCTCGGAGCGTGTGGTGGCCGAAGACCGCTATACCTCGATCCACATCGAGGAACTGTCGGTCGTTGCCCGCGACACCAAGCTGGGACCGGAAGAAATCACGCGCGATATCTCGAACCTGGCCGAAGCCCAGCTGGCTCGCCTGGACGAGTCGGGCATCACCTACATCGGCGCCGAAGTCGAAGCCGGCGACGTGCTGGTGGGCAAGGTCACGCCGAAGGGCGAAACCCAGCTGACGCCGGAAGAGAAGCTGCTGCGCGCGATCTTCGGCGAGAAGGCGTCGGACGTGAAGGACACTTCGCTGCGCGTGCCCTCGGGCATGAGCGGCATCGTGATCGATGTCCAGGTCTTCACCCGCGAAGGCGTGACCCGCGACAAGCGTGCCCAGTCGATCATCGACGACGAGCTGAAGCGCTACCGCCTGGACCTGAATGACCAGCTGCGTATCGTGGAAGGCGATGCCTTCCAGCGTCTGGAGCGCCTGCTGATCGACAAGACCGTCAACGGCGGTCCGAAGAAGCTGGCCAAGGGTGCGAAGATCACCAAGGAGTACCTGGCGGACATCGACAAGTACCACTGGTTCGACATCCGTCCGGCCGACGAGGAAGTGGCTGCCCAGCTGGAAGCCGTCAAGGAAGCCATCGAGCAGAAGCGCCACGAGTTCGACCTGGCCTTCGAAGAGAAGCGCAAGAAGCTCACGCAGGGCGACGAACTGCCGCCGGGCGTGATCAAGATGGTCAAGGTGTACCTGGCCGTCAAGCGCCGCCTGCAGCCTGGCGACAAGATGGCCGGCCGTCACGGTAACAAGGGTGTGGTGTCGAAGATCACCCCGATCGAAGACATGCCCTACATGGCCGACGGCACGCCTGCCGACATCGTGCTGAATCCGCTGGGCGTGCCTTCGCGGATGAACGTGGGTCAGATTCTCGAGACACACCTGGGCTGGGCCGCGCGCGGTCTGGGCGAGCGCATCGGCAACATGCTGAAGGCGCAAGCCAAGGCAGCCGAAGTGCGCAACCTGCTCACGCAGATCTACAACGAGAGCGGCAAGGTCGAAGACCTCGACAGCCTGTCGGATTCGGAAGTCCTGGAACTGGCCGAGAACCTGAAGAAGGGCGTGCCGTTCGCGACGCCGGTGTTCGATGGTGCGCATGAGGACGAAATCCGCCGCATGCTGGACCTCGCCTATCCGGAAGAGATCGCGAAGGAGAAGGGCCTGACCGCTTCCAAGCAGCAGGTCACGCTGTTCGACGGCCGCACCGGCGAAGCGTTCGAGCGTCCGGTCACGCTGGGTGTGATGCACATGCTGAAGCTGCACCACCTGGTGGACGACAAGATGCACGCACGTTCCACCGGCCCGTACTCGCTGGTGACGCAGCAGCCGCTGGGTGGTAAAGCCCAGTTCGGTGGTCAGCGTTTCGGTGAGATGGAAGTGTGGGCACTGGAAGCCTACGGCGCATCGTACGTGCTCCAGGAAATGCTGACGGTCAAGTCCGATGACGTGAACGGCCGTACCAAGGTGTACGAGAACATCGTCAAGGGCGAGCACTCGATCGACGCCGGCATGCCGGAATCGTTCAACGTGCTGGTGAAGGAAATCCGCTCGCTGGGTATCGACATCGACCTCGATCGCTACTGATCGGGCAGGTGAGGGGAGCCGGTTGCGGCCGGCTCCCTGTTGACACCACAGCGGCGCAGGATTTCCCACAGGATGAATGCCATCGACCCGGACAGACTCCGGGGCGGTGGCGAAACAAGGAGTTGCAATGAAAGCATTGCTCGATCTCTTTAAGCAGGTACAGCAGGAAGAGCAGTTCGACGCGATCAAGATCGGCCTGGCCTCGCCCGAGAAGATCCGTTCGTGGTCGTACGGCGAAGTGAAGAAGCCGGAAACGATCAACTACCGTACTTTCAAACCGGAACGTGATGGCCTGTTCTGCGCCAAGATCTTTGGCCCGATCAAGGACTACGAGTGCCTGTGCGGCAAGTACAAGCGCCTGAAGCACCGTGGCGTGATCTGCGAGAAGTGCGGCGTTGAAGTGACGCTGGCCAAGGTGCGCCGCGAGCGCATGGGCCATATCGAACTGGCCGCGCCGACCGCGCACATCTGGTTCCTGAAGTCGCTGCCGTCGCGCCTGGGCATGGTCCTGGACATGACGCTGCGCGACATCGAGCGCGTGCTGTACTTTGAAGCATTCGTGGTGCTCGAACCCGGCATGACCCCGCTCAAGAAGAGCCAGATCATGTCCGAAGACGACTACCTGGCGAAGTGCGACGAGTACGGCGAGGGCGAGTTCGTCGCCATGATGGGTGCCGAGGGCATCCGTGAACTGCTGCGCGGCATCGACATCGAGAAGCAGATCGAACAGATCCGCGCCGAGCTGCAGGCCACTGGCTCCGAAGCCAAGATCAAGAAGTTCGCCAAGCGCCTGAAGGTGCTCGAGGCCTTCCAGCGTTCGGGCATCAAGCCCGAGTGGATGATCCTCGAAGTGCTGCCGGTGCTGCCGCCCGAGCTGCGTCCGCTGGTGCCGCTGGACGGTGGGCGCTTCGCGACCTCGGACCTGAACGACCTGTATCGCCGCGTCATCAACCGTAACAACCGCCTGAAGCGCCTGCTGGAGCTGAAGGCGCCTGAAATCATCGTGCGCAACGAAAAGCGCATGCTGCAGGAAGCGGTTGATTCGCTGCTGGACAACGGCCGTCGCGGCAAGGCGATGACGGGCGCCAACAAGCGTCCGCTGAAGTCCCTGGCCGAAATGATCAAGGGCAAGGGCGGCCGTTTCCGTCAGAACCTGCTGGGCAAGCGCGTCGACTACTCGGGCCGTTCGGTCATCGTGGTGGGCCCGACGCTCAAGCTGCACCAGTGCGGCCTGCCCAAGCTGATGGCGCTCGAGCTGTTCAAGCCGTTCATCTTCCACAAGCTGGAAACGATGGGCATCGCCACCACCATCAAGGCGGCGAAGAAGGAAGTGGAAAGCCAGACCCCGGTGGTGTGGGACATCCTCGAAGAGGTGATCCGCGAGCACCCGGTGATGCTGAACCGTGCGCCGACGCTGCACCGCCTGGGTATCCAGGCGTTCGAGCCGGTGCTGATCGAAGGCAAGGCCATCCAGCTGCACCCGCTGGTCTGCGCGGCATTCAACGCCGACTTCGACGGTGACCAGATGGCTGTCCACGTGCCGCTGTCGCTGGAAGCGCAGATGGAAGCCCGCACGCTGATGCTGGCCTCCAACAACGTGCTGTTCCCGGCCAACGGCGATCCGTCGATCGTGCCGTCGCAAGACGTGGTGCTGGGTCTGTACTACACGACCCGCGACAAGATCAACGGCCGCGGCGAGGGCATGACCTTTGCCGACATCAGCGAAGTGATCCGCGCCTACGAGAACAAGGAAGTCGAACTGGCTTCCCGCGTGAACGTGCGTATCACCGAGTATGAACTGGTCGACAAGGACGCCGAGGGCGACGCCCGTTTCGCACCCAAGATCACGCTGCAGGCCACCACGGTCGGCCGCGCGATCCTGTCCGAGATCCTGCCCAAGGGGCTGCCGTTCTCGGTGCTGAACAAGCCGCTCAAGAAGAAGGAAATCTCGCGCCTGATCAACACCGCGTTCCGCAAGTGCGGCCTGCGTGAAACCGTGATCTTCGCCGACAAGCTGCTGCAGTCGGGCTTCCGCCTGGCAACCCGCGCCGGTATCTCGATCGCCATCGACGACATGCTGGTGCCGCCGCAGAAGGAAAAGATCATCGCCGAGGCCTCGGCCAAGGTGAAGGAATACGACAAGCAGTACATGTCGGGTCTGGTGACCGACCAGGAACGCTACAACAACGTCGTGGACATCTGGGGCGCCGCCGGCGACCAGGTGGGCAAGGCGATGATGGAGCAGCTCCAGCACGAGGACGTGGTCGACCGCGAAGGCAAGACCGTGAAGCAAGAGTCGTTCAACTCCATCTACATGATGGCCGACTCGGGCGCACGGGGTTCCGCCGCGCAGATCCGCCAGCTGGCCGGTATGCGTGGCCTGATGGCCAAGCCGGACGGCTCGATCATTGAAACGCCGATTACGGCGAACTTCCGTGAGGGCCTGAACGTTCTGCAGTACTTCATCTCGACCCACGGCGCCCGTAAGGGCCTGGCCGATACGGCACTGAAGACCGCGAACTCGGGTTACCTGACCCGTCGTCTGGTCGACGTGACGCAAGATCTGGTCGTGGTGGAAGACGATTGCGGCACCTCCAACGGCGTGGCCATGAAGGCCCTGGTCGAAGGCGGTGAAGTGATCGAAGCCCTGCGCGACCGTATCCTCGGCCGTGTGACCGTGGCCGACGTGGTGAACCCGGAAACCCAGGAAACCGCGATCGAAGCCGGCACGCTGCTGGACGAAGACCTGGTCGAAATGATCGACGAGATCGGGGTGGACGAAGTCAAGGTCCGCACCCCGCTGTCGTGCGACACGCGCTATGGCCTGTGCGGCAAGTGCTACGGCCGCGACCTGGGCCGCGGCGTGCTGGTGAACTCCGGCGAAGCGGTGGGTGTGATCGCCGCCCAGTCGATCGGTGAGCCGGGCACGCAGCTGACCATGCGTACGTTCCACATCGGTGGTGCGGCATCGCGTGCGGCAGTGGCCTCGAGCGTGGAAGCCAAGGCAACCGGTACCGTGCGTTTCACGGCGACCATGCGTTACGTCACCAATGCGAAGGGCGAACTGATCGTCATCTCGCGTTCGGGCGAGGCGCTGATCACCGACGACCACGGCCGCGAGCGCGAACGCCACAAGATTCCGTACGGCGCCACGCTGCTGGTGCAGGACGGCCAGGCCATCAAGGCCGGCACGCAGCTGGCCACGTGGGACGCGCTGACTCGCCCGATCGTTTCGGAATACTCCGGTACGACCAAGTTCGAGAACGTTGAAGAAGGCGTGACCGTCGCCAAGCAGATGGACGAAGTCACCGGCCTGTCGACCCTGGTGGTGATCGACGCCAAGCGCCGCACGGCTGCAACCAAGGGCATCCGCCCGCAGGTGAAGCTGCTCGACGCCAGCGGCCAGGAAGTGAAGATCCCGGGCACGGACCACTCCGTGACCATCGGCTTCCAGGTCGGCGCGCTGATTACCGTGAAGGACGGCCAGCAGGTGCACGTGGGTGAAGTACTCGCGCGTATCCCGACCGAATCGCAGAAGACCCGCGACATTACCGGTGGTCTGCCGCGTGTGGCCGAGCTGTTCGAAGCGCGTTCGCCGAAGGACGCCGCCGTGCTGGCGGAAGTCACCGGCACGACCTCGTTCGGCAAGGACACCAAGGGCAAGCAGCGCCTGGTCATCACCGACCTGGACGGCAATGCCCACGAGTTCCTGATCGCGAAGGAAAAGCAGGTGCTGGTGCACGACGGCCAGGTGGTGAACAAGGGCGAAATGATCGTGGAAGGTCCGGCGGACCCGCACGACATCCTGCGCCTGAAGGGCATCGAAGAGCTGGCGCACTACATCGTGGACGAAGTGCAGGACGTGTACCGTCTGCAGGGCGTGAAGATCAACGACAAGCACATCGAGGTGATCGTTCGCCAGATGCTGCGTCGTGTGCAGATCGCCGACGTGGGCGACACCAAGTTCATCCCGGGTGAACAGGTGGAGCGTTCGGAACTGCTCGACGAGAACGATCGCGTGATCGCCGAAGGCAAGCGTCCGGCTACGTACGAGAACC
Organism: Cupriavidus necator; assembly: GCF_040578825.1. Taxonomy (GTDB): domain Bacteria; phylum Pseudomonadota; class Gammaproteobacteria; order Burkholderiales; family Burkholderiaceae; genus Cupriavidus; species Cupriavidus necator_E. The sequence goes on along the minus strand of NZ_JBEFLI010000012.1, from coordinate 95,925 downwards.
TGCTGCTCGGTATCACCAAGGCGTCGCTGTCGACCGACAGCTTCATCTCGGCGGCATCGTTCCAGGAAACCACGCGCGTGCTGACCGAAGCCGCGATCATGGGCAAGACCGACGACCTGCGTGGTCTGAAGGAAAACGTGATCGTCGGCCGCCTGATCCCGGCTGGTACCGGCCTGGCCTACCACCGTGCCCGCAAGGCGCGCGAGGCCTCCGAGCGCGAACGCGCCCAGGCGATCGCCGAAGAAGAGCAGTCGCTCTTCATCGAACCGGCGCCGGTGGTGCAGGCGACCGAAGGCGAGGGCGACAACGTCTGATGGCCTCGATGTAACAGCAGTATGCCGCCGCAAGGCGGCGCGAAGCCCGGCTGATCCAGCCGGGCTTTTTTTTGTCTGCAGCAAGCGCTGCGGCGGCTATCGTGAGAAAGATCGGACTGTTTGCCCGCAGGCTGCGGACGGCGGCTTTCTTAGTGGTATGGTTACGGCTCTTCCGGCTTCAGCATTGTTCGTTGTCCATGTCGCACGCACTCGCGATCCTCAAAGATGTCTTCGGCTATCACGCCTTCCGCGGGCGCCAGGCCGAAATCATCGACCACGTCGCGACCGGCGGTGACTGCCTGGTGCTGATGCCGACCGGCGGCGGCAAGTCGCTGTGCTACCAGATCCCGGCGCTGCTGCGCCAGCGTGCCGGCGAGGGCGTCGGCATCGTGGTGTCGCCGCTGATCGCGCTGATGCAGGACCAGGTGGCGGCGCTGACCGAAGCGGGCGTGCGCGCCGCGGTGCTCAATTCGACGCTCTCCAGTTCGGAGGCGTCCGCGGTTGAGCGCGATCTGCTGGCGGGCCGGTTGGAGGTGCTCTACGTCGCGCCGGAACGGCTGATGACGCCGCGCTTCCTCGATCTGCTCGAACGCACGCGCGTTGGCCTGTTTGCCATCGACGAAGCGCACTGCGTGTCGCAATGGGGCCACGATTTCCGGCCCGAGTACATCCAGCTGTCGGTGCTGCACGAGCGCTTCCCGTACGTGCCGCGCATCGCGCTGACGGCCACCGCAGATGCGCTCACGCGCAACGAGATCATCGAGCGGCTGGCGCTCGACGATGCGCGCGTCTTCATCTCCAGCTTCGATCGGCCCAATATCCGTTACCGCATCGTCGAGAAGGACAATGCGCGCCAGCAGTTGCTGGCCTTTATCAAGGCCGAGCACACCGCCGCCGACGGTACGCATGACAGCGGCATCGTCTATTGCCTGTCGCGCAAGAAGGTGGAAGACACTGCGCAATGGCTGAGCGCGCAGGGCATCAACGCGCTGCCATACCACGCCGGCATGGATGCGCAGGTGCGCCAGCACCACCAGGCGCGCTTCCGCGTGGAAGAGGGGCTGGTGATGGTGGCGACCATCGCCTTCGGCATGGGCATCGACAAGCCGGACGTGCGCTTTGTCGCCCACCTGGACCTGCCCAAGAGCATGGAAGGCTATTACCAGGAAACCGGCCGCGCCGGCCGCGATGGGCTGCCCGCCAATGCCTGGATGGCGTATGGCCTGGGCGACGTGGTACAGCAGAAGCGCATGATCGACGAGTCCGAGGCGGACGAGGCGTTCAAGCGCGTGTCGTCGGCCAAGCTCGATGCGCTGCTGGGCCTGTGCGAGACCGCCGGCTGCCGGCGCGTGCGCATCCTGGCGTATTTCGACGAGACCTGCGAACCCTGCGGCAACTGCGATACCTGCCTCGAGCCGCCGGCAACCTGGGATGGCACGCGCGAGGCGCAGATGGCGCTGTCGTGCGTGTACCGTACCGCGCAGGCGAGCCGCGTTCACTTTGGCGCCACCCACCTGATCGACGTGTTGCGCGGAAACGCGTCGGACAAGATCCGGCAGTGGGGGCACGACAAGGTTTCGACATTCGGCATCGGCAAGGACCGCTCGGTGCACGAGTGGCATACGGTGTTCCGCCAGCTCATCGCCCAGGGTTTGCTGGTGATCGACCATGGCGGCCACGGCGCGCTGCTGCTGGGCGAGGGCGCGCGCGAGGTGCTCAAGGGTGAGCGCCAGATCATCCTGCGCCGGCAGGCCACCAAGCCGGGCAAGTCCGGCGAGCGTGCCGCGCGCGGCCCCCGCACCGACCATACCGCCGACATGGACGCTGACACGCTGGCCAACTGGGAGGCGCTGCGCCGCTGGCGCACCGAGGCCGCGCGCAAGCATGGGGTGCCGGCCTATGTGATCTTCCACGACGCAACGCTGGCCGAGCTCGCTCGCAGCGCGCCGGATTCGCTGTCGGCGATGCAGGGCATTCCCGGAATTGGTGCGTCCAAGCTGGAGCGCTACGGGCAGTCCATCCTTGAGGCGCTGCGTGGGGTCTAGCAGAGTGGCGCGGTCCGGTAGACAAGTCGCGTATACGACTTGACGGTATACGCGGACGCTGCTAGGATGCCAGATTCGAGTTTTTGGCTTTGGATTTCGCTCGCCCGTCGGACATGTGGCCTTCAGGTCGCTGCCGGCAAGCCTTCCGGACAGGGGTTCCACGGACGGAGGCGGCAGACGCGGGATCCGGGTGCCGGCTCGCGCTCTTTGGCATGCTGTTACCGCACAGTCCCGTCTCCAGAGCGCGTCCGCTCACCTCTCCCGCCCAAAACCCGTAGTTGCCTCTCCTTTTCGGTGCATGCCGGTGCGAGGGGCGTTTTTCGTCAAACCAAGCTGGATTGAACAATGCCAACTATCAACCAACTGGTTCGCAAGCCGCGCGTCTCTGAAGTCGTCAAGAGCAAGAGCCCGGCGCTTGAGAACTGCCCCCAGCGCCGTGGCGTGTGCACCCGCGTGTACACCACGACGCCGAAGAAGCCGAACTCGGCACTGCGTAAGGTTGCCAAGGTGCGCCTGACCAACGGTTTCGAAGTCATTTCGTACATCGGCGGTGAAGGCCACAACCTGCAGGAACACTCGGTCGTGCTGATCCGCGGCGGCCGTGTGAAGGATCTGCCGGGTGTGCGTTACCACATCGTCCGTGGTTCGCTGGATCTGCAAGGCGTGAAGGACCGCAAGCAGGCCCGTTCGAAGTACGGCGCGAAGCGTCCGAAGGCAGCCTAAGCTATAGCAGCCTGGGTCGGAAGGACCCGAAGCAACAAACGATAGCCTGTGGCGCGAGTCATGGTGCTGTCACCAGGCGGCGGTACAACGGAGCGCCTTTTGGCAACCGTGCCGTCGAGTAAGTGGTCACCCGGCGAATTTGCTGTCTATTGCATGCAAGCTAGTTGGTGGCCGGAGAGCGGAAACAACTGACCGCGCTCTCAACTGAATCTAAAGGAAAGAAGATGCCACGTCGTCGTGAAGTCCCCAAGCGGGATGTTCTGCCTGATCCGAAGTTCGGCAATGTTGAAGTTGCCAAGTTCATGAACGTGCTGATGCTGGACGGCAAGAAGTCGGTTGCCGAACGTATCGTCTATGGCGCGTTCGACCAGATCGAAAAGAAGGCAGGCAAGGCCCCCATCGAAGTGTTCTCCGTTGCCATCAACAACGTGAAGCCGGTGGTGGAAGTGAAGAGCCGTCGCGTGGGCGGCGCCAACTATCAGGTTCCGGTCGAAGTCCGTCCGTCGCGTCGTCTGGCATTGGCGATGCGTTGGCTGCGCGAGGCCGCGAAGAAACGCAGCGAGAAGTCGATGGCGCTGCGCCTGGCAGGTGAGCTGCTGGAAGCATCGGAAGGCCGTGGCGGCGCAATGAAGAAGCGCGACGAAGTGCACCGCATGGCCGAAGCCAACAAGGCGTTCTCGCATTTCCGCTTCTAAGCGCGCGATAGCGTTTGTTGGTTGCCGGGCGGGCTGTGTTTTTACACATCTCGCCCGTTTGTGTTAGGGGCGCGGGCCATGAGATGCCGGCGCCTCACGGACGAATAGAGGATTAAAGTGGCTCGTAAGACTCCTATTGAGCGCTACCGTAACATCGGTATTTCGGCTCACATTGACGCGGGTAAAACCACCACGACCGAGCGGATCCTGTTCTACACCGGTGTGAACCACAAGATCGGTGAAGTGCACGATGGCGCGGCCACCATGGACTGGATGGAGCAGGAGCAGGAGCGCGGCATCACCATCACGTCTGCTGCGACCACCGCCTTCTGGAAGGGCATGGGCGGCAACTACCCCGAGCACCGCTTCAACATCATCGACACCCCGGGGCACGTGGACTTCACCATCGAGGTGGAGCGTTCCATGCGCGTGCTGGACGGCGCGTGCATGGTGTACTGCGCAGTGGGTGGCGTGCAGCCGCAGTCGGAAACCGTCTGGCGTCAGGCCAACAAGTACGGCGTGCCGCGTCTGGCATTCGTCAACAAGATGGACCGTACCGGCGCGAACTTCTTCAAGGTCTACGACCAGCTGAAGACTCGCCTGAAGGCCAACCCGGTGCCCGTCGTGGTGCCGATCGGCGCTGAAGACGGCTTCCAGGGCGTCGTCGATCTGCTGGAAATGAAGGCGATCATTTGGGACGAAGCCAGCCAGGGCGTGAAGTTCGAATACCAGGACATCCCGGCTGAGCTGCAAGCCACCGCTGATGAATGGCGCGAGAAGATGGTCGAGTCCGCCGCCGAAGCCAGCGAAGAGCTGATGGAAAAGTACCTGGGCGGCGAAGAGCTGACCCGCGCCGAGATCGTCAAGGCGTTGCGTGACCGTACCATCGCCTGCGAAATCCAGCCGATGCTGTGCGGCACCGCGTTCAAGAACAAGGGCGTGCAGCGTATGCTCGACGCCGTGATCGACTTCCTGCCGTCGCCGGTCGATATTCCGCCGGTCAAGGGCGTGGACGAACGCGACGACGAGAAGAAGCTTGAGCGCAAGGCTGACGATAACGAGAAGTTCTCGGCGCTGGCGTTCAAGATCATGACCGACCCGTTCGTTGGCCAGCTGATCTTCTTCCGCGTGTACTCGGGCAAGATCAATTCGGGCGACACCGTGTACAACCCGGTGAAGCAGAAGAAGGAGCGTCTGGGCCGTATTCTGCAGATGCACGCCAACCAGCGCGAAGAAATCAAGGAAGTGCTGGCCGGCGACATCGCCGCTGCGGTGGGCCTGAAGGACGCCACCACGGGCGACACGCTGTGCGATCCGGCTGCACCGATCGTGCTCGAGCGCATGGTGTTCCCGGAGCCGGTGATCTCGCAGGCTGTCGAGCCGAAGACCAAGGCTGACCAGGAAAAGATGGGCATCGCCCTGAACCGCCTGGCCGCTGAAGATCCGTCGTTCCGCGTGCGTACCGATGAAGAATCGGGTCAGACCATCATTTCGGGCATGGGCGAGCTCCACCTCGAAATTCTGGTCGACCGCATGAAGCGCGAATTCGGCGTGGAAGCCAATATCGGCGCGCCGCAGGTGGCCTACCGCGAAACCATTCGCAAGACGGCCGAAGGCGTTGAGGGCAAGTTCGTCAAGCAGTCGGGCGGCCGCGGCCAGTACGGTCACGCTGTGATCACGCTGGAACCGCAAGAGCCGGGCAAGGGCTTCGAGTTCATCGACGCCATCAAGGGCGGTGTGATTCCTCGCGAATACATCCCGGCGGTCGAAAAGGGTATCGTCGACACGCTGCCGAACGGCATCCTGGCTGGCTTCCCGGTGGTGGACGTGAAGGTCACGCTGACGTTCGGTTCGTACCACGACGTGGACTCGAACGAAAACGCGTTCCGCATGGCCGGCTCGATGGCTTTCAAGGAAGCCATGCGCAAGGCCAGCCCGGTTCTGCTCGAGCCGATGATGGCCGTGGAAGTGGAAACGCCGGAAGACTACACGGGTACCGTGATGGGCGACCTGTCGTCCCGCCGCGGCATCGTGCAGGGCATGGACGACATGGTGGGCGGCGGCAAGATCATCAAGGCCGAAGTCCCGCTGTCGGAAATGTTCGGTTATTCCACGTCGCTGCGCTCGGCCACGCAAGGCCGCGCCACGTACACCATGGAATTCAAGCACTACGCTGAAGCACCGAAGAACATCGCCGAAGCCGTGATGACGGCCAAGGGCAAGTAATTAGAAGTTTGCCGCCGCGCCTGCCGGTGCGGCGGCGCGATGAAACAACAAGACTGCATTCCTATCAGGAGTTAAGAAATGGCAAAGGAAAAGTTCGAGCGGACCAAGCCGCACGTGAACGTTGGCACGATTGGTCACGTTGACCATGGCAAGACCACGTTGACGGCAGCGATCGCCACGGTGCTGGCAGCCAAGTTCGGCGGCGCCGCCAAGAAGTACGACGAAATCGACGCAGCGCCGGAAGAAAAGGCACGCGGTATTACCATCAATACCGCCCACGTCGAATACGAAACGGCCAACCGCCACTACGCGCACGTTGACTGCCCGGGCCACGCTGACTATGTGAAGAACATGATCACGGGTGCCGCCCAGATGGACGGCGCGATCCTGGTCTGCTCGGCCGCTGACGGCCCGATGCCGCAAACGCGTGAGCACATCCTGCTGGCCCGCCAGGTTGGCGTGCCGTACATCATCGTGTTCCTGAACAAGTGCGACATGGTGGACGACGCTGAACTGCTCGAGCTGGTCGAGATGGAAGTTCGCGAGCTGCTGTCGAAGTACGAGTTCCCCGGCGACGACACCCCGATCATCAAGGGTTCGGCCAAGCTGGCACTGGAAGGCGACAAGGGCGACCTGGGCGAAGAAGCCATCATGCGCCTGGCCGATGCGCTGGACACCTACATCCCGACGCCGGAGCGTGCCGTTGACGGTACCTTCCTGATGCCGGTGGAAGACGTGTTCTCGATCTCGGGTCGCGGCACCGTGGTGACCGGCCGTATCGAGCGCGGCGTGATCAAGGTCGGCGAAGAAATCGAAATCGTCGGTATCCGCCCGACCGTGAAGACCACCTGCACCGGCGTGGAAATGTTCCGCAAGCTGCTGGACCAGGGCCAGGCTGGCGACAACGTCGGTCTGCTGCTGCGCGGCACCAAGCGTGAAGACGTCGAGCGCGGCCAGGTGCTGTGCAAGCCGGGTTCGATCAAGCCGCACACCCACTTCACCGGCGAGGTGTACATCCTGTCGAAGGACGAGGGCGGCCGTCACACCCCGTTCTTCAACAACTACCGCCCGCAGTTCTACTTCCGTACCACCGACGTGACCGGCTCGATTGAGCTGCCGGCGGACAAGGAAATGGTGATGCCGGGTGACAACGTGTCGATCACCGTCAAGCTGATCGCCCCGATCGCCATGGAAGAAGGCCTGCGCTTCGCTATCCGTGAAGGCGGCCGTACCGTCGGCGCCGGCGTCGTGGCAAAGATCCTCGACTAAGCACTTCCTGGGACATGCCCGCGGGCATGTCCCCATTTAACTGGGCACGTTGCCCAATCGCTCTTTTAAGGAAATATCATGCAGAACCAGAAGATCCGTATCCGCCTGAAGGCTTTCGACTATCGCCTGATCGACCAGTCGGCCGCCGAAATCGTGGATACCGCCAAGCGTACCGGCGCGATCGTCAAGGGCCCGGTGCCCCTGCCGACCCGCATCCAGCGCTTCGACATCCTGCGTTCGCCGCACGTCAACAAGACCAGCCGCGATCAGTTCGAGATCCGCACTCACCAGCGCCTGATGGACATCGTCGACCCGACCGACAAGACGGTTGACGCGCTGATGAAGCTCGACCTGCCGGCAGGCGTGGACGTCGAGATCAAGGTGTAATCATGCTTCGGGCCGCGTATGTGGCCTACTGCAGCAAAACGGCGAACCGACGGTTCGCCGTTTTTGTTTTGTGCCGCCAGCTGGCGGGCCCGCACTAGGCGTTGACCGAGCCCACCGTTTCCTGCACTAATCGGACAGCCGCTGCGCCCAGCGGCATCACCCGACCGAGATACAGAAACACAAGGAGAGCAGGCAATGGGCCAGACCATCCAGATCCAGACCCCCGCAGGCAGTCTCAGTGGCTATCTCGCCGTGCCGGCGGCAGGCAAGGGCCCGGGCATCGTGCTGTGCCAGGAGATCTTCGGCGTCAACGCCACCATGCGCGAGGTGGCCGACTACTACGCCGAGGAAGGCTATACGGTGCTGGTGCCGGACCTGTTCTGGCGCATCGCACCCGGCATCGAACTGACTGACCGAGGTGAGGATTTCCAGCGCGCGCTTGGCCTGTACCAGCAGTTCGACGAAGCCAAGGGCGTGCAGGACGTGGGCGCGGCGCTCGAGGCGTTGCGGGCCCGGCCGGAATGCGTCGGCCAGACCGGCGTGCTGGGCTTCTGCCTGGGCGGCAAGCTGGCTTACCTGGCGGCCTGCCGGTTGCCTGACGTGGCCTGCGCGGTGGCGTATTACGGCGTCGGCATCGAGCATGCGCTGGCCGAGGCCGGCAACGTGGCCGGCCGGCTGGTGTTGCATATTGCCGAGCAGGACGGCTTCTGTCCGCCACAGGCACAGGCCGCGATCCGAAATGCGCTGGCCGGGCGCGAGAACATCGAGGTGTACGTCTACCCCGGCGTCGACCATGCCTTCGCACGCGTGGGCGGCGAGCACTTCGACAAGCCCTCGGCGCTGATGGCGCACCAGCGTTCGATCGCCGCGTTGCGCCGCGAGATGGGCCCACACTATGACTTCTCGGCGCTGTGGGACAAGCACTGCGAGTATGAATTCGCCACCCGCGACGTCGATGCCACCATGGCCACGATGGTGCCGCAGCCCTATGTGAACCATATCCCCACCATGACCGGCGGCGTCGGCTACGCGCAGCTGCGGCGCTTCTACCAGCACCACTTCGTGCACAGCAACCCGCCCGACACCACGCTGATCCCGCTGTCGCGCACGGTCGGCGCGACGCAGATCGTCGACGAGATGCTGTTCTGCTTCACGCATACCTGCGAGATCGACTGGATGCTGCCCGGCGTTGCGCCCACCGGCAAGCGCGTGGAGATCCCGCTGGTCGCCATCGTCAAGTTTCGCGGCGACAAGCTCTACCATGAGCACATCTACTGGGACCAGGCCAGCGTGCTGGTGCAGATCGGCAAGCTCGACCCGGCGGGTTTGCCGGTGGCGGGGGTAGAAACCGCGCGCAAGCTGCTCGATGAAACGCTGCCATCGAACACACTGATGGCGCGCTGGCAGGAGAGTGCGGACAAGTAAGGCATCAGGGAGCCGGCGCGTACATGGCGACGCGCCGGCTTCAAGCCGTCTTTTGCGCACATCTGCGTGAATCGTGCTTACAACACCCAGCGGCAAATCGCAATTGCATATTGCACTTCCAAACTGAGCACGTTATAGTGTAAGGCTACCCGTGTCTCCGGGTAGTGGGTTGGCCGTTTTGGCCTCGCGCAGTCCTTTTAGCGCAGCCCTTATTCAGCGCAAATGCGTCGCAAATGCGCAAACACAGTTTTCGTGTATCAATCAGCCCCGGCCAATCGCAGCTGGGAATGGAGCAAACCATGAGCCTTGGCCTTGTAGGTCGCAAGGTTGGCATGACCCGTATTTTCACGGACGACGGTGATTCGATTCCCGTTACCGTGGTCGAGGTCGGCGACAACCGCGTGACGCAAATCAAGACGGACGAGACCGACGGTTATACCGCCGTTCAAGTCACCTTCGGCGCACGACGCGCAAGCCGCGTTACCAAGCCGCTGGCGGGTCATCTCGCCAAAGCCGGCGTGGAAGCCGGCGAAATCATCCGCGAATTCCGTATCGATGCAGCCAAGGCTGCCGAACTGCAAGCTGGCGGTTCGCTGTCGGTCGACCTGTTCGAAGTCGGTCAGAAGATCGACGTGCAGGGCGTGACCATCGGTAAGGGCTACGCCGGTACCATCAAGCGCTACCACTTCGCCTCCGGCCGTGCCACCCACGGTAACTCGCGCTCGCACAACGTGCCGGGCTCGATCGGTATGGCGCAGGATCCGGGCCGTGTGTTCCCGGGCAAGCGCATGACCGGTCACCTGGGCGATGTCACCCGCACCGTGCAGAACCTGGAGATCGCCAAGATCGACGCAGAGCGCAAGCTGCTGCTGGTCAAGGGTGCCATCCCCGGCTCCAAGGGCGGCAAGGTCATCGTCACCCCGGCCGTCAAGGCCAAAGCCAAAGCTTAAGGAGCGCATGTAATGGAACTCAAGCTCCTCCAGGACAATGGCCAGATCGGCGCAGGCGTTGACGCTTCGCCCGAAGTGTTCGGCCGTGACTACAACGAAGCCCTCGTTCACCAGATCGTCGTCGCTTACCAGGCCAACGCTCGCAGCGGCAACCGTAAGCAGAAGGATCGTGAAGAGGTCAAGCACACGACCAAGAAGCCGTGGCGCCAGAAGGGTACGGGCCGTGCTCGTGCCGGTATGTCTTCCTCGCCGCTGTGGCGCGGGGGCGGCCGTATCTTCCCGAATTCGCCGGAAGAGAACTTCAGCCAGAAGGTCAACAAGAAGATGTTCCGTGCCGGCATGCGCTCGATTTACTCGCAGCTCGCACGTGAAGGTCGTATCAACGTGGTGGACGGTTTCACTGTCGACGCGCCCAAGACCAAGCTCTTGGCCGACAAGTTCAAGGCCATGGGCCTGGACTCGGTGCTGATCATCACCGACAGCCTCGACGAAAACCTCTACCTGGCTTCGCGCAACCTGCCGCACGTGGCAGTCGTGGAGCCGCGCCAGGCTGATCCGCTGTCGCTCGTGCACTACAAGAAGGTGCTGGTGACCAAGGCGGCCGTCGCGCAGATCGAGGAGTTGCTGAAATGACGCAAGTAGCCAAGAACGATCATCGTTTGATGCAGGTGCTGCTCGCGCCGGTGGTTTCCGAAAAGGCAACCCTGGTCGCCGACAAGAATGAACAGGTCGTGTTCGAAGTGGCCCGCGATGCCAACAAGGCAGAAGTGAAGGCCGCCGTCGAACTGCTGTTCAAGGTCGAGGTGCAGTCCGTTCAGATCCTGAACCAGAAGGGCAAGCAGAAGCGCTTCGGCCGTTTCATGGGCCGTCGCAACCACGTGAAGAAAGCTTACGTGTCGCTGAAGCCGGGTCAGGAAATCAATTTTGAAGCGGAGGCCAAGTAATCATGGCACTCGTCAAGACCAAGCCGACTTCCCCGGGTCGTCGCTCGATGGTGAAGGTGGTCAACAAGGACCTTCACAAGGGCACCCCGTACGCGCCGCTGCTGGAAAAGCAATTCCAGAAGTCGGGCCGTAACAACAATGGTCATATCACCACCCGCCACAAGGGCGGTGGTCATAAGCACCACTACCGCGTGGTCGACTTCAAGCGCAACGACAAGGACGGCATCCCCGCCCGCGTCGAGCGCCTGGAATACGATCCGAACCGCAGCGCCAACATCGCGCTGATCGTGTTCGCCGACGGCGAGCGCCGCTACATCATCGCCACCAAGGGCATGGTTGCCGGTCAGCAGCTGCTGAACGGTTCGGAAGCGCCGATCAAGGCCGGTAACAACCTGCCGATCCGCAACATTCCGGTCGGTACCACGATCAACAACGTGGAAATGCAGCCGGGCAAGGGTTCGCAGATCGCACGTGCCGCCGGCGGTTCCGCCGTGCTGCTGGCGCGTGAAGGCCTGTACGCCCAGGTTCGCCTGCGCTCCGGTGAAGTGCGCCGCGTGCACATCGAGTGCCGCGCCACCATCGGTGAAGTGGGCAACGAAGAGCACAGCCTGCGCGTCATCGGCAAGGCCGGTGCGACCCGCTGGCGCGGTATCCGCCCGACGGTCCGTGGTGTCGTGATGAACCCGGTCGACCACCCGCACGGTGGTGGTGAAGGCAAGACCGCCGCTGGTCGCGATCCGGTTTCGCCGTGGGGTACCCCGGCCAAGGGTTACCGTACCCGCAGCAACAAGCGCACGGACAGCATGATCGTCCAGAAGCGCCACAAGCGTTAATCGGTAGGTAGGAGCTAAAGATATGACTCGTTCCGCTAAAAAGGGTCCGTTCTGCGACGCCCACCTGCTGAAAAAGGTGGAAGTCGCATCGAGCGGCAAGGACAAGAAGCCCATCAAGACTTGGTCGCGTCGCTCGACCATTCTGCCGGAGTTCATTGGCCTGACGATCGCCGTTCACAACGGCCGTCAACACGTGCCGGTGTACGTTACGGAAAACATGGTTGGCCACAAGCTCGGCGAATTTGCGATTACCCGCACGTTCAAGGGCCACGCGGCTGACAAGAAAGCGAAGAGGTAAGGTGCCATCATGGAAGTGAAAGCGATTCATCGCGGTGCCCGCATCTCCGCCCAGAAGACGCGCCTGGTCGCTGACCAGATCCGTGGTCTGCCGATCGAGCGCGCGCTCAATGTCCTGACGTTCAGCCCGAAAAAGGCTGCCGGGATCGTGAAGAAGGTGGTCGAATCGGCCATCGCCAACGCTGAGCACAACGAAGGCGCCGACATCGACGAACTGAAGGTCAAATCGATCTTCGTCGACAAGGCAACCTCGCTCAAGCGCTTCACCGCACGGGCGAAGGGCCGCGGCAACCGCATCGAGAAACAAACCTGTCACATCACTGTGACGCTCGGCAACTAAGGAGTCACGATGGGACAGAAGATTCATCCGACTGGCTTCCGCCTGGCTGTCAGCCGTAACTGGGCTTCGCGCTGGTATGCCAGCAACACGAAGTTCGCCGGCATGCTGAAGGAAGACATCGAAGTTCGGGACTTCCTGAAGAAGAAGCTGAAGAACGCATCGGTTGGCCGCGTCGTGATCGAGCGCCCCGCCCGCAATGCACGCATCACCATTTACAGCTCGCGTCCGGGCGTGGTGATCGGCAAGAAGGGTGAGGACATCGAACTGCTGAAGGCTGAACTGCAGCGTCGCATGGGCGTGCCCGTGCACGTGAACATCGAGGAAATCCGCAAGCCGGAAACCGATGCTCAGCTGATCGCCGATTCGATCACCCAGCAGCTCGAGCGCCGCATCATGTTCCGCCGCGCCATGAAGCGCGCCATGCAGAACGCGATGCGCCTGGGCGCCCAGGGTATCAAGATCATGAGCGCCGGCCGTCTGAACGGTATCGAAATCGCACGTACCGAGTGGTACCGCGAAGGCCGTGTGCCCCTGCACACCCTGCGCGCCGACATCGACTACGGCTTCTCCGAAGCAGAAACCACCTACGGCATCATCGGTGTCAAGGTGTGGGTCTACAAGGGTGATCACCTCGGCCGCAACGAAGCGCCGGTGGTGGAAGAGCCGCAGGACGACCGTCGTCGTCGCCCGGGTCGTCCGGAAGGCCGCCGCCGTGAAGGCGAAGGCCGCCCGGGTGGCAACCGTCGCGGTGGCGCCGGTGCAGGTGCCGGTCGCCGCGGTGCGCCTGGCGATGCGAAGAGTGGAGAATAACGATGCTGCAACCTAAGCGCAGAAAATACCGCAAGGAGCAGAAAGGCCGCAACACGGGTAAGGCTACCCGTGGTAACGCCGTGTCTTTCGGCGAATTCGGCCTGAAGGCCATGGGCCGGGGCCGTCTGACGGCTCGTCAGATTGAGTCGGCACGTCGTGCGATGACCCGCCACATCAAGCGTGGCGGCCGCATCTGGATCCGGATTTTCCCGGACAAGCCGATCTCGAAGAAGCCCGCCGAAGTCCGTATGGGTAACGGTAAGGGCAATCCGGAGTACTACGTGGCTGAAATCCAGCCGGGCAAGATGCTGTACGAAATGGATGGCGTGAGCGAAGAGCTGGCGCGTGAGGCGTTTCGCCTCGCGGCCGCCAAGCTGCCGATCGCCACCAATTTCGTGGTGCGCCAGGTCGGGACGTAAGGAGAGCAGGAATGAAAGCATCCGAACTTCGCGGCAAGGACGCCGCCGGGCTGAACCAGGAGCTCTCCGAGCTGCTGAAGGCCCAATTTAGCCTGCGCATGCAAAAGGCGACCCAACAGCTGCAGAACACCAGCCAGCTGAAGAAGGTCCGCAAGGACATCGCGCGCGTGCAAACCGTGCTGACTCAAAAGGCAAACGCGAAATGACTGAAGCTGCACAAACGGAAAAGTCGCTTCGCCGCACCCTGGTCGGTCGTGTGGTAAGCGACAAGATGGACAAGACCGTTACGGTCTTGGTGGAAAACCGCGTCAAGCATCCTCTGTACGGCAAGTACGTGCTGCGTTCCAAGAAGTACCACGCACACGACGAAGCCAACCAGTACAAGGAAGGCGACAAGGTCGAAATCCAGGAAGGCCGTCCGCTGTCGCGGACCAAGTCCTGGGTGGTTTCCCGGCTGGTAGAGGCTGCACGCGTCATCTAAGAACAACACGTTCTTAGCTTGACTTGCAAGTCCAGGGTTATGTAGCTATAATCCTGGACTTCCGCTTTATTGCGTTCGCCTTAGTTGTACCACCCGGGCGGGCCTGTTGAGCGAGCCAGGGCCAGGCGGCCTCGACGATCTGTCGGGATTGCCAGGTTCCTACCGACTTCAAAGTTGATCAACCCAGACGGTGCTGGCGCAAGGCCGGAGCCGACGGGACCAAGACTGACCGACGGGCGCTATCGCACCTGGCGGATTAAGTTGGGAAGACAAACACCATGATTCAGACAGAAAGCCGGCTCGAAGTGGCCGATAACACTGGTGCGCGCGAAGTGCTGTGCATCAAGGTGCTGGGTGGCTCCAAGCGCCGCTACGCAAGCGTTGGCGACATCATCAAGGTGACCGTCAAGGACGCAGCGCCGCGCGGTCGCGTGAAGAAGGGCGACATCTACAACGCCGTCGTCGTGCGTACCGCCAAGGGCGTGCGCCGCGCTGACGGTTCGCTGATCAAGTTCGACGGCAACGCCGCCGTCCTGCTGAACAACAAGCTCGAGCCGATCGGCACCCGTATCTTCGGGCCGGTGACTCGTGAACTCCGTACCGAGCGCTTCATGAAGATCGTGTCGCTCGCTCCGGAAGTGCTGTAAGGAGCCGCCATGAACAAGATTCGCAAAGGCGACGAAGTCATTGTGCTGACCGGCAAGGACAAGGGCAAGCGCGGTACCGTGCAAGCCGTCCTGGGCGACAAGGTTGCGGTGCAAGGCGTGAACATCGCCAAGAAGCATGCCCGCCCGAACCCGATGCTGGGCACTACCGGTGGCGTGGTCGACAAGGTCATGCCGCTGCATATTTCCAACGTTGCGCTCGTGGATGCCAATGGCAAGCCGTCGCGCGTCGGCATCAAGGTGGAAGACGGCAAGCGCGTGCGCGTGCTGAAGACCACCGGCGCCGTCGTGGCAGCTTGATTCTGGGCACGTATAGGAGTTGAGCATGGCAGCACGTCTGCAAGAGTTTTACAAAGAACAGGTTGTGCCGAAGCTGATTGAACAGTTCGGCTACAAATCGGTCATGGAAGTGCCGCGCATCACCAAGATCACCCTGAACATGGGCCTTGGCGAAGCGATCAATGACAAGAAGATCATTGAGAACGCCGTCGGCGACCTGACCAAGATCGCCGGTCAGAAGCCGGTCGTGACGAAGGCCAAGAAGGCCATCGCCGGCTTCAAGATCCGCCAGGGCTACCCCATCGGTGCGATGGTGACCCTGCGCGGCGAGCGCATGTTCGAATTCCTCGATCGTTTCGTCACCGTGGCCCTGCCGCGCGTGCGTGACTTCCGTGGTGTGTCGGGCCGTTCGTTCGACGGTCGTGGCAACTACAACATCGGTGTGAAAGAGCAGATCATTTTCCCCGAAATCGAGTACGACAAGATCGACGCACTGCGTGGTCTGAACATCAGCATCACGACGACGGCGAAGAACGACGAGGAAGCCAAGGCACTCCTCGGCGCGTTCAAGTTCCCGTTCCGCAATTAAGGGGTAACCGTGGCTAAACTGGCTCTGATTGAACGTGAGAAGAAGCGCGCCAAGCTGGTGGCAAAGTATGCCGCCAAGCGCGCCAACCTCAAGGCCATTATCGACGACCAAGAAAAGTCGGAAGAAGAGCGTTACAGCGCGCGTCTCGAGCTGCAACAGCTCCCGCGCAACGCGAACCCGACTCGCCAGCGTAACCGCTGCGCGATCACCGGTCGTCCCCGCGGTACCTTCCGCAAGTTTGGCCTGGCGCGTAACAAGATCCGCGAAATCGCCTTCAAGGGCGAAATCCCGGGTCTGACGAAAGCCAGCTGGTAATTACGCACAGGCTACAGGAGAAACAGTATGAGCATGAGCGATCCTATCGCCGATATGCTGACGCGCATCCGCAACGCCCAGGGCGTGCAGAAGGCGTCGGTTGTCATGCCGTCGTCGAAGCTGAAAGTGGCAATCGCCAAGGTCCTGAAGGACGAAGGCTACATCGACGACTACGCCGTCCAGGAAGATGGCGGCAAGGCACAACTGAGCATCGGCCTGAAGTACTACGCCGGCCGTCCGGTGATCGAGCGCATTGAGCGCGTCTCGAAGCCCGGCCTGCGCGTGTACAAGGGCCGCAGCGACATCCCGCAAGTGATGAACGGCCTGGGCGTGGCGATCATTTCGACCCCGCAGGGTCTGATGACCGACCGCAAGGCTCGCGCCACTGGCGTGGGCGGCGAAGTTCTCTGCTACGTCGCTTAAGGAGAGAACCATGTCCCGTGTAGGTAAGGCTCCCATCGCGCTGCCCAAAGGCGCGGAAGTGAACGTGGCGGCTGGCGTGCTCTCCGTGAAGGGCCCGCTCGGTACGCTGTCGCAGCCGATTCACAGCCTGGTCAAGGTCAATGTCGAGAACGACACGCTGACCTTCGCTCCGGCTGACGAGTCGCGTGAAGCAAACGCTCTGCAGGGCACGATGCGTGCTCTGGTGGCCAACATGGTCAAGGGCGTAACCACCGGTTTCGAGCGCAAGCTGAACCTCGTCGGCGTGGGCTATCGTGCCCAGCTGCAAGGCGCTGCGCTGAAGCTCCAGCTTGGTTTCTCGCACGACGTGATCCATGAGATGCCGGAAGGCGTGAAGGCGGAAACGCCGACGCAGACCGAGATCATCATCAAGGGTGCGGACAAGCAGAAAGTCGGTCAGGTTGCCGCGGAAGTTCGCGCGTACCGTCCGCCTGAGCCCTACAAGGGCAAGGGTGTGCGTTACTCGGACGAGCGCGTCATCCTGAAGGAAACCAAGAAGAAGTAAGGGGTGCAATGATGAACAAGAAAGACGCTCGTTTGCGCCGTGCACGTCAGACCCGCGCCAAGATCGCGGAGATGAAAGTCAATCGTCTGACCGTGTTCCGTACGAATTCGCATATTTACGCCCAGGTCTTCTCGGAGTGCGGCACCAAGGTGCTGGCTTCGGCTTCGACCGCAGAGGCAGACGTCCGCAAGGAACTGACCGGCAATGGTGCTACCACCGCTGCCGCGACCGCGGTCGGCAAGCGCATCGCCGAAAAGGCGAAGGCTGCCGGCGTGGAAACCGTCGCGTTCGATCGCGCCGGCTTCCGCTTCCACGGTCGCGTGAAGGCACTGGCTGACGCTGCCCGCGAAGCCGGCCTCAAGTTCTAAGCGCACAAAGAGAGATACGTCATGGCAAAGATGCAAGCAAAAGTCCAGCAGGACGAACGCGACGACGGCCTCCGCGAGAAGATGATCTCGGTCAACCGCGTCACCAAGGTGGTGAAGGGCGGCCGGATTCTCGGTTTCGCTGCGCTGACCGTGGTTGGTGACGGCGATGGCCGCATCGGCATGGGCAAGGGCAAGGCCAAGGAAGTGCCCGTCGCCGTTCAGAAGGCAATGGACGAAGCCCGTCGCAAGATGGTCAAGGTCGCGCTGAAGAACGGCACGCTGCAACACGAAGTCGTTGGCAAGCACGGCGCCGCCAAGGTGCTGATGATGCCCGCCAAGGAAGGTACCGGCGTGATCGCCGGCGGCCCGATGCGCGCGATTTTCGAAGTGATGGGCGTGACCAACGTGGTGACCAAGTCGCACGGCTCGACCAACCCCTACAACATGGTTCGCGCAACCCTGGATGGCCTGCAGAAGATGAGCACGCCGTCGGAAATCGCCGCGAAGCGTGGCAAGTCGGTCGAAGACATCCTCGGCTAAGGTGAACGAAATGTCGCAGAAAACCGTAAAAGTGCAACTCGTGCGCAGCCTGATCGGCACGCGCGAGGATCATCGCGCCACCGTTCGTGGCCTGGGCCTGCGCCGCCTGAACTCGGTGTCGGAGCTGCAGGACACGCCCGCCGTGCGCGGCATGATCAACAAGGTCTCGTACCTGGTCAAGGTTCTGGCCTGATACCGGGAACTCGGAGAGCAACATGCAACTGAACAACCTGAAACCGGCCGCCGGTTCGAAGCACGCCAAGCGTCGCGTCGGCCGCGGTATCGGCTCCGGCCTGGGCAAGACCGCCGGTCGCGGTCACAAGGGTCAGAAGTCGCGTTCGGGCGGCTTCCACAAGGTGGGCTTCGAAGGCGGTCAAATGCCGCTGTATCGTCGCCTGCCCAAGCGCGGCTTCACCTCGCTGACCAAGGCGTTCACCGCCGAAGTCACGCTGCGTGACATCGAGCGCCTGGAAGCGGCCGAAGTCGACCTGCTGGTTCTGAAGCAGGCTGGCCTGGTCGGCGACCTGGTCAAGAGCGCCAAGGTCATCAAGGCCGGCGAACTGACCCGCAAGGTGACGATCAAGGGTCTGGGCGCCACCGCTGGCGCCAAGGCCGCGATCGAAGCCGCCGGCGGCCAGATCGCAGCCTGATACGGCATTTATCGCAGCATAGGCAGTTATAGTCGGAGCATCGTTTGGCCACGGCGAAACCCAATGCAAGCGCGCAAGCCAGGAACACGGCGAAGTACGGCGACCTCAAGCGCCGGCTGATGTTCCTGGTGCTGGCCCTGATCGTGTACCGCATCGGCGCTCATATTCCGGTGCCCGGTATCGATCCGGAGCAGCTTGCGAAGCTTTTCCAGAGTCAGTCGGGTGGCATCCTCGGGATGTTCAACCTGTTCTCGGGCGGGGCGCTGTCGCGCTTTACCGTCTTCGCGCTCGGCATCATGCCGTACATCTCGGCGTCGATCATCATGCAGTTGCTGACGATCGTGCTGCCGCAGCTGGAAGCGCTGAAGAAGGAAGGGCAGGCAGGGCAGCGCAAGATCACGCAGTACACGCGCTACGGCACCGTGGTCCTGGCCACGTTCCAGGCGCTGTCGATTGCGGTGGCGCTGGAGTCGCAGCCTGGGCTGGTGCTGGATCCGGGCCTGATGTTCCGGGCCACGGCAGTGATTACGCTGGTGACCGGCACGATGTTCCTGATGTGGCTGGGTGAGCAGATCACCGAGCGTGGTCTGGGCAACGGCATCTCGATCATCATCTTCGGCGGTATCGCGGCGGGCCTGCCCAACGCGATCGGCGGACTGTTCGAACTGGTCCGCACGGGTTCCATGAGCATCATCGCGGCGATCTTCATCGTGGCGATCGTGATCGGGGTGACCTTCGCCGTGGTGTTCGTCGAGCGGGGCCAGCGCAAGATCCTGGTGAACTATGCCAAGCGTCAGGTCGGCAACAAGGTGTACGGCGGCCAGTCGTCGCACCTGCCGCTGAAGCTGAACATGGCAGGGGTGATTCCGCCGATCTTCGCATCGTCGATCATCCTGTTCCCGGCGACGATCGCGGGCTGGTTCACGTCCGATGCGACCGGCTCGGTGGGTGGGTTCATCAAGGACCTGGCTGCCACGCTGTCGCCGGGCCAGCCGGTCTACATCCTGCTGTACGCTGCTGCGATTGTATTTTTCTGCTTCTTCTATACGGCCCTGGTGTACAACAGCCGTGAAGTGGCAGACAACCTGAAGAAAAGCGGTGCCTTCATTCCGGGCATTCGTCCGGGCGAGCAGACGACGCGCTATATCGACAAGATTCTGGTGCGCCTGACGCTGGCTGGTGCGGTCTATATCACACTGGTCTGCCTGTTGCCGGAATTCCTGGTGCTGCGGTGGAACGTTCCGTTCTACTTTGGCGGAACCTCGCTGCTGATCATCGTGGTCGTCACGATGGACTTCATGGCTCAGGTTCAGTCTTACGTGATGTCGCAGCAATATGAGTCGCTGCTGAAGAAGGCGAATTTCAAGGGCAATCTGACCTTGCGCTGACTTCGGATCGGTACAGGCTAGGTATGGCAAAAGACGACGTCATCCAGATGCAGGGGGAGGTCCTGGAAAACCTTCCCAATGCGACGTTCCGGGTCAAGTTGGAAAATGGCCATGTAGTACTGGGCCATATCTCCGGCAAGATGCGAATGAACTACATCCGGATTCTTCCGGGTGACAAGGTGACGGTCGAGCTGACCCCATATGATCTGTCGCGCGCACGAATCGTCTTCCGGACGAAGTGAGCGAACAGGAATTGAAGGAAGAGGAAAAATCATGAAAGTGCTGGCTTCTGTTAAGCGCATTTGCCGCAACTGCAAAATCATCAAGCGCAACGGTGTCGTGCGCGTGATCTGCTCGTCGGATCCCCGCCACAAGCAACGCCAAGGCTAATCGGAAAGAGGATTGACGAATGGCACGTATCGCAGGGGTTAACATCCCGAACCACAAGCACACCGAAATCGGCCTGACGGCCATTTATGGTGTCGGCCGCTCGCGCGCTCGCAAGATTTGCGAGGCCACCGGTGTACCGTTTGACAAGAAGGTCAAGGATCTGACCGACGCCGACCTGGAAAAGCTTCGTGACGAAGTGGGCAAGGTCACGGTCGAGGGTGACCTGCGTCGTGAAACCACGATGAACATCAAGCGTCTGATGGACCTTGGTTGCTATCGTGGCATGCGTCACCGCAAGGGCCTGCCCATGCGCGGCCAGCGTACCCGGACCAATGCCCGCACCCGCAAGGGTCCGCGCAAGGCCGGCGTGGCTCTGAAGAAGTAAAGCCGAAGGCAGAGGAAGAAACTAATGGCAAAAGGTCCGAATAACGCCGCTCGCGCGCGTAAAAAGGTCAAGAAGAACGTTGCCGACGGCATTGCGCACGTCCACGCATCGTTCAACAACACCATCATCACGATCACCGACCGCCAGGGCAACGCTCTGTCGTGGGCGACCGCCGGTGGCCAGGGCTTCAAGGGTTCGCGCAAGTCGACCCCGTTCGCTGCCCAGGTTGCTGCCGAGAACGCCGGCCGTGTGGCGCAAGACCAGGGTATCAAGAACCTGGAAGTGCGCATCAAGGGCCCGGGCCCGGGTCGTGAATCGGCTGTCCGCGCGCTGAACGCGCTGGGCATCAAGATCGCGATCATCGAAGACGTCACGCCGATTCCGCACAACGGCTGCCGTCCGCCGAAGCGCCGCCGCATCTAAGGGTTGGCGTGTCCGGTCCGGCGGGTTTACCAGCCGGAATCGGATATGGTAGTATCGCGCGTTGACCTGCTGCATTTCGATGCGGCAGGTTTTCGTTTTGCGTCGAGGGAATGTCTGATACAGCACATTTCCATGCCGGCGCACTGGTAAATGCTTTCAGCGTCGTTTCCGGCAACGGAACGCGCTCAATAAGCCCACCGTCCGTCACGGTCTCCCGGAATACCGGGTAGCACAGCGTTGGCGGACTCGCGGCGCGTCCACACAGGCGCCGTGATCGATCAAAGGAAGACAACGTGGCACGTTATACCGGCCCGAAGGCCAAACTTTCCCGCCGTGAAGGCACCGACCTGTTCCTGAAGAGCGCCCGCCGTTCGCTGGCCGACAAGTGCAAGCTGGACAGCAAGCCTGGCCAGCACGGCCGTACCTCGGGTGCCCGCACCTCCGACTACGGCAACCAGCTGCGTGAAAAGCAGAAGGTCAAGCGCATCTACGGCGTGCTCGAGCGCCAGTTCCGCCGCTACTTTGCCGAAGCCGACCGCCGCAAGGGCAACACCGGCGAAAACCTGCTGCAACTGCTGGAATCGCGCCTGGATAACGTGGTGTACCGCATGGGCTTCGGCTCGACCCGCGCTGAAGCGCGCCAGCTGGTGTCGCACAAGGCGATCCTGGTGAACGGCCAGACCCTGAACGTGCCGTCGGCCCAGATCAAGTCGGGCGACATCATCACCATCCGCGAGCAGTCGAAGAAGCAAGTCCGTATCGCTGAAGCGCTGTCGCTGGCCGAGCAGTCGGGCTTCCCGACCTGGGTCGCCGTGGATGCCAAGAAGTTCGAAGGCACCTTCAAGCAAGCCCCGGATCGTGCCGATATCGCTGGTGACATCAACGAAAGCCTGATCGTCGAACTGTACTCGCGTTAATCAACCGAGCAGAACGATCCCAGAGCTTGCGTCCGTCGCAAAGCTTCTTTTTCAGCCCGACGCGCGATACGCGCGGTCGGGCTTCGCCCATCTCACGATGGGATTTTCAGGTTCCAAACGTCAGCCTTATCGGTGTAACGAGCCGAGGGTATTGAAAAGGACAACCTAATGCAAACAGCACTCCTCAAGCCA
The DNA here is from genome assembly GCF_040578825.1 of Cupriavidus necator. Taxonomy (GTDB): domain Bacteria; phylum Pseudomonadota; class Gammaproteobacteria; order Burkholderiales; family Burkholderiaceae; genus Cupriavidus; species Cupriavidus necator_E. The sequence continues at coordinate 73,699 of NZ_JBEFLI010000012.1, read as the reverse complement.
AAAATCATCGCCGTCGAGCCTCTGGGCGACCATCACGCCAAAGTCGTGATGGAGCCGTTCGAGCGCGGCTACGGCCATACGCTCGGTAACGCCCTGCGTCGCGTGCTGCTGTCGTCGATGGTCGGCTATGCACCGACCGAAGTCACGATCGCTGGGGTGGTCCACGAGTATTCCACCATCGATGGCGTGCAGGAAGACGTCGTCAACCTGCTGCTCAATCTGAAGGGCGTGGTGTTCAAGCTGCACAACCGCGACGAAGTCACGGTGTCGCTGCGCAAGGATGGCGAAGGCGTGGTCACGGCTGCCGATATCGAGCTGCCGCACGACGTCGAGATCATCAACCCGAACCACGTGATCGCCCATCTGTCCGCCGGCGGCAAGCTGGACATGCAGATCAAGGTCGAGCAGGGCCGCGGCTATGTGCCGGGCAACGTGCGCAAGTTCGGCGACGAGTCGGGCAAGGTCATCGGCCGCATCGTGCTGGACGCCTCGTTCTCGCCGGTGCGCCGCGTGTCGTACGCCGTTGAATCCGCTCGCGTGGAACAGCGTACCGACCTCGACAAGCTGGTGATGAACATCGAAACCGACGGCGTGATCTCGCCCGAGGAAGCGATCCGCCAGTCGGCCCGCATCCTGGTCGACCAGCTGTCCGTGTTCGCCGCGCTGGAAGGCACCGAGTCGGCCGCCGAGGCCGCTTCGAGCCGCACGCCGCAGATCGATCCGATCCTGCTGCGCCCGGTCGACGACCTGGAGCTGACGGTGCGTTCGGCCAACTGCCTGAAGGCCGAAAACATCTACTACATCGGCGACCTGATCCAGCGTACCGAAAACGAGCTGCTTAAGACCCCGAACCTGGGTCGCAAGTCGCTCAACGAGATCAAGGAAGTCCTCGCCTCGCGTGGCCTGACCCTCGGCATGAAGCTCGAGAACTGGCCGCCCGCAGGTCTGGAGAAGTAATTGTGGCGCGGGGCATCTGTCCCGCACCGCGGTAACCGTCCCGGCTTCGCAGCCGGGGCCCGTATGACTACCGGCCCGCGTCCAGCCGCATCGGACGATAGAAGAGCTGGTCAAACACTAATCTGAAAAGGAATCATCATGCGTCACCGTCATGGTCTGCGGAAACTGAACCGCACCTCGTCGCACCGTCTCGCGATGCTGCGCAACATGTCCAACTCGCTGTTCCAGCACGAGCTGATCAAGACCACCGTGCCCAAGGCCAAGGAACTGCGCAAGGTTGTCGAGCCGCTGATCACGCTGGCCAAGAAGGACACCGTTGCCAACCGCCGCCTGGCTTTCGCCCGTCTGCGCGACCGCGACATGGTCACCAAGCTGTTCACCGAACTGGGCCCGCGCTACGCCACCCGTCCGGGCGGCTACACCCGCATCCTGAAGTTCGGCTTCCGTCAGGGCGACAACGCGCCGATGGCGCTGGTCGAACTGGTGGACCGTCCGGAAATCACCGAAGCCCCGGCTGAAGAAGCCGCGGAATAAGGTTGGTTTCCCGACCCGTCGCTGCGACGGGTCCGGCCACACCGCTTTACAATCGAGCCAGGCATCCGCCTGGCTCTTTTGTTTTTGGGACGCCGCAAGGAGAGTGTCGATGCAAAGCCATACCGACCCCCATACCGATCCGGCCGAGGTGATCGTCGTGATCACCAATACGCCCGATGCCGAGACCGCGGCGACACTGTCCCAGGCAGTGCTGCATGCCCGCGCTGCCGCCTGCGTGAACCGCCTGGCGGCGGTCGAATCGGAGTATTGGTGGCAGGGCGCGCTGGAGCGCGCGCAGGAATGGCCGCTGCTGATCAAGACCACGCGTGCGCGCTACGCTGCACTGGAGGCCGTGATCCGGCAACATCACCCCTATGACGTGCCGGAGATCATCGCCTGGCCGCTGGCAGCGGGTTACGCGCCCTATCTGGCGTGGGTCCATGCCGAGACAGGCAGCGCCGCGCCGCCCGCCGCGCAGCAGTAGGTACGGCAGCGTCGACAGATCAAGACAGACAGGAAACAGTTTCATGAACATCGGTTTGGCACTTCCGGAGCGCTCGCGCGGCCAGGTTTGGGCGCGGCATATTGCCGCAGCGCTGCTGGCGGCATTGGCCTGGTTGTGCCTCGCAGGCGCGGCGCATGCCGCCACGGAAGACGATTTCCTGCCGCCGGAGCAGGCCTTCCGTTTTGCCGCGCGGCAGCTCGACGACAAGAGCGTCGAGGTGCGCTTCGACGTCGCGCCCGGCTACTACATGTACCGCGAGCGCTTCGCCTTCGCCGCGCAGCCGGCGGGCGTGAAGCTTGGCACGCCCGACTTCCCGCAGGGCAAGGTCAAGTTCGACGACACCTTCGGCAAGGAGATGGAGACCTATCGCGACAGCGTGACGATCCGCGTGCCGGTGGAGTCGGCGCCGGTCGACGGCAAGTGGTCGCTGACGGTCACCTCGCAGGGCTGCGCCGACAAGGGGCTCTGCTATCCGCCGATGGAAAGCGCATTCAAGGTGGGCGCAGGCGGCGCGCTGGCCGAGCTGTTCGGCAAGCGCGGGCGCTCCGATGCGCCCGCGGCCGCGCCGGCTCCAGCCCCCACCCCCGCCACGCCGGGCACAGCCGCGACGCTGCGCGCCGACGACAGCGACCGCATTGCCGGCGCACTGGCCAGCCGCAACCTCGGCGTCATCGCGGCGCTGTTCTTCGGCCTGGGCCTGCTGCTGACCTTTACGCCGTGCGTGCTGCCGATGGTGCCGATCCTGTCGTCGATCGTCGTCGGCGAGCATGTCACGCGCAGCCGTGCGTTGGTGGTCTCGCTGGCCTATGTGCTGGGCATGGCGGTTGTCTACACCGCCGTCGGCGTGGCCGCGGGGCTGCTGGGCGAGGGCCTGTCGGCCGCGCTGCAGACGCCGTGGGTGCTGGGCCTGTTTGCGGCGCTGATGGTAGCGCTGGCGCTGTCGATGTTCGGGCTCTATGAACTGCAGCTACCGCAGCGCTGGCAGACGCGGCTGACCGAATCGTCCAACCGCCGCCAGGGCGGCCAGGTGGCGGGCGCGGCGGCGATGGGCGCGATCTCGGCGCTGATCGTCGGTCCCTGCGTGACCGCGCCGCTGGCGGGTGCGCTGGCCTATATCGCACAGACACGCGACGCGGTGATCGGCGGCTCGGCACTGTTCGCGATGGCGCTCGGCATGGGCGTGCCGCTGGTGCTGGTGGGCGTGGGCGCGGGCAACCTGCTGCCGCGCGCCGGGCGCTGGATGGAAGTAACCAAGCGTTTCTTTGGCTTCCTGCTGTTGGGCGTGGCGCTGTGGATGCTGGGACCGGTGCTGCCGGCCTGGGTCACGATGCTGTTGCTGGCGGCGCTGCTGCTGGTGGCCGCAGTGTTCCTGGGCGCCTTCGACGGGTTGGGCCAGGACCCGCGCAACCTGGCGCGCGTGGGCAAGGGCATGGGCGTGCTGTTCGCGATCGCCGCGGCAATCGTGCTGATCGGCGTGGCCTCGGGCGGGCGCGATCCGCTGCAGCCGCTGTCGCACCTGAGCGTGTCCCGCAGCGGTGGCGAGGCGGCGGGCGGGGCGCAGGCGGTGCGCTTCGAGCGCGTGCGCAGCGTGGCCGAACTCGACGCCCGCGTGGCGCAGGCCGCCGCCGCGGGCAAGCCCGTGCTGCTGGATTTCTATGCCGACTGGTGTGTGAGCTGCAAGGAGATGGAGCGCATGACCTTCGTCGATCCGCGCGTGCGCGCGCGGCTGTCGGAGATCGTGCTGCTGCAGGCCGATGTCACCGCCAACAATGCCGATGACAAGGCGTTGCTCAAGCGCTTCGGCCTGTTCGGGCCGCCCGGCATCATTCTGTTTGGCGCGGACGGGCGCGAGCGCCCGGTGCGCGTGATCGGCTACCAGTCGGCCAACCGCTTCCTGGAAAGCCTGGAGCGTGCTTTCGGTACGCGCACCAGTACCTGAGGCGTACCTGCGCCTGCGGGGCGCTAGCGCTCAAGCCGCCGCCCCAGCCCCCACAGCGCCGCCAGCACCAGGGCCACGGCGCCCATCAGCCCGATCGACCACCAGAACCCTTCCGGCTCGCGCAGCCACGGCATGCGATCGAAGTTCATGCCGAAGATGCCGGTGATCAGCGTCAGCGGCATGAACAGCGCGGTGATCAGCGTCAGCGTGCGCATGGTGCGGTTGGTCCGGTGCGCCACGGCGGAGAAATGGATCTGCACCGCCGATTCGATCGAATCCTCCAGCCGCCGCGCATGCGCCAGCACGCGCTGGATATGCTCCATCACGTCGTTGATGCGCACCAGCAGCACTTCGTCGCGCCCGGGCGCATTGGCCGCGCCGCCGGGCTGGTTGCTGCTGTAGCGGTTGTCGAGCAGGCTGTCGCGGAATTCCTGCAGCGCATCGCGCTGTTCCTCGCTCAGGTGCTCCAGCTTGCGTAGCTGGATGCGCGCATCGAGCAAGCCTTCCCAGCTCGAGAAGCTGCGGCGCGAATTAAGCAGCGCGCGCTGCCAGCGGTCGAGCTGGCGTGTCAACGGTGCGCGCAGTTCCAGGTAGCGGTCCACCATCGCATTGAGCAGCCGCAGCATCAGATCCTCGGGCCGGGTCGGCGGGCGCACGCCATGGATCAGCGGCTGGCCATTGCTGCGCACGAGCGCCGGCTGCGGGCGCGGCGCCTGGCACAGCTCGAGCAGGCGCTGTCGCACCTGGTCGATGGTGCGCGATGGTCCGGAGCGCACCGTCACCAGCACCGTATCGAAGGCGAAGAAGGTGACCGGCTGCGTGTCGATCCGGGCCAGCGCCGGCAGGAAGCCAGGTGGATAGCGCCGGGGCCGCGCGGCGCCGTCGAAGGGCGCCTTGGCCGTACCGGCGCCGCTGGCCGCGGCTTCCTGCGGCTCGGCTTCGGCAATGGCGCGGCTGGTTTCGAAGGTCAGCTTGCGGAAGATCACCATGTCGTACGCATGGGTCGTATCGAAGTAGGACGGATGCGCAGGGTTGGTGGCGTCGGCCAGGTGCAGGTCGAGGATCGGCGCGCCGGTAAGCTGGCGCACGCTCTCGCGCCAGATATCGGGCGCGGTGGTGACTTCCTCGGTGGAGAAATCCGCCCACACGAAGAGCGCGGCGGCATTGCCACCGAGGAAGCTGGCCGCCTCGGCCAGCGAGGCGAGCGGATGTACCTGGCTGGCCGAGAAGCCGAGCAGTTCCATAGGCAGGCTTTATCGAGGCGTCAGGCGGTCAGCAGGCGCGCGGCGTCGCGCGCGAAATAGGTCAGGATGCCGTCGGCGCCGGCGCGGCGGAACGCCAGCAGCGATTCCATCATGACCTTGTCGTGGTCAAGCCAGCCGTTCTGCGCGGCGGCCTTCAGCATCGCGTACTCGCCGCTGACCTGGTAGGCGTAGGTCGGGAAGCGGAACTCGTCCTTCACGCGGCGCACGATGTCCAGGTACGGCATGCCCGGCTTGACCATCACCATGTCGGCGCCTTCCAGGATGTCCTGCGCCACTTCGCGCAGCGCCTCGTCGGTATTGGCCGGGTCCATCTGGTAGGTCATCTTGTTGCCCTTGCCCAGGTTGGCGGCCGAGCCCACCGCATCGCGGAAGGGACCGTAGAACGCCGACGCATACTTGGCCGAGTACGCCATGATGCGCGTATGGATATGGCCGTGGTCATCCAGCGCGGTGCGCACCGCGCCAATGCGGCCATCCATCATGTCCGACGGCGCCACGATATCCACGCCGGCCTCGGCCTGGGCCAGCGCCTGGCGCACCAGGATCTCGACCGTCACGTCGTTGATAACGTAGCCGTTGTCGTCGAGCACGCCATCCTGCCCGTGGCTGGTGTACGGGTCGAGCGCCACGTCGCACAGCACGCCCAGTTCAGGGAAACGGTCCTTGAGCGCACGCACCGCGCGCGGCACCAGCCCTTCTGCATTGGTGGCTTCGATGCCATCGGGGGTCTTCAGCGACGGGTCGATCACCGGGAACAGCGCGAGCACCGGGATGCCGAGCTTCACGCAGTCTTCGGCCACCGGCATCAGCAGGTCGACCGAGACGCGCTCGACGCCCGGCATCGACGCCACCGGCTGGCGCTGGTTGTGGCCGTAGAGGATGAACACGGGGTAGATCAGGTTGTCCGGGGACAGGCGATGCTCGCGCATCATGCGGCGGGAGAAATCATCGCGGCGCATGCGGCGCGGTCGGTACTCGGGGAAGGTGGACATGGCAGGCTTGTTGGCGGAGGGCTGGACAAGAAAGCGGGCCGGGATGGCACTGCGCGCACGGCGCAAGGATGCCGGCTGAAGAAAAACTAAACTTTTGAACGTGCCCGCTATCATACTCGCGGACACTTTGCGTTGCGCCCTGCGTGGCGCGGTGTCCCCCGCTACTCCTCCCTGAGCGGGTACCCGCCCACGCGGCGGGAAAGTTCGTCCCCGTTGCTTGCAGCGGGGCTTTTTTTTGCGCGCCCGCCGGATCATGTCCGCGCGGGCGTTGCACTCACGCTGCGGGATCGGCGGCAGGCGGCTCGGTCTTGCCGGCGCCAGCCAGCGTTTCTTCCTGCTTCACGTTCTTCTGCGCTTCCGGCAGGTTCAGCCAGTTTGCGATCACACCCTGCGCCTCTTCGATGCCGCGGCGCTTCAGGCTGGAGAAGAGCTGCGCCGTCAGCGGCACAGGCGTTTCCAGTTGCTCAGCATAGCCTTGCAGGATCTTGCGCGTCTCGCGCAGCGCCTTCGCGTTGTCGCTGTTGGTCAGCTTGTCGGCCTTGGTCAGCAGCACGTGGATCGGCCGGCCCGTCGGCAGGAACCACTCCACCATCTGGCAATCGAGGTCGGTGAACGGGCGCCGCGCATCCATCATCAGGATCAGGCCGGACAGCTGCGGCCGGCTCTGCACGTAGTCGCTCAGCAAGCCCTGCCAGTGGTACTTGGCCGAGCCCGACACTTCGGCGTAGCCATAACCCGGCAGGTCGACCAGGAAGGCGAGCGGATCAGGCGCCTTCACCGGGGCCACCGAGAAGTAGTTGATGTGCTGGGTGCGGCCGGGCGTGCGCGACGAGAACGCCAGCCGCTTCTGGTTGCACAGGATGTTGATGGCGGTGGACTTGCCGGCGTTGGAGCGGCCGGCGAACGCCACCTCCGGCACGGCGGTGGCGGGCAGGTCGCGCAGGTGGTTGACGGTAATGAAGAAGCGGGCCTGGTGAAGGAGGGACATGCGCTCGAGCGGTGGGGCGGGGCGCCGCGGCGGCGCGCATGGCGCGTGTGGGCCGGGGTCCCGCCAGGGTGGGATGGCAGGCGGCCATGGCCGCCGGCCGGGGCTTGATCTGGCGCAGCCCCGAGCCGGTTCAACGGGGCTCAGCGGGGCGCAAGGCATCAATCCGGCACATAACTTATTGTACAATACGCCGGTTTACGGTCTCCTGACCGGGTGACGCGGGCCATCCCCGGCTGCGTGCCTCGGCTGCCGTTGTCCGGGCGGGAAGCCGAGTATGTCGTTCCATCGTGGGCAGGGCCTTGCCCCGCATTGCGCATTGCATCGGACTGTCGGTGCGAGGTGCGAGGTGCCCGGGGTTGGGCCATGGCGGAGGTCTGCCGCCAGTCGGACGCAGTTGCGGCTCGGTCAGCCGCGCGCGGGCCGTCACGATGTCAGGCCTCTGCACAGGCGCGTCCTCACCGCCAGCAGGTTGCCGGCCGGCATGCATTACGGTATCCAAAACAATTCAGAGAAGGTGTGCGAATGAACCGCATTGCGAAGATTCTGGGTGTCCTGGCTCTGGCCGTTCCTGCAGCCGCCCTTTCCGGACTGGCATCTGCCGCAGAGCAGGCCGCCGCCAAGGCCGACCCGGCCAAGGGCGAAACGCTGTACACGCAAGGTGCTCCCGATCGCAATGTGCCCGCCTGCCTGAGCTGCCACGGCGCCGCCGGCAACAGCGCCGCCGCCGCGAACCCGAAGCTGGCCGCCCAGCATCCCGAGTACGTCCACAAGCAGCTGGCCAACTTCAAGGACAAGACCCGCAACAACGCGATCATGACGCCGATGGCATCGGTGCTGACCGACGAGGAAATGCGGAACATCGGCGCCTACCTGGCCAAGCAGTCGCTCAAGCCCGCCACTGCGAAGAACAAGGACACCATCGAAGCCGGCCAGAAGATTTACCGTGCCGGCATCGCCGCCAAGGGCGTGCCCGCGTGCGCGGCCTGCCACGGCCCGACCGCCGCCGGCATTCCGGCCCAGTACCCGCGCATCGGCGGACAGTGGTCGGACTATACCGAGGCACAGCTCGTGGCATTCCGCCAGGGCACCCGCAAGAACAATTCGGTCATGACGACCATCGCCGCCAAGATGTCGGATGCCGAGATCAAGGCGGTGGCGGACTACGTCGCCGGCGTCCGCTAAGGACTGGCTGGCGAACTGCCGCTGGCGCCTCCAGGCGCCGGCGCGCTCGTCACAATCAAAAAGGGTGGCCTGCTTGATAAAGCATGTCCACCCTTTTTTATTTCAAAGCTGCACGCTGTTTCAGGTTCCGTTCACATGTCGACCGCTTCCACTTCAGGGCTGCACCTGAAGACCTCTCACCGCGTGTTGCGCGACGCGGTCGAATTGTTGTCCTCGATGCGCTTCGCGATCGCGCTGCTGACGGTGATCTCCATCGCCAGCGTGGTCGGCACCGTGCTCAAGCAGAACGAGCCGTACCCCAACTACGTCAACCAGTTCGGGCCGTTCTGGGCCGATATCTTCCACGCGCTGTCGCTGCAGAAGGTCTACGGCTCATGGTGGTTCCTGCTGATCCTGGCCTTCCTGGTGGTGTCGACCTCGCTGTGCCTGGTGCGCAACGCCCCCAAGATGGTGGCCGACATGCGCTCGTGGAAGGACCATGTGCGCGAGCGCAGCCTGCGCGCCTTCCACCACCGCGGCGAGTTCGACGGCGCACGGCCGCGCGCCGAGGCGGTGACGCGGCTGTCGGCGCTGCTGCGCAACCGCGGCTACCGCCTGAAGGCGGTCGAGCATGACGGCGCCACGCTGCTGGCGGCCAAGGCCGGCGCCGCCAACAAGGCCGGCTATATCCTGGCGCACATCGCCATCGTGGTGATCTGCATCGGCGGGCTGCTGGACGGCGACATGCTGATCCGCGCGCAGATGTGGTTCGGTGGCAAGACTCCCGTCAGCGGCAACGCCGTGATCAGCGAGATCCCGCCGCAGAACCGGCTGTCGGCCAGCAACCCGGGCTTTCGCGGCAACGCCTTCGTGCCCGAGGGCGCGAGCGTGTCCACCGCCATCCTGAACGTCGCCGACGGCGCGCTGGTGCAGGACCTGCCGTTCACCATCACGCTGAAGAAGTTCAAGATCGACTTCTACGAGACCGGCATGCCGAAGCTGTTTGCCTCGGACGTGGTCGTCACCGACCGCGCCACCGGCAAGCAGACCGAGGCCACCATCAAGGTCAACGAGCCGCTGATCGTTGACGGCATCGCCATCTACCAGTCGAGCTTCGAGGACGGCGGCTCGCGCCTGAAGTTTGTCGGCTACCCGATGCAGGGCAGCGGCCGCGGTACCTTTGTTCTCGATGGCGCGGTCGGTAGCAACAAGACGCTGGCGGGCACGGGCACCAGCGCCGACAGCGAGGGCCTGACGGTCGAGTTCAGCGATTTCCGGCTGATGAATATCGAGAACGTCACCGATGCCTCGGGCAAGCCCGACGCACGCGGCGTGGCGCGCAAGTCGGGCAATGCCTTCAACGATGCGCTGGAAAAGCACCTGGGGGCCGCGGCCAGTGCGGATCGCGCCAAGACGCTGCGCAATGTCGGGCCGTCGGTGCAGTACAAGCTGCGCGACCGCAACGGGCAGGCGCGCGAGTACAACAACTACATGGTGCCGGTGCAGATGGAGGGCCAGTCGGTGTTCCTGGCCGGCATGCGCGAATCGCCGAGCGAGCAGTTCCGCTACCTGCGCATCCCCGCCGACGACCAGGGCACCGTGGCCGACTGGATGCGGTTGCGCGCCGCGCTGCAGGATCGCGGCCTGCGCAGCGAGGCCGCGCGGCGCTTCGCGCTGGCGTCGATGCCGGGAGATGACAAGGCGGAGCTGCGCCGCCAGCTTGCCGAAAGCTCGCTGCGTGCGATGGACCTCTTTGCCGGCGCCACGCGGCCCACGCCTGACTCGCCGCCTGGGGGCTTTACCGCGATTGCCGCGTTCCTGGAGAAGTCGGTGCCGTCGGCCGAGCAGCAGAAGGCTGCCGACGTGCTGCTGAAGATCCTGAACGGCTCGATGTGGGAACTGTGGCAGCTCGCACGCGCGCAGGACAAGCTGCCGGTGGTGGCCAACAGTGCACAGAGCGGCGCGTTCCTGCAGCAGGCGATCAACGCGCTGTCGGACAGTTTCTTCTACAGCGCGCCGGTGTTTCTGCAGCTCGACGACTTCAAGGAAATCAAGGCCAGTGTGTTCCAGATGACCCGTGCGCCGGGCAAGAACATCGTGTATCTTGGTTGCCTGCTGCTGGTGCTGGGCGTGTTCGCAATGTTCTATATCCGCGAGCGCCGCGTCTGGGTCTGGATCAAGGACCAGCCCGCCGAAGGCCCCCGCATGGAGCCGGGCAGCCATGTGCTGATGGCGATGTCGACCCAGCGCCGCACGCTGGATTTCGAGAAGGAATTCACCGCGCTGCGTGACGATATCGGCCGCGCCGCGGGTGGCCGTGGCGATGGGCCGCAGCCTTCGGCCGCCTCGTAACGATCACGCGATCCATCCGCGCGAGTAACCAGCGAAGTAACGAGCAGGTACGCTATGTCTTCAAACGTGAAACAGGCCAACCCCACACTGCGCGGCGCCACGCAGGACCAATCCGGCGCCGCCGACGAGGCCTATCTCGAACCCTCCTTCCTGCGACGCCTGACCTGGGTGGACTGGCTCTTCGCCGTGGCGCTGGCGGTCGGCGCCGGCGTGGCGCTGTCGCAATACGGCCGGTGGATGGACGGCTACGACAAGGCGGTGCTGATCGGCGCCGTGCCCACCTTCGCGCTGCTCGGCTGGCACTGGAAGCCGGTGCGCCCGCTGATGCTGGCGCTGGCGGCGCTGTCGCTGTTCGCCATCCAGCTCTACCAGGGGCAGCTCGCGCGTGCCGAGCAGGCGTTCTTCCTCAAGTATTTCCTGTCGAGCCAGTCGGCCATCCTGTGGATGAGCGCGCTGGTGTTCCTGTCCACGCTGTTCTACTGGGTCGGGCTGGCGACGCGCTCGAACACCGGCTACAGCATCGGCAGCAAGCTGTGCTGGGGCGCGATCGTGCTGGGCTTCACCGGCATGCTGGTGCGCTGGTACGAGTCGTACCTGCTCGGCACCGACATCGGCCATATCCCCATCTCGAACCTGTACGAAGTGTTCGTGCTGTTCACGCTGATCACTTCGCTGTTCTACCTGTACTACGAAGGCCGCTACGCCACGCGCGCGCTGGGTCCGTTCGTGATGCTGGTGGTGTCCGCCGCAGTGGGCTTCCTGCTCTGGTACACGGTTAGCCGCAATGCGCAGGAGATCCAGCCGCTGGTGCCTGCGCTGCAGAGCTGGTGGATGAAGATCCATGTGCCGGCCAACTTTATCGGCTATGGCACCTTTGCGCTGGCGGCGATGGTGTCGGTGGCGTACCTGCTCAAGCAGCGCGGCATCCTGGCCGAGCGCCTGCCGTCGCTGGAGCTGCTCGACGACGTGATGTACAAGGCCATCGCGGTCGGCTTCGCCTTCTTCACCATCGCTACCATCCTCGGGGCCCTGTGGGCGGCCGAGGCCTGGGGCGGCTACTGGAGCTGGGATCCGAAGGAAACCTGGGCGCTGATCGTCTGGCTGAACTATGCGGCGTGGCTGCATATGCGGCTGATGAAGGGCCTGCGCGGCACGGTGGCGGCCTGGTGGGCGCTGGTGGGCCTGCTGGTGACGACCTTCGCCTTCCTCGGTGTCAATATGTTCCTGTCGGGCCTGCACAGCTACGGCGAACTCTGACGGCGCCATGGTGCGATGCAAAAAACCTGCCTCCGGGCAGGTTTTTTTCGTCTTTTTTTCCGATGTGACGGAATAAATGCGCCTTATCCGGTGTTTACTTGTTGAACGGTGCCGGCTGGCGGCACCGGTTTGCATGGAGAACAACATCATGGCACGTGTGCGTCTTACCACTGCAGCATCCCTCGTTCGTCCCGCCGCGCTCGCGCTCGGCTGTGCGGCTGTCCTGCTCGCCGGCTGTTCCGGCATGGGCCTGGGCGGTGGCGGCGGCGCCGGCAACATGCCGCCCACGGTGAAGGTGACCAACGGCGTGCTGACCGACCCGCAGGGCCTGACGCTGTACACCTTCGACCGCGATGCCGCCGGCAGCGGCAAGAGCGCCTGCAACGGCCCGTGTGCCACCAACTGGCCGCCGCTGCTGGCCGCCCCCGGCACCAGCCCGACAGGGCAGTACACCATCATCACGCGGGACGACGGCAGCAAGCAGTGGGCGTATCGCGGCATGCCGCTGTACCGCTTCGCCAAGGACGCCAAGGCGGGCGACCGGACTGGCGACAACGTCAACAACGTCTGGCACATCGTCAAGCCCTGACGGCAAGGCGAGCGCTGCGGCAGCCAGGCATGGAAGGGTTTGACGGCCAGCTCGTTGCGCTGGCGCCGCGGCTGCGGCGCCACGCGCGCGGCCTCACCGGTGACGCGGCGCAAGCCGACGACCTGGTGCAGGACACGCTCGAGCGTGCGCTGCGCTACCGCTGGCGCTTCCGCCTGCGCCCCGGCGCATGGTGGGGCGACGGTGGTGATGGCCTGCTGCCGTGGCTGCTGACGCTGATGCACCGGCTGCGGCTCAATGCCGTGCGCCGCAAGGAACTGGTGGTGGCAACCGAAATCCTGCCCGAGGTCAGCGCGCCTGCAGACGACCCCGGCCTGCGCCGTGACCTGGTACAGGCGCTGGCGCAGCTGCCGGAGCCGCAGCGCGCGGTGCTGCTGCTGGTAAGCCTCGAACAACTGACCTATGCCGAGGCCGCGCGCGTGCTCGACATCCCGCCGGGCACGGTGATGTCGCGGCTGGCGCGGGCGCGCGAGCAGATGCGGCGGCTGCTCGACGGCACCCATGTTTCCGCGCCGGAGGCCGCCGTGAACGCCTCCGGCAATTCCCTGCAGCGGGTGAAATGATGTCCGGCATCCACGAAGCCGACCTTCACGCCTACGCCGACGGCCAGCTCAGCGGCGCGCGCCGCGCGGCCGTGGAAGCGTACCTGGCGCAGCACCCCGAGGCGGCGGCGCAGGTCGCGGCCTGGCGGCGGCAGGCCGACGCGCTGCACGGCGCGCTGGACCCGGTGCTGAACGAACCGGTGCCCCTGGCCGCGCTGCCGCCCGCGCTGCATGGCGACAGGCGCCGCGGCGAGTCGGCACGCAGGCACCGGCCGCGCTGGCCAATGGCGCTGGCCGCCACCTGCGCATCGGTGGCGTTGCTGGCGGTGGGCGGCGCGGTGGGCTGGATCGCTCACGGCCGCATGGGCCCCACCGTGGCGATGGCCCCGGGCGAGCGCTTTGCCCGCGAGGCGCTGGCCACGCACGCGGTCTATGCGCCCGAGATGCGCCACCCGGTCGAAGTCGCGGCCAACGACGAGGCCCACCTGATCGCCTGGCTGTCGAGGCGCCTGGGCATGTCGCTGCAGGTGCCGGACCTGCGCCCGCAGGGCTTCCACCTGATTGGCGGGCGGCTGGGCGTGGCCGAGGGCGGCCCGTCGGCGATCCTGATGTATGAATCGGATGACGGCACGCGCCTGTCGCTGCAATTGCGGCGCATGGCGCAGGGCACGCCCGACACGGGCTTCCGCGTCGAACACATGCCGCGCGAACGGCGCGCGCGGGCCGCTGCCGGCGGCGACCCGATGGCGTTCTACTGGATCGACCGCGACATGGGCTTCGCGCTGGCCGCCCCGCTGGAGCGGGCGCGCCTGCTGACGCTGGCGCAGGCGGTGTATCGCCAGTACCAGGGGGGCTAGCAACCCCTCCCCAAGTCTGGCGCGATCGGCAAGCACTATCGGCCCCCGCGGCCAGTCAAACCTGCAGGCCGGCCCGCGCGTGGTGCGCGGGTTCGTATGAGCAACGAGGCACAACATGCTGATTCCGTCCCCCAAGTGGCTGCGTGGCGAAGACATCGCCGCCAGCGAGATCACGCCGCGCCATGTGTTCGCAGCGCGCCGGCGCCTGCTGGGCCTCGCCGCCGCGGGCGCCGCCGGCTCGGCGCTGGCGCCGTGGCTGATGCGCGAGGCATATGCGCAGGCGGGGCAACATGGCCCCAAGCTGGCCGCCACCGCCAACAACGCCTACGTCATCACCGAGAAGCGCACTCCCTACGAGGACGTGACCACCTACAACAACTTCTACGAGTTCGGCACCGACAAGTCCGACCCCGCGCGCAACGCCGGCACGCTGCGCCCGCGTCCGTGGCAGGTCTCGGTGGAAGGGCTGGTGAAGAAGCCCAAGGTCTATGACCTGGACGAGCTGATGAAGATCGCGCCGATGGAAGAGCGCGTCTACCGGCTGCGTTGCGTGGAAGGGTGGTCGATGGTGATCCCGTGGATCGGCTATCCGCTGGCCGAGCTGATCAGGCGTGCCGAGCCGCAGCCCGGGGCGAAGTACGTGCAGTTCATCACGCTGGCCGACAAGAAGCAGATGCCCGGCGTCAGCAGCCGCGTGCTCGACTGGCCCTACAGCGAAGGCCTGCGCATGGACGAAGCGATGCACCCGCTGGCGCTGCTCACCTTCGGCCTGTACGGCGAGGTGCTGCCCAACCAGAACGGTGCGCCGGTGCGCATGGTGGTGCCGTGGAAGTACGGCTTCAAGAGCGCCAAGTCGATCGTGAAGATCCGCTTTGTCGACAAGCAGCCGCCGACCAGCTGGAACCTGGCCGCGCCGCAGGAATACGGCTTCTACTCCAACGTGAACCCCGACGTCGACCACCCGCGCTGGAGCCAGGCGACCGAGCGGCGCATCGGCGAGGAGCGCGGCAGCGGCTTCGGCGCGCTGTTCGCGCCCAAGCGCAAGACCTTGCCGTTCAACGGCTACGGCCAGCAGGTGGCCGCGCTGTACCAGGGCATGGACCTGAAGAAGTTCTTTTGAGGCAAGGCGACGGCATGGCTACTCCCTCCACCGGCGCGGCCGCGGCGGCCGCACGCAAACCGGCTGGCCTGGCCGGCCTGGCAGCGCTCGCGCCGCAACGCGTGCGCGCGGTCAAGATCGCGGTCTGGCTGCTGGCGCTGCTGCCCTTCGTGCGGCTGCTGTACCTGGGCGCGACCGGACAGTACGGCGCCAACCCGCTCGAATTCGTCACGCGCTCGACCGGCACGTGGACGCTGGTGATGCTTTGCCTGACGCTGACCATCACGCCATTGCGCCGGCTCACTGGCTGGAACTGGCTGATCAGGTTGCGGCGCATGCTGGGCCTGTTCGCGTTCTTCTACGGGCTGCAGCATTTCCTGTTGTGGATCGGGGTGGACCGCGGGTTTGACCTCGCCTACATGATCAAGGACGTGTACAAGCGGCCGTTTATCACGGTCGGGTTCACGGCCTTCATGCTGATGATCCCGCTGGCGCTGACCTCGACCAACGGCATGGTGCGGCGCCTGGGCGGCAAGCGCTGGCAGGCGCTGCACCGGCTGGTCTATGCGATCGCCGTGCTGGCGATCCTGCACTACTGGTGGCACAAGGCGGGCAAGAACGACTTCGGCGAAGTGTCGATCTATGCAGCGGTGGTGTTTGTGCTGCTGGGGATGCGGGTCTGGTGGCGGCTGCGCAAGCCGGCCGCGGGGGCGCGCCAGCCCGCCGCGTAGGCGGGCCGGGCCCGGAGATTTAGTCCTGCAGCAGGCGCTCGTCGCGGAACAGGTCCTCGACCAGTTCACGCTCGCGCACCAGGTGCACGCTGGCGCCATCGACCATGACTTCGGCGGCGCGTGGTCGGGTGTTGTAATTGGAGCTCATGGTGAAGCCGTAGGCGCCGGCCGACATCACCGCCAGCAGGTCCCCCGGTTCCACCGCCAGCGCACGGTCGCGGCCGAGCCAGTCGCCCGACTCGCATACCGGGCCGACGATGTCGTAGGTCACCGGCTGCGCGTCGCGCAGCACCACCGGCTCGATGCGGTGGTAGGCCTCGTACATGGCCGGGCGCGCCAGGTCGTTCATGGCGGCATCGACAATGCAGAAGTTCTTGGCCGCGCCGGGCTTGAGGAATTCCACCTGCGTCAGCAGCACGCCGGCGTTGCCCACCAGCGAGCGGCCCGGCTCGAACAGCACTTCGCGGTGGCCATGGCCGCGCGCCGCCACGCGTTCCAGCAGCGTGGTGGCAAAGCCGGTGATGTCGGGCGGGGTTTCATCGGTATAGGTGATGCCCAGCCCGCCGCCCACGTCGATGTGTTCCAGGCGGATGCCTTCGCGCTCGAGCGCCTCGACCACGTCCAGCACCTTGTCCAGCGCTTCCAGATAGGGCTCGACCTCGGTGATCTGCGACCCGATATGGCAGTCGATGCCGGTCAGTTCCAGGTGCGGCAGCGCGGCGGCGGCGCGATAGGTCGGCAGCACGTCCTCGAAGGCGATGCCGAACTTGTTGCCCTTCAGCCCGGTGGAGATATACGGGTGGGTCTTGGCGTCGACGTCGGGATTGATGCGCAGCGACACGCGCGCGCGCTTGCCGACGCGGCCGGCCACTTCATTGAGGCGGTCGAGCTCGGGGATCGACTCCACATTGAAGCAGCGCACGTCGTGTGCCAGCGCCAGTTCCATTTCCGCCGCGCTCTTGCCCACGCCGGAGAACACCACCTTGCGCGGATCGCCACCGGCGGCCAGCACGCGCTTCAGTTCGCCGCCCGACACGATATCGAAGCCCGCGCCAAGCTTGGCAAATACCTGCAGCACCGCCAGGTTGGAGTTGGCCTTCATGGCGTACTGCACCTGCGCGTTGCGGCCCTTGCAGGCGGCGGCGTAGGCCTGGTACGCGGCCGTCAGCGCGGCGCGCGAGTACACAAAGGTGGGCGTGCCGAATTCAGCGGCGATGCGCGCCAGGGGCACCTGCTCGACGGCAAGCGCGCCGTCCTGGCGATGGAAAAATGCGGTCATGGTTATCGGGTGGTGGGGGCGGCTGGGGACGCAGCCGGCTGTGCGGCCGGGGCTGCCGAAGGGTTCACGAACGGCGCCGGCATGTCGTCCGTACGGCCCAGGCCCGGATCGGGCACGGTCGGCCGGGCCGGTTCGGGCGGCACTTTGGGCATGGTCAGCGGCCCGCGGATGCCGCATCCGCCCAGCAGGGGCATCGCAAGGGCGGCGGCAAACGCCGATACAATCGCAACACGACGCAGCATCGGGTCGTCCTTTAGGCTGTTGGCAAGGCATTGGATTGCCTGACGCGCACGGCCCAGGCATTCGAAGGAATCTTTACCAGTACTGATCAACAAAAAACGCCGTTTGCGCCACGTACGCCCGGTCCGGGCAGCGGCGGCAACGGCGGTCTCGGAGTTTAGCATGCCCCCCTTGAGCGAAAGCGAGTTCCTGGCCCTGGCCGCGCAGGAGCTGGACCGCATCGAAGCCGCGGTCGAAGCGGCCGCCGACGCGGCCGATGCCGATATCGAAATCAGCCGCACCGGCAATGTGATGGAGCTGGAGTTTGAGAACGGCACCAAGATCATCATCAACAGCCAGGCGCCGATGCAGGAGCTGTGGGTGGCGGCGCGCGCCGGCGGCTTTCACTTCCGCCGCGACGGCGAGCGGTGGGTGGATACGCGCAATGGCGGCGAGTTGTATGCGGCGTTGTCGGGGTATTTGAGCGAGCAGGCGGGAGCAGCCCTCAAGCTGGTCTGAACCGCAGCGCAGCAAAAGAAAAGCCGGCCATATGGCCGGCTTTCTGCTTTCTGGCGGCTGGCTGTCAAGCCCCGCCAAACATCTCCAGAATCTTCTTCTTCTCCTGCTCGGTATCCGCCGGCGGCGTGGTCGATTCCTCCGGCTTGCCCGGCCACGGGTCGCCCAGGCCCACCGAGGCCACGCCGGCGCCGCCCGCGTTCTCCTCGAAGGTCCAGTCGCCGCCCACCATCAGCACGCCTTCGGGCGCCGGACGCTCGGGCGATTCCGGCACGCCCTTGAGCGCCTTGCTCATGTAGCCGACCCAGATCGGCAGCGCCAGCCCGCCACCGGTCTCGCGCACGCCGAGGCTCTTGGGCTGGTCGTAGCCCATCCAGGCGATCGCCACCAGGTTGGGCGTGTAGCCGGCGAACCAGGCGTCGACCGCATCGTTGGTGGTACCGGTCTTGCCGGCCAGGTCGTTGCGGCCCAGGCGCTGCTTGGCGCTGTTGGCGGTGCCGTAGCGCACCACGTCGCGCAGCATGGTATCGGCGATAAAGGCGGTGCGGGCATCGAGCACGCGCACGGCGTCGGTGCCGGCGCGTTGCGGATGGGTTTCGGAGATCACGTTGCCGCGCGCGTCCACCACCTTCTGGATCAGGTACGGGTTGACGCGGTAGCCGCCGTTGGCAAACACCGAATAGGCGCCTGCCATCTGCAGCGGCGTCACCGCGCCCGAGCCCAGCGCCATCGGCAGGTAGGCCGGGTGCTTGTCGGCCTCGAAGCCGAAGCGCGTGATGTAGTCCTGCGCGTACTGCGTGCCGATCGCGCGCAGGATCCGCACCGAGACCAGGTTCTTCGACTTGGCCAGCGCGCGGCGCATCGTCATCGGACCCTCAAAGCGGCCGTCGTAGTTCTTCGGCTCCCACACCTGGCCGCCGGTATCCGGGCCGATGGTCAGCGGCGCGTCGTTGATCACCGTGGCGGGCGAGAAGCCCTTTTCCAGCGCCGCCGAGTAAATGAACGGCTTGAAGCTGGAACCCGGCTGGCGCCACGCCTGCGTCACGTGGTTGAACTTGTTGCGGTTGAAGTCGAAGCCACCGACCATCGACCGGATCTCGCCGTCCTGCGGGTTGATCGACACGAACGCGGCGGCCACTTCCGGCAGCTGCGTGACCGTCCAGTTGCCCTTGTCGTCCTGCGTCACGCGGATGATCGCGCCCGGGCGCATCTTCATCTTGGGCTGCGCGTTGGCCGACAGCGACGGTGCGATAAAGCGCAGCGCCGAGCCTTCGATGGTCGCCACTTCGCCGGACAGCAGCGTGGCCTTCACCTGCTTGGCCGACACGCTGGTGACCACCGCCGAGCGCAGGTCGCCGCTGCCGGGATGCTCGACCAGCGCATCGTCGATGGCCTGCTCGCGCTCGGCCGGATCGGAAGGCAGGTCGATAAACGCTTCAGGGCCGCGGTAGCCGTGCTTGCGCTCGTAGTTCATGATGCCGCTGCGCACCGCCTCGTAGGCCGCGTCCTGGTCGGGCTTGGTCAGCGTGGTATAGACCGTCAGCCCGCGCGTGTAGGTTTCTTCACGGTATTGCGCGTACATCAGCTGGCGCACGATCTCGGCCACGTACTCGGCATGGGTGGAGAACTCGTTGCCCTCCGTGCGAACCTTCAGTTCCTCGCGCACGGCCTGGTCGTACTGCTCGGGCGTGATATAGCGCAGTTCGTGCATGCGCTGCAGGATGTATTCCTGGCGCACCTTGGCGCGGCGCGGGTTCACGACCGGGTTGTACGCCGACGGCGCCTTGGGCAGGCCGGCCAGCATCGCGGCCTCGGCCGGCGTCACCTCGCGCACCGACTTGCCAAAGTAGACGCGCGCGGCGCTGTCGAAACCGTAGGCGCGCTGGCCCAGGTAGATCTGGTTCATGTACAGCTCGAGGATCTGGTCCTTGTTCAGGTTGGCCTCGATCTTGTACGCCAGCAGCATCTCGTAGATCTTGCGGGTGTAGGTCTTCTCGCTCGACAGGAAAAAGTTGCGCGCCACCTGCATGGTGATGGTGGAAGCACCCTGCGACAGCCCGCCACGCAGGTTGGCCAGCCCGGCGCGCAGCACGCCCACGAAGTCGACGCCGCCGTGCTCATAGAAGCGGTCGTCCTCGATCGCCAGGACCGCCTTTTTCATCACGTCAGGGATCTCGGCGATGGGCACGAAGTTGCGCCGCTCCTCGCCGAATTCACCGATCAGCACGTTGTCCGCGGTGTAGATGCGCAGCGGAATTTTCGGCCGGTAGTCGGTGATGGTGTCCAGCGAAGGCAGGTTGGGCGCGGCCACCAGCAACGCGTAGCCCAGTAGCAGCGCGATCATGACGGCACCGGCGACAACCAGTCCGACCGCCCAGAACATGAGCCGCGCCCAGATGGGGCGTCGGGCAGGGTGGGACTTGTGTTGTGCTGTGGCCATAAGGGAATACCTAGTCAGGGGTGCCCGGGATTATATCTTCCGGCATCGGGCCAGCCGGGCGCGCAGTGCCCCGCCCGCCGCTATCGCGCTGTTACAAGATGTAATACGGTGGATGCCGGCGAGCACGGCGAAGTTACATGCAGCAAGTGGCTGCGGATGGGAACCCGACGACCGTGGGGTTTTGGCAACGGTATCCGGGGAGCCGTCTGAAAAAGCAATGGGGGCCTGAGAGGCACATTGCCACCACTGGCGGATTTTGTGAGAATCGCCCAACATAAAAGAGCAAACGTTTCAATCAAGAAACACGGCTCGCCGATTAGAGCGATCACGCCACGGGCGAGTTCAAAAGTCAGGGGGGTCACCTTGCGACGGGGCATTTTGTCGGGGCTTCTGCGGCGGACTACGGTCGGCGTGGATATCGGGTCTTCCAGTGTCAAGGTAGTCGAGCTGTCCGTAGGGGGCAACAGGCAAGACTACCGACTGGAAAAATGCGCCAGCGAACTGCTGGACCGCAACGCCGTTGCCGATGGCAACGTCATCAATATCGAGGCAGTCGGGATCGCGTTGCGGCGCGCGCTCGGCAAGGCCGGCATCCGTTCGAAAGACGTAGTGCTGGGCGTGCCTTCCATGCTGACCGAATCGCAGACGGTCAGCCTGCCGGACAACCTGTCCGAAGACGAACTGTATTCCCAGGTCGAATCCGAGGCGCACCGGCTCTATCCGCCGTCGCAGGCGGTCAACTTCGACTTCGCCGTGATCGGCCCCAGCGAGACCGAGGGCGGCATCGGCGTGCGCGTCACCGCGGCCAACAGCGACCGCGTGCAGGAGCGCGTGACCGCCGCCGAGATGGCCGGGCTCAAGCCGCAGGTGATGGACGTCGAGGAGTACGCGGTGCAGCGCTCGGTCGTGCAGATGCTGGGCGTGCCGAAGGAAATGTCGGAAGCCGATGCCCGCGCGCTGCCGGTCGTGGCGGTGGTCCACCTGGGCGGCAGCCGCTCCAAGGCGATCTTCTACCAGGGCTGGAAAGAGCTCTACGAACAGCCACTGAACAGCTACGGCGACCAGCTCACGCAGAGCGCGGCGCGCATGTTCACGCTCGATGCGCTCAAGGCCGAGATCAAGAAACGCAAGAACACGCTGCCCGAGGCGTGGCGCACGCAGTTGCTCAAGCCGTCGCTGGAGGGGCTGGCGATGGAAGTGCAGGCTGCGATCGGCAACTTTATCGCGAGTTCCAGCCTGGGCCGGGTCGACGAGATCCTGCTGTCCGGCGGGCATGCGTCGCTGCTCGGCGTGCAGTCCGCGATCCAGCAGCAGACCAAGATCACCACCACACTGGCGAATCCGTTCGCCAACATGGCGACCAACGTCAAGGTCAACGAGCGCTACCTGCAGCGCGACCTGCCGGCGTATATCGTCAGTGCAGGCCTCGCATTGCGCGGCCTGCAATAACGCTCCGGAGGCATTCGAATGTCTACGAACACGCTGCCTTCGGTCAACCTGCTGCCCTACCACGAAGCCCGCAAGGCGGCACGCCGCAAGCGGGTCTATTCGATGCTGGGCGCGGCCGCGGCCGCTGGTGCCGCGGTGGTGTTGCTGGGCGGCTTCTATATCGACGGGCGCATCGACTCCGTGGTGTCGCTCAACCAGGTGCTGAGCGCGGAGAATGCCAGGCTGGACGGGCAGATCCGCGAGGTCAACAGCCTGAAGAAGGACATTGACGCGCTGCTGCAGCGGCAGAAGGCGGTGGAAAGCCTGCAGACCGAGCGCAATCGCCCGGTGCAACTGCTCGAGGAACTGGTGCGTCAGGTGCCCGAGGGCGTCTACCTGACCAGCCTGAAGCAGACCGGCGAGGCCTTCACCATTGCCGGCGTGGCGCAATCCAACGAGCGCATTTCCGAACTGCTGCGCAACCTCAGTGGCGTGGCCTGGCTCGACAAGGCCGAGCTGATCGAGTCCAAGGCGGTCACCATGACCAATAACCTGCGCGAGCAGCGCCGGTTGTTCGATTTCTCGATGCGCTTCGCGTATCGCGCGCCAGAAATGCCAGGCAAGGGGCCGGGCGCCGACGGCAAGAAGGCCGCACCGGCGGGCGCCGTGCCGGCCGTTCCCGCACCCGCCGCTCCCCCGGCTCCCGCACCCGCACCAGCCCCCGCAGCCGGAAAGGCCTGACCATGGCGCTCAATACTGAAATCAACCTGGCCGACCTGACAAGCCAGTTCCGCGGGCTCAACCTGAACGAGCCGGAAACCTGGCCGGCCGCGCCGCGTGTGTTGTTTGCGGTGCTGGCTGCGGCAGTGGTGCTGCTGCTGGGCTGGCAGTTCTACTGGAGCGCCAAGTTCGACGAACTCGACCGCCAGCGCCTGGAGCAGGAGAACCTGAAGCAGGCCTACCAGTTGAAAGTGGCGCAGGTGGCCAACCTCGAGGCGCTGCGCGAGCAGAAGAAGCAGGTCGAGCAGCGCGTGGCGCTGCTGGAGCGGCAACTGCCGAACAAGACCGAGATGGACGCGCTGCTGGCCGACGTCAACCACGCTGGCGTCGCGCGCGGGCTGCAGTTCGAGCTGTTCAAGCCGCAGGCGGCGGTGGTCAAGCCTTACTTTGCCGAGATCCCGGTGAACCTGCGCGTGACCGGCCGCTACCACGAGGTGGCGCAGTTCAATGCCGACGTGGCCGCGCTGTCGCGGATCGTGTCGATGCAGAACCTGCAGCTTGCCAACACCAAGGACGGCGGGCTGACGATGGAGGCGGTGGCAATGGCCTACCGCACGCTCGACCCCGAAGAGCAGGCCGCGCAACGCAAGGCCGCCGCGGCTGCTGCTGCCGCCAGGCAAGGAGGTGCCAAATGAGTCGCACCGCCCGTACCCGTAGCCTGCCATGGGCCGCATCGCCGCGCACGGTCGCGCTGGCGGCGCTGGCGGTTGGCCTGCTCGGCGCCTGCGGCGCCAGCGATGAAGACGCGCTGCGCCAGTGGATGGATACCACGCGCAACGCCCGCGCCAAGCCCCCCGAGCCTTTGCCTGAAGCCAGGCCCTATGTGCCGCGTGAATACGCTGCGGCCAACGCGCCCGAGCCGTTCGCGCAGGCCAAGATCGGCGAACTGAACAAGACGCTGCCGGATTCGCCTGAAGCCGGACGGCGCCGCGAGCCGCTGGAAGACTATCCCCTCGAGAACTTCAAGATGCTCGGCATGATGAAGAAGCAGGGGGAAACCTTCGGCGTCGTCAGTGTTGATAACAAGATCCACCACGTCAAGGTGGGTCAGTATCTCGGCCAGAGCTATGGCCGGGTGGTCCGCATCACCGATCAGGAGATCGTGCTGCGCGAATTGGTCCGGGAGGGGGTATCAGAGTGGAAAGAGAAAATGACCAGCCTGAAGCTGGAGGTGCCGGCATGATTCTCGCGCGCTGGTACCGTGCGCTCGCGGGCGCCCTGACGACAACGATGGCGCTGTGGCTGATGATCGCCGCGCCGGCCGCGCTGGCACAAAGCAACCGGCTCAAGGCGGTGGAAACCAGCACGGTCGGGGAGCAGACGGTGTTCACGATCGAGCTGGAACGGCCGCCGACACAGAAGCCGGTGGACTTCACCACGCAGAACCCGGCACGGCTCGCGATCGATTTCTTCGATACCGGCTTTGCCGAGCGGCGCGCCCAGTACGAGTACGGCGGCAAGCTGGTCAAGACCGCCAACGTGGTGCAGATCGGCGATCGCACCCGGGTGGTCTTCGAACTCACCCGCAACGCCACCTACCGCACTGAAGTGCGCGGCAATTACTTCGTGGTGGCGCTCGATCATGTGGCGCCGGCGGCCAGGAGCGCCGCGCCCACGTTTGCGCCGGCCGCGACGATGACGCCGGGGACCGCCGCGGCGCGACCGTCGGTGCGCAATATCGACTTCCGCCGCGGCGCGGACGGCGCCGGGCGCGTGGTGGTGGACCTGTCGTCGCGCGACTCGGGCATCAATATCGCGCAACAGGGCCAGAACGTGGTGGTCGACTTCCTCGGCACCACGCTGCCCGACAACCTGCGCCGCCGCTTCGATGTCAGCGACTTCGGCACGCCGGTCCAGGGCATGCGCGCCAGCGACGCCAATGGCAGTGCGCGCCTGACCATCGAGCCGCGCGGCAACTGGGAGTACAGCTCGTACCAGACCGACACCCAGTTCGTGGTTGAGGTGCGCCCGGTCAAGGAAGACCCGACCAAGCTGATCAGCGGCCCGGGCTACCGCGGCGAGCGCCTGTCGCTGAACTTCCAGAACATCGACATCCGCTCGCTGCTGCAGGTGTTTGCCGATTTCACCAACCTGAACATCATCACCAGCGAAAGCGTGCAGGGCAACATCACCCTGCGGCTGAAGGATGTGCCGTGGGACCAGGCGCTGCAGATCGTGATGGATGCCAAGGGGCTGGCCTCGCGCCGCAACGGCAATGTGCTGTGGGTGGCGCCCAAGGCGGAGCTGCAGACCAAGGAAAAGCTCGAGCTCGAGTCGCAGCAGCAGATCAATGACCTCGAGCCAATCCGCAGCCAGGTGTTCCAGCTCAACTACCAGCGCGCCGAGGACGTGCGCCGGATGCTGCTGGGCATGGGTGCCGGTGCCAACGGCAGCGCGGCATCGATCGGTGGTGCGGGCGCGGCGGGCGCGGCGGGCGCCAGCACGCGGATGTTGTCCAGGCGCGGTTCGCTGACCGCCGATGCGCGCACCAACCAGCTCTTCGTGTCGGATATCGCCAGCAAGCTGGAAGAGGTGCAGAGCTTTATCGGCAAGATCGATATCCCGGTGCGCCAGGTGATCATCGAGGCGCGCATCGTCGAGGCCACCGATTCGTTCAGCCGCAACCTGGGCGTGAAGCTCGGCTTTGCCGGCCAGTACAACAACGCCCGCGTCGGCAACACATACAACAACGTGGTGCCGGGCGCGACCTCCGACAACGGCCCGTTCCTGAGCCTGCCGGCGGCCTCGATCAATGGCACCAACCCGGCCAATGTCGCGGTGAGCCTGTTCAACAGCGCCGCCACGCGCTTCCTGGCGCTGGAGCTGTCGGCGCTGGAGGCCGACGGCAAGGGCAAGATCATCTCCAGCCCGCGCGTGGTCACGGCCAACAATATCAAGGCGCTGATCGAGCAGGGCACCGAGCTGCCCTACCAGGCGGCGACCTCCAGCGGCGCGACCTCGGTGCAGTTCCGCAAG
Source organism: Cupriavidus necator (assembly GCF_040578825.1). Lineage (GTDB taxonomy): Bacteria > Pseudomonadota > Gammaproteobacteria > Burkholderiales > Burkholderiaceae > Cupriavidus > Cupriavidus necator_E. The sequence goes on along the minus strand of NZ_JBEFLI010000012.1, from coordinate 48,275 downwards.
GCCAACCTGAAGCTGGAAGTGACACCGCAGATCACGCCCGAAGGCAATGTGCTGCTGGACGTGGACGTGAACAAGGACAGCGTTGGCATCCAGACCACCTCGGGCTTCGCCATCGACACCAAGCACGTGCAGACCCAGGTGCTGGTGGAGAACGGCGGCACCGTGGTGATCGGCGGCATCTATACCCAGACCGAGTCCAACGACACCGACAAGGTGCCGCTGCTGGGCGATATTCCGGTGCTGGGCTACCTGTTCAAGAACAATGCCAAGGTGCGCAACCGCACCGAACTGCTGGTGTTCCTGACCCCGCGCATCCTCAACGACAACGTGTCGCTGAAGTAGCGCATGCCGGCGATGGCCCGTGGACCGGGCCGGATACAGTAGACTGGCAGGCCGCATCGCGAGATGCGGCCTTTTTTTGCGCGCCGGGCGGTGCAACGGCCAGGGAGGGGCCGGCGGAGCAGGGCATCGCGCAGTCATGTGCGCTATACCGCATCCGCTACTTGCCGGGCGCGCCACAACATAAGAAGATGATGCAGTTCCCAACCGGGGAGGACGGCCCGAGCGCCGCGCTCCCGAACGATAGTCCAGTGACACCCTCAGCGACAGGGCCGGCGGCACAGCGCGCCGAGTCCGATCGACCGGCATCAGAGCGACCGGATTCCGATCGACCCAACCTCTTTTTCGTCGGCCTGATGGGCGCCGGCAAGACCACCGTGGGCCGCACGGTGGCGCGGCGCCTGCATTATCCGTTCTTCGATTCCGACCACGAACTCGAGGCGCACTGCGGCGTCCGCATCCCGGTGATCTTCGAGCACGAGGGCGAAGCGGGCTTCCGCGACCGCGAAGCGGCGATGATCCGCGAGCTGACCGGGCGCCAGGGCATCGTGCTGGCTACCGGCGGCGGCGCGGTGCTGCGCGCCGAGAACCGCGAGCTGCTGAAAGCGCGCGGCACCGTGGTCTACCTGCGCGCCAGCCCGCACGACCTGTGGCTGCGCACCCGCCACGACCGCAACCGCCCGCTGCTGCAGACCGAAGATCCCAAGGGCCGGCTCGAGGCGCTGTACGCCGAGCGCGACCCGTTCTACCGCGAAGTCGCGGACTTCATCATCGAAACCGGCAAGCCCTCGGTGGCGCAGCTTGCTAATATGGTGTTGATGCAACTTGAAATGGCCGGTTTCCCGATCGATCCCCCGCAGCCGGCCTCCACGCCGCCGGAAGCATTGGAGCCGCCGGCGCAGGACCCCAATCCATGATTACGCTTGAAGTCGACCTGGGAGCGCGCAGCTACCCCATCCATATCGGTACCGGCCTGCTGGACAACGCCGAGCTGCTGCGTCCGCACGTGCGCGGGCAGCACGCCGTCATCGTCACCAATGAAACCGTCGGCCCGCGCTATGCGGCGCGCGTCGAAGCCAGCCTCAAGGCGCTGGGCAAGACCGTGCGCACCGTGACGCTGCCGGACGGCGAAGCCTTCAAGCACTGGGAAACGCTGAACCTGATCTTCGACGCGCTGCTGCAGGCCGGCGCCGACCGCAAGACCACGCTGGTTGCGCTGGGCGGCGGCGTGGTGGGCGATATGACCGGGTTTGCCGCCGCCTGCTATATGCGCGGTGTCCCGTTCATCCAGATGCCGACCACGTTGCTGGCGCAGGTGGATTCGTCAGTGGGCGGCAAAACCGGCATCAACCATCCACTCGGCAAGAACATGATCGGCGCGTTCCACCAGCCCAACGCGGTGATCGCCGATATCGACACGCTGCGCACGCTGCCCCCGCGCGAGCTGGCCGCCGGCATGGCCGAGGTGATCAAGCACGGCGCCATCGCCGATGTGCAGTACTTCGGCTGGATCGAGCGCAACATCAAGGCGCTGAACAACTGCGACCCCGAGCTGATGGCCGTGGCGGTGCAGCGTTCCTGCGAGATCAAGGCCGGCGTGGTGGCGCAGGACGAGCGCGAGGGCGGCCTGCGCGCCATCCTCAATTTCGGCCATACCTTCGGCCACGCGATCGAGGCCGGCATGGGCTATGGCGCCTGGCTGCACGGCGAGGCGGTGGGCTGCGGCATGGTGATGGCCGCCGACCTGTCGCACCGGCTCGGCTTTATCGATATCGAGACGCTGGCGCGCATCCGCACGCTGACCCAGGCTGCGATGCTGCCGGTGGTGGCGCCGGAACTGGGCACCGATCGCTATATCGAACTGATGAAGGTCGACAAGAAGGCCGAGGCCGGCAGCATCAAGTTCATCCTGCTGAAGAAGCTCGGCGAGGCGTTTATCACCACGGTGCCGGATGCCGACCTGCGTGCCACGCTGCAGCACGCCGTCCTGAAACCTCCTACCGAGGCCCCGGTCGCGTGATCGATCGGTTATGCCTCGCAACCCCAGCAACAGCCAACGGATTGCCGCATGACCGACTTTGAAAGCCATCTCGCCCCGTACGCCGCCCGCTCCGCGCAGACGCGCGGGCGGGTGCATGCCGAATCCGCGTCGCTGTCGCGCAGCGAATTCCAGCGCGACCGCGACCGCGTGATCCACAGCACGGCGTTCCGGCGGCTCGAGTACAAGACCCAGGTCTTCGTCAATCATGAGGGAGACCTGTTCCGCACCCGCCTGACCCACAGCCTGGAGGTGGCGCAGATCGCCCGCTCGATCGCGCGCAACCTGCGGCTCAATGAAGACCTGGTCGAGGCGATCTCGCTGGCGCACGACCTGGGCCACACCCCCTTTGGCCACGCCGGGCAGGACGCGCTCAACACCTGCATGAAGAACCACGGCGGCTTCGAGCACAACCTGCAGAGCCTGCTGGTGGTGGACGAGCTGGAGGAGCGCTACGGCGGCTTCAACGGGCTGAACCTGACCTTCGAGACCCGCGAGGGCATCCTCAAGCATTGCTCGCGCGTCAACGCCGCGGCGCTGGGGGAGCTGGGGCGGCGCTTCCTGGAGGGCACGCAGCCGTCGCTGGAGGCGCAGCTGGCCAACCTGGCCGACGAGATCGCCTACAACAACCACGATATCGACGACGGCCTGCGCTCCGGGCTGCTGACGCTGGAGCAGCTTGACGAAGTGCCGATGTGGGCGCGCCACCGCGCCGAGGTGGCCGACGCCTTCCCGGGCATAAACGGCCGCCGCGCCATCAACGAGACCGTCCGGCGCATGATCAATACGCTGATCGTCGACCTGATCGAGACCACCAGCAGCAATATCGCCGCGGCCAACCCGCGCTCGATCGACGCGGTGCGCGCGGCCGGGCCGCTGGTCGGCTTCAGCCCGCAGATCCATGAGGAAGCGGCGGCGCTCAAGCGCTTCCTGTTTCGCCACCTGTACCGGCACTACCTGGTGATGCGGATGTCAGCCAAGGCCCAGCGTATCGTCGGCGACCTGTTCCAAGCCTTTATGGGCGATCCGCGCCTGCTGCCGCCGCAGTACCAGGCCGGGCATGGCGCCGACCAGCCGCGCCTGATCGCCCACTACATCGCCGGCATGACCGACCGCTACGCGATCCGCGAACACCGCCGTATCTTCGCCGTCAGCGAGGGCGACTGACGGGCGCCGGCACTGCTGCCGGATTAATTGGGGACGGATCAGGCTATCATGCGGGCATCGATGCTCGCATGACCTGCCATGGCCCGTCTTCCCCGCTTTTCCCCCGCCGGCCTCCCCGCCCTGGTGTTGCAACGCGGCAACAACCGCCAGGACGTCTTTCTCGGCCCCGACGACTACCTGCACTACCTCGACTGCCTGCGCATGGCCGCGCGCGAGCATGACCTGGCGGTCCACGCCTATGCGCTGCGACCCAACCACGTCCATCTGGTGGCCACGCCCAAGGCACAGGATTCGCTCAGCCTGACCATGCAGGCGGTCGGGCGCCGCTACGCCCGCTACTTCAACCGCGTTGCCAACCGCACCGGCACGCTGTGGGAGGGGCGCTTTCGCTCGGCGGTGTTCGATCCGGCCCAGTGGATGCTGCCAGCAATGCTCTACGTCGAAAGCAACGCGCAGCGCGCCGGCGAAATGACCACGCCTGAGGCCGACCGCTGGAGCAGTTACCGCCACCATGCCGGCATCGAGGCGAGCCCGTTTGTAAGCGACCACTCCGCGTACTGGGAGCTGGGCAATACGCCGTTCGAGCGGCAGTCCAACTACCGCGTGCTGAGTGCGGAAGGCCTGTCCGGCAGGACGTTGGCCACGCTGCGCACCCATGCGCATAGCGGCTGGCCCCTTGGTGACGAATCATTCCTGGCGCAACTCGAACGGCACGCGACGCGGCGTGTTCAGCCGCTTCCGAAGGGCCGCCCCAAAAAGGTGCAAGCACGGGCAGAAGAGGTGGTCGGAAGTCCGCAAAACTAATGTGTCCCCATTTAATGCGATCACCGAAACGGTGCGAATATAAATGTGTTCTGACCCCATTTAAAAATTTTGCGAGGCGAATAAGATTCCCATATAGTTGCTCCACCCACAGTCATTGTGCGGCGCGTCACGCCCGTGTACGCCGCTGCGGCCCGCAGACAGCTTCGTCCCCGAATCCCTCCGCCGACCTCGGCCGGCTGGATATATAGAAAGCGCGCGGTCCCCGTTCCGGTACGCCCAGTCGTTCGCGCAGCCTTCACCGGAATTCAGCCCGTGGACCAAACGAAAAATCTTTCGGCCCAAGCGCAGACCAGCGAGCAGATCGCCACGTCCTCCACCGCCATCGACTTGCGCCCCCAGGCGCAAGGCATGTACGACCCGAGCAATGAGCACGACGCCTGCGGCGTCGGCATGGTCGCGCATATCAAGGGCAAGAAGTCCCACGAGATCATTTCCCAGGGCCTGAAGATCCTGGAGAACCTGGACCACCGCGGCGCGGTCGGCGCTGACCCGCTGATGGGTGACGGTGCCGGTATCCTGATCCAGATCCCCGACCAGTTCTACCGCGAGGAAATGGCTGCGCAGGGCGTGAGCCTGCCGCCCGCCGGCGAATACGGCGTGGGCATGATCTTCCTGCCCAAGGAACACGCCTCGCGCCTGGCCTGCGAACAGGAACTGGAGCGCACCGTCCGCCTGGAAGGACAGGTCGTGCTGGGCTGGCGCGACGTGCCGGTGGACGCCAACATGCCGATGTCCCCGACGGTGCGCAAGACCGAGCCGGTGATCCGCCAGATCTTCATCGGTCGCGGCCGCGACATCATGACCACGGACGCGCTGGAACGTAAGCTCTACGTCATCCGCAAGACCGCCAGCCACGCCATCCAGGCGCTCAAGCTCAAGCACGGCAAGGAATACTTCGTGCCGTCGATGTCGGCCCGTACCGTGGTGTACAAGGGCTTGCTGCTGGCCAACCAGGTCGGCGAGTACTACCTGGACCTGCAGGACCCGCGCGCCGTGTCGGCGCTGGCCCTGGTGCACCAGCGCTTCTCGACCAACACCTTCCCGGCCTGGGAACTGGCCCACCCGTACCGCATGGTCGCCCACAACGGCGAAATTAACACGGTCAAGGGCAACGTCAACTGGATCAACGCCCGTACCGGCGCGATCTCGTCGCCGGTGCTGGGCGACGACCTGCCCAAGCTGTGGCCGCTGATCTATCCGGGCCAGTCCGATACGGCATCGTTCGACAACTGCCTCGAACTGCTGACGATGGCCGGCTACCCGCTCGTCCACGCGATGATGATGATGATCCCGGAAGCCTGGGAACAGCACACGCTGATGGACGACAACCGTCGCGCCTTCTACGAGTACCACGCCGCCATGATGGAGCCGTGGGACGGCCCGGCCGCGATCTGCTTCACCGATGGTCGCCAGATCGGCGCCACGCTGGACCGCAACGGCCTGCGCCCGGCACGTTTCTACGTGACCGAGGACGACGTCGTGGTGCTGGCCTCGGAAGCCGGCGTGCTGCCGTTCCCCGAGTCGCGCATCGTTGAGAAGTGGCGCCTGCAGCCGGGCAAGATGTTCCTGATCGACATGGAACAGGGCCGCATCATCGACGACAAGGAACTGAAGGACAACCTGGCCAACGCCAAGCCGTACAAGAGCTGGATCGATGCCGTGCGCATCAAGCTGGACGAGATCGACGCCAAGCCGGAAGACGTCGCCGCCGAGAAGAAGCCCGTGGCCAAGCTGCTGGACCGCCAGCAGGCGTTCGGCTACACCCAGGAAGACGTCAAGTTCCTGATGGCGCCGATGGCGCTGGCCGGCGAGGAAGCCACCGGCTCGATGGGTAACGACTCGCCGCTGGCCATCCTGTCGTCCAAGAACAAGACGCTGTACCACTACTTCAAGCAGCTGTTCGCCCAGGTCACCAACCCGCCGATCGACCCGATCCGCGAGAACATGGTGATGTCGCTGGTGTCGTTCATCGGCCCGAAGCCGAACCTGCTCGAGCTGAACAACATCAACCCGCCGATGCGCCTCGAAGTGTCCCAGCCCGTGCTGGACTTCAAGGACATCGCCAAGATCCGCAACATCGAGCACTACACCGGCGGCAAGTTCCGTGCGTACGAACTGAACATCTGCTACCCGACTGCCTGGGGCAAGGAAGGCATCGAAGCGCGCCTGGCCTCGCTGTGCGCCGAAGCCGTGGATGCGGTGCGCTCGGGCTACAACATCCTGATCGTGACCGACCGCCGCGTGGACGCCGACCATGTCGCGATTCCCGCGCTGCTGGCCACGTCCGCCGTGCACCACCACCTGGTGGAGAAGGGCCTGCGCACGTCCACCGGCCTGGTGGTCGAGACCGGCACCGCGCGTGAAGTGCACCACTTCGCGTTGCTGGCCGGCTACGGCGCCGAAGCCGTGCATCCGTACCTGGCGATGGAAACCCTGGCCGACATGGCCAGCGGCCTGTCGGGCGACCTGTCGCCCGAGAAGGCGGTCAAGAACTTCGTCAAGGCGATCGGCAAGGGCCTGTTCAAGGTGATGTCCAAGATGGGCATCTCCACGTACATGTCGTACACCGGCGCGCAGATCTTCGAAGCCATCGGCCTGTCGCGCGAGCTGGTGCAGAAGTACTTCCACGGCACGCCGTCGAACGTCGAGGGCATCGGCATCTTCGAGGTCGCCGAGGAAGCGCTGCGCCTGCACAAGGACGCGTTCGGCAACAGCCCGGTGCTGGAAAACATGCTCGACGCCGGCGGCGAATACGCCTTCCGTATCCGCGGCGAAGAGCATATGTGGACCCCGGACTCGATCGCCAAGCTGCAGCACTCGGTGCGCGCTGACGACGGCAAGGGCGCCTACCAGACGTACAAGGAATACGCCAACATCATCAACGACCAGAGCAAGCGCCACATGACGCTGCGCGGTCTGTTCGAGTTCAAGGTGGATCCATCGCGCGCGATCCCGCTGGAAGAAGTCGAGCCGGCCAAGGAGATCGTCAAGCGCTTCGCCACGGGCGCCATGTCGCTCGGCTCGATCTCGACCGAAGCGCACACCACGCTGGCGCTGGCGATGAACCGTATCGGCGGCAAGTCCAACACCGGCGAAGGCGGCGAGGACGAGAAGCGCTACCGCAACGAACTGCGCGGCATCCCCATCAAGCAGGGCGATACCCTCAAGGGCCTGCTGGGCGACGGCGTGATCGAGAACGACCTGGAACTGCGCGACGGTGATTCGCTGCGTTCCAGGATCAAGCAGGTGGCGTCGGGCCGTTTCGGCGTGACCGCCGAGTACCTGGCGTCGGCCGACCAGATCCAGATCAAGATGGCGCAGGGCGCCAAGCCCGGCGAAGGCGGCCAGCTGCCCGGCCACAAGGTGTCGGACTACATCGGCAAGCTGCGTTACTCGGTGCCGGGCGTCGGCCTGATCTCGCCGCCCCCGCACCATGACATCTATTCGATCGAGGATCTGGCACAGCTGATCCACGACCTGAAGAACGTCAACCCGTCGTCGGATATCTCGGTCAAGCTGGTGTCCGAAGTGGGCGTCGGCACCGTGGCCGCGGGCGTGTCCAAGGCCAAGGCCGACCACGTGGTGATCGCCGGCCATGACGGCGGCACCGGCGCCTCGCCGTGGTCGTCGATCAAGCACGCCGGCACGCCGTGGGAGCTGGGCCTGGCCGAGACGCAGCAGACGCTGCTGCTCAACGGCCTGCGCAACCGCATCCGCGTGCAGGCCGACGGCCAGATGAAGACCGGCCGCGACGTCGTCATCGGCGCGCTGCTCGGCGCCGACGAGTTCGGCTTCGCCACCGCGCCGCTGGTTGCGGAAGGCTGCATCATGATGCGCAAGTGCCACCTGAACACCTGCCCGGTGGGCGTGGCCACGCAGGATCCGCAACTGCGCAAGAAGTTCCAGGGCAAGCCGGAACACGTGGTGAACTTCTTCTTCTTCGTTGCAGAAGAGGCCCGCGAGATCATGGCCCAGCTGGGCATCCGCAAGTTCGACGAGCTGATCGGCCGCGCCGACCTGCTCGACACCAAGCCGGGCATCGAGCACTGGAAGGCACGCGGCCTGGACTTCAGCCGCATCTTCCACCAGGTGTCGCTGGGCGCGGACGTGCCGCTGTACCACACCGACGTGCAGGACCACGGCCTGTCGGCCGAAGCCGGCAAGGCGCTGGACCACGTGCTGATCGCCAAGGCGCGTCCGGCGATCGAGAAGGGCGAGCGCGTCTCGTTCATCCAGCCGGTCAAGAACGTCAACCGTACCGTCGGGGCAATGCTGTCCGGCGTGGTCGCCAAGCAGTACGGCCACGAAGGGCTGCCCGACGACACCATCCACATCCAGCTGCAAGGCACCGCCGGCCAGTCGTTCGGCGCGTTCCTGGCGCACGGCATCACGCTGGACCTGGTGGGCGACGGCAACGACTACGTCGGCAAGGGCCTGTCGGGCGGCCGCGTGATTGTGCGTGCTCCGCATGAGTTCCGCGGCGATCCGACCCGCAACATCATCGTCGGCAACACCGTGCTGTACGGTGCCATCGCCGGTGAAGCGTTCTTCAACGGCGTGGCCGGCGAGCGCTTCGCGGTGCGCAACTCGGGCGCCGTGGCAGTCGTGGAAGGCACCGGTGACCACGGTTGCGAGTACATGACCGGCGGCACGGTAGTGGTGCTGGGCGGCACCGGGCGCAACTTCGCGGCCGGCATGTCGGGCGGCGTGGCCTACGTCTACGACGAGGACGGCCTGTTCGACAAGCGCTGCAACACCTCGATGGTGGCGCTGGAAGCGGTGCTGGCCGCGGCCGACCAGGAGAAGGGCCAGGGCCCGGCTTCGTGGCACAAGGTCGACGGCAAGCGCCAGCTGGATGAAGTCATCCTGCGCAACCTGATCGAGCAGCACTTCCGCTACACCGGTTCGGAGCGCGCCAAGGCGCTGCTGGCGGACTGGACCACGGCACGCCGCAAGTTCGTCAAGGTCTTCCCGACCGAGTACAAGCGCGCGCTGGGCGAGATGTACGCCAAGGAACAGGCCGCCCGCGACAGCGACCGCGAAGCCATCGCGGCCTGAGTTCGGCACCAACGTAGCGAAGGGCCGCGGCAGCCGCCGCGGCCCCGACAAGATACTGACCCCACAGCGAGGCCGGCGACGCCGCCGGTCCCGCGCAGCATGACCAAGGACGCAACATGGGTAAGGCGACTGGCTTTCTCGAATTTCCGCGCCAGAACGAAGGCTACGAACCGGTAGTCAAGCGCGTGAAGCACTACAAGGAATTCGTGTTCGCGCTGTCCGACAGCGAAGCGAAGATCCAGGGTGCGCGCTGCATGGACTGCGGCATCCCGTTCTGCAGCAACGGCTGCCCGGTCAACAACATCATCCCCGACTTCAACGACCTGGTGTACCGCCAGGACTGGAAGTCGGCGATCGAGGTGCTGCACCAGACCAACAACTTCCCCGAGTTCACCGGCCGTATCTGCCCGGCACCGTGCGAGGCCGCCTGCACGCTGGGCATCAACGAGCTGCCGGTTGGCATCAAGTCGATCGAGCACGCCATCATCGACAAGGCCTGGGAAGAGGGCTGGGTCGCGCCGCAGCCGCCCAAGCACCGCACCGGCAAGACCGTGGCCGTGGTCGGCTCCGGCCCCGCCGGCATGGCCGCCGCGCAGCAACTGGCGCGCGCCGGCCATGATGTGACCGTGTTCGAGAAGAACGACCGCATCGGCGGCCTGCTGCGCTACGGCATCCCCGACTTCAAGATGGAAAAGACGCTGATCGACCGCCGCATGGAGCAGATGCAGGCCGAAGGCGTGACCTTCCGTCCGGGCGTGATGGTGACCGACGGCGAACTGCCGGCCGGCATCAAGAACTACGCGCGGGAAACCATCTCGGCCCAGGCCCTGATGGAGCAGTTCGACGCCGTGGTGCTGGCGGGCGGCTCGGAAGTGCCGCGCGACCTGCCGGTGCCGGGCCGCGACCTGGCCGGCATCCACTTCGCGCTGGAATTCCTGATCCCGCAGAACAAAGAAGTGGCGGGCGACGGTGAAAACGAGATCCGTGCCGAAGGCAAGAACGTGATCGTGATCGGCGGCGGCGATACCGGCTCCGACTGCGTGGGCACGTCCAACCGCCACGGCGCCACCTCGGTGACCCAGTTCGAACTGCTGCCGCAGCCGCCGGAAGAAGAGAACAAGCCGCTGGTGTGGCCGTACTGGCCGATCAAGCTGCGCACCTCGTCGTCGCACGACGAAGGCTGCGAGCGCGACTGGTCGGTCGCCACCAAGGAATTCATCGGCGAGAACGGCAAGGTCACCGCGCTGAAGGCCTGCCGCGTCGAATGGAAGGATGGCCGCATGCAGGAAGTGGAAGGCAGCGAGTTCATCCTGCCGGCCGACCTGGTGCTGCTGGCGATGGGCTTCACCAACCCGGTGGGCTCGATGCTGGAAGCATTCGGCGTGGATACCGACGCGCGCAAGAACGCCAAGGCCGCGACCGAGGGCGAGCGTGCCTACCACACCAACGTGCCCAAGGTGTTCGCCGCCGGCGACGTGCGCCGCGGCCAGTCGCTGGTGGTGTGGGCGATCCGCGAAGGCCGCCAGGCCGCGCGTTCGGTTGACGCGTTCCTGATGGGGCATAGCGACCTGCCGCGTTGAGCTGCCCTTGATCCAATGAAAAAGCCCGCCTGGCGCAAGCCGGCGGGCTTTTTTCTTGTTGGTGGCGTGCGCGGTGCTCACTCCGCCAACACCCGCTCCATCAACACCGCATCCGCCCCATAGTCGCCCAGCTTGACCGCATGCCGCGACGCCGTCCCGGCAGCCACCGGCGCGTACCCAAGCCTGCGCCACCATGACGCGGCGGACTGCACCGCGATCAGCCGCGAGCGCGTGAGCCCGCAGGCGCGTGCCGCCGCCAGTGCCGCCTGGTACAGCCGGGGCGCCAGTCCGGCGCCACGCCCGGCAGGGGCCACCGCCATGTCATGGACAAACCACGTCAGCGCGTCCGGCGCGGCCGCGCGGCGCCAGCGATCGTCCAGCACACCATCGAGCGGCGGCAGGCCGGCCTCTGGCCAGGGATGCGTAAACAGATAAGCGGCGACGGCGCCGGGATGGCGCGGGTCGGGCGCAACAAAGCAGGTCTGCGGGGACAGCGCCAGCCGGCTTGCCAGCGCGGCTTCGCTCTCCAGCAATACCCCGGTATAGCAACTGGCCTGCACCGCCAGCACGGCCGGCAGGTCGGCAGTGACCATCGGCCGCACGGTGAAATTCGACATCACGCGATTATATCGGGCGATAAATGCGGGTCGCCCGTGCCCGGGGCGATGGCGCTTTTGGCAAGCCTGCACAAGCCTTCAGGGTTCTCCCGGCTATGGTTTACGTGCCTGTGGTGCCCTTCGCATAGTCCTTACAATTTTCTAAAACGATTAACGGAAACCGCCTCGCAAATCCTTTTTCCGCAGAACCCGTTCGCCGTTCTCCTCAGGAGTCCGGCCGGAGGAAATTGATGCCCGAAGTGCGCAATCTGTCGCGGCTTTGGCGAGGTAATGCGCTTGCGTCGGAGCGTGCCGTCTGGGCCGTGGTCCGGCGCTGGCTCCAACCTTTCCTGTGCCTGTATGCCCTGGGGTGTGCCACGCTGGCCCTCGCGGTGCCCGCCGCGACCGCCCATGCCGGCCCGCAACTGGAGCGCAGCATCTCCTACCCCGAGCGGCCGATGCGGTTGATCGTGCCATTCCCGGCCGGGGGCGTGGCCGACGCCGTGGCGCGCATGCTGGCAGAGCGCCTGTCGGCGCGCCTCGGCGTGCCGATGGAGGTCGACAACCGCCCGGGCGCCGCCGGCACCACCGCCGGCGATGTGGTTGCCAAGGCCAGCTCCGATGGCCACACGCTGCTGTTCCACCAGGCCAATATGCTGATCCAGCCGGGGCTCGAGCCGGTGCCCTATGACGTCGTGCGCGATTTCACGCCGGTGGCGCGGGTTGCCACCACGCCGCTGTTCCTCGTCATCGATGCCCGGCTGCCGATGCGCACGCCGGAGCAGTGGATGACGGCGGTAAGGTCCAGCCCGGGCTCGTACAGCTACGGCTACGGCCAGCCGGGCAGTCCGTCGCACCTGTACGCGGAATACGCGGTGCACGGCATCCGCAACGGCGTACCGTTGGTCACCGGCAAGGGCGAGGCTGCGGTGGTGCAGGAGATGCTGGCCGGCCGCATCAGCGCCTGCTTCTGTTCGTTCGCGGCGGTGCAGAGCCATATCCGCAGCGGCGCGCTGCGGCTGGTCGGCGTGACCGGCATGGCGCGCTCGCCGCTGGCGCCGCTGGTGCCCACACTGCAGGAGTCGGGGCTGGAGGGCTATGCCGCCGCGTCCTGGTTCGGCGTGATGGCGCCGGCCAAGACCCCGCGCGCGATCGTGGCGCGGCTGGCGGTGGAGCTCGACGGCGTGATGGCCGAGCGCGAGGTGCGCGCCCGGCTGCTGGCCGCCGGGCTGACGCCGCTGCGCGACTCGCCCGAGGCCTTTGCCACGGCCATCCGCTCCGAATCGATCCAGTGGCAGGTGATCCTGCGGGACGTGGCGCAGTCCCAGCAGCGATGAGCCGCGACGGCTCAGAATCCTCTCAGGTTGCGCTCGGAAGGGGCTGAGCCCGCCACGGCGTCAGAATCCGATGTGGCGGGAGACACACGGGTGCCAGCAGGGCTAGGTAGTACACCTTATAATGCGCCCCTGTCCCGACCGGTGCCAACGTGACCGAATCTTCCCAAAACCTCGTCGAACTGAATGCGGTGGATTTCGCCTACGCGGACCACGGCACGCCGATCCTCTCCGGCCTGACCATGCAATTCCCGCGCGGCAAGGTGATCGCGGTGATGGGCGGCTCGGGCTGTGGCAAGACGACGGTGCTGCGCCTGATCGGCGGCCAGGTCCGCCCGCAGTCGGGCGCGGTGCGCTTTGCCGGCACCGATATCCATACGCTGGATACCAAGGGCCTGTACGCAGTGCGGCGCCAGATGGGCATGCTGTTCCAGTTCGGCGCGCTGTTTACGGATCTGTCGGTGTTCGATAATGTGGCGTTTCCTCTGCGCGAGCATACCGACCTGCCCGATTCGATGATCCGCGACCTGGTGCTGATGAAGCTCAACGCGGTCGGGCTGCGCGGCGCGCGCGAGCTGATGCCGTCGCAGATCTCGGGCGGCATGGCGCGGCGGGTGGCGCTGGCGCGGGCGATCGCGCTGGATCCGGCGCTGCTGATGTATGACGAGCCCTTCGCCGGCCTCGACCCGATCTCGCTGGGCCTGACCGCGCGGCTGATCCGCAGTCTCAACGACGCGCTCGGCGCGACCACGATCATCGTCTCGCACGACGTGCACGAGACCTTCCAGATCGCCGACTACGTCTATTTCATTGCCGACGGGCGCATTGCCGCCCAGGGCGAGCCGGAGGCGCTGCGCGCTTCCACCGACCCGTTCGTGCACCAGTTCGTCCATGCCGAGGCCGATGGCCCGGTGCCGTTCCACTACCCGGGGCCGACGCTGGCCGAGGACTTTGCCGGAGGTGCGCGGTGATCGGCTTCTTCACTACCATCGGCGCGGCCGTGCGCCGCAACGTGTCGGGCGTGGGCCATGCCACGCGCATGTTCCTCGCGCTGCTCGGGCTGTCGCCGGCACTGCTGCGCCGCTTCCGGCTGGTGACCGACCAGGTTTTCTTCGTCGGCAACCTGTCGCTGGTGATCATCGCGGTGTCGGGGCTCTTTGTCGGCTTCGTGCTGGGGCTGCAGGGCTACTACACGCTGAACCGCTACGGTTCGGAGCAGGCGCTCGGGCTGCTGGTGGCGCTCTCGCTGGTGCGCGAGCTCGGGCCGGTGGTGACCGCGCTGCTGTTCGCGGGCCGCGCCGGCACCTCGCTGACCGCCGAGATCGGACTGATGAAAGCAGGCGAGCAGCTTACGGCGATGGAGATGATGGCGGTGAACCCGCTGCAGCGCGTGATCGCGCCGCGCTTCTGGGCGGGGGTGATTGCCATGCCGGTGCTGGCGGCGATCTTCAGCGCGGTGGGTATCCTCGGCGGCTATATCGTCGGCGTGCAGCTGATCGGCGTGGATGCAGGCGCGTTCTGGTCGCAGATGCAGGGCGGCGTCGATGTGCGCGCCGACGTGCTCAACGGCGTGATCAAGAGCTTTATCTTCGGCATTGCGGTGACCTTCATTGCCTTGTACCAGGGCTTCGAAGCCAAGCCCACGCCGGAAGGCGTCTCGCGCGCGACCACCCGCACCGTGGTGCTCGCGTCGCTGGCCGTGCTGGGGCTGGATTTCCTGCTGACCGCGCTGATGTTCAGCAACTGACGCGGGCGATGTCAGCAATAAGACGAGAACACAACAAGTCAGCGACAAGACATAACGGGTTGAAGAAAGAGATTCCAATGAAAAAGAACGCACTCGATTTCTGGGTGGGGCTGTTCGTGGTGGCGGGGTTCGTGGCCCTGCTGTTCCTGGCCCTCAAGGCGGGGAACATGAGCGCCTTCTCCTTCCAGGACAGCTACAGCGTGCAGGCGCGCTTCGACAATATCGGCGGGCTCAAGCCGCGGGCGCCGGTCAAGAGCGCCGGCGTCGTGGTCGGCCGCGTGGCGGCGATCCGCTTCGATGACAAGACCTACCAGGCCACCGTCGAGCTGAGCCTGGAGAAGCGCTACCAGTTCCCCAAGGACACCTCGGCCAAGATCCTGACCTCGGGCCTGCTCGGTGAGCAGTACATCGGCCTGGAAGCCGGCGGCGACACCGCCATGCTGGCCGACGGCGCGCGCATCACCATGACGCAGTCGGCCGTGGTGTTGGAAAACCTGATCGGCCAGTTCCTGTACAACAAGGCGGCGGATGCCGGCGGCAGCGGCGGCGGTTCGGCCCCCGGCGCCAGCGCGCCCGCGCCCGGCGGGGAGCTCAAATGAGCGCTGCGCCATCCAACAAACCGGGCAGCGCGGCGCGCCGCCCGGCGGCCAGGCTGCTGGCCGCGGCCTTTGCCGTCACCGTGTTTGCCGGTTGCGCCACGGGCCCGAACGCCAATCCCAGGGATCCGCTGGAGCCGTTCAACCGCGAAGTCGCGAAGATCAATGAGGACTTCGACAAGGGCATCCTGCGCCCGGTCGCCGAACTCTACGCCGACTACATGCCCACGCCGGTGCAGCGCGCGGTGGAGAACTTCTTCTCCAACATCAGCGATGTCTATTCGGCGGCGAACAACCTGCTGCAGGGCAAGCCCACGCGCGCGGCGGAAGACTCGATGCGCGTGGCGATGAACACCGTGCTGGGCATCGGCGGCCTGATCGATATCGCCACCCCGGCCGGCCTGCCCAAGTACAAGGAAGACTTCGGCCAGACGCTGGGCGTGTGGGGCGTGCCCACGGGGCCGTACCTGGTGCTGCCGCTGTTCGGGCCAAGCACGGTACGCGACACCGGCGGCATGCTGGTGGACCGCCAGTTCGACCCGACGGCTTACCTGTATCCGGTGTCGCTGCGCAATTCGCTGACCGGCGTGCGCGTCGTGGCCGGCCGGGCGCAGCTGCTGGGCGCCAGCAACCTGCTGGAGCAGGCCGCGCTGGACAAGTACTCGTTCCTGCGCGATTCCTACCTGCAGCGGCGCCAGTACCTGGTCTACGACGGCAACCCGCCGGATGGCGACGAGGATGCCGACGCCGATGCGGCGCCGGCTCCGGCCGAGGGCGAGCAGCCCGCGGCGCCGTCCGGACCTGCAGCACCTTCGGAACCTCCGGCACCTACCGCGCCTACCGTGCCGGCTGCGCCCGCTGCGCCCGCCGCGCCAGGCGAACTGGCTCCCGCCCAGGCGCCTGCAGACGCTGCAGCTCCGGCACCAGCGCCCGCCCCGGCGCCGCAGCAGCAAGCGCCTGCCGGCGACTTGCAGCCGGAAAGCCAGAGCCTGCCGGTGCCGCCGGTCGAGCCGATGCAGCGCATCATGCCGGGCATCATCCGGATACGCTGAACGCCTTGGTGGCGCAGGCCGGACAGGGCCTGCGCCAGGCTGTGAATGCCCTGTGAGGGCTGAAACAATTTGTTTTGAAGTGGCGGGGAATGCCCGTGCGGCTGCAACCTATGGCTGGCGCCTGTGTTCCAATCACCGCAAGGCCCCACGCCGCCACCGGCAGCGCCGGCCGGTTCGTCCCCCGGCGAGATACGTTTTTGATAAAGAAGGAAAATCCATGCTAAAGCGACTGTTGGTCCCCTTCCTTGCCGTCATTGCCTTCGCAGGCGCGGCGCACGCCCAGGCCCCGGCCCAGGACGCGGCTACCCCGGACGGTCTGATCAAGGTGCTGGTCAACGACGTGATGTCGACCGTCAGGGCCGACAAGGACATGCAGGCCGGCAATATCGCCAAGATCACGGCGCTGGTCGAGCAGAAGATCATGCCCAACGCGAACTTCCAGAAAACCACGCAGATCGCGATGGGCCGCAACTGGTCCAAGGCCACGCCCGAGCAGCAGAAGCAGATCACCGAAGAATTCAAGACCCTGCTGATCCGCACCTACGCCGGCGCCATCGCCCAGATCCGCGACCAGACCGTGCAGTACCGCCCTTACCGCGGCACGCCTGAAGACACTGACGCCACCATCCGCACCCAGGTGATCAACAAGGGCGAGCCGATCCAGATGGACTACCGCCTGGAGAAGACCGCGCAAGGCTGGAAGCTGTATGACATCAACGTGCTGGGCGCGTGGCTGACCGAGGCCTACAAGGGCAGCTTCAACACCATCGTTGGCCAGCAGGGCGTAGAGGGCGTGATCAAGACGCTGCAGGACCGCAACCGCCAGCTCGCCAACGCCAAGAGCTGAGCCACCTCCGTCGGCATCCCGCTGCGATGCAGCACGGCGTGCCGATCTGCTCTACAATAGCCGTTCGCGGCACAGGCTCCCGCCAAAGTGCGGGAGCCGTCGTTTTGCTTCTCCCTTTCTCCCTCAGGCCACCAAACGCATCCATGCTTTCGCTGGGCACCTCGCTGACCAACCAGAACGCCGCCGCCGTGCTGCGCGACGGGCTGGCGCGCGTCGCGCAGGGCGATGTGCAGGTGGACTGCACCGGCCTGACCCAGGTGGATTCCGCCGCCGTTGCAGTGCTGCTGGCCTGGCATCGCGCCGCCGCGGCACGCAACCTGGCGCTGTCGCTGCGCGGCGTGCCGGCTGATTTGTCGCAACTGGCAAGCCTGTACGGCGTGGATGGCCTGCTCGGCCTGACGCCGGGCGCCGCGCGCGCCAAGGCGCCCGAGGCCGAGTCGGACATCGAACTGGCCTTCGCCCAGCCCGGACAACAACCGGGACACCACCACCGACATTGATCCGGCATCGCCGGCTCGCCGTCATGGTGGCCGCCAGCGATGCCCCGGCGGCTGCCTGGCGCGGCCGCCGCGCCCGAACGGGGATCGAGGTGGATCGAGTGGACCCAAGCGGGACCATCCCCGCATCCCCTATAATTCCCGGTTGTTCGCCCATCCCCCGCCCATCCCGGTCCGTACCATGCCGGGCCAGGGTAGCCAGGGCCCGCAGTTGCTCCCCATTTCCAGGTGGCCGCCCCACAAAAAAGGCGTACCCGCCATAAACAATCGGCCATGAAAGCCATTGAAATCCACGACGTTCGCAAGCGCTACCGCAACCTGCAGGCGCTCAAGGGCGTCAGCTTCACCGTCGAACGCGGCGAATTCTTCGGCCTGCTCGGGCCCAACGGCGCCGGCAAGACCACGCTGATCTCGATCCTCGCCGGCCTGAACCGCGCCGATTCGGGCCGCGTCAGTGTGCTCGGCCACGATGTCGTGTCCGACTACCGGATGGCGCGGCGTATGCTGGGCGTGGTGCCGCAGGAGCTGGTGTTCGACCCGTTCTTCACGGTGCGCGAGACGCTGCGGCTGCAGTCCGGCTACTTCGGCCTCACGCGCAACGACGACTGGATCGACGAGATCATGGCCAACCTGGACCTGACCGGCAAGGCGGACGCCAATATGCGCCAGCTCTCGGGGGGCATGAAGCGGCGCGTGCTGGTGGCGCAGGCGCTGGTGCACCGCCCGCCGGTGATCGTGCTGGATGAGCCCACCGCCGGCGTCGACGTTGAGCTGCGCCAGACGCTTTGGAAGTTCATCTCGCGCCTGAACCGCGAAGGCCACACCATCATCCTGACCACGCACTACCTGGAAGAGGCCGAGGCGCTGTGCGACCGCATCGCCATGCTCAAGTTCGGCGAAGTGGTGGCGCTGGACCGCACCAGCAACCTGCTGACGCAGTTTGCCGGCCTGCAACTGGTGCTGACCTTTGCGCGCGGCGGCCTGCCGCCGGCGCTGGAACCGCTGCGCATGCCGTCCACCCCCGGCGAGCGCGCGGTGCGGCTGCGGCTGTCGGGCTACGAGGCAGTGGAGCCGATCCTGGCCGCCTGCCGCGAAGCAGGGTGTGACATTGAAGACATGGAAATCAACAAGGCCGACCTCGAAGACGTGTTTGTCCAGATCATGCGCCGGGAGGGGCATATGCCCGGCGCGCTGCCCGACCCGGCCATGGAGGCCGCGGCATGAAGCAACCCGGCGATATCGAAATCCTGGACGACGCGCACCTGGCGCCGATGGCGGTGGGCGGCCTGGTAGGCTTCCGCACCCTGCTGTACAAGGAAGTGCTGCGCTTCTGGAAGGTCAGCTTCCAGACCGTGGCCGCGCCCGTGCTGACCGCGGTGCTGTACCTGCTGATCTTCGGCCATGTGCTGGAAGACCGCGTCAAGGTCTACGACCAGATCAGCTACACCGCCTTCCTGGTGCCCGGCCTGGTGATGATGAGCGTGCTGCAGAACGCGTTCGCTAACAGCTCGTCGTCGCTGATCCAGTCCAAGATCACCGGCAACCTGGTGTTCGTGCTGCTGCCGCCGCTGTCGCACTGGGAGATGTTCGGCGCCTACGTGGTGGCCTCGGTGATCCGGGGGCTGACCGTGGGGCTGGGCGTGCTGCTGGTGACGGCGTGGTTTGCCAACCTGCATTTCGCCAATGTCGGCTGGATCCTGGTGTTTGCGCTGCTGGGCGCGGGCATCCTGGGCACGCTGGGCCTGATCGCCGGCATCTGGGCCGAGAAGTTCGACCAGCTCGCCGCGTTCCAGAATTTCCTGATCATGCCGGCGACCTTCCTGTCCGGCGTGTTCTATTCGATCCATTCGCTGCCCGCCTTCTGGCAGGCGGTATCCCATGCCAATCCGTTCTTCTACATGATCGACGGCTTCCGCTATGGCTTCTTCGGCGTCTCGGACGTGTCGCCGCTGTTCAGCCTGGCGGTGGTCGGATCGGCCTTCGTGGTGCTGGCCGCGCTGGCGCTGCGGCTGCTGAAGTCCGGATACAAGCTGCGCCACTGAGCCGCAGCGCCCCATACATGAAGTGAGAGCCTGAAGAGAACCCCCATGCTGCCAACACCGGAACAAGTCAGGGACTACATTGCCCAAGGATTGCCCTGCGAACATCTGCAAGTCGAGGGCGACGGCCAGCACTTCTTTGCCACCATCGTCAGCGCCGAGTTCGAAGGCAAGCGGCTGATCCAGCGCCACCAGCGCGTGTATGCGGCGCTGGGTGACCGCATGCGCGCCGAGATCCATGCGCTGTCGATGAAGACGCTGACGCCCGCTGAATGGCAGGCAGGCGAGGGCAAGTAAGCCTCGCCACATGCGCCGCTGCAACGACTGCGCGGCGCAAAAGAACAATGACGCCGGGCGTGTGCCCGGCTCCAGAAAACAAAACATGGACAAATTCCAGATCCACGGCAACGGCCCGCTGAAGGGCGAAATCCGCGTTTCGGGTGCCAAGAACGCCGCGTTGCCGATCCTGTGCGCCGGCCTGCTGACGGCCGACACCATCTCGCTGGATAACGTGCCGAACCTGCAGGACGTGCGCACCACGCTCAAGCTGCTGCGCCAGATGGGCATGCAGGCCGAGCTCGACGGCGCGCGCGTGACCCTGAACGGCGGGAGCGTCAGTTCCTACGAAGCGCCATACGAGATGGTGAAGACCATGCGCGCCTCGATCCTGGTGCTCGGTCCGCTGGTGGCGCGCTTCGGCGAAGCCCGCGTGTCGCTGCCCGGCGGCTGCGGCATCGGCGCGCGCCCGGTCGACCAGCACATCAAGGGCCTGCAGGCGATGGGCGCCGAGATCACCATCGAACACGGTTTTATCCATGCGCGGGCCCGGCGGCTCAAGGGCGCGCGCGTGGTCACCGACATGATCACCGTGACCGGCACCGAGAACCTGCTGATGGCCGCCACGCTGGCCGAGGGCGAGACCGTGCTGGAAAACGCCGCGCGCGAGCCCGAGGTGACCGACCTGGCCCACCTGCTGGTCAAGATGGGCGCGAAGATCGACGGCATCGGCACCGACCGCCTGGTGGTGCAGGGCGTCGAGCGCCTGCATGGCGCCAGCCACAGCGTGATCGCCGACCGCATCGAGGCCGGCACGTTCCTGTGCGCCGCGGCCGCGACGCTGGGCGACCTGGTGCTGCGCAACGTGCAGCCCGACATCCTCGACACGGTGCTGGACAAGCTGCGCGAGGCCGGCGCCCGCATCGAGACCGGCGCGGACTGGATCCGGCTGGCGATGCCGCACCGCGCGAAGGCCGTCAGCTTCCGCACCTCGGAGTACCCGGCCTTCCCGACCGACATGCAGGCGCAGTTCATGGCGCTCAATGCCGTGGCCGAAGGCACCGCGCGCGTCACCGAGACCATCTTCGAAAACCGCTTTATGCACGTGCAGGAACTGAACCGCCTGGGCGCCGACATCGCGGTCGAAGGCAATACCGCGGTGGTCAACGGCGTGGCGCGCCTGTCCGGTGCCAGCGTGATGGCCACCGACCTGCGTGCCTCGGCCAGCCTGGTGATCGCCGGCCTGGTGGCTGACGGAGAAACCGTGATCGACCGCATCTATCACCTGGACCGCGGCTACGACCGCATGGAAGACAAGCTGTCTGCAGTGGGCGCCAAGATCCGCCGCATTGCCTGAGCACCGAGGACCGACGCCCGATGAGCCCCACTTTCAACGCTTCGCCCAACCAGCTCACGCTGGCGCTGTCCAAGGGCCGCATCTTTACCGAGACGCTGCCGCTGCTGGAAGCCGCCGGCATCCAGGTCACCGAAGACCCGGAGACTTCGCGCAAGCTGATCCTGCCGACCTCCGATCCCGCCGTGCGCGTGGTGATCGTGCGCGCCTCGGACGTGCCGACTTACGTGCAATATGGCGCGGCGGATTTCGGCGTGGCCGGCAAGGACGTGCTGATGGAAAACGGCATGGCCGGCCTGTACGCGCCGATCGACCTGAATATCGCCCGCTGCCGCATGTCGGTGGCGGTGCCCGCCGGGTTTGACTACGCCAACGCGGTGCGCCAGGGCGCGCGCCTGGCGGTAGCCACCAAGTATGTGCAGACCGCGCGCGAGCATTTTGCGAAAAAGGGCGTACACGTCGACCTGATCAAGCTGTACGGTTCGATGGAGCTGGGCCCGCTGGTGGGCCTGTCCGATGCCATCGTCGACCTGGTCAGCACGGGCAGTACGCTGCGTGCCAACAACCTGGTCGAAGTGGAAGAGATCGTGCAAATTTCGTCGCGGCTGGTGGTGAACCAGGCCGCGCTCAAACTGAAGCGTGAGCGGCTCGCGCCGATTCTCGACGCATTCGAACGCGCTTCGGCGGCGCTGGCCTGAGGCCGGGCTGCCTGAGAGGAAGGAAGTCATGAACGCAACCGAAATGGAAAACCTGCCGATCCGCCGGCTTGATTCCAGCGAGCCGGGCTTTGCCGATGCGCTGCGCCACGTGCTGGCCTTCGAGGCCGGCGAGGACGAGGCCATCGACCGCGCCGCGGCGCAGATACTCGCCGACGTGAAGGCGCGCGGGGATGCCGCGGTGCTGGAATACACCCAGCGTTTCGACCGCGTGCAAGCGGCATCGATGGGCGCGCTGGAGGTGTCGCAGCAACAGTTGGAAGCCGCGCTCGAAGACCTCGAGCCCAAGCGCCGCGCCGCGCTGGAGGCCGCCGCCGCACGCGTGCGCGCCTACCACGAGAAGCAGAAGATCGAATGCGGCAGCCATAGCTGGGAATACACCGAGGCCGACGGCACCATGCTGGGGCAGAAGGTGACACCGCTGGACCGCGTCGGCATCTACGTGCCGGGCGGCAAGGCGGCGTATCCGTCTTCGGTGCTGATGAATGCGATCCCGGCGCGCGTGGCTGGCGTGAAGGAAATCATCATGGTCGTGCCCACGCCGGGCGGCGTGCGCAATGAGCTGGTGCTGGCGGCCGCGCAGATTGCCGGCGTCGATCGCGTGTTCACCATCGGCGGTGCGCAGGCTGTCGGCGCGCTGGCCTATGGCACGGCGACGCTGCCGCAGGTCGACAAGATCGTCGGCCCGGGCAACGCCTACGTGGCCGCGGCCAAGCGGCGTGTGTTCGGCACCGTCGGCATCGACATGATTGCCGGCCCGTCCGAGATCCTGGTGATCTGCGACGGCACCACCGACCCCGACTGGGTGGCGATGGACCTGTTTTCGCAGGCCGAGCACGACGAACTGGCGCAGTCGATCCTGCTGTGCCCGGACTCGGAATACATTGCCCGCGTCGAAGCCAGCATCCAGCGCCAGCTCGGCACCATGCCGCGCCGCGACGTGATTGCCGCGTCGATCTCCGGCCGCGGTGCGCTGATCAAGGTCCGGGACATGGAGGAGGCTTGCGAGATTGCCAACGCGATCGCGCCGGAGCACCTCGAGATCTCCGCCGAGAACCCGCGCCAGTGGAGCGAGAAGATCCGCCACGCCGGCGCCATCTTCCTGGGCCGCTATACCAGCGAATCGCTGGGCGACTACTGCGCCGGTCCCAACCACGTGTTGCCGACCTCGCGCACCGCACGCTTCTCGTCGCCGCTGGGCGTCTATGACTTCCAGAAGCGTTCCAGCCTGATCGAAGTGAGCGCGGGCGGGGCACAGATGCTCGGCGAGATCGCCGCCGAACTCGCGTACGGCGAAGGCCTGCAGGCCCACGCCCGCAGCGCGGAATATCGCTTCAACAAACGCAGTTGATCTACTGACCCACGCTGCGTGATAACGCAGCCAACTTAGGAGTTCCCATGTCAGCCGTAGAGCCCTCCCTGATCGAACGCATCATCCGTGACGACGTACGCGCCATGGGCGCCTACCACGTGCCGGATTCGCACGGTCTGGTCAAGCTCGACGCGATGGAGAACCCGTACCGGCTGCCGCCCGAGCTGCGCCGCGAACTGGCCGAGCGCCTGGGCGAGGTCGCGCTGAACCGCTACCCGGTGCCCAGCAGCGAAGCGCTGCGCGCCAAGCTGAAGACCGTGATGCAGGTGCCCGCCGGCATGGATGTGCTGCTCGGCAATGGCTCGGACGAGATCATCAGCATGCTGGCGCTGGCGGCGGCCAAGCCGGGCGCCAAGGTGATGGCGCCGGTGCCGGGCTTTGTCATGTACGCAATGTCGGCGCAGTTTGCCGGCTTGCAATTCGTCGGCGTGCCGCTGCGCGCGGACTTCACGCTCGATCGCGCCGCCATGCTGGCCGCGATGGCCGAGCACCAGCCTGCCATCATCTACCTGGCGTACCCGAACAACCCCACCGGCAACCTGTTCGACGCCGCCGACATGGAGGCCATCGTCCGCGCCGCCCAGGGCGAGGTCTGCAACAGCCTGGTGGTGGTGGACGAGGCCTACCAGCCGTTCGCGCAGCAAAGCTGGATGCCGCGCCTGGCGGATTTCGGCAACCTGCTGGTGATGCGCACCGTGTCCAAGCTGGGCCTGGCCGGCATCCGCCTGGGCTACCTGGCCGGCGCGCCGGAATGGCTGTCGCAGCTCGACAAGGTGCGCCCGCCGTACAACGTCAACGTGCTGACCGAAGCCGCCGCGCTGTTCGCGCTGGAGCACGTGTCGGTGCTGGACGAACAGGCCGCCCAACTGCGCGACGAACGCACCCGCGTGGCCGAAGGCATGGCAGCGCATGCGGGGGTGACGGTGTTCCCCAGCGCCGCCAATTTCCTGCTCGCGCGCGTGCCGGATGCCGCACAGACGTTCGAGCGGCTGCTGGCGCGCAAGGTGTTGATCAAGAACGTGAGTAAAATGCACCCGTTGCTGGCCAATTGTCTGCGCGTCGCGGTCAGCACGCCCGAAGAAAACGCGCAGTTCCTTGAGGCATTCGCAGCGTCGCTGCAGGATTAACACCATGCGTGTTGCAGAGGTCACCCGCAATACTTCGGAAACGCAAATCCGCGTTTCCCTGAATCTCGACGGCACCGGCCGCCAGAAATTGGCGTCCGGCGTGCCGTTCCTCGACCACATGCTGGACCAGATCGCCCGGCATGGCATGTTCGACCTGGAGGTCGAAGCCACCGGTGACACGCATATCGACGACCACCATACGGTGGAAGACGTGGGCATCACGCTCGGCCAGGCCGTGGCAAAGGCCATCGGCGACAAGAAGGGCATCACCCGTTACGGCCACAGCTACGTGCCGCTGGACGAATGCCTGTCGCGCGTGGTGATCGACTTCTCCGGCCGCCCCGGCCTGGAATTCCACGTGCCGTTCACGCGTGCGCGCGTGGGCAGTTTCGACGTCGACCTGACCATCGAGTTCTTCCGCGGCTTCGTCAACCATGCGGGCGTGACCCTGCATATCGACAACCTGCGCGGCATCAATGCCCACCACCAGTGCGAAACCGTGTTCAAGGCCTTTGGCCGGGCACTGCGCATGGCGGTGGAGCTGGACCCGCGTGCGGCGAACACGATCCCGTCGACCAAGGGTACGCTCTGAGGCGATTGCCGACGTATCGACAACACATTCGACCACTCCGAATAACCGTAGGCGTGCCGGCTGGTTGCGGCGCCCGCTGACCTTTCCAGGCCCACAGGCTGAATCCGCCAGCGTCGCTGGCGAAACCGCAACCGATGGATACGCTCAAGTCGTTTATCTCGCTGCTGGCGCTGATCAACCCGATCGGGGCGATCCCGTTCTTTATCAGCCTGACCAGCCAGCAGAGCGAAGCGGAAAAACTGCGTACCATCAAGATCGCGTCGGTCTCGGTGGCGATCGTGGTGGCGGTGTCGGCGTTGCTGGGGCAGCAGATCATCGAGTTCTTCAATATCTCGGTGGCGTCGCTGCAGGTGGGAGGCGGGCTCATCATGATCATGATGGCGATGAACATGCTGAACGCGCAGACCGGCCGCAGCAGGGCCACGCCGGAAGAAGAGGACGAGGCGGAGGTAAAGTCCAGCATCGCGGTGGTGCCGCTGGCACTGCCGCTGCTGACCGGGCCGGGCTCGATCAGTACGGTGATTGTCTATGCCGGCAAGACGCAGCACTGGTATCAGTTGCTGATCCTGGTCGGCCTGGGCGTGGTGATCGGGGCGGTGGTGTACCTGGTGTTTCGCGCGGCCGACCCCATTGCCCGGGTGATTGGCCGCACCGGCATCAATATCGGCACGCGCCTGATGGGGCTGATCCTGTCGGCGCTGGCCGTGGAATTCATTGTGGACGGGCTGAAGACATTGTTGCCTGTTTTGAAATCATGACTACCATAGCAATTGTGGATTACGGCATGGGCAACCTGCGCTCGGTGGCGCAGGCGCTGCGTGCCGCGGCGCCGGAAGCGGACGTGCGGGTGGTGGATGCGCCCGAAGGCATCCGCGGCGCGGACCGCGTGGTGTTGCCGGGCCAGGGCGCGATGCCGGACTGCATGTCGGCGCTGGGCGCTTCCGGGCTGCAGCAGGCGGTGGTCGAAGCCGCTGCCAGCAAGCCGATGCTGGGTGTGTGTGTTGGCGAACAGATGCTGTTC
Organism: Cupriavidus necator; assembly: GCF_040578825.1. Classification (GTDB taxonomy): domain Bacteria; phylum Pseudomonadota; class Gammaproteobacteria; order Burkholderiales; family Burkholderiaceae; genus Cupriavidus; species Cupriavidus necator_E. Next base: position 22,102 of record NZ_JBEFLI010000012.1, on the reverse strand, counting down.
GAGTTCAGCACCGAAAGTCGTGCTGGTGCGGACCGCACGCCAGCGCTGGGCCTGATGCCCGGCCAGGTGGTGCGCTTTGCGCTGGACGGCATGACGCAGCCCGACGGCTCGCGCTACAAGGTGCCGCAGATGGGCTGGAACCGGGTGCGTCAGGCGAAGCCGCACCCGCTGTGGGCCGGTATCCCGGACGACAGCTGGTTCTATTTCGTCCACAGCTACTATGTGCAGGCGCAGGACCCGGCCCATGTCGCCGGCGAAACGGAATACGGAGTCGTATTTACCAGCGCGGTAGCGCGCGATAATATTTTTGCGACGCAGTTCCACCCCGAGAAGAGCGCGGCCCTGGGCCTGCAGCTGTACCGGAACTTCGTCCACTGGAACCCCTGAAGCGCCGCCCGATCGCGCGGCGCGATCCAGGCACGACGGATACCCGATTCGCTTTTTTCGACCGATCATTCGACCGTTCACTGACCATACTCTACTGACCAGTTTCCGCTCGATGATCGACCTGACCTGACCGGCAGTGCCGGTCTCGCTCACTCTCTAATACTCAACCACGCTCGTCACGCATATGTTGCTCATTCCGGCCATCGACCTGAAGGACGGTCAATGTGTACGCCTCAAACAAGGCGACATGGACCAGGCCACCGTCTTTTCCGAAGATCCCGCCGCCATGGCACGTCACTGGGTAGAGCAGGGCGCCCGGCGCCTGCACCTGGTGGACCTGAACGGCGCGTTTGTAGGCAAGCCCCGCAACGAGGCGGCCATCAAGTCCATCATCGCCGAGGTCGGCGACGAGATCCCGGTGCAGCTCGGCGGCGGCATCCGCGACCTGAACACCATCGAACGCTGGCTGGATGACGGCCTGTCGTTCGTGATCATCGGTACCGCGGCGGTCAAGAACCCCGGTTTCCTGAAGGATGCCTGCTCGGCGTTCGGCGGCCATATCATCGTCGGCCTGGACGCCCGCGACGGCAAGGTGGCCACCGACGGCTGGAGCAAGCTGACCGGTCATGAGGTGGTGGACCTGGCGCGCAAGTACGAAGACTACGGCGTCGAGGCCATCATCTACACCGATATCGGCCGCGACGGCATGCTGCAGGGGATCAATATCGATGCCACCGTCAAGCTGGCGCAGTCGATGTCGATCCCGGTGATCGCCAGCGGCGGCCTGTCCAACCTGGCCGATATCGACAACCTGTGTGCGGTCGAGCCAGAGGGCGTGGAAGGCGTCATCTGCGGCCGCGCGATCTACTCCGGGGATCTCAACTTTGCCGCCGCGCAGGCCCGTGCGGACAAGCTGCGCGAGGGTCAGTAAGCCAACGCGCCGCGGGCGTAGCCAACGCCTGGCCCGCCGTTTCTCACGAAGCGGCGGCCAGGGCGATGGACAAGGAATCTCATGCTAGCCAAACGTATCATCCCCTGCCTGGACGTCACGAACGGGCGGGTGGTCAAGGGCGTCAATTTCGTCGAGTTGCGCGATGCGGGCGATCCCGTGGAAATCGCGCGCCGCTACGACGAGCAGGGCGCTGATGAAATCACATTCCTCGATATCACCGCGACCAGCGACGGGCGCGACCTGATGCTGCATATCATCGAGGACGTGGCCTCGCAGGTGTTTATCCCCCTGACGGTGGGGGGCGGCGTGCGCACGGTCGAGGATGTGCGGCGCCTGCTCAATGCCGGCGCGGACAAGATCAGTGTCAACTCGTCGGCGATCGCCAATCCGCAGCTGGTGTCGGATGCGACCGCGCGCTATGGCTCGCAGTGCATCGTGGTGGCGATCGACGCCAAACGCAGCTCCGCCCCGGGCGAAGCACCGCGCTGGGAAGTCTTCACTCATGGCGGGCGCAAGCCCACCGGGCTGGATGCGGTGGCATGGGCGCGTGAAATGGCCACGCGCGGCGCCGGCGAAATCCTGCTGACCAGCATGGACCGCGATGGCACCAAGAGCGGCTTCGACCTGGAACTGACGCGCGCCGTCAGCGATGCCGTGCCAGTGCCGGTGATCGCCTCGGGCGGCGTCGGCAACCTGCAGGACCTCGCCAACGGCATCACCCAGGGCCGCGCCGATGCGGTGCTGGCCGCCAGCATTTTCCACTACGGTGAGTACACCGTGGGCGAAGCCAAGGCATTCATGGCCCGCGAGGGCATTCCCGTGCGGATCTGATCATGGCAAAGAAGTGGCTCAACAAGGTCAAGTGGGACGATAACGGGCTGGTGCCGGTGATCGTGCAGGAAGTCGGTTCGAACGACGTGCTGATGTTCGCGTTCATGAACCGCGACGCGCTGCAGCGCACCGTCGAGCTGGGCGAGGCCGTGTTCTGGTCGCGCTCGCGCAAGCGCCTGTGGCACAAGGGCGAGGAGTCCGGCCATGTGCAGAAGGTGCATGAAATCCGCCTGGACTGCGACGAAGACGTGGTACTGCTGAAGGTCACGCAGGTCGACAGCATCGCCTGCCATACCGGGCGCCATTCCTGCTTCTTCCAGAAGTTCGAGGGCGATGCGGAAGCGGGCGACTGGCAGACGGTCGAGCCGGTGCTGAAGGATCCCGCCCATATCTACACCAAGTCATGAGCGATACCCCATTGAGCAGCACTGACGTCCTGGCACGCGTGGCCGAAGTGCTGGAATCGCGCAAGCCTGCCAACGGCGGTGATCCCGACAAGTCCTATGTGGCGCGCCTGTTCAGCAAGGGCGACGACGCCATCCTGAAGAAGATCGGCGAGGAAGCCACCGAGACCGTGATGGCCGCCAAGGATGCGCGCGCGGCCGGACAGAGCGGCAGCGAAGCCGGCAAGGTGGTCTATGAAGTGGCCGACCTGTGGTTCCACACCATGGTATTGCTGGCAAACTTCGGGCTGACGCCGGCCGATGTGGTCAACGAACTGGCGCGGCGCGAAGGACTGTCCGGCCTGGAAGAAAAGGCCCGACGCAAGGACTAGCGCGGCGGGAAGCGCCGGCCGGTCTTCCGCCTGCCGCAAGGCGGGCTCTAAATAAAGGGCGAATATGGCGAATGACTACACCGGGCAAGTCACCACTCCCAGCGGCGAACAGCTCAGCAGCCTGCGCAAGCTGCTGCACATCCTGTATGCGCTGTATGCGATCTTCTGGCTGACCGGCGGCATCACCGCGCTGATCGCCATCGTGATCGACTACGTCAAGCGCGACGACGCGCGCGGCTCACTATATGCGTCGCACTTCGCCTGGCAGATCCGCTCGTTCTGGTGGTCGGTGGTGTGGGGCGTGCTGGGCGGCATACTGTTCGCCACGGTGGTGCTGATGCCGCTGGCCTTTGCCGTGTGGGCCGTGCTGTCGCTGTGGATGCTGTATCGTATCGTCAAAGGCTGGCTGTACCTGAACGACAGCAAGCCGATGTACCCGGATCAGCAGTTTTGATGCCGGTCAGGCCGGGCACCCGGATGTGGCATCGGGTGCCTGGGCCATCGCAATGAAAATTTCATGAACGCTCAGGATAATTGCATTTTCTGCAAGATCGTGGCCGGCCAGCTACCGTCGCGCAAAGTCTACGAAGACGACGACATGGTGGCCTTCCACGATATCCATCCCAAGGCACCGGTACACTTGCTGGTCGTTCCCAGGTCGCATGTCGACTCGCTGGCCGATTGCGGCGCCGGCGAAGGGGAGCTGCTTGCTAGAATGATGCTGAAGGTGCCTGAACTGGCGCGTGCGGCAGGCTGCACCAACGGTTTCCGGACGGTGATCAACACTGGCCCGGACGGCGGCCAGGAGGTCTACCACCTGCATCTCCATGTGCTGGGTGGGCCGCGCCACGAGTGGAAGGGACCGCTGCCCTGACCGGCAGCTTTTAGCATGGGAGCGTCCGCGGCGGCAACGCCACGGGCGGATGCTGCGCCGGCAACCGTCGCCCGGCGCGGCAATAACGGGACGGAACAACGGGTCCGGGCATATATGATTGCGCCCGAGGCTTCATCAGGAGCAAGAAATGGGTTCGTTTAGCATTTGGCACTGGCTGATCGTGCTGGTGATCGTCATGCTCGTGTTCGGCACCAAGAAACTGCGCAATATGGGCCAGGACCTGGGCGGCGCGGTCAAGGGCTTCAAGGACGGCATGAAGGACGGCGAGGACAAGTCAGCCCAGTCGGCTCAGTCGGCCCAGCCGGCTCAGGCCAAGGAACTGCGCGACTCCACGACCATCGACGTCGACGCCAAGGAAAAGTCCCGCCAGCAGTAATCGGGCGGTGCGTTATTTCCTTTTCGCAAACGTGGTTGCCTGCGCGTGCGCGCATCCGCTGTTCTTCGCATGTTGTCCGCATGACGTGTCCGCATGATTGATCTCGGCATTTCCAAGCTGGCGCTGATCGGCGCCGTGGCACTGATCGTGATCGGTCCTGAGCGGCTGCCCAAGGTCGCCCGTACGGTGGGCGCCCTGGTCGGGCGCGCCCAGCGCTATATCAGCGACGTCAAGGCGGAAGTCAGCCGCGAGGTTGAACTTGATGAACTGCGCAAGATGCGCACCGAATTCGAGGATGCGGCCCGCGACGTCGAGCGCACCATCCACAAGGAAGTCAGCGAGCAGAGCCAGGCGCTGAACGAGGCGTTCGGCGGCGCGGAAGCGCGTACCGAGGGCGTCGGCGCGGGCAGTGCCGGCGACAGTTTCGTACCAAGCTGGGACGCGGCGCACAAGGCGCACAACGGACGCAAGAGCTGGCGCGTCAAGCAGGGTGCGCGGCCGCTGTGGTTCAAGCGCCAGCACAACGTCCGGGTCTGGGTGCAGTCGGGCGCCGCGCGCGTGAAGCGCCATCGCCCGGCCACCCGGCCATCCCGTTCCTTCTTCGAGTGAGCATGGCCAGCGGCGATACCTTGCCGGCCTGCATCCCGGCCGCCGCCGTCGTGCGCGCGCACCCGCGCCGCGCCGAGTGGCGCCATCGATTCCACCTTGCCAGCCAGCACGGCTGAGCGGTCCACGCCATGAGCGACACCCGGTCCCCCGATCCCCAAGACGAATCGCAGCAGGAAACCTTTATTTCCCACCTGATCGAGCTGCGCCAGCGGCTGGTCAAGGCGGTGGCCGGCATCATCCTGGTGTTCGTGTGCCTGGTCTACTGGGCGCCGGTGATCTTCAACCTGTTTGCCGCGCCGCTGATGCAATCATTGCCCAAGGGCGGCAAGATGATCGTGACCGACGTCACCGGCTCGTTCTTCGTGCCGATGAAGGTCACATTGCTGGTGGCCTTTCTGATCGCGCTGCCCTGGGTGCTGTACCAGGTCTGGCAGTTTGTCGCGCCCGGCCTGTACCAGCATGAGAAGCGGCTGATCCTGCCACTGGTTTCCAGCAGCTACATCCTCTTTCTTTGCGGTGTGGCGTTCGCATATTTCCTGGTGTTCCCGACCGTGTTCCACTTCATGGCGCAATACAACGCGCCGCTCGGGGCGGACATGTCGACCGACATCGACAAATACCTGAGCTTTGCCATGACCACCTTCCTCGCCTTCGGCATCACCTTCGAGGTGCCGGTGGTGGTGATCGTGCTGGTGCGCTTCGGTGTGGTGGAACTGGAAAAGCTCAAGCAGATCCGCCCGTATGTGATCGTCGGAGCCTTCATCATCGCGGCCATCGTGACCCCGCCGGATGTGCTGTCGCAACTACTGCTGGCGATCCCGCTGGTGGCGCTCTATGAACTTGGGCTGATCCTGGCTCGTTTCATTGGCAAACCGGCTGCCGAGTCCGCCGCTTCAGGGGAAACTCAGCCGGACTAATTCGACTGAGGCAGGTCCACCGCTCCCTCCAGATCCCCGTTCTGCACCAAAACGGGGATTTTTTCTGCAAATCCTGTTGTTCGATCACAACAAAAACCGTCGGTCTGCATGGTTTACGCCGAAAAAGCCTTCTGACGGCCGGGGGGGCTGGCACATAATACGCAGCAGACGTGAATGTAAATACGTCGCCCAAGCACTTGGGCAACCAAGATTTCCCAATCAGTTGACAAGGAAAGTGTCGATATGAAGATGAAACTGTTTGCTGCTGCCGTCGCCGCTCTGGCCGCTGGTGGCGCGTATGCCCAATCGAGCGTAACCCTGTACGGTGTGGTCGATGCCGGCCTCGAGTACAACAGCAACTCCGGCGCCAGCGGCGACAACCTGTTCCGCATGACGTCGGGCAACCAGTCCGGTTCGCGCTGGGGTCTGCGTGGCGTTGAAGACCTGGGCGGCGGCCTGAAGGGCGTGTTCGTCCTCGAAAGCGGTTTCGAAGTCGACACCGGCCGTTCGGGTCAGGATGGCCGCCTGTTCGGTCGTCAAGCTTACGTCGGTCTGCAAAGCCAGTTCGGTTCGCTGCTGCTGGGCCGTCAGCAGACCTCGATGTATGACTTCGGTCTGCAATACGACCCGATGGCCATCTCGACCCGCTACTCGATCACTGGCATCGCTCCGGAATTCGCCAGCCGTGCTGACAACACCGTCAAGTACATCGGCACCTTCGGTGGCCTGACCGCGTCGGCGTTCTACAGCTTCAACAACAACGGCCAGGAAGTCGCCGGCGCATTCCGCCGCGGCCAACAGTACGGCGCCCTGCTGAGCTATGCAGCTGGCCCGTTCTCGGTCGGTGCTGCGTATGACGAAATCCACGGCAGCTCGACCGGCACGGGCGCTGCGCTTGTTGACCAAAGCGGTCAGCGCATCCGCCGCGCTTCGGTTGGTGCCAACTACGCCTTCGGCCCGGCCAAGGTGTACGCTGGCTACCGTTGGGCCAAGGCTGCTGAAGGCGCGTCCCTGCCGGGCGCTCCGGCTGCCAACACCGGCTCGAACCTGTACTGGCTGGGTCTGGGTTACCAGCTGACCCCGGCGTTCTCGCTGTCGGGCGCTGCTTACTACCAAGACTTCCGCAAGACGGATGCAGATCCGTGGCAATTCGTGATCACGGCCGACTACGCGCTGTCGAAGCGTACCGACGTGTACACCTCGCTGTCGTACGCTCTGAACGACAACGGCTCGACCCTGGGCGTTGGCGGCTTCAACTCGCCGGCTACCGCCACCTCGGCCGCTGTGACGAATGTCCAGCCGGGCAAGGACCAGTTCGGTGCTGTGATCGGTATCCGCCACAAGTTCTAATCTGACGCGAGCGCAAGCTCGCCTAAGATTGGCTTGAATCAAAAGGCCGGCATCCGCAAGGATGCCGGCCTTTTGTCGTGTCTGGGGTGCGGCACAGGCTGGAGCCTGGCGTTTGCGCGGGGTGGGTTACGGGAAGTGGCAGCGTAGCCTCTTGCCAATGCGGATCGATGCAGCGAGGCGCTGCCGCAGAGTCAGGTAGCTGTGTCCTCACAGGATGACTTCCGTCCTGCCGCGCCCCGGTCGTGATGGTTCGGGTGAGGCGTACGTCTGGTGACTCGTTGCCCTGTCCAGGATTACTGCCCGGACGGGGGCGATGCTCGACCAAGGTTAGCGTCTATAACAGCGGCATCATCCTCACTTCGCCGTAAGCGCAAAATTTGCGTGGTGAATCTAGCGCTTACGCTTCGCCAGCATTCCGCATACAAAAAAACCCGCCGGTGTCGGCGGGTTTTCTGCATCAAGGCCAGGCGCTGCCGGCCTCAATCCTCTTCGTCAAACGGCAACGCCCTGCGCGGCGGCGGCGGACGCTTGCCGATTGTAACCGTCAGGTCCGTCGGCTTGCCGCGGCGGATCACCGTCATCTTGATGTCCACGCCAGGCTTGAGCTGGGCAATCGCGTTGAGCAGCGCGGTGGTATCGGTGATCGACAGGCCATCCACCTTGGTCAGCACATCGCCGGGCTTCACGCCCGCCTTGTCGGCCGGCCCGCCCTGCACGACAGCGGCGATCAGTGCGCCTTCCTTGGCATCGAGACCAAAGGACTCGGCGATCTCGGGCGTCATGTCCTGCGGCTCGACCCCGATCCAGCCTCGCGTGACGCTGCCGGTGGAAATGATCGATTCCATCACCTGCTTGGCGGTCGACACGGGAATCGCAAAGCCGATCCCCAGCGAGCCGCCCGAGCGCGAGTAGATCGCCGTGTTGATGCCCAGCAGGTTGCCCTGCGCATCGACCAGCGCGCCACCCGAGTTACCCGGGTTGATCGCCGCGTCGGTCTGGATGAAGTTTTCGAAGGTGTTGATGCCCAGGTGGCTGCGACCCAGCGCCGAGACGATACCCATCGTCACGGTCTGGCCGACGCCGAACGGATTGCCGATTGCCAGCACCACGTCGCCGACCTTCACGTTCTCCAGCCGGCCCAGCGTGATCGCGGGCAGGTCCTTCAGCGTCACCTTCAGCACCGCCAGGTCGGTTTCCGGGTCCGAGCCCACCACCTTGGCGTTAGCCTTGCGGCCATCGGTCAGCGCCACTTCGATCTCGTCGGCGCCGTCCACCACGTGGTGGTTGGTTAGAATGTAACCCTCGGCGCTGACAATTACCCCCGAACCCAGACTCGACACCGGCTCCTGCCGCTCGGGCAGACGGTCGCCGAAGAAGAAGCGGAACCACGGATCCTCGGCCTGCGGATTGGGCGAGCGCTTGGCGCCGTTCTTGCTGGTAAAGATATTGACCACCGCCGGCATGGCCTGCCGCGCGGCCCCGCTGTACGACCCTTCGGCGGCAGGGCCGGAGATGTCGGGAACCACTTCCTTGAGCGCCACGATCGGCGAACCGGACTGGACCGCGACGCGCCCCCTCTGCAGCCAGTCAGGCTTGAGCGTTGCCACGACGAACCAGACCGCCAGCACTACGGTGACAGCCTGGGCAAAGAACAGCCAAAAGCGCCGCAACATATTGGAGTTTTGAGCAGAAAATGAAAACAAAAGAGCTTGAATTGTACTTGAACGACCTGTTGGAAGTTCCCCGTTACAAGGACTATTGTCCCAATGGGCTGCAAGTGCAAGGTCGCTCGGACGTCACTCACGTCGTCACCGGGGTGACGGCCAGCCTGGCTTTGGTCGATGCGGCGATCGAAGCGGGCGCCGACGCCATCCTCGTCCATCATGGCTATTTCTGGAAAAACGAGGATGCGCGCGTGGTCGGGCAGAAGCATGCGCGCCTGAAGCGCCTGCTGGGCGCCGACGTCAACCTGTTCGCTTTCCACCTGCCGCTGGATAATCACCCGGAATTCGGCAACAACGCGCAACTCGGCCTGCAACTCGGCTTCACGCCGACGGGCCGCTTCAGCGACGACCAGCTCGGCTGGACCGGCACGCTGCCCGCGCCCATGCCGCTGTCGGCGCTGGCCGCGCACGTGGGCGGCGTGCTCGGCCGTGAGCCGCTGGCCATCGGTGATCCTGAACAGATGATACGCACCATTGGCTGGTGCACGGGCGGGGCGCAGGGTTATTTCGACGCTGCGGTCGCGGCGGGTGTCGATGTCTACCTGAGCGGCGAGGTCTCGGAACAGACCACGCACCTGGCACGCGAGAGCGGCGTGGCCTACCTGGCCGCCGGCCACCACGCCACCGAGCGCTACGGCATCCGCTCGCTCGGTGATCATGTGGCCCAGCGCTTCGGCCTGCGCCATACTTTCATCGATATTCCGAATCCTGTCTGACGCAAAACAAAACGGCCCCTTCAGGGCCGTTTTATCTTCCGGTGTCTGCTCGCGATGCCGGGGGCAGACAGCGAAGTTCAGCGCGTCTTGAGGCTGTCGCGGATTTCCCGCAGCAGCATCACTTCCTCGGGCGGGGCGACGGGCGGCGGCGGCGGTTCCTGGGCGCGCATCTTGTTGAAGGCGCGCACCATCAGGAAAATGATAAAGGCCAGGATCAGAAAGTTGACAACGATGGTCAGGAAACTGCCGTAGGCAAAAACCGGTACGCCGGCCTTCTTCAAGGCATCCAGCGTCATCGGGGTCCCGGGTGGCGGATCCGCCAGCGTGATGAACATGCTGGAGAAGTCCAGTTTGCCGATAACGCGGCCCACTAATGGCATGATCAGGTCATTGACCACTGAATCCACGATTTTCCCGAAGGCCGCGCCAATGATCACACCGACTGCCAGGTCGATCACGTTGCCGCGTACGGCGAAGGTCCTGAATTCCGAGATCATGCCCATTGGGGTTCTCCTTCTTGTTGCTAGCGATGAACGGTTTCAAGCGGGAAGCCTGCCGCATCACTGCCCGGAAAGCAAGCACGGAGGCGGATTGCCGGCCGGCGTGTCCGATTATCGCGCATGCTCGTGGCATTTTCCGCCTATCTAGCGCGCAGGTGTCTAAGGTACACTTTATGGTTGACGCAAAATCTAAATTGACTTCCCCTGGGGTTTGGAATGAGTGACCAGCAAGACGTGAAGAGCGTGGATAAAGGTCGCCGCAATTGGTTGATCGCGACATCCGTCGCTGGCGGCGTCGGAGGCGTAGCGGTAGCGGTTCCTTTCGTCAGTACGTTTGCACCATCGGAGAAGGCCAAGGCCGCGGGTGCGCCAGTCGAGGCGGATATCGGCGCGCTGAAACCGGGCGAGATGATGACCGTCGAATGGCGGGGCAAGCCCGTCTGGATCATGCGGCGGACCGAGGAACAGCTTGCGTCGCTGAAGAAGACGGACGGTGAAGTCGCCGATCCCGATTCCGAAATCCCGTTCACCATGCAGACGCCCGAGTACTGCAAGAACGAAACCCGTTCCCGCCCCGAGCACAAGGAAGTGCTGGTGGTGGTGGGCATCTGTTCCCACCTGGGCTGCTCGCCTTCGGGCCCCTTCGCTTCCGGTGCCAATCCCCAGCTCGGCGCCGATCCCGGTTTCCTCTGCCCCTGCCACGGCTCCACCTTCGACCTGGCCGGGCGCGTCTTCAAGAACAAGCCGGCTCCGCAGAATCTCGATGTTCCCCCCTACCAGTTCCTGACTGACACCAAGATCGTGATCGGCAAGGACGAGAAAGGAGAAGCCTGATCATGGCGGCCGAAAAACAAGTCAAGACGACCGGCCTGATGGGCTGGATCGACGCCCGCTTCCCGGCAACCCAACTGTGGGAAGATCATCTCTCCCGCTACTACGCGCCGAAGAACTTCAACTTCTGGTACTTCTTCGGTTCGCTGGCACTGCTGGTGCTGGTGATCCAGATCGTCACCGGCATCTTCCTGGTGATGAACTACAAGCCGGATGCCACGCTGAACGCCGCCGGCATTCCGGTGGCCTTCGCCAGCGTGGAATACATCATGCGCGAAGTCCCGTGGGGCTGGCTGGTGCGCTACATGCACTCGACCGGCGCCTCGGCCTTCTTCGTCGTGGTCTACCTGCATATGTTCCGCGGCCTGCTGTACGGTTCGTACCGCAAGCCGCGCGAGCTGGTCTGGATCTTCGGCTGCCTGATCTTCCTGAGCCTGATGGCGGAAGCCTTCATGGGCTACCTGCTGCCCTGGGGCCAGATGTCGTACTGGGGCGCCCAGGTGATCGTGAACCTGTTCTCAGCGATTCCCGTGATCGGCCAGGACCTGTCGCTGTTCATCCGCGGTGACTACGTGGTCAGCGACGCGACGCTGAACCGCTTCTTCTCGTTCCACGTGATCGCCGTGCCGCTGGTGCTGCTGGCGCTGGTCATCGCCCACATCATCGCGCTGCACGAAGTGGGCTCGAACAACCCCGACGGCGTAGAGATCAAGGCCAAGAAGGACGAGAACGGTATCCCGCTGGACGGCATCCCGTTCCACCCGTACTACTCGGTGCACGACCTGTTCGGCGTGGGCGGCTTCCTGATCCTCTTCTCGGCCGTGATCTTCTTCTTCCCGGAAGTGGGCGGCTATTTCCTGGAACACAACAACTTCTTCCCGGCCGATCCGCTGAAGACCCCGCCGCATATCGCGCCGGTCTGGTACTTCACGCCGTACTACTCGATGCTGCGCGCCACCACGTCGAGCTTCCTGCCGATCCTGTGGGTGTTCTTCGCGCTGCTGCTCGGCCTGGTGTTCCTGCGCAGCAAGGACGCACGCGTGAAGATCAGCGCCATCGCCATCGCGGTGATCCTGGCCGTGGGCTTCTACTTCATCGACGCCAAGTTCTGGGGCGTGCTGGTGATGGGCGGTTCGGTCGTGATCCTGTTCTTCCTGCCGTGGCTGGACTGCTCGCCGGTCAAGTCCATCCGCTATCGTCCCGCTTTCCACAAGACCATCCTGATCGTCTTCGTGGTGGTGTTCCTGGTACTCGGCTACCTCGGCGTGCAACCGCCGTCGCCGGTTGGTGAGAAGGTGTCGCAGCTCGGTACGCTGCTGTACTTCGCCTTCTTCCTGACCATGCCGCTGTGGAGCCGTGTCGGCGAGTTCAAGCCGGTCCCGGAGCGTGTCACGTTCCACCCGCACTGAGCGAAGCGAACCCCGACAAGAGCACAAGGACACAAGATGAAAAAGCTGCTTTCGATCATCGCGCTGGCCGGCGCCTGCTTTGCCGGCGCGCCCGCCATGGCTGCGGAGGGAGGCTTCCCCCTGGAGCCGGCACCGGTGAACACCGCCGACCTGTCGTCGCTGCAGCGCGGCGCCAAGCTGTTCGTCAACTACTGCCTGAACTGCCACGGCGCGTCGATGATGCGCTACAACCGGCTCAAGGATATCGGCCTGACCGATGACCAAATCCGCGAAAACCTGCTGTTCACCGCGGACAAGGTCGGCGAGACCATGACCATCTCCATGCAGCCGAAGGAAGCCAAGGCCTTCTTCGGCGCGCAGCCGCCCGACCTGTCGGTGATCGCGCGCGCCCGTGGGGACGACTGGCTCTACACCTACCTGCGCACCTTCTACCGTGACGACAGCCGCGCCACCGGCTGGAACAACCTGGTATTCCCGAGCGTCGGCATGCCGCACGTGCTGTGGGAACTGCAGGGCCAGCGCGCCGCCAAGTTCACCGAAGTGGAAGAGCATGGCGAGAAGGTCCACAAGTTCGCCGGCTTCGAGCAACTGAGCCAGGGCAAGATGAACAAGGTCGAGTTCGACCAGGCCACCGCCGACCTGGTCGGCTTCCTCGACTGGATGGCCGAGCCCGCGCAGAACCACCGCAAGCGCCTGGGCGTCTGGGTGCTGCTGTTCCTGGGCGTGTTCACCGTCTTCGCCTGGCGCCTGAACGCCGCGTACTGGAAGGACATCAAGTAAGCCGCGGTCAGCGGCCCGAAGCCAGGGCCGTACGGCAAAAGGTCAGATGCGGACGTTGCGAAGGCAGCACCGCTCTGACCTTTTCTCTTTGGATACTGCGAGTGAACGCACTTAGAAGTGCGTTGTTTGCAACTTATTTGCTTTTCGGTCCCCGATTTTGGCAGAATGTCTGACCTTACCGTCCGACCCTGCTTCGGCTAAGCCCAAGGAATCCAAACCATGATGGTGTTGTATTCGGGCACGACTTGCCCGTTTTCCCAGCGTTGCCGCCTTGTCCTGTTTGAAAAGGGCATGGACTTTGAAATCCGCGACGTCGACCTGTTCAACAAGCCCGAAGATATTTCGGTGATGAACCCGTACGGCCAGGTGCCCATCCTGGTCGAGCGCGATCTCATCCTGTATGAGTCGAACATCATCAACGAATACATCGACGAGCGCTTCCCGCACCCGCAGCTGATGCCGGCCGACCCGGTGCAGCGCGCCCGCGCCCGCCTGTTCCTGTTCAACTTCGAAAAGGAACTGTTCACGCACGTCTACGTGCTGGAAAACGAAAAGGGCAAGGCCGCGGAAAAGAACCATGAACGCGCCCGCGCCGCGATCCGCGACCGCCTGACGCAGCTCGCACCGATTTTCGTCAAGAACAAGTACATGCTGGGCGAAGAGTTCTCCATGCTCGACGTCGCCATCGCGCCGCTGCTGTGGCGCCTGGACCACTACGGCATCGAGCTGTCGAAGAACGCCGCGCCGCTGCTGAAGTATGCTGAGCGCATTTTCAGCCGTCCCGCGTACATCGAAGCGCTCACCCCGTCCGAAAAGGTGATGCGCCGCTAACCGGCACCGGCCCGAAGGCATCCGCCATCGGGCCGCCACGGCGCACTGGAAGCACAATGCCTGAAACCTCCACCAAGCCCTACCTGATCCGCGCCATCTACGAATGGTGCACGGACAATGGCTTCACGCCGTACATCGCCGTCTTCGTCGACGCCAATACCAACGTGCCGCGCGAGTTCGTGAAGAACAATGAGATCGTGCTGAACGTGAGCTTCGACGCCACCAGCGGGCTGGATATGGGCAACGAATGGATCACCTTCAGTGCGCGCTTTGGCGGCGTCTCGCGCAAGATCGACGTGCCGGTTGAGAACGTGCTGGCCATCTATGCGCGTGAAAACGGACAGGGCATGGCCTTCCCGGTCGAGCGCAGCCTGCCGGAAACGCAGGCGGCCACTGAGCGCGAAAATAATCCGCCGCCCAAGCTGTCTTCCGTCGAAGCCGAGTCGCCAGCTACCACCACAGCAGACAGCGGTCCTGGCGACGACGACACGCCGCCTCCGGTGCCCCGCATCGGCGGCAAGAAGCCCGCGTTGAAGGTGGTGAAGTAAGCCATCCCAAAGTAGGCCGCGATGCAGTAGAATCGCGGTCTGCACCAGACATGCCGGCTTAGCTCATCAGGTAGAGCAGTTGATTTGTAATCATCAGGTGGCGGGTTCGAGTCCTGCAGCCGGCACCATAATTCAGGCGGCCTCCCCAATTGGGAGGCCGTTTCGTTTTGGTCCTTGCAGGCTGCCGTGACACCACAGGCCTGTGAAAGGCCTATCGCTGTAGCCTTCCTACCGCGTCCCGCAGCTTCCCGGCAAAACGCGAGCCCTCGCCAAACGTCATCACCAATTGCCGGGTAGCCCGCGTCATCGCCACATACATCAACCGCGCCTCATCCTCGTCCGATTCGTCATGCTTATGCGGCATGCCCGTGGCGGGAATACATACCAGTGGAAATTCCAGGCCCTTGCTGCTGTGCATGGTGATCACTTTGACGCTGTCAGCGCCAGGTGTGAATCGCTTGGAGATTTGCGGGCATTCGAATGGGATTCCCTTGCGGGTCAGCACACTGGTGACGCTACCTACGGTGTCCCAATGGCGATAGAGCACCGCCATCTCTGACCACGCCGTGCCCGCGCGGTTTTCGTCTGTCAGGATTTGCGCGATACGTTCCGCCTCGGCTTCCAGGGTTGGCATCTCGATCAACAGCGGCTTCGCCCCCGGACGCCCAGCGCCTACGGGCTGTACGGTCGGCGCTTCGTCTTCGGCGGTATTTGTCGGCAGAAGCAATTCATCCGCGAAATTACGCGCCACGGCGAGAATTTCCTGGGTATTGCGATAGTTCAGCTTAAGGATCGTTGTGCGTCCTCGCGCCTGAATGCCGACGCTGGCAAAGGTCATTCCACGCTTCTTCGCACCGCCGTAGATGGACTGCGCGTCGTCATAAAGCACCAGCAGCGAATTGCTTTCCGGATTGACCATCTGGACAACGAGCTTGAACCACTCGGGCCTGAAATCATGGCCTTCGTCGATCAGCACGGCGTCGTACTGTCCTGCGGGGATGGCTTTGCGATCCACACCCAGGATGACCCGATTCACCATCTCCTCGAAGAGTGCATCACTGGGCCTGCCTTTGGGACGGTCGATGTTGTACGCCTCCAACTGCCGCGAGCACCAAGCGTGGAAGTTGTAGACGTGGACCTTCTCTTCGATGCCTTTCTCGATCATTGTCGCCGCCAGTTTGGCGGCGAGAGTCTTGTTGTAGCAAAGCACGAGAACTGGCCGAGCGACGATCTTTGCCAGATGCTCCGCCCGGTAGCCGAGGATCATCGTCTTGCCGGAGCCAGCGACGCCGTGGATGACCCGATGCCCCTCGCCCAGGCTGCGAGCCAGTTGTTCCTGCTGCAGGTCCATGACGCGCAGAATGTCGGGCATATCCATCGGCTCGGCGGCGTCTTCGGGAAAGAGGGCACGTTGCTCCGGCATGCGGATCTGCGGGAACAGGTGCCAGCGAATCCGCTCGATCTGCGGCAGTGAAAGCTTGAAGGTGAATTTGACCGGGAACATCTCCCACAGGCGCTGCTGGAAGTGTTCTGCGTCGACTGTCTCGTACATCTCGTCCTGGCAGATCACCAGATGTGGTGGCAGGACGTCACCGAGGTTGGTTTTGTCGAACTGTGAGCGGGTGATGTTGGAAAGAACAACGCCGCAGCCGTAGGGAAAAAAGGGTTTTCCCTTCAGTGACCCGCTGGGCCACACCAATTGCGGGTCGCGTTGCAGCAGGTTGGTGACATAGAACATGTACTGCCGAGCTTGTTCGAGCGGGTTCATTTCCCGCACCAGCCCGCGATCCGTCAGTAGCGTGACATCCCGTTGATCAATCTCCCGGATGGTATCCAGCCGCCAGTCCTTCACCTCCAGCACCAACAGACCCCGGCTGGGATGGAAGACGATGAAATCGGGGTGTCTGGTTTTCTCGCCGATGGCGACGTCGTACCAACATAGGTAGTCGTCGTCCAGTTTCGTCTCCAGACGCTCGGCGAAGCGTCTCTCTCCACTGGTCATGCGCGAAGTGACCGAACCCGGCGCGGGAATCAGCGTGGCCATGCTTTATTGCTCTTATTGCCCGTTCAGTAACTGCGCTGACAGCGGCTGGTTGTCGCGGACCCGGTGCGACGCGGTCAGGCAGGTTGTTATGCGGCAATTGTAGGCACAAAACGGTAACCGTGGCTATTTCGATAATTTTGTCGATTTGCGCGTCGCCGTTCCAGCGTGCCGGCGATATCGCCAACGTTTCCTGGCAATGGCTCACGTCTGTTTTCCTACGTCCCACGCCGCGCCAATCTGTCGATTCCCCTCCACGCCCATATCAGCCCCCGGAACGCAGAGGTAACCTCGCAGCATTTCCGCCGCATCCCTTCGCCGTGCATCCTTCAGACTCCGCCAAGAAATAGCCGAGCACTTAAACAACGTGCAGACGCTGTTCCCCACACATCAGCGCGCGCTATGACGAAGCAGCCCACAGAACGGTCCGGCTACTTCTGAACCATCCAGATGCCGTAGCCCATTTGTCTGTGTTGCGCCGCTAACAGTGGTCCCGACTCATCCGACGGGGCATGGCAAACCTTCACCGGAATCTGCTAACGTGCTTGAACCGTATCGGCAGGCCAACGGCTACGCAGCAGGGACAACACAGGCCGCCGATTTTGCTCGGGATTCACGACAGGGAAGGGTAGAGAAAATGAAAAGCAAATATGCTGCGCTTGCCGGGGTCATGCTGTCCGCCGCACTGGGCGGCTGCGGCGGGGACGGGGAACAGACTGAGATGGTGTCGCCATCGGCGTCAACGATGGCAACCACGACACCGAAGTACGCCGTCACGGCAACCACCACCAGCGCCACCACGCGCTGGGTGCCGGCCATCACCGACACCTGGCAGATCCAGCTCACCGGCAGGCTCAATACCAGCTACGCGGTGGTCGCCTACGACATCGACCTGTTCGACACGCCGACGACCACCATTGCCACGCTCAAGACGCAGGGCCGGCGCGTGATCTGCTATTTCTCCGCCGGCAGCGCAGAGGACTGGCGGCCGGACTACAACCAGTTCACCGCCGCCGACATGGGCGCACCGCTGTCCGGCTGGGCGGGCGAGCGCTGGCTCGATACGCGCTCGGCCAACGTGCGCCAGATCATGCAGGCACGCATGGACCTGGCGGTAAGCAAGGGCTGCGATGCGGTCGATCCGGACAACGTGGACGCCTATACCAACAGCCCCGGCCTGCCGCTGACGGCCGAGACCCAGCTCGACTACAACCGCTTCCTGGCAACCGAGGCGCATGCGCGCGGGCTGGCGGTGGGGTTGAAGAACGATGTGGGACAGGTGCCGGTGCTGGCGGCGGAATTCGATTTCGCCATCAATGAGTCGTGCCACCAGTACCAGGAGTGCGATGCCTATTCGGCCTTCACTGGCCAGGGCAAGGCGGTGTTCAACATCGAATACCGGTCCAAGTACAAGACCGTGGCCCAGCGCAATGCGCTGTGTGCGGGGGCGAAGGCCGCGAACCTGCGCACTCTGGTCATGCCGGCATACCTGGATGGCAGCTATCGCTACGCCTGCGACTGAGGTCATCGCGCGGACGGAGATTGCCGGCCCGCGGGCCTTCCATTTCGTCAATCCGGCCGACGATCCGCGGCAGAAGAAGTAATTGCCGGTGCGGGGACGGCCTCCGTCCCCGGCTTCTCCAGCTCGCGCCACGCCAGCCACAGGCGGGTGTCGAACTCAAGCTGGTGGTAGCCCGGCTCCATGTGTTCGCAGAGCCGGTAGAAGGCCTTGTTGTGCTCGCTTTCTTTCAGGTGGGCGAGCTCGTGCACGACGATCATGCGCAGGAATTCCGGCGGCGCATCCTTGAACAGCGCAGCCACGCGGATTTCCTTCTTGGCCTTGAGCTTGCCGCCCTGCACGCGCGAGATCGCGGTATGCAGGCCCAGCGCGCGCTGCGCGGAATCGAGCCGCGCATCGAAGCCCACCTTGTGCAGCGGCGGCGCGCTGCGCAGGTATTCCTGCTTGATGTCGGTGGTGTACTCGTACAGCGCGCGGTCGGTCTGTACCGTGTGGCGGCCGGGGTAGCGGCGCGCCAGATGGTCGCCCAGGCGTCCGGCGGCGATCAGTTCGCGCACCTGTTCCAGCACGCCGGGTGGATAGCCGCCCAGGAAGCGCATCGGGTCCTTGCCGGCGGGCTGCCACGTCTGCTGCACGACGTTGTCCGCCTCAGTGGTGGTGATGGTGGTGATGCATCCAGCTATTGTCGAGCGAGTTGACGAAGGACTCGACCGCGTCCTTGTCGCCGGTGGCGTGGCGCATCATCTCGCCGCACTTGCAGAAGCCCTGGTACGGGGTGATGTGCGAGCACGCGGACGTCTTCTGCAGATACAGCGTGACGGGTTTGGTGCACTTCTTGCACTTGAACTTCAGGGTCAGGGCGGGTTTGCTCATGGCGATGCTTGAGAAATAAATCGGCGGCAAGTCAAACCTGGCATTGTACCGGCGGGGGCGGAATCCGGCCGGAGCCGCCGCGGCATGCCCTATCTTCCCGACCGTGCCTGATACACTCCCGCCATTCCCGCACAACCCTCCAACACGCACCCATGGCACAGTACGTTTTCACCATGAACCGCGTGGGCAAGATCGTTCCGCCCAAGCGTCACATCCTGAAGGACATCTCGCTGTCGTTCTTCCCCGGCGCCAAGATCGGCGTGCTGGGCCTGAACGGCTCGGGCAAGTCCACGCTGCTCAAGATCATGGCCGGCCTCGACAAGGAAATCGAGGGCGAAGCCACGCCGATGCCGAACCTGAACATCGGCTACCTGCCGCAGGAACCGCAGCTCAATCCCGAGCAAACCGTGCGCGAGTCGGTGGAAGAGGCGCTTGGCGGCGTGTTCGAGGCGCGCAAGAAGCTCGACGAGATCTACGCGGCCTATGCCGAGCCGGACGCTGACTTCGACGCGCTGGCCGCCGACCAGGCCAAGTACGAAGCGATCCTGGCCGCCAGCGACGGCAACAATGTCGAGCTGCAGCTCGAAATCGCCGCGGACGCGCTGCGCCTGCCGCCGTGGGACGCGAAGATCGAGCACCTGTCCGGCGGTGAAAAGCGCCGCGTGGCACTGTGCCGCCTGCTGCTGTCGCGCCCCGATATGCTTCTGCTGGATGAGCCGACCAACCACCTGGATGCGGAATCGGTCGACTGGCTCGAGCAGTTCCTCACGCGCTTCCCCGGCACCGTGGTGGCCGTGACCCACGACCGCTACTTCCTCGACAACGCCGCCGAGTGGATCCTGGAACTGGACCGCGGCCAGGGCATCCCCTGGAAGGGCAACTACAGCTCGTGGCTGGACCAGAAGGAAGCGCGCCTGAAGCAGGAAGAGGCCAGCGAATCGGCCCGCCAGAAGGCGCTGCACAAGGAACTGGAGTGGGTGCGCCAGAACCCCAAGGGCCGCCAGGCCAAGTCCAAGGCGCGTCTGGCCCGGTTTGACGAGCTCAACAGCCAGGAATACCAGAAGCGCAACGAAACCCAGGAAATCTTCATCCCCGTGGGTGAGCGGCTGGGTAACGAAGTGATCGAGTTCGACGGCGTCAGCAAGGGCTACGGCGACCGCCTGCTGATCGACAACCTCAGCTTCAAGGTGCCGCCGGGCGCCATCGTCGGCATCATCGGCCCCAACGGCGCCGGTAAATCGACGTTCTTCCGCATGCTGACCGGCAAGGAACAGCCGGACAGCGGCGAGATCAAGATCGGGCCGACCGTGAAGATGGCGTTCGTCGACCAGAGCCGCGATGCGCTCGACGGCACCAAGACCGTGTTCGAGGAAATCTCGGGCGGCGCGGACGTCCTGACGGTGGGTAGGTACGAGACGCCGTCGCGCGCCTACATTGGCCGCTTCAACTTCAAGGGCGGCGACCAGCAGAAGCAGGTCGGCACGCTGTCGGGCGGCGAACGCGGCCGCCTGCATATGGCCAAGACGCTGATCGCCGGCGGCAACGTGCTGCTGCTCGATGAACCGTCGAACGACCTCGACGTGGAAACGCTGCGCGCGCTGGAAGACGCGCTGCTGGAGTTCGCGGGCTGCGTGATGGTGATCTCGCACGATCGCTGGTTCCTGGACCGGATCGCGACGCATATCCTGGCCTTCGAAGGGGACTCGCATGTGGAGTTTTTCCCGGGGAACTACCAGGAATACGAGGCGGACAAGAAGCGCAGGCTGGGTGAGGAAGGGGCGAAGCCGAAGCGGATTCGGTATAAGCCGATTGCGCGGTGATTCGCTGCTGAATGCGAAAGGGAACCAGGCCTGCGGGCCCTGGTTTTTTTATTGCTGTGGAGGGCTGCGATATCGCTTGAGCTGACTCAGGCCGGTCCCCTCTCCCGCACGCGGGAGAGGGGAGCAAACCGTCAGCGCGCGTTAGTCTCACGCCCGCACCAACCTCACCCGCGTAATCTCCGACGGCGCGCCAAACCGCTTCGGCGGCCCCCAATACCCCGTGCCGCGGCTCACATACACCCACAGCGAGCCATGCCGCACCAGCCCCGCGGTGTACGGCTGCTGCATCGGCACGAACAGGTTCCACGGCCAGAACTGCCCGCCATGGGTGTGGCCCGAGAGCTGCAGGTCGAAGCCCGCCTCGGCCGCCGCAGGCGCGGTGCGTGGCTGGTGTGCCAGCAGCACGCGCACGCCGGCCTGCGCCGGAGCGCCCGCGATGGCGCGGTGCGGGTCGCTGCGATGGCTTTCGTGGAAGCGGCCGGCGGAGTAGTCGGTCACGCCGGCCAGTACCAGCGCGTGGCCCTCATGCTGCAGCACCACGTGTTCGTTCATCAGCACGCGCAGGCCGAGCCGGCGCAGTTCTTCGATCCATGGACCGGCACCGGCGTAGTACTCATGGTTGCCGGTGACGAAGTAGGCGCCGTGGCGCGCCTGCAGCCGCGCCAGCGGCGCAGTGTGGGCGGACAGCTCGCGCACGGTGCCGTCGACCAGGTCGCCGGTGATGGCCACTGCATCCACCTGCAGGCTGTTGACGCGATCGACGATGCGATCGATGTAGGGCCGTTTGATGGTGGGCCCGACGTGGATATCGCTGATCTGCGCGATGGTGAAGCCGTGCAGGGCCTCGGGCAGGCCAGCCACCGGCACGTCGACTTCGACCACGCGCGCCAGGCGCCGGGCATTGATATAGCCCGCCAGCGTCACCAGCAGTGCGGCCAGCGGCACGGCCACAGCGCTGCCGGCGACCAGCCCCGGGGCCTGCCAGTTGAGCAGCTTGCCGGCCAGCCACGCGGCGCCGAGCGCCACGTCGCGCGCCAGCGTCAGTACCAGCAACGATGAGAAGAACCCCATTGCCAGCATGCCGATCCACGAAACCCGGTCCGACCACGGCTGGCTGAAGCGCCGCGCCAGCAGGCCGGCCGGCAGCAGCGCGCAGGAAATCGCCAGCCATGCCACGGCCAGTGCCTTGACCAGCATCGGCACTGGCATCGCGGGCAACAGCCGCAGGCCGATATAGGCGTGCAGCAGTGCCGTCACGAAGGCGGCGCTGAGGATCGTGGTGCGAGGGGGCATGGTGCGGGGAGGAGGCGGAGTATTCGAAGATGAGGCCGCGACCGGGAGCCTTCAAGGGCCCTGGGAACCACATCAAGCGGAGACCCCTATCCGCAAGCCGGGAGACCTACCGCCCCGACCACTCC
>NZ_JBEFLI010000129.1:0-8535 GCF_040578825.1 Cupriavidus necator | reverse complement strand
ATCGCGAGCAGCTCACATCGTTGATGACGCGTCGACGGCAGTTGCTGGAGATGCGTGTGGCGGAAGGCAATCGGTTGGAGAAGGCGTCGGCACAGGCCGCACGTAGCATCCGCGCGGTGATCCGGACGCTGGACAAGCAGATCGGCCAGATCGACAAGGATGTGGACTGGCACATCGAGAAGCACTTCAAGGACCAGCGTGCGCTGCTTGAGGCAGTCAAAGGTGTCGGCGCGGTAACGACCATGACGTTGCTGGCGGCTTTGCCGGAGTTGGGCAAGCTGGGGCGAAAGGCCATCAGCAAGCTGGTCGGCGTTGCACCGCTGGCCAATGATTCGGGCAAACGGCAAGGTCCGCGACGCATCTGGGGCGGACGTGGCGAAGTGCGCGCGGTGCTGTACATGGCCACGCTGTCGGCTAAGCGCTACAACCCGGCCATTGCTTCGTTCTACCAGCGTCTGCTCGCGGTCGGCAAGCCTAAGAAGGTTGCCATCGTCGCCTGCATGCGCAAGCTTCTGACCATCCTGAATGCGATGGCCAGGGACGGCGCAATGTGGGACCCGACTAAGCATGCTATGCCGTCCGTCAAACCTTGACTTTAAACACAGTTGCTCTCCCGCTTGCGGGAGAGGGGCGGGGGGACCAACCGCCGCCCCCAAATCGAATCACGGAGAACCACACCATGCTGAGCTGGGACGACGACGTTCAAGCCACCCCGCAAGCTGCTCCGCAGCCTGCCCTCCAACCCGCTGTGCCCGCCACCACGGCCGACCAGCAAGGCGTCCTGCCGCCCGCCGCCACGCAGCCCGGCATCCTGGGCAACAACCCCAACGCCGCCGCCGCGCAAAACAACCGCCGCGTCAACGCTGCCGACAAGCGCGTCATCAACGGCTCCACCGACGTCAACCAGCTCGTCCCGTTCAAGTACAAGTGGGCGTGGGAAAAGTACCTGGCCGGCTGCGCCAACCACTGGATGCCGCAGGAAATCAACATGTCGCGCGACATCGCGACGTGGAAAGACCCCAACGGCCTGACCGAAGACGAGCGCCGCATCATCAAGCGCAACCTCGGCTTCTTCGTCACCGCCGACTCGCTGGCCGCCAACAACATCGTGCTGGGCACCTACCGCCAGATCACCGCGCCGGAATGCCGTCAGTACCTGCTGCGCCAGGCCTTTGAAGAGGCCATCCACACGCACGCCTACCAGTACATCGTTGAATCGCTGGGCCTGAACGAAGCCGAGATCTTCAACGCGTACCACGAAGTGCAGTCGATCCGCGACAAGGACGAGTTCCTGATCCCGTTCATCGACACGCTGACCGACCCGTCGTTCAAGACCGGCACGCCGGAAAACGACCAGAAGCTGCTGAAGTCGCTGATCGTGTTCGCCTGCATTATGGAAGGGCTGTTCTTCTATGTGGGCTTCACGCAGATCCTGGCGATGGGGCGGCAGAACAAGATGACTGGGGCGGCGGAGCAGTATCAGTACATCTTGCGGGATGAGTCGTTGCACTGCAATTTTGGTATCGACCTGATTAATCAGATCAAGCTGGAGAATCCGCATCTTTGGACGGCGGAGTTTAAGGCTGAGATTACGGAGTTGTTCAAGAAGGCGGTGGATCTGGAGTATCGGTACGCTGAGGACACCATGCCGCGCGGCGTGTTGGGTCTGAATGCGCCGATGTTCAAGTCTTACCTGCGCTTTATCTGCAACCGCCGTTGCCAGCAGATTGGTCTTGATCAGTTGTTCCCGAACGAGGAGAACCCGTTCCCGTGGATGAGCGAGATGATCGATCTGAAGAAGGAGCGGAACTTCTTTGAGACTCGGGTTATTGAGTATCAGACGGGTGGGGCGTTGAGCTGGGATTGAGTAGAAGAAGCGCTCACGGACATATAAGTTGAGATTTCGGACACTCAACCTGAGACCAGCGGACATTGCTGGCGAGATTTCGTGGCTGGTTTCAGAACGCGTTGAGAGTGCGCGGTGGATTTAGGCGTCACCCCCCTTCACTTGGAGGTATTTTGAATAACGTTCAACAATACGGTCTAGGTTCTCTAGTGAATTCAGGTGCAAGGGGAAATGATAAAGGAATCGCCCGTGCTTCTGACCTTCTTAGAGACGCGGCAGTTCGTCAAGGTGAGGCTCAGGTATCCGGACTTCGCAGAGGGGCCACGGAGGCACCGTGGGGCTTAGGTCTGGGAATGACACCACAATCAGTCGGGGTACAGGGGGGCGGGCCCGGCCTAGGAATGGCACCGTCTGCATCACTCGGGCTTAGAGGTGGGCTCGGTCTGGGAACGGCGCCTGTCGAATCGACCCTTCTAACTGGCATGCCGGTGGGGCGGCAATGGCTTTACGTAACACAGCGCTTTCAGAAATTCCAAGAAAATATCACGCTCACGCCTAGGCAAATAGCGGACGGTGAAACAAAGTATAAAGGTGTAGTCTCGTGCTTGAATGCAGTTTATTGGGGCCACAATGCGCAGACTGAGAACTCGTTCTCCATCGGCTCATGGGCGAAAGACACGCGAACTAGACCCCCCCGCGACGTTGATCTGTACTTCATCCTTCCACTCGAGGTCTACCACAGGTTCGAGGCGTACCGCCCAGGCGTGAACAAACAGTCGGCTTTGCTTCAAGACGTGAAGTCAAAGCTGCTCGCAACGTACCCGCGAAGCGAAATCAAGGGTGACGGGCCCGTGGTAATCGCCCGATTCGACAGCTATAACGTCGAAATCGTGCCCGCGTTCCTGTTCGACTTCGATGAACGTTCGTTCTACGTATGCGACACCAAGAATGGCGGGATGTACCGGAAAACAATGCCATTGCATGAAGTTGATGCAATCAACGCAGCGGACACCCGCACTAATTCGAATGTGCGGCGCTTTGTTCGAATGCTCAAATGCTGGCAAGTCAACTGCTCAGTGCCAATCAAATCTTTCCATATTGAGCTGCTTGCTATCGAGTTCCTCGACCAATGGCAGTATCGACTACAAAGTTATTTCTTCTATGATTGGATGTGCCGTGACTTCTTTGGATGGATGATAACCAAGGTGAATACGCACCTGATGGCGCCCGGTACTCGCGAGTGGATGTGGCTCGGAGACACCTGGAAGACCAAGGCGGAAAGTGCTTATAGCCGTGCCGTGAGGGCTTGTGACTATGAGCTAGCTAATAACATGGTTGGCGCGGGTGATGAATGGCAGAAGATTTTTGGTACGGACATTCCTAAATACATCTAATGGATCAACGCGCACGAGAAATTCTCGCTGAGTGCAGGCGGCAGCACGAGTCGTGTGTTTACACCACTGCTGCAGTGTACTCATGGTTGAAAGAGGTGCGTGTTTATCGCATTGCATTCATTACTCTTCCGATTGTCTGCGGGTCCATTGCGAGCGCGAGGGTCCTTGTCAAAGACCCAACCTTTGATTGGCTCGTTGCTATTGCAGCGCTAGTGGCTGGACTTTTTCCCGCTATTTTCAAGGCACTCGACCTCGACGTCAGTCTCAAGTCGATGTCCGATTCTGCGCACCGCTTTGAAACCCTGCGTGATAGGTTCCGGCAGGCGGCACTCATTGGTGCCACAAAACCGCTGCCTGAACTTGAAAAAGAGTTCACCGAATTGATGGCGCGCATGGATGAAGCGCGCAACGGAAGCCTCGCTATTCCCGAGCGTCACTTTAATAAGGCGCAGAAGAAGGTCAGAAAAGGTCACTATGATTTCGCGGTGGACGCAAGCTGAAACAATACCGAAGCTGTCGTGCAGACATAACGTCCACCTAGCTACGGCGCCTCGCGTAGCCAAGGCCACTCACTCCTCCTCTTCAATCGCTTGAGCAGCAGCCAGAAGCGATTGCAGTCCACTCGAGCATCTTTGATGCTGGCTGAGTTGGCTTGATGGTTATCAACTACACTCGGTGATCCATAAATCTACTAGACGCATCGTTTTGGCCACTGTCGCGATTATTTTATTTCAAGGAATAGGATGACGCTTCTGAGCGATGAGGAACTGACTAACATTGCCAACAATCAGTTCACTCTCGAATTTCTGCGGGCGAAGTTGGTGCAGCAAGTGGCGAAGGATCCCAAGACCTACACCGGGTCTGGCGGAGTTTCCCAAGCGAGCGACGGCACGCTTGAGCTAAAGATGTACTGCCCTATCGATTCAGGATCGACGCTTATAGAAGAGTTCGGCGTCGATGGCATGGTGCCTGGTCAGTTGATCGGTCCTGAACACTACTTTGCCTTTGAAGGGATGGATTTCTCGGGGCAGTTTTGGACAGCAACGAATGTTTGGGTTGGCGCGGACGTCAGCTTCCCTGCGTCGGGCTGTATCATTCGATCCAAACTCCGGTCTATCGAGAATTGCAGGGAAAGACCCGTTGTCGCCGGTTCCAGCAGGAAGATACTAGTTGTCCCAGGTATTTATAAAATTCCGTTTGTCGGTGCTCAACCCGGTACGATGGAACCCGGATTCTCAACTTGCACGATCGACTTGGGTGCTGGCCGTACTTGCCAAATTAAAACTCGGGCAAAAGCTCTGATTATTGACATCGTGCTACAAGGTGAGGATCCAGAGAAGTATCCGAAGAGAGTGGTCGAGGCCATAGGTATTGCGGTGGGTGCCCACTTGGTCCCGCATGCCGAGATAACGGCCGCTGAAAATAAGCGCGTCCAGACTGTGCATCGCCTTGATGAAGACGCAAGCGAGTATTTTCGGATAATGCCGCCAATTCCTGGTGGAACCCCTGAGGACTTTCCTGATTTCCAAACCTTTGTTTGTGCCTACGTTGAACATTTCCATGAGCCGTTCTCGCAATTGGCCGGATTCTGGTACCGGATTCTTGTTGCGTTCCATAGCGGCCTCGAAAACCAGGCACTCGTGCTTAGCACCGCAATCGAAGGAATACTGAAGGCATCGTTCCCCGATGAAGGAAAGCCTGACGAAGAGTTCCTCAAGCAAATTAGCCAAGCAGTGCCAAAAATAAAGGAGCTTACGCTCGGGGCACGCGCTAGAGAGCGAATCCTCGGGGCACTCGGAAATGCCAAGTCGTCGACTCCCAGTAATGCCTTGTACGCCCTCGCGAAAGCCGAAAGGATTCCACAGCAACTGGTATCAATTTGGAAGGGACTCCGCAACAAGTCGGCGCATGCCGATGAACTGAAATGGTCTGATGCTCAGACCCAACCGTTCATCGATGATCTCTACGCATGTCTTGAGCTTTTCTACCGGCTCATCATGATCCGCATTGGCTACGAGGGGGCTTTCACCCAATACTCCAGCCATGGGTGGCCAAAAGGAAAGCATTTTGTTTTCACCTGAATCATTTACATGCAGCAAAGAAAGGGGACAGATCTATTTCAAGATCTAGGTCAGAAATGGTTCCGTCCCCTTAGTCTCGTCCCCACAGTATGGCTGCGACTAAAAACCGCAGGTTTTTGGTATCTCACTCGTTCGTGGTATGGCGCTTTGCTTAACAAGGACGGAAAATTGATAGACCTCCGTTAAGCTTGGGCGTGCTTTCCGCCAAAAGGTGTGGCGTGAGGCTGCGCATTGACTCGGTAAACCAGCATCGACGAAAACGATCGTGAAAAGACAACCTGACAAAAAGGCGGTGGCGAAAGCTATTTCTAGCATCTTCGTGGAGAAAGAGATGCCAGTTGATGTTGGAGTAGTTGCGAATTCTGGTGCCGGAACTATGCCGAATGTAGATCCTCAGCGTTTAGATGACTCCGGGATGGTACCCACGAATGCTGCTTGTGGTCCCGCAGAGCGGCAACAGGATTGGAGTGTTGAAGAGATAAAGAAGAAAGTTTCGGAGTTAGCCAATCAAGGTCGGCTCTCGAGTGATGTGTTGAATTTGATATGCAAGGATGGGGTGTGTGCCCCTGTTGAGTTCGAGTTGTTGGATTACAAGGAGGATTTTGATAACTCGCCTTATGGGAAGGGTAAGTTGATTCTCAGGGTGGTGAGTTTTTTCAATTCGTTTGGCGGTTATCTGATCTTTGGCGTTCGCGAGACTGAATCGGAATTGCGTTTCGATGTCGTCGGCGCAAATCCCGTCGGTCTTGATGTTGAGAGTATCAAGGCATCAATAAAGGAATACACCGGGGAGCGTATTCAAATTTCCGCCATGTCGCTCGATGCGGTACGTGCGGATGGCATTTTGGTGAAGCTGTGGTTGTTGCATATTCCGCAAAGACCTCAGTCGACTCCGCCGTTGCACTTTCTCAAAGATGGGCCGGGCAACGATAGAAAGAAGCCCGTTTTCACGCGAGATTCAGTCTACTGCCGCCGGGCGGATGAATGCGTTGAGGCAAAGGGGCCAAGGATTCTTGATTTAAACGGTGATCGAAAGAATCCATATCTCGAGCAATCGAATACGCCGCTCACGGGGCTGTTCCGGGTCAATAGAATTCATCATAACCTTCCAGACAGAAATTTCATCTGCCCGAGATTTGTTGGTCGTGATGCCGTAGTAAATACCCTTTGGCGTTGGCTGGGTGATGATTTGTCCTACGTTAGAGTGTTAGCCGGGGAGGGTGGTCTGGGGAAATCTAGTATTGCGTACGAATTTGCCGAGAGAGTATCGGAGACGCCTAACGTTCCATTTGAGCAGGTGGTGTGGCTGACTGCGAAGGAACGTCAATTTAAGGCCTTTGATGATCAATATGTCCGAGTGCCAGAGCGACACTACACCTCGTATGAAGAGCTTCTTGTGGCTATATGTAAGAGGCTGCCGTTTACAACGAATGAGGTCGAAGGTGCATCTGTTACAGAGTTGAAGCGAATGCTAAAGAGAGGGCTTGTTGAGACGCCTTCTCTACTTATTGTCGACGATGTGGATTCGCTGACCGCTGAAGAGCAGCGACAAGTGTTAGAACTTGGCATGATGCTCGGGAGTAACAATTCTCGCATTCTATTGACTACTAGATATAATCAAAGCTTTTCCAATGATAATGTAATTAAGCTGTCTGGATTTTATCTGGCGGAAGAGTTTCCCCTCTATCTGGAAGCCTTGAAAGAGCGTCTGCAGTTCCCCGAGTTGTCAGCTAGTGAAATCGAGAAGATTCATGCCACAAGTGGGGGCAGCCCCTTGTTTGCGGAATCTTTGCTCCGACTTTTGCGATGGCATAACGTGAGCGATGCGATTGCACAATGGAAGGGAGACCGCGGTGCCGCCGTACGAGCGGCAGCGCTTAAGCGAGAGATCGAGCTTCTTTCTCCTGAGGCGCAACGGATACTGCTTACAGTGGCTCTGTTGGGGGAAGCCTCAACAGTCGAACTTTGTGAGGTACTCGGTTACCCTGGCGAAATTATTGAGAGCGGCCTCAGCGAACTTGTCTCACTTTTTTTGGTTGCAGCTCCCGCCCTTGCATCAGTTCCTCGGTTCCGCATTCCCGACAACACTCGCCGACTTGTCGTTGATCCGACTTCCACGCTGGTCACCGACAGGGCTAGGCTTGAGCGAGATATCCTTGCCTTCCGAAAGAAGGATGAACGCACGCCAAATCGCGACCGGCGGGTCGCAGCAGCCATCTCGCAAGCAGCCTCTTTTGTAAGAATCGGCGATATCAATTCGGCCCTGGCAACGATAAAGGATGCTCGAAGAAAAACGCAAGATCACTATGACTTGCTTAGTTATCAGGCCACGCTGCATCTTAAGGAGGTGCCGCCGCAAACCGCGAGCGCCAGAACACTCGCAAGGAAAGCCTATACAGCCGGTTGCCGGAAGGCGGAGGTACTTGAATGCTGGTTCGAGGCTGAATGGATGGAGGAGAACTATATTGGAGCGCTGGAGGCTGCAGAGGCCGCACTGGCAAATAAATCCTCCGGTATGCAGGACTGGGTCGTAAGAAAATCTGCAGCGCTGGCCAGTAAGGCGTCCGACCAAGCGAGAACCGGCTCAGTAGGAAACGCTGTCACGACGATGTGTGAGGCCAGCGAAGTACTAAGGCAAGGGTTATCTCATTTTCGCCGTGACGACGCCGCTGAACTCGAATCTCGTCAAGCGGATATGCATGATCAAATTTGGCTTTGGACTAGCGTTGAGGAACAGGGGCTCGGTCGTACCGTTGCGCAACTAGATGTCCTTGAGAAGTTCTGGCGGCTTGGCGACATCCGTATTACAAATCTACGGCGCATGCTATCAGCGATGGATGGGATGGCATCAAATCTAAACAGGGGATTTAGCTCGATTTCTGGCGCGCAGAAGAATCTATGTTCCCAAATACTATCTCGCGGTGAAACGCTGCTGGGTAGCAGACGTCGTCGTTTCCCATCCGACAGCCGCCACAAGGCGATAGAGACCTCTTGGGAGGCTTTGAGGACTAGGGTAGACGATATTCTTGCTCGATCGAATTCTCGGCCTACTGCTAACCAAGTACTGAATGGCTAAGCGGATTGCAGCAAAGAAAGGGGATAGATCTATTTCAATATCTAGTACAACATCCCCTAAATAGGTTTAATAATTATCGGGCTGCAAATACGGCTGCAGGAGCGCGACGACCACCTGGGCCATCTCATCGAGCGAGCC
>NZ_JBEFLI010000128.1:0-8587 GCF_040578825.1 Cupriavidus necator | reverse complement strand
GGCTCGCTCGATGAGATGGCCCAGGTGGTCGTCGCGCTCCTGCAGCCGTATTTGCAGCCCGATAATTATTAAACCTATTTAGGGGATGTTGTACTAGACCCGCATCAGCCCGCTCTGGCAGGGTGGCATCGTGAGCTGGACCAGGTGCAGGATTTCGACCAGGTCACGGAGATGGTCGGCCGCGCGTTCAAGCCCCATGCGATGCAGTTGCGCGACCCGGCCCGTACCCTTTCCACGCGCTTGTTTTCGACCCGGGTCGGGCGCCTGTCGCTCTTCTTCCTGGAGTACGGCGCCGAGGTTAAGGTCGAGCCGGATTGCTTCGATGGCTTCGTGCTGGTGGAGATTCCGCTGCGCGGCGGTGGCCGATACCGCTGCGGCCGCGAGGCGCTGGACGGCGATACCAGCCACGCCGTGGTGATGTCGCCCAACAAGCCCGTGCACCTGGAGCTGGCGCCCACGCTGTCCCAGCTGATCGTGCGGATCGACCAGGGCATGATTGACCGCGCCTGCGCCGCGCACCTGGGCTACCAGCCGAAAGAGGCAGTCAGTTTCGACCTCGGCCTGGACCTGGAGGGTCACGCCGGCCGTGCCTGGACCAGCACGCTGCGCCATGTGCTGGACGGCTGCGCCAGTTTTCCGGAATTGCTCGGCAACCCGATCTATTGCGCGCACATCGAGCAGATGCTGATCGACACGCTGCTCTACGCGCACTCGCACAACCTGTCGCACCGGTTTGATATCTCGCGCACGAAGCCCGCAGTGGCGCCGGCCTATGTGCGCCGGGCGGTGGAATACCTGGAAGCGCATGTGGCCGAGGCGGTGACGATGGATGCGCTGGCCGCCGCGGTGGGTGTGAGCAGCCGGGCGCTGTTCCTGACGTTCCGCGACACCTATGACCAGACCCCGATGGGCTACCTGCGCGAGCTGCGGTTGCAGCGCGTGCGCCAGGCGCTGTTGTCAGAGGGCTCGGCTTCAGCCAACCTGACGCACATTGCGCTGCAATGGGGCTTTTTCCACTACGGGCGGTTTGCCCAGTACTACAGCGAGCGTTTCGGCGAGCGGCCGCAGGATACGCTGCGGCGCGGCCGGCA
Source organism: Cupriavidus necator (assembly GCF_040578825.1). Classification (GTDB taxonomy): domain Bacteria; phylum Pseudomonadota; class Gammaproteobacteria; order Burkholderiales; family Burkholderiaceae; genus Cupriavidus; species Cupriavidus necator_E. The sequence continues at coordinate 7,496 of NZ_JBEFLI010000128.1, read as the reverse complement.
ACGCGGCTGAGCCGCCGACACGGAATAAGGGCCGCGTCATCCCGCAGGGAGCGCGGCCATCTTCTTTGGCTATTTGCCTGATGTGCCGGTCGGCGCATTGTTGGCGGCCCGGAAGATCTGTTCCGACACCCACGGATTGCCCATGGCGCCGCGGATGGTGGCGGTGCGCACGTCGTCTGGCAGGAACGCCACCTCGCCGTAGAGCGTCGACCATTTCTGGCAGTGGTCCACCAGCGGGCGCTCGCGCGCTTCCCAGGCTTCCAGCGCGGCCGGGATTTGCTCGGCGCGGCTCACGCCTTCGAGCGCGACGGCCAGCGCCAGGCCGTTCTGCATCGCCATGCCGCCGCCTTGCCCGAGGTTGGGCGGCTGCGCATGCGCGGCGTCGCCCAGGATGACGGTGCGGCCCGCCGACCACGCGCTGCACTTGATGATGCTGTACACGCCCCAGCTCACCTCGCTGCCGATGCGGTCGATCAGGTGCGCCCACTGCGGGAAGGCGGCGCTCCACAGCGCCTTGTCGATGTTGGTGTCGCGCGCGGCGCGGTCGCTCTCGGTGCAGGTCAGCGCCAGGTAGATCTGCTGCGCGTTGATGGGCGTGATCAGCAGGCGCCGCGTGCCGTTCCAGTTCTCGATGTACTTGCCGGCGTCTTGCGGCGGGATATCGCCCGGGCGGCTGTCGATCACCGTGCGCAGCGCGCCTTCGTCGGTCTGCTGGTGGTACATCTCCAGCCCGAGGGCCTGGCGCACGCGTGACCAGATCCCGTCCACACCTACCGCCAGGTCGGCGCGCGCGGTGTCGCCGTTGGCGAAGCGCAGTTCGCCGCGCGGCGTGGCGCCGATGATTTCGGCCGACGTGACCACCTTGACGCCCGCGCGCAGGCAGGCGTCGCGCAGCGCATCAAGCAGCTGGCTGCGCTTGACGGTGATCAGGCGCCTGCCAGCGGCGATGGGGGCCGATTCAATGATCTCGCCGCGGTGGTCGCGCTGTTCGAAGAAGCGGCCATGAAAGGCGTCGCGCACGGCGTCGTCGTACGCGCCCAGCGCTTCCAGCACGCGCAGCCCGTTTTCCCAGATATAGATGCCCGAGCCGGCAGCGCGCAGCGCCGGCTGGCGTTCGTAGACGGTAACGTCCCAGCCGCGATGGGCGAGTGCTGCGGCGGTGGCAAGTCCACCCAGGCCGCCGCCGGCGATGATTGCCGACAAAGTCTTGTCCATGTTTTCTCCTCCAAGTGTTCCTGATCCTGCACGCTCACACGAGCCAGGCGGCGTCGGGGCCGGCGGGCGCCGGCACGGCATCGCGCCAGACATACCACTCGCTGTACTGCCCGTCGGGGTCCCGCAGGAACAGGGCACGCTTCCAGGGCACATCGACGACCCGCTCCGGTGTGATCCCGCGGGCACCAAGCGCTTGCAGCGCTGCTTCCAGGGTGGCCTCGTCTTCCAGCTCGAAGGCGGCGTGGTGGTATGCCGCGTTGTCAGCGGCGACCAGGACCAGATTGTACGGATACGCAGCCAGGCTCGCGCCCAGGTAAGCGATGCCCTCTGCCTGGCGCACCACTTGCAAGCCGCCGATGCGGGTGTAGAAGTCCAGCATCGCGTCGAAGCGGGCGGTCTGGAGCACGGCGTGGGTGATGCGCCGCGGATGCAGGCTGGCGTCTGCGACGTGCCGCAACACCGGAGCGTCGTCGTAGAGGCCGACGGTGGACGGCTCGACCGCGTCCGGGTCCCACGTGCTGGTGAGCAGTTCCATCTCGCCGGACAGTACCGAGCGCCAGTCCTTCACCGTGTCGCAGTAGAACTCGTTGTAGTTGTGGTCGGGATCGAACAAGTAGACGCTGTGCGCCACCTGGTGGTCGACAGTCAGGTCCAGCGGCACGCCGGCCGCCTTCAGCCGGCGCCAGGCGTCCACCAGCGCTGCTTCGTTCTCCAGTTCCCAAGCCAGGTGGTTCAGGCCGGGCTTCAGGCCGATGGTGCCGGGCAACTGCAGCAGGCCGTTGCGGCCGTAGCGGTCCACGCCGCCAGTGGTCTTCATCATGCCAAGGTCGTGCGGCGTGTGGCCCGTGCCGAGGAAAGTGGCCTGCAGGTCCGGCTCCCAGAACTCTACGTTCAGCCCGCAGACCGCGCTGTAGAAGTTCTCGGAAATCTCCAGGTCGTCGACCCACAGGTTGACATGGCCAAGGCGGCGCGGGGCGAAAAAGTTGCCGGGCCGGGCCGGCGCAGGGGACGACATCGACGTCATGTCATGGGCTCCTTGTTTCGTGTTCGTGTTTCGGGCGTGTTGAGGCGAATGGCTTGCCTGCCTGGTTCCGGGGACGGCCTGGATTGCCGTGACGACGGGCCGCTGACGGCAGGTGCGAGTGCATCTTATCGACGGGCGGGGCCGCCGCGGACGCGCCACGCCAAATCGTTGCGGGATTCGGATGTCCGCTGCGGTTTCCGGACTGCGACGCCCACCGTGTTGCCCAACAATGCGTTCACCGCCAGCGCCTGGCCCTGATGCCGGCCGACGCGGAACCGCCCAAGGCGGAATAACAGACAGTGATACGACTAGGGAGCGCCCCATGCTTTGGATGCAGGCAGACCCGGCCCAGCGCCGGAAAATCCGTAACTGGCAGCACTACGCGCTGGCGATCGGCGTGTTGGGCGAGCTGTTCCTCGCCGGCGACTGGTACGGTTTCGCGGCCGTGATGACCTTCGTGTCGGAAGCGCTGCACCTGAGCCCGACCCAGGCCGGCTTCGTGCAGGGCGCCTTCGCCATCACCTACTGCATCGGCATGCTGTTCTGGTCGCCGTTCGCAAGGCGCTGGTCGGCACGCCGGCTCTTTGCCATCGGCCTGCTGGGAACAGGCGTGTTCATGCTGGCGCAGGCCGGCGCCGACAACTTTGCCGAGCTGGTGGCGGCGCGCCTGCTGATCGGCTTCTTTGACGCGGCAGTGTGGGTCGGCACGATGAAGCTGATCGTCGGCTGGTTTCCGTCGGAGCGCCACGGCGCGACCATGGGCATACTGCTGGCGGCCTTCAGCCTGGCGATCACGCTCGACTTCGCCATCGGTATCCCGGTGGCGGCTGCACTCGGCTGGCGCGTGTTCCTGCTGGCGCTGGGCGGCCTGACCTTGCTCGTCGGCTTGCTCGGGATGCTGACGATCAAGGGCAGCCCGCGCGAGATCGGCTTCCCGGACTTCAGGTGGCAGGCGGGCCCGAGCGTCGATCACCACGCGGCCAACGTCCCGCTGTCGCGCATCTTCCGCTCGCGCTGGATCTACGTTGGCTGGCTGGCGATCTTTGGCGACACCTTCGCGCTGGCGGCAACGGCGACCTGGGTGGTGCCGGCATTCATCCAGCAGCAGGGCATGCCCGTTGCCAACGCTGCGCTGGTCGGTACGCTGATGGGGCTGTCGCAGGTGGCCTTCCTGCTGATCGGCGGCTGGCTGTCGGATCGCATGCCGCGCCTGGTCATGATCAAGCTGGGCGCGCTGCTGTCGGTGGTCTCTGCGCTGAGCTTCGTCGCCGCCACACACTATGCAATGCCGTGGGCGATGCTGCTGACTATCGCGGGACTGAGCGGCGTGACGGTGCTGTCCGGCGGTGCAATCTTCAGCCAGGTCAGCGAACGCTATGGCGAGGCGCTGGCCGCGACTGCCATTGGCTATGCCGAGCTTGGCGGCATCGTTTCCACCTTTATCGCGCCGACGCTGATGGGCTGGGTCATCGAGCTGACGCACTCCTTCACGATGGCGTTCGTGGCTTTCTTCGGCGTCGAGGTGGTAGTGCTGGCTGCCTTGCTGATGCTGGCGGGCGACCGGCGCGCCGCGACGGCACCAGCGGTGGCGCACTGACGGCCCGGGCAACGACCAAGAGATCGCATGATGTCCGATTCTCACAAGCGACGCATCAACCCGCAGAACGAAGCCGACTTCAACCTGCGCCAGCGGCATCCCGATGCGCTCGACCAGATGGCCGGCTGGCAGCGCCACTCGGCCCTGGCCCGGGCTGCGCTGGCCCATGAGCCTGATGTGGCGTTCGGCGCGGCCCCGGATGAGCGGATGGATATCTTTCCCGCGGCCCGGTCCGGCGCGCCCGCGGTGATGTTTATCCATGGCGGCTACTGGCAGGCGGGGGACAAGCGCGATGTCTCGTTCGTTGCCTCGGCACTGGTTCACGCGGGCATCACCGTCGTGGTCAACAACTACACGCTGGCGCCGGCTGCGACGCTGGACCGCATGGTCGAGCAGACGGCCAGGGCCCTGCACTGGCTGCACCGCCATGCCGGGCGCTACGGCATCGACCCAGACCGCCTGCATGTGATGGGGCATTCGGCCGGTGGCCACCTGGCGGCAATGATGTTGACGGCGCATGGCAGCACGGCCGGCGCAGGAAAGGGGGGCGGCGCGCCGGTACGCAGCGCCATTGCGATCAGCGGCCTCTTCGACCTGGCGCCGCTGGTCGACACCAGCATCAACGACGCCCTGGGGCTCGATGCGGCCAGCGCCGGCCGCATGAGCCCTGTGCGGCTTGACCGCAACAGCGATGCGCCGCTTTACACGCTGGTCGGCGCGGACGAAACGGAAGGCTTCAAGGCACAGGCGCGCAGGATTGCTGCGTACTGGCAAGGTGTCCACGCGCTGGCGCCGGTCACCGGCCGCCATCACTATGACGTACTGAATATTTTCCGCGATGAAGGTAATCCGTGGCTGGCGGCGGTGGCCCGGGTAATCCGGGAAGACGCGCCTCTGAAAGCCTTCGCGATGCCTGGTGATTGAGGCGCGCCGAAACCTTTTTGTAATAACCACCTCGCATGGGTTGTACCGGCCGATCGTGGGTCGATCAGCAATGCTCCAGCGCAGGAACCTGAACCAGCTACCGCCTGCCGGCGCGTTGATCGTGCCGGCGCCGCTGAAGATCCAGAACGGGTCGGGCAGTCCGTTGCGGGTACTGGCGATCGCGGCCCTGAAAGAGCCGCAGACGTCCACAAGAAATGAAGGGAGACAATGAAACACCAACGCAGGATCCTGGCCGCCGTGGCGGCCGCCGGCAGCCTCGCCTCAGGCGCCGTGCAGGCCCAGAGCGCCGTGCAGATCTATGGCACGATCGACGCCTTTGCCGGCTCCATGCGCGCCAGTGGCGAAGCGCACAGCACCGCGGTCGTCGACAGTTCCGGCCTGACCACCTCGTACTGGGGCATTGGCGGGCAGGAAGCGCTGGGCAATGGCCTGAACGCCGAGTTCACGCTGGAGAGCTTTTTCCGCACGGACAATGGCAAGGTCGGCCGCTTCGACGGCGATGTCATGTTCGGGCGCAATGCCTTTGTCGGCCTGAATGGCGGCTTCGGCGCCATCAAGCTTGGCCGCAACACCACGCCGTGGTTCGTGTCCATGCTGCTGTTCAATCCGCTGGCCGACTCGGCGGTGTTCTCGCCGATGTTCCTGCACACCTACACCACGCCGCCGGGCGCGCCGGTGGGCAATTCGGTCGCGGGCGACACCGGCTGGGACAACTCCGTGCTGTACCAGAGTCCGGGCTTCGGCGGGCTGCGCTTCAATGCGATCTACGCCACCGGGGAGAGCACCGGGCACCAGGGCAAGCAGAACTACGGCGGCAATGCCACCTACTTCAACGGCAACTTTGGCGCCACGCTGGCGGTGCAGCGCGTGGGGGTCAATGCGCCGGAGTTCGCGGCCAGCGGCGCCAGATACCAGATGGCCTACCTGGCGGGCGTGTCCTACGACTTCAAGGTGGTCAAGCTGTTCGGCCAGTACGCGCAGTCGGACAACAGCTTCAGCACGCTGAGCCGGCAACGCAACCGCACCATGCAGGTGGGCGCCAGCGCCCCGCTGGGACCGGGCTCGCTGATGGCAACGTGGGTGCGTACCTGGCAGGGTGGCAACGAGACGCTGGGCTCGGCCCGCCGCGACACCACCACGCTGGCCTACGACTACCCGTTCTCCAAGCGCACCGACCTTTACGCCGCCTGGCGCTATGACAAGGTGACCGACCTGAACCCGGGCAACACCTTCGGCCTGGGCCTGCGCCACAAGTTCTAGTGTAGCGTTCTGTTCTTGTTGGAACTTATATGAATTCGGCGTCTCCAATGCTCTATTGCGACACAACGTGGAGAGAGCGAGTGCGAGTTGCCCCCGAGATCATGTTGACCGACGAGGAGCGAACCAAGTTGACGAAGCTGGTTCGGTCGAAGCTCACGAGCGTGAGGCTGGCGCAGCGCGCGCGCATCGTGCTGCTTGCCGCCAACGGAATGCAGAACAAGGACATCGCCGAGCAGTTGGGAATCGGACGTGTGCAGGTCGCGCGTTGGCGTGAGCGGTATGCGCAATCGGGGCTGGCCGGTATCGAACGCGACTTGCCGCGCGGTGCGCCGCCGGTGAAGGTGGACACGGCGCGGCTGGTGGAGCTGACCACGCAGAGCAAGCCCGAAGCAGCCACGCACTGGAGCACGCGCAAGATGGGCGCCGAGTTGGGCGTGAGCGCCAGCACCGTCATGCGCCATTGGCACGCCCACGGGTTGAAGCCGCACATCGTGCGCGGCTTCAAGGTCTCGCGCGATCCGAAGTTCGTCGAGAAGCTTGAAGACATCGTTGGCCTCTACATGTCGCCGCCCGAGCACGCGCTGGTGCTGTGCTGCGATGAGAAGAGCCAGGTGCAGGCGCTGGATCGCACGCAGCCCGGCTTGCCGTTGAAGAAGGGGCGTGCGGCCACCATGACGCATGACTACAAGCGCAACGGCACGACCACGCTGTTTGCCGCGCTCAACGTGCTCGATGGCCAGGTCATCGCCCAGTGCCAGCAGCGCCACCGCCATACCGAGTGGCTGAAGTTCCTGCGCAAGATCGACCGCGAGACGCCCAAGGACAAAACGCTGCATCTGATCGCCGACAACTACGCCACGCACAAGCATCCTGCGGTGCAGGACTGGCTGGCCAAGCATCCTCGATTCAACATGCACTTCACACCCACCTCGGCATCATGGCTGAACATGGTCGAGCGGTTCTTTCGCGACATCACAACCGAGCGACTTCGCCGCGGCGTATTCACCAGCGTGCCGGAACTGGTCGACGCCATCAACGAATACATCGCTCACCACAACACCAACCCCAAGCCGTTCATCTGGACCAAGAGCGCTCGCGACATCCTACAGAAGGTCATTCGCGCCAACCGCCGCTTAAGTTCCAAACAGAATGGAACGCTGCACTAGTTGCGGCCGCGGCGCCTCCCCGTCGAGGCGCCGACCAGCAATTCCTCAAGTTTGACACCCAGTTGTTCGATCTGCCGATCGAGCTTCTCGGCGCTGCCTGCCTCACTGGCAGCTCCTATCCTACCCGGAAAAACTCCACGCTCTGCCCTGCATTGACCGCCCGCCGCAGCCAGTCGGGCATGTCGCCCTGCCCGTCCCAACTCTGCCCCGCGGCATTGCGGTAGCAGACTGCTGGCGCTGGTGGGGGCGGCGGCGGGCGGTCAATGCAGGGCAGAGCGTGGAGTTTTTC
>NZ_JBEFLI010000127.1:0-9433 GCF_040578825.1 Cupriavidus necator | reverse complement strand
CCGCCGCATCGCCTGCATGCTGTATGAAAGCGTGCTGCTGTTCGGCGTGCTGAGCGCGTCCACGGCCGCCTACCTGCTGGCGCGGCCGCTGCTGCAGCGGATCGGCGCGGACGGTCCGCTGACCATCCAGCTTTGGAGCTTCCTGGTGCTGGGCCTGTATTTCACCTGGTTCTGGCAGCGCAACGGCCAGACCCTGGCGATGCAGACCTGGCGCATGCGCGTCGAAACGGCCGCCGGCGTGCCGCCGCGCTGGCCGCAGGCCGCGCTGCGCTATGTGCTGGCGTGGCTGTGGCTGCCGCCGTCGGCGGCGGTGGGCCACCTGCTCGGGCTGGTCAAAGGGCCATTCGTCGGCGTGCTGTTTGCCGGCCTGCTGATCTGGATCCTGCTGGCCTGGCTGGATCCGCGCCGCCAGTTCCTGCACGATCGCCTGGCCCGCACGCGGCTGGTGGACCTGCGCCCGCCCAAGCCATGAGCCTGTCGGCCGCAGGCATTCGCCGCATCGCGGTGACCTTGCAGGCCGCCGCCGCGCTCGGCATCGCCACCGCGCTGGTGCGAATGGCCGGCTGGCCCTGGGCTGGCGCCATCGCCGCCGGCGTGGCCGCCATCTTTGGCGGGCTTGCCCTCGGCATTGCCCTCGCCTTCGCCCTGACCGACCGCGGCCTGTGGATCGGCCGCGGCAACTACCCGCCGGACCCGCCCGCGGAGCTTGCCGCCACGCGCCGCCGATTGACGCTGACCGACGCGCTGCGCTGCTACCTGTACGAGTGCGGGGCTGTGCTGCGCATGTTCGACTGGCTGCAGCCGTTCCGCGCCCACGCCCCCTTTGCCGCGCCAGCCGATACGCCGCCCGGCCGCGACGCGCCGCCGGTGCTGCTGGTGCACGGCTATGCCTGCGGGCACGCCATCTGGCTAGACATGCAGCCCGCGCTGGCCGCCGCCGGCTACCGCTGCGAAGCGATCGACCTGGAACCGGTGTTCGGCGATATCGACGACTACGCGCACGCGCTGCTCGCCGCCATGCGCCGCATCAGCGCCGATACCGGCCGCGCTCCGCTGCTGGTCTGCCACAGCATGGGCGGCCTGGCCGCGCGCGCCGCACTGAAGCTTGCCGGCGACGATGAAGGCCGCGACATCTGCGCCGGCGTGGTGACGCTGGGCAGCCCCCACCACGGCAGCGCGCTGGCGCGCTTCGGCGGCGGGGACAATGCGCGCCAGATGCGCTGCGGCAGCCCCTGGCTGCGGGCCCTGGCCGCAGCCGAGAGTCCGCGGTTGCGGGCGCGCATGATCTCGGTCTTCAGCTGGCACGATTCGATCGCCGGGCCGCCGTGCACCGGGTGGCTCGACGGCTCCGCGCATATTGCACTGTCGGGCATCGGGCATGTGTCGCTGCTGCGGCATCCGGCTGCGGTGCGGGCAGTGCTGGATGCGTTGGGGGAGTTGTCCTCGCGGGGACGGTGAGGTCGAGACGCCGCTGGCAGCAAGCTCCTCTCTCCCGCCTGCGGGAGAGAGCAGGAGGATCAAAGGCTGACGTCCGTGGGTTAAAACCATTGGCCCCGCTTGATGTGGTTTCTAGCTAAACCACCCCTCACCCCGGACCGTTGGCCTTGCCCTGGCGTTGTTCCTTTTCCGTTGGTTCTTTTCCATTTCATATGGCAGTCATGTTTCCGTCACGGCCCCGTCATCGCGCGCTGGCTGAATGCATGCCATCGCCCCAACCGGGACTGCCATGGTGCAAGCCATCCGATCTGCCCGCGGATACCTGTCGAAGGCCGCACAACTGACGCAACGGCTGCGCCGCAGCCCTGACAGCGGCTGGGGAAGCACCCCGAATAGCGCCGCATCGCTGACCGCCCTGACCGCCTTCATGCCCCCGGGCGTCGATGCCGCAACCATGGCCCCGCCGCGCGAGCAACAGGAAGCCTATCCGCCCGAGCCGCACCCGATCCACCGCTACCGCGCCATCTGGCTGTCGGATATCCACCTGGGCACGCCCGGCTGCCAGGCCGACTACCTGCTGGATTTCCTCAAGCACAACGAGTCAGACCAGCTCTACCTGGTCGGCGACATCATCGACGGCTGGCAACTGCGCCGCGGCTGGTACTGGCCGCAGAGCCACAACGACGTGGTGCAGAAGCTGCTGCGCAAGGCGCGCAAGGGCACCGAGGTCGTCTACGTGCCCGGCAACCATGACGAAGCCGCGCGCCAGTTCGACGGCATGGCCTTCGGCGACATCACCGTGCGCGAAGAGGCCATCCACGTCACCGCCACCGGGCGCCGGCTCTGGGTGGTGCATGGCGACCTGTTCGACGGCGTGGTGCAGCATGCGCGCTGGCTGGCCTACCTGGGCGACTCGCTGTACACGATGATCCTGGCGATGAACCGCCATTTCAACCGCTTGCGCGCACGGCTGGGCTTCCCGTACTGGTCGCTGTCGCAGTTCCTGAAGCACCAGGTCAAGAACGCGGTCAATTACATCAGCGCGTTCGAGACCGCGATGGTCGACGAGGCGCGCCGGCGCGGCTGCGACGGCGTGGTCTGCGGCCATATCCACAAGGCCGAGATCCGCGAACTCAACGGCCAGCTCTACTGCAACGACGGCGACTGGGTCGAAAGCCTGTCGGCGCTGGTGGAGACCATGGAAGGCGAGCTGAAGATCGTCTACTGGACCACGCTGCTGGACCCGCCCGCGCCCGCCACGCGCAGGCGCCGCCGGGCCGCCGTGACAAGCTGAGCGCAGCCCGCATCGTCAAGAATCGTCGGTTGCTGCGGCGCCTCTGCCGGCCCCAACAGCCCGCATCCACATTGCCCTTCCACTGCCCCCTAGGAGGCTGCATGAAGATCCTGATCGTCACCGATGCCTGGGAACCGCAGGTCAACGGCGTGGTGCGCACGCTGAAGTCCACGCGCCGCGAGCTGGAAGCCATGGGCCACACGGTCGACATGATCACGCCGCTGGAATTCCGCACTGTGCCGTGCCCGACCTACCCCGAGATCCGGCTGTCGCTGTTCCCGTCAACGCGCGTACAGCGCCGCATCGAAGCCTTCGCCCCGGATGCGCTGCATATCGCCACCGAAGGCCCGCTCGGCCTGGCCGCACGGCGCCATGCCATCCGCCGCAAGCTGCCATTCACCACGGCCTACCACACGCGTTTTCCGGAATATGTGCACGCGCGCTTCGGCATCCCGCTGCCCTGGACCTACCGCTTCCTGCGCTGGTTCCACGGCCCGGCGCGTGCGGTGATGGCGCCCACGCCGGTGGTGCTGGAAGACCTGCACAGCCACGGCATCACCCATGGCGTGCTGTGGACGCGCGGCGTGGACCTGGACGTGTTCACGCATCAGCGCGCCAACGTGCTCAACACCGCCCACCCGATCTTCCTGTACGTGGGCCGCGTGGCGGTGGAGAAGAACGTCGAGGCCTTCCTCGCGCTGGACCTGCCGGGCTCGAAGTGGGTGGTCGGCGACGGCCCCGCGCTGCCGGCACTGCGCGCCCGTTATCCCGGCGCCAACTACCTCGGCGTGCTGAGCCAGCCCGAGCTGGCCCGGGTGTATGCTTCAGCTGATGTGTTCGTGTTCCCGAGCCGTACCGACACGTTCGGGCTGGTGCTGCTGGAAGCGCTGGCCAGCGGGCTGCCCGTGGCGGCGTACCCTATCACCGGCCCGATCGACGTGCTGGGCGACAGCCCGGCGGGCGTGATGCACGAAGACCTGCGCGAAGCCTGCCTGGAAGCGCTGCGCATCGACCGCGCCACGGCGCGAGCCCACGCCGAGCGCTTCTCGTGGCGCGCCGCCTCAGAGCAGTTCCTGGCCCATCTGCGGCCGTTCGCCGCCGGCAAGCCGGGCAGCGCAGCGGCCCAACCCGCCCCACAAAGCCATGCCGAAACCCCAACCGGAACTGCCGCCCGACCCGCCTCTGCAGAGGTCGCCGCAGGCAGTCCCAAACGCTGACTATTCGATCGAGCAGAATCCCCACAAAGGCAACCGCGGCCTGACGCGCGCCTGGCACGCGGCCATCAATTCGCTGTCCGGGCTGCGCTATGCAGTGCTGGAGGAAAGCGCATTCCGGCAGGAGCTGACGCTGGTGGCGATTCTGGCGCCGTGGGCGTTCCTGCTGCCGGTGGACGTGGTCGAGCGCATCCTGCTGCTGGGCACGCTGCTGGTGGTGCTGATCGTGGAGCTGCTCAACTCCAGCGTCGAAGCGGCGATCGACCGCATCTCGCTGGAGCGGCACAGCCTGTCCAAGCGCGCCAAGGATTTCGGCAGCGCCGCGGTGATGCTGGCGCTGGTGCTGTGCGGCGGCACCTGGATCGCCATCGCAGGTCCCCATGTGGTGGGCTGGGTGCGGCGGCTGGCTGGCTGATCCGCCACTCGCCGGGCGGGCGGAAAAGGGGGGCCTGGGCCGATTGCTTATAATCGCTACCCTGCCACGATTCACCGATCGCCCGGACGCCCATGGAACCGAAACCGCAAACCGGCCCCCGCCGCACCAGGGACCGCATCCTCGACGTCTCGCTGCGCCTGTTCAATGAAGTGGGCGAACCGAACGTCACCACGACGACGATCGCGGAAGCGATGGAGATCAGCCCCGGCAATCTCTACTACCACTTCCGCAACAAGGACGACATCATCAACTCCATCTTCGTGCGCTTCGAGCAGGAGATGGAGCGGCGCCTGAAGATGCCGGACGACCACAAGGCCACCCTCGACGAAAGCTGGGGCTACCTGCAGTACATGTCCGAGTTCCTGTGGAACTACCGCTTCCTGTACCGCGACATCAACGACCTGCTGGCGCGCAACCGGATGCTGGAGACCAACTTCAAGCGCATCGTCGAGCAGAAGCAGCGCTTCGCGCACGAGATCTGCCGCCAGTTCATCGAAGACGGCGAGATGGAGGCCACGCCCGAGCAGGTCGAGGCCATCTGCACCAACATGGTGGTGATCGCCACCTACTGGCTGTCGTTCCAGTTCGTGCAGCATCCGCGCCAGTACAACGATCCCGAACAGATCCGCGGCTACCTGCACGGATCGAGCTACCACATCTTCTCGATCCTGGCCCCCTACCTGCGCGGCCGGGCACGCGAAGCCTTCGACCAGCTTGCGCGCGACTACGCGGCAGCCAAGGCAGCCGCCGAGGCGGCAAAGGAAAAGAAGTGAAGTCTGTCTGCGTGTATTGCGGCTCCAGCCCCGGCAACCGCCCCGAATACGCCGATGCCGCGCGCCTGCTCGGCCGCACGCTGGCCGAAAGCGGACTGGCGCTGGTCTATGGCGGCGGCAAGGTGGGCCTGATGGGCATCGTCGCCGATGCCGTGCTGGAGCATGGCGGCCACGCCATCGGCATCATTCCCGAGGCGCTGATGCGGAAGGAAGTCGGCCATCGCGGGCTGACCGAGCTGCACGTGGTGCGCAACATGCACGAGCGCAAGCAGATGATGGCCGATCGCGCCGATGCGTTTATCGCGATGCCGGGCGGCGTGGGGACCCTGGAAGAACTGTTCGAGACCTTCACCTGGCTGCAGCTCGGCTACCACGACAAGCCGGTGGGCCTGCTCAATGTCGCCGGCTTCTATGACGGCATGCTGGGCTTTATCGGCCATGCCGTGCGGGAAGGCTTCCTGAAGCAGGTGCATGCCGACCTGCTGCACACGGGCGATACGCCGGCCGCGCTGCTCGACCAGCTGGCCGCCGCGCCGCGCGTGCGGGTCGACAAGTGGCAGCAGGCGCGCGAGCAGACCTGAACGCGCCTGCCCCGCGGCCGCGGCTCTAGAAGGACGAGCCCGGCTCGCGCAGGAACGCCAGTTCCTGCGCCGTACTCTGCCTGCCCAGCACCGCGTTGCGGTGTGGGAAGCGGCCATGGCGCGCGATGATCAGGCGGTGCTTGTCGGCCCACTCCACTACATCCACTTTCCCAGCGCTGGTGTCGCGCAGCTGCGTCATCAGCCGCACCGCCTCGTCCTGGTCTTCCAGCGCTTCGGAATGCTCGAACGGCATGTAGCAGAACATGCGGTGGAAATCGGTCGGCAACGCGCGGTCCATGCCGGTGGCCACAATGCGTTTGGCCAGCGCCAGCGCCTGGTCATCGGTGGCGAAGCTGCGCGGGTCGTTGCGGAACATGTTGCGCGGGAACTGGTCGAGCAGCACCACGCGCGCGCACGCGCCCTCGGGCGTGGCCGACCAGTCGTCGGTGGCGCCGGCGTGCGCTGCCTGCCAGTCGGCGAGGAATTGATGGCGGATCTGCGCATCGAATGCGTCCGACTTGGTGAACCATACTGAGCGCGTGGTATTCCAGCCGGCCGAGCCCGGCGTATCGAACCAGAAATCGAGCACGCGGCGGGCGCCTTCAGGCAACGGGACGGTCATGGAGCAGGAAGTCCTTTCGGTATGGAACGGAAGCCGCTTCAGCGCGCGACGTTGCGCATCCAGTCGGCGGTCTGGAAAAAGGCCTGCATCAGGCGCAGCTGCAGGTCGTCGGGCAGGCCGATGTCTTGCATCGCCAGCGCCATGCAGCGCATCCACTGGTCGCGCTCGCTGACGCCGATCTCGAACGGCATATGGCGCGCGCGCAGGCGTGGATGGCCGAAGCGGTCGATGAAATGGTTGGGGCCGCCCAGCCAGCCGCACAGGAACCAGAACAGCTTGTCGCGCGAGCCGTCGAGCGACGGCGGGTGCAGCGCGCGCAGCCCGGCGAATTCGGGCTCCAGGTCCATCAGGTCATAGAAGCGGTCGACCAGCTCGCGTACGCGGGCTTCGCCGCCCACCAGCTCGAAAGCGGTCACCTCGGCAGTCGTGCCGGGCTTGTCGTTGGATTCAGTACTCATCACACACTCATACTGCGCAGCCACTCAGGCATCACGCAAGGTCGCCAGCGCCGGCTGGCGCAGCACTTCGCGCAGGCCCAGCCAGCCGCCGGCAAAAGCGCACAGCATGCCAGAAACCACGCCGACCGGCACGATCCACGCATTGAAGCGGTACGGGAAGTCAAAAACGAACTGCGACAGCCCCCAGCCTACCGCGATCGCGCCGAGGCTTGCCAGGAAGCCGGCCAGGCCGCCGACCACCAGGAACTCGGCGTACTGCGTCTGCCGCACCAGCGCTGCCGACGCGCCCAGCGCCTTCAGCAGGCCCGCATCGCGCATGCGCTCGTCGCGCGCGCCTGACAGCGCCGCGTACAGCACGGTGACGCCCGCGGCCAGCGTGAAGATAAACAGGAACTCCACCGCCGCGATCACCTGGTCCAGGATGTCCTGGATCTGGCGCAGGATCATGTCGGTATTGACCACCGTGATGTTGGGGAACGCAGCGATCAGCCGGTTGCCCAGCGCCGCGCTGGCGGCCGGCAGGTGGAACGACGTGATGTAGGTTTCGGGCAGTCCCTGCATCGCCGCCGGCGGCAGGATCACGAAGAAGTTGACCCGCATCGAGCCCCAGTCGAGCTTGCGCAGCGAGGTCACGCGCGCCTGCACGGTCTGGCCGGCCACGTCAAAGCGCAGCGTATCGCCGAGCCGGATCCCCAGCGTCTTGGCGATGCCCTCTTCCACCGACGCGCCCGCGTCGGCACCGGCCGCGCCGTTGTCCCAGCGTCCGGCGATCACGCGGTTGCCCTCGGGTAACGCATCGGTATAGGACAGGTTGAACTCGCGCTCCACCAGGTTGCGCGCGCGGCCATCCTCGAAGCTGTCGCCGCGGATCACGCGCTCGCCGATCTGGGTCAGGCGTCCGCGCACCATCGGGTAGAGCAGATCGTCGATGCCGGCGCCCGCCAGCATCTTGCGCAGCGGCTCGCGCTGGTCGGGCTGGATATTGATGATGAAGCGGTTGGGCGCATCGGCCGGCGTGGCGCTGCGCCATGAATCGACCAGGTCGTTGCGCGTCATGCCCAGCAGCAGCAGCGCCATCAGCCCCACGGCCAGCGCCACGGTCTGCAGCACCGTCACCGCGCGGCGCCGCTCCAGCACCGCCAGCGCAAAGCGCCAGCCCATCGCCGTGCGGCCGCGCAGGCGCCCGCGCAGCAGGCGCGACAGCAGCGTCAGCAGCGCCAGCGCCAGCACCCCGAACACCACCCCGGCGGCAACAAAGCCCCCGGCGGTGGTCAGCCCCAGCCGCAAGTCGCGCGCCGCCACCAGCAGCAGCGACACAAAGGCGCCCAGGCCCAGCGCATACGCGACCCAGGCCGACACCGGCGGCAGCCCGATATCGCGCCGCAGCACCCGCAGCGGCGCCACCCGCGTCAGCGCCAGCAGCGGCGGCAGCGCAAACCCGATCAACAGCACCAGCCCGGCCAGCACGCCGACCAGGGCCGGCAGCAGCGACGGCTGCGGCAATGACACTTTGAGCAATCCGCCCAGCGACAGCAGCAGCCCGTAATGGGCTACATAACCGATCAACACGCCGGCCAGCGCGCCAGCGGCGCCCACCAGCAGGAACTCCAGCCCGAATGTGCGCAGGATCTGCCCGCGCGTCAGCCCCAGGCATTTGTAGACCGCGCAGGCATCGGTATGGCGCTGCATATAGCGGCGCGCCGACATCGCGATCGCGACCGCCGCGATCATCGACGACAGCACCGCCACCAGCGACAGGAAGCGCTCGGCGCGGTCCAGCGTCGCGCGCATCTGGGGCTGGCCCGATTCCAGCGACTCCACGCGCGTGTTGCGCAGCTTGCGCCGCTCGATCTCGTCGTTGGCCCACTTCTGATAGGTGGCGCCCGCGGTATCGGGCCCGGCCACCAGCAGCCGGTAGGTCACGCGGCTACCCCAGCCGATCAGGCCGGTGCTTTCCAGGTCCGACAACGGCATCAGCACACGCGGCGCGAAGTTCATAAAGCCGGTGCCGCGGTCCAGCTCCTGCGTAATGATGCGGTCGATGCGGAAGCTGCGGCTGCCAAGCTGCAGCGAATCGCCCACGGCAACGCCCAGCGCGCCCAGCAGCGCTTCGTCGACCCATACCGTGCCGGGCGCCGGAATGCCCTCGGCCGGCCCCTCCGCCGCGCCCGGAGCGCTGGCCACCTTGAGCCTGCCGCGCAGCGGGTAGCCCTCGGTCACCGCCTTGAGCGCGGCGAGCTGGGTGGGTGCATCACCGCCGGCCGGTGCCTTGCCATTGGCAGTGGCCATGCTCGGAAAGGAGACGGTCTGCGCGACCGCCAGCCCGGCCGCTTGCGCCCGCTGCGCGAAGGCCGCATCGAACGGCTGGTCCGACACCAGCAGCACGTCGGAGGCGATCATCTGGCGCGCATCGCGCTCCAGCCCCAGCCGCATGCGGTCGGCCATAAACCCCACGCTGGTCAGCGCCGCCACGGCCAGCACCAGCGCGAACAGCAGCAGATACAGTTCGCCCGCCAGCCAGTCGCGGCGGGCCATGCGCAGCGCCTGGCGCCAGGCGGAGAAGCGGCCGCCGTGCGCAGCGCGTGCGCCCGCCGTGGCGGGACTGGCGGGGGTGGTCG
>NZ_JBEFLI010000126.1:0-10075 GCF_040578825.1 Cupriavidus necator | reverse complement strand
CACCTGCCGCCTCCACCGCACCGCCCACCAAGACCATCACCCTGCCCGACCGCGGCCGCGTCAGCCTGTCCGAGTACCGCGCACGCATGCGCGAGCAGCTGATGAAGACCGAGAACGCCAGCAGCGACGTGGCCGACTGTGCCGCGCACGCAAGCTGGGTGGTGCCGCGCTCGGCCACCTACGATGCGCTGAAAATTCCCACCGGCGCGCTCGGCGCCGGCCAGGCCACGGTCGAGCCGTGGAGCGGACGCTTCTCGCCCGGCAAGCAGGCGGTGCCGGTCAGCTCCGTGGTGACCTTCGCCGCCACCGCGCACAAGCGCCGCGGAGACAGCGACTGGCAGCCGGTGCGTGTGCGCTGCGGCTATGACGACGGCATGATGCTGGCGTACGAGCTGCTGGACAGCAGCGGCGCCACCATCAGCGAGCCGGCCGCAGCACCCGCGGTACCGGCCGTGACCCGCACCTCGGCCAGCAAGAGCCGCAAGGGGGCCAAGGGCAAGAGCACGGCCTCGGCCTCGTCGAAGTCAAAGGCGTCTGCGTCGAAAGCGTCGAAGTCCGCTTCGTCCAGGTCGACTTCGGGCTCGGCCAAGACGAGCAGCAAGGCCAAGAAGAAGCAGTAAGCGCGCAGATTCGCAGCGGAGGCAGCTGCTGACGAAGCTGAAACAGCGATTGTTGTCTCCCCTCTCCCATTTATGGGAGAGGGGAGACAACCGGCGGGTATAAAAGCCTCAGCCCAGATAATCCAGCATCGCCTGCACCATCGCCGTCCCCAGCAGCGCGCTGCGCGCGCCGTTCCAGCCCACCTCGGCGTCGGGCAGGTCCGCGTTGTCCTTGAACGGCATTTCCAGCGTCAGCGCCAGGCAGCCGAAGGTATGCCCGATGTACTTGGACGCCAGCTTGAGCGCATCGGCGTTGTACTTGCTGGCGGCGTAGCCGTGCACGTCCTGGAAATCGGGCGAGGCGCGCTTGAACGCCTCGATAAAGCGCAGCTGCTCGCGCCGGCGCGCTTCGGTAAAGCCCGGCAGCATCTCGCTGCCGGCGACGAAGTTGTACGGCAGCCCCTCATCGCCATGGATATCGAAGAACAGGTCGCAGCCGGTAGCTTCGATGGCGCGGCGCACGTGATAGACCTCGGGGCTGGTATCGGGATTGGGCGCCATCCATTCGCGATTCAGGTTGGCGCCGGCGGCGTTGGTGCGCAGGTTGCCGCGCGCCGAGCCATCCGGGTTCATGTTCGGCACGATATGGAACACGGCGCGCTCCAGCAGCTTGCGCGCGACCGGGTCGCCCGCCCACGCGCCGGAGCCGGTCAGGCGCTGCAGCACCCCCTCGACAAACCATTCGGCCATGCTTTCGCCCGGGTGCTGGCGCGCGATCATCCAGATGGTCTTCTTGCCGGGAGCCGGCTGGCCCACCGTCACGCGCGTCATATCGCGGCCGTCGACGGTACTGCCCAGATGCGACAGCTTCGCCAGCGGCGAGCGCTGGCAGGTGGCCAGCAACGACAGGTGGCGCTCGTCCGGATACGGCTCGAAATACGCGAACCAGACGCTGTCATGCTCGGGCGTAAAGTCCACCGTCATCACCTGGCCATCGAAGCGCGTTGGCACACGGAACCAGTGCGCGCGATCGTAGGAAGCCACCGCGCGGTAGTCGCGCCAGCCGTCCGGATAGGTGCAGTCCCCGGCGTTAAGGAAATGCATCCGGCACGCCTGCCTCGCCGCGCCCTGCAGCCGGAAGTGGAACCACTGGCGGAAATCGGCGTGCGAATCGGCGCGGATGCGCAGCCGGATATCGTCGGCACGGTCGAGCGCCTCGACCTCGATGGCGCCGGAATCGAAATGCGAGGAGATATGCAGGGCGGATGGCATGGCGGGCGGTCTCGTGGCGTTGGGTGCGGGCGGTCGGCTCAGCGTCCGGGCAGTGTCGATGCAGCGTCGGTTCAGTCTTCCAGGCGGCGGCGGAACACCCAGCGAGTGCCGTCCGAGGCCGCGGCATCGAAGGCGTAGCCATCCCCGGCAAAGCGCTTGAGCTTTTCCGGCTCGGTCACGCGATGCGTGATCGCATAGCGCGCCATGGTGCCGCGCGCACGCTTGGCATGGAACGAAATGATCTTGTAGCGGCCGCCCTTCCAGTCCTCGAACACCGGCGTGACGATGCGCGCCTGCAGCACCTTGGGCCGCACCACCTTGAAATACTCTTCCGAGGCCAGGTTGACCAGCTCCGGCGAACCCTCTTGCTTCAGTGCGGCCAGGTCGGCATTGATCGTCTGCGTGACCTCGTCGCCCCAGAACGCATACAGGTCCTTGCCGGCGGCGGTATCGAGCCGCGTGCCCATCTCCAGCCGGTACGGCTGCATCCAGTCGAGCGGACGCAGCACGCCGTACAGGCCCGAGAGGATGCGCAGGTGCTTCTGCGCAAAGCCGAGGTCGTCGGCCGACAGCGTCCCGGCGTCGAGACCATCGTAGACATCGCCGTTAAAGGCCAGCACGGCCTGCTTGCTGTTGGCCGCGGTGAACTCGGGCGACCAGTCGGCATAGCGCGTCACGTTGAGCACCGCGAGCTTGTCGGAGATGTCCATCAGCGCGCTGACATCCTGCGGCGCCAGCTTGCGCAGCCGCTCGATCAGCGTGGCGGAACGATCGATAAAACGCGGCAGCGTATGGGTCTTGATGCGCGCGGGTGTCTCGTAGTCCAGCGACTTGGCGGGAGACAAAACGATGAGCATGGCAAAATCGCGGCGTAAGCCAAGGTCAAACAAGCCAAGATTGTAGCGAATGCGCCTCGACATCACCGGAACTACCCTCCCCGCCAGCCTCGCCGGCGTCACATCCACGCCCGTGGCGGCGCCCCGCGTGGTGCTCGACTCCAATATCTGGGTAGACCTGCTGGTCTTTCGCGATCCCCACGTCGAGCCGATCCGCCAGGCACTGGAGGACGGCAGCATCGCCCCGGTGATCCGCGCCGACTGCCGCGAGGAGCTGCGCCGGGTGCTGGCCTATCCGCAATTTGCCCGCTTCGAGGTCGATATCGACGCGGCGCTGGCCACCGTCGACCGCCTCGCCAGGCTGGAGGCCGCGCCGGCGCAGCACGATTACGACGCCATCCAGCTGCCCCGCTGCAAGGACACCGACGACCAGAAGTTTGTCGAGCTGGCCCACTTTGCCGGGGCCGCGTGCCTGGTGTCCAAGGACAAGGCGGTGCTGAAGCTGCGCAGCCGGCTGCGCCGTTCCAGCGGCGTGGAAGTGCTGACGCCGCCGGGCTTCGGCGCGTGGCTGGCGGCGCAAGCCGGCGCCGACACCGCGGCCGATCCGCTTTAAAATTGCCGGACTTCGCGCGGCCGGTCCGGACCGCGCGCCAGGCCGCTTACCACCTCACAGCATCGACACGCTCGCAACATGTCCGCAGACACCACGCTCGCCCCCCTGACCCCGCCGCCCTCGCGCCTGCCCTCCGTCGGCACCACCATCTTCACCGTGATGTCGGCGCTCGCCACCGAGAAGAATGCCGTCAACCTGGGCCAGGGCTTCCCGGATTTTGATTGCGACCCGAAAATCGTCGATGCCGTCGCCGGGGCCATGCGCGCCGGCCACAACCAGTACCCGCCGATGGCCGGCGTGCCGCGCCTGCGCCAGGCCATCGCCGCCAAGATCGCCGCGCTGTACGGCCACCAGTACAGCGCGGACACCGAGATCACCGTCACCGCCGGCGCCACCCAGGGCATCCTGACCGCGATCCTGTGCGCGGTGCATCCGGGCGACGAGGTGATCGTGCTTGAGCCCTGCTACGACAGCTACCTGCCCGCGATCGAACTGGCCGGCGCCACCGCGGTGCCGGTCACGCTGGAAGCACCGGACTTCCGCGTTCCCTTCGACAAGCTGGCCGCCGCGATCACGCCGCGCACGCGCATGATCCTGGTCAACACGCCGCATAACCCCACCGGCACGATCTGGCGCGCGGGCGACATGGACAAGCTGGCGCAGATCCTGGCCGGCACCGACGTGCTGCTGCTGTCGGACGAGGTCTACGAGCACATGGTCTACGACGGCCAGGCGCACGCCTCGGTGTCGCGCCATCCCGAACTGGCGCGCCGCAGCTTCGTGATTTCCAGCTTCGGCAAGACCTATCACGTGACCGGCTGGAAGGTCGGCTACGTGGCCGCGCCGGCGGCGCTGATGGCCGAGTTCCGCAAGGTCCACCAGTTCAATGTGTTCACCGTCAATACGCCGGTGCAGCACGGGCTGGCTGACTATATGGCCGATCCCGCGCCCTACCTGCAGCTGTCGGCGTTCTACCAGGCCAAGCGCGATTTCTTCCGCGCGGGCTTGGCCAACTCTCGCTTCAAACTGCTGCCGTCGGAGGGGACTTACTTCCAGTGTGTCGATTACTCGGCCATTTCCGATATGAGCGAGGCCGATTTTGCGATGTGGTTGACGCGTGAGATCGGTGTGGCGGCGATTCCGGTCTCGGCGTTTTACTCGCAGCCGCGGGAATCGGGGGTGGTGCGGTTCTGTTTTGCGAAGAAGGAAGAGACGCTGGCGTTGGCGCTGGAGAGATTGGGGAAGCTGTAAGCGCTGGCTGATTGGCCCACCCAAGAGAAAACGCTCGCGATGGCTCGCGGGCGTTTTTGATTTCTGCAGACCATCCTAGGCCGGCGGTTTGCTCCCCTCTCCCGCCTGCGGGAGAGGGGTCGGGGGAGAACACCTTGCTCAGGCAAGCTCGCGCGGTTTTGGCGCACCTAAAACCGCGCTCGCCTTCCGCGTTGAGGGCTACTTGCTCCGACTCAGCATCAGTTCCGTATTCGCCTTCCGATCCGCATTGACCTTCTGCACCGTCTCCCGCTGCGACAGCGTCTTCAGGTAATCCTTCACCGGCAGGTCGGCGAGCAGGTCGGTGCCATAGATGATCTTGGTGCACGACGACACCAGCGGCAAATGCACCGCGGCAGCGCAATCGGCCAGCGTAAAGCTGTCGCCGGCGATATACGGCGAGAACTTCGCCAGCTTTGCAAATGCCGGGATATAGCGGTTCAGCAGCTTGTGCTGGCGCTCCTTGACGTTGTCGCTGACCTTGCCGCCAAAGAAGGCTTCCGGGTACAGCTCACGCGCCGTCAGCTCCAGGTACAGCTCCATGAAGGTGATGATCTCGCGCACCTTGCCGGCCTGCACCGGATCCTTCGGCAGCAGCGGCTTCTGCGGATAAGCCGCTTCCAGATACTCGACGATGACTTCCGACTCGCACAATGAGCCGGATTCGGTGAAGATGTAGGGCACCTTGCCCGCTGGCGACGCGGCCGGGTCGGTTTCACCGATCCATGCCAGCACCTCCTCGAACGGCACTTCCTTTTCCAGCAGCGCCAGCTTCACTTTGTTGTAGTAATTGCTGGCGGCAAAACCGCAGAGCTTCAGCATGTCGTCTCTCCGTTGTTGGAATGATCGCCCCCCGGTGGTTGCGGGCCGGGGCGATTGTGGACCATCCGGGGCCTGCAGTGTCCGGCCTGGCCGATCAGCGCACGCCGCTTGGCCTTCCCATCTGTTCCGGAAGGTGCAGAAAACGTACGATCGTGCTAATTTAACCACAACTTTCTGAATGAATGATGAGCACTTTCACCATTGACACGCTGGGCATCGTCGGCACCGGCGCCATGGGCCGCGGCATCGCGCAGATCGCCGCGCAGGCGGGCCTCACCGTCAACCTGTATGACGCTA
Source organism: Cupriavidus necator (assembly GCF_040578825.1). GTDB lineage: Bacteria > Pseudomonadota > Gammaproteobacteria > Burkholderiales > Burkholderiaceae > Cupriavidus > Cupriavidus necator_E. Next base: position 4,367 of record NZ_JBEFLI010000126.1, on the reverse strand, counting down.
ACCCGCAAGCCGTCGCCGCGGCGCGCCAGTACTTGCAGGAGACGCTGGCCAAGCTCGCCGACAAGGGCAAGATCAGCGCCGCCGACGCCGAGGCCACGCTGGCCCGCGTCAGGCCCTGCGGCGCGCTGGAGGACCTGGCCGGCTGCGACATGGTGCTCGAAGCCATCGTCGAGAAGCTCGAGGTCAAGCGCGACCTGATCGCCAAACTGGAAGCGGTGCTGCGTGAAGACGCCATCATCGCCTCGAACACGTCTTCGCTGTCGATCACCGCGATCGCGGTCGGCGCGAAGCAGCCGGGCCGCATCGCCGGCTACCACTTCTTCAACCCGGTGCCGCTGATGAAGGTGGTCGAGGTCATCGACGGCCTGTCGGGCAACCCGGCGGTGGGCGATGCGCTGATGGCGCTGTCGCGCCGCATGGGCCATACGCCGGTGCGCTGCAAGGACATGCCGGGCTTTATCGTCAACCATGCCGGCCGCGGCATGAATATCGAAGGCCTGAAGGTCGCACAGGAAGGCGTGGCCGAGTTTGCCGACATCGACAACATCATGCGCGAGCAGGCCGGCTTCCGCATGGGCCCGTTCGAGCTGATGGACCTGACCGGGCTGGACGTGTCGCACCCGGTGATGGAATCGATCTACAACCAGTTCTACCAGGAACCGCGCTACCGCCCGTCGCCGATCACCGCCATCCGCGCGGTCGGCGGGCTGATCGGCCGCAAGGCCGGCGCCGGTTTCTACTCGTATGCCGAGGGCCAGAAGCAGGCGCCCGCCGCGGCCGCGGTGCCGGGCGCGCGCCCGTCGAGCGTGTGGGTCAGCCACGAAAGCGAGCGCGGCCACGCCATGGTGACCAAGCTGCTGGGCGCGCTGGGCGTGACCCCGGAAGGCGGCAACAAGCCGTCGGCCGATGCGCTGGTCGTCGTCACGCCGCTGGGCCTGGACGCCACCACCAGCGCGCTGCAACAGGGCCTGGACCCGGCCCGCACCGTCGCCATCGACACGCTGCTGCCGTTCGAGGCCACCAAGCGCCGCACGCTGATGACCACGCCGGCCACCAGCGCCGCCGCCCGTGACGCCGCGCACGGCCTGTTCGCCAGCGACGGCGTGCCGGTCACGGTGATCCGCGACTCGGCCGGCTTTGTCGCGCAGCGCATCCTCTGCTGCATCATCAATATCGCCAGCGATATCGCGCAGCAGCGCATCGCCACGCCGGGCGATATCGACCTCGCCGTCAACCTGGGCCTGGGCTATCCCAAGGGTCCGCTGGCGCTGGGCGACGCGGTCGGCCCGCACCTGGTGCTGGAGACGCTGCGCAATATGGAAGCGCTGACCGGCGACATGCGCTACCGTCCGAGCCCGTGGCTGTGGCGCCGTGCCGGCCTGGGCCTGTCGCTGCTGACCGAAGAGCAGTAATCCCGCAAAAGCCGCACTCAACCAGATCGCCCCCATGCCCGCACAGCTGTTATCCGAACGCGTCGATTCGACGCTGGTGCTGACCATCTCGAACCCCGAGGCACGCAATGCGCTGCACCCGGATATCTATGCGGCATCGAAAGCGGCGCTGGAACAGGCCGCCGCCGATGATTCGGTGCGCGCGGTGATCTTCACCGGGGCCGACGGCATGTTCTGCGCCGGCGGCAACCTGAACCGGCTGCTCGGCAACCGCAGCCAGCCGCCCGAGGTACAGGCCGCCAGCATCGAGGTGCTGAACGGCTGGATCCGGTCGCTGCACGCCTTCCCCAAGCCGATTATCGCGGCGGTGGAAGGCGCGGCCGCGGGTGCTGGCTTCTCGGTGGTGCTGGCGTGCGATTTCGTGGTCGCGGCCAGTGACGCTAAGTTCGTGATGGCCTACGTCTCGGTGGGGCTCACCCCGGATGGCGGCGGCTCGTACGAGCTGGCACGCGCGCTGCCGCGCCAGCTCGCCAGCGAACTGATGATGGAAGGCAAGCCGGTGAACGCCGAGCGGCTGGCGCAGTTCGGGCTGATCAACCGCGTCACGCCGCCGGGCGAGGCGCTGGCAGAGGCGCTGCGCCTCGCCGCGGGCATCGCCCGGCAATCGCCGCATGCGATTGGCCGCATCAAGGGCCTGATCAACCATGCGGGCACCGCGTCGCTCGACCAGCACCTGGCGGCCGAGCGCGACAGCTTCGTGGCCGCGCTGCACCACCCCGACGGCGGCGAAGGGATCAGCGCATTCCTGGAGAAGCGCAAGCCGCAGTACCGCTGATTACCACTGTCGATCACCACCGCTGATCACGCTTGAGGCCAGCCCGCGACAGACGGGCATGCCGCTACAAAGCAAGGAGACAACGCATGGAATTGCCGCCGTCCTCGCGTCGCCGCATCTACCTGATGCGGCATGGCGCCGTCTCTTACTTCGATGAGGCCGGCCGCCCCGCCCTGCCCGAGATGGTGCCGCTCAACGAGACCGGCCGCATGCAGGCCACCGCCGCGGGCCGCGCCTTTGCCGCCGAGGAGATCCGCTTCGACCGCGTCATCGTCAGCGGCCTGCCGCGCACCGTCGAGACGGCCGAGCGCGTGCTGGCCGAACTGCCCGGCATGGACGACCTCGTGCCCGAAGTCTGGCCGGCGCTGCAAGAGATCCGCGGCGGCGACCTGTCCGCCATCGCCAACCAGGACCTGCGCGACGCCTTTGTCGGCGCCTTCGAGGGCGAAGTCCCCGAAGACAAGCGCTTCCTCAACGGCGAGACCATCGGCGAATTCCTCGACCGCGTGCTGCCCGCGCTGGCCCGGCTGCGTGCCGACCCTGACTGGGACACCCTGCTGATGGTGCTGCACGGCGGCACCAACCGCGCCATCCTGTCGCAGGCCATCACCTGCGGGCGGCGCGTGTTCTTCGGCTCGCTGCTGCAGACCGCCGGCTGCATCAATGTGCTCGACATGGGCGACGGCCCGCTCGACTGGGTGGTGCGCATGACCAACTACTCGCCGCCCACGCCAGTGCACAGCGGCACGCGCCACACCACCATGGAAGTGCTGCTGCACCAGTACTTGCGCGGACGCCAGCCACAGGGCTGAGCGTGCCGCCGGCCGGACCGAATCCCAACCGATACCCGAACAGAAAACCAACGGAGACAGCATGACGAGCAACGTATCGCACTTCGAGGGCACGCGCCCGGTGGCCGACCAGCAGCGCTTCGACACCGCCGCGCTGGAAGCCTGGATGCGCCAGCACGTGGAGGGCTTTGCCGGCCCGCTGACCGTGGAGCAGTTCAAGGGCGGCCAGTCCAACCCGACCTTCAAGCTGATCACGCCGGACCAGACCTATGTGATGCGCGCCAAGCCCGGCCCCAAGAGCAAGCTGCTGCCGTCGGCGCACGCGATCGAGCGCGAATACCGCGTGATGGCCGCGCTGGCCGGCACCGACGTACCGGTGGCGCGCATGTACGCGCTGTGCGAAGACGAGTCCGTGATCGGCCGCGCCTTCTACATCATGGAATTCGTCGCCGGCCGCGTGCTGTGGGACCAGTCGCTGCCCGGCATGAGCCCCGCCGAACGCGGCGCCATCTACGACGAGATGAACCGCGTCATCGCCGCGCTGCACACGGTGGACTACAACGCCATCGGCCTGGGCGACTACGGCAAGCCGGGCAACTACTTCCAGCGCCAGATCGAACGCTGGACCAAGCAGTACAAGCTGTCGGAGACCGAATCGATCCCCGCCATGGACTCGCTGATGGACTGGCTGCCGCAGCATATCCCCCAGGAAGATGCCGACCTGACCTCGATCGTCCACGGCGACTACCGCCTCGACAACCTGATGTTCCACCCCACCGAGCCGCGCGTGCTGGCGGTGCTGGACTGGGAGTTGTCCACGCTGGGCCACCCGATGGCCGACTTCAGCTACCACTGCATGAGCTGGCATATCGCGCCGGGGCAGTTCCGCGGCGTCGCGGGGCTGGATTTCGCCGCGCTGGGCATTCCCGATGAAGCCGCCTATCGCCGCCAGTACGAGCAGCGCACCGGGCGGCCGATCACCGGCGACTGGTATTTCTACCTCGCCTTCAGCATGTTCCGCATCGCCGGCATCCTGCAAGGGATCATGAAGCGGGTCGTGGATGGCACTGCGTCGTCGGCGCAGGCGCTGGACGCCGGCAAGCGTGCGCGGCCGATGGCGGAGATGGGGTGGGAGTATGCGCAGAAGGCGAAGGGGTGAAATTCCTGAAGCGCTGATCGCTGCCGATTCTCTGGTGCCAAGGGCCGTTGGCTATCAATGACCAGTTGGGTACTCCCTCTCTCCCGCTTGCGGGAGAGGGGAGCAAACCGGGCGGTCAGCACCTGCCAGCGCCTGCCTCAATCCCCCAACGCCACCCCCAGCCCCCCGCGCGGGGGGGAGTAGACAAGATC
>NZ_JBEFLI010000125.1:0-10123 GCF_040578825.1 Cupriavidus necator | reverse complement strand
GGATCGTCATCACCGCCGCAAGCGGTCAGCAGGCCGGTGCCGAAGGCCGAGACCAGCGACAGGCCCAGGCCGCCGCGCAGTACCCGGCGGCGGGCCGGGTTGGCGGCGACGATGTCTTCCAGCATCTGGCCGGGGACATCAACGTCGGGCTTGGCGGCGCGGCTGGCTGCGCGCGCTTCGTCGGTCAGGTACGACATGGACTTTCCTCCTGTGGGTTTGTCATGCGCATCGGCCACCATGTGATGCCAACGCGTCTGGAATCCCAGCAATGTAGGTGTCGCCCGTTGAAGTTTGATGACATGTTGTATGCAACAACAGCGCGGTGCCGGCCAGCGTGCCTGCAAACGACAAAGGGCCGCTGATGCGGCCCTTTTCATGCTGTTGTCGCAGGAGTGTGCCTGCGTGGCGCAGTCTCGCGCCGGGTTTCAGTTAGCGCGTGGTATGAAGCTGCGCCATCGCGCGTTCGGCATCGCCGCGGGCCAGCAGTCCCAGCGGGTCAATGCAGCGATCGATGGCGGCGTCGATCGCTTCCTGCTCCTCGCGCCGCGGCGGCTTGAGCACGAAGTTGACCACGTCCTCGCGGCCCGTGCCGGCGCCGCCGGGCTGGTTGCGGGGATGTCCCACGCCCAGGCGCAGGCGCCAGTAGTCCTGCGTGGTCAGGTGGGCCGAGATGTCCTTGAGCCCGTTGTGCCCGCCGGCACCGCCGCCGCGCTTGAGCTTGGCCGCGCCCGCGGGCAGGTCCATCTCGTCGTGCGCGACCACGATCTCGTCGGGCAGGATTTTGTAGAAGCGCGCCAGCGACACCACTGCCAGGCCGGAGCGGTTCATGAAGGTCGACGGCTTGAGCAGCCAGATATCCTGGTCCCACAGCCGCGCGCGCGCGGCCAGTCCGTGGAAGCGGCCTTCCACGCGCAGCGTGGCGCCGCCCATGCGGGCGAGCTGGTCCACCAGCCAGAAGCCGGCGTTGTGTCGGGTGGCCTCGTATTCCGCACCGGGATTACCGAGGCCGACGATGAGCTTGATCATGCGTTTGACTGAGTCGTTGGCGCGCAGGACTGCGCCGCTGGCGCCAAGGATACCGAAAAACCGGCGCGGCGCAGGCTGGCCCGGGCCGAAAAAAAACCGCCGCAAGCGCGGCGGTTTTTCCGTGACGCGGCCCGCGGGCCGCAACCGTTGCTGCTTAGGCAGCCGGCGTTTCGCCTTCGCCTTCGGTAGTACCTTCGGCGGCCGCAGCGGCGCCAGCCGGCAGCGAGATGCTGGCGATGGCTGGGTTGTCGTCACCGTGGGTGATGACGGTCAGGCCTTGCGGCAGCTTCAGGTCGCTCAGGTGCAGGGTCTGGCCGACTTCCATCGAGCCGACGTCCACTTCGATGAACTCAGGCAGGTCGGCCGGCAGGCACGACACTTCCAGGTCGTTCACGATGTGGTTGACCAGGCCGTGGCCCAGCTTCACGCCAGGAGCGGTTTCCTGGTTCATGAAGTGCAGGGGCACCTTGACGTGGATCTTGTCGTTGGCCGACACGCGCTGGAAATCGACGTGCAGCACCAGCGGCTTGAACGGGTGCATCTGGAAGGCGCGCAGCAGGGCCTTTTCCGACGTACCGCCAACTTCCAGGTCCAGGATCGACGAGTGGAACGCTTCCTTCTTCAGGGCGTGCCACAGCGCGTTGTGATCCAGTTCGATCATCTTCGGTTCGGCGGCGCCGCCGTAGATGATGCCGGGGGTCTTGCCCGAATTGCGCAGGCGGCGGCTCGCACCCGTTCCCTGTACGCTACGCTCGAAAGCGACAACTTTCATGATGACTCCAAATGTAAGAAGGCTGTCCGCGACCAGACAGCCTCGTTGCGGCGCAAATCGAACGATAAGCGCCGATCAGGTCACGTTGACCGCCGAAAACCGGCAATCAACGCAGTAAAGCCAGAAGTTGTATCAGGAACCCGCGAACAGCGACATGATCGAGTCGCCCTTGACGATGCGGGTAAAGGTCTCGGCCAGCAGCGGGGCGGTCGAGAGCTGACGGATCTTGGTGCACTTGGCGGCTTCCTCGGACAGCGGGATGGTGTCGCACACCACCACTTCGTCCAGCGCCGATTCGGCGATGCGGGCAGCGGCGCCGCCCGACAGCACGGGGTGCGTGCAGTAGGCAAACACCTTCAGCGCGCCGCGCTCCTTCAGGACCTGGGCGGCCTTGCACAGCGTGCCGCCGGTGTCGATCATGTCGTCCATGATCACGCAGTTGCGGCCTTCGACTTCACCGATGATGTTCATCACCTCGGCCACGTTGGCCTTGGGACGACGCTTGTCGATGATCGCCAGGTCGCAGTTCAGTTCCTTGGCCAGCGCGCGCGCACGGACCACGCCGCCGACGTCCGGCGACACCACCAGCAGGTCGCCGTAGTTCTTCTCGCGCAGGTCGCCCAGCAGGACCGGCGAAGCGTAGATGTTGTCGACGGGGATATCGAAGAAGCCCTGGATCTGGTCGGCATGCAGGTCCATCGTCAGCACGCGCTCGACGCCTGCGACTTCCAGCATGTTGGCCACGACCTTGGCCGAGATCGCCACGCGCGCCGAACGCGGACGGCGGTCCTGGCGGGCATAGCCGAAGTAGGGCATGGCGGCGGTGATGCTGCGTGCCGAGGCGCGCTTGAGCGCGTCGACCATCACCATCAGTTCCATGAGGTTGTCGTTGGTCGGGGCGCAGGTGGACTGCAGCACGATGACGTGCTTGCCGCGAACATTTTCCTGGATGTCGACCTGGACTTCGCCGTCGGAGAAACGGCCAACGAGCGCCTTGCCCAGCGGAATGCCGAGGTGCTGTACGACAGCCTCCGCGAGTTTGGGGTTGGCGTTGCCGGTAAATACCATCAAGCCTTCGCTGCTCATTCGGGGCACCTGTCTTGCTGCTGGGGGAGCTTGGCGTCACCGGCAAAGCCGGTGACTGATACAGAGGGTCCGTAAGGACACTATAGGAATGTAATGGCAGGGGAAGAAGGATTCGAACCTTCGAATGCCGGAATCAAAATCCGGTGCCTTGACCAACTTGGCGACTCCCCTACACAACCGGGCCGTTCTTCGTGGTACCAGACTGCCGTACCGCGCCGAACGAAAACTTGCTATGCGAACATTGCGAGCGGGTGATGTGCCAGACTCCTCACACACCTGCCATCCCATTCGGGAGGCAACCTTTCCAAAACCTGCTGCGCTGTCTGTGCGTCGGGAAAACGTGCAAACACGCAGGCTCCGGAACCGGTCATCCTGGCATGCTGATTGTATTGCTTCAGCCATTCCAGGGCTCGGGCAACTTCGCCGAACTTCGCTGTTGCTATCGGTTCCAGGTCGTTGCGACCGAAATCGAATTTGTTTGTGCGAGCAGCGAAGACCGCAATTATGGTGATGGGCGTATCCCTTGTCAAGCACCTGTCCGAAAAAATTTCAGCGGTCGGCACATGTTGTTTCGGATGGATGACCACGAACCAGCTCTCGGGCAGTTCCACCGGCGTCAGCTCTTCGCCAACGCCCTCGGCAAACGCGTTCTGACCGAACACGAACACCGGCACGTCCGCGCCCAGCGACAGGCCAATGCGCATCAGTTCGGCGCGCGGCAGTCCGAGTCCCCACAGGTGGTTCAGCGCCAGCAGCGTGGTGGCCGCATCCGACGAGCCGCCGCCGATGCCGCCGCCCATCGGCAGCACCTTGTCGATCTCGATGTCGGCGCCGAACGTGGTGCCGGTGGCCGCCTGCAACGCGCGCGCGGCGCGTACCACCAGGTCGGTGTCGGCCGGCACGCCGGGCACGTCGGTGATGCGCGCGACCACGCCGTCATCGCGCCTGTGGAAATGCAGCGTGTCGCACCAGTCGACCAGCTGGAACACGGTCTGCAGCGTGTGGTAGCCGTCAGGGCGGCGGCCGGTCACGTGCAGGAACAGGTTGAGCTTGGCCGGCGCCGGGCAGTCGCGCAGCTCGGGCGGGGGCAGGGCGGTGCTGCGGCTCATGGTGTTGGCGAATTGCTCTGCGAATCGATGACCAGCCGCACCGACAGCGGATTGCTGGCGGAGTCGCGCGCCAGGTCGATGCGGCGTGGCACCGCGCCGCCCGATGCGCTCGCCGGGCTTGCCGGCGCGGTTTCCTGCCACGCGACATAGCGCACGGTCCAGCCGTTCTGCGCCAGCGTCGCCAGCCGCCCCTGCTCGTCGCGCGTGGTGCGCGCGGGCGAGCCCTGCGCGGCACGGCCATGCAGCCAGTCACGCATGCCGGCCACCGGCAGCGCGAAGCCGAGCGCCTCTTCCATCAGCGTGTCGACTTCGGGCGCATTGCGCGGCGGCTGGTTGGGCAGGTCGAGCGTGGCGCCGGACGGCGTGGCGGTGACCACGGCCAGGGTCTGGCCCAGCGGCGACACCAGGTCCAGCCGCACGTTGCGGCCCTGCTCCTGCCAGCGGAAGTTGCCCTGCACGCCTTCGTCGCGCCCGTAGCGGACGTAACTGGCGGCGAAGCGGCCGGTGTATTGCTGGCTGGCGGCGTCGTTGTCGACATCGAAGTTGCGCGACGGCGCCACGCTGGCGCAGGCCTGCAGCAGCAGGGGGGCGCCAAGGCAAAGCAGTGCCAGGCGTCGGGTTCGGTTCATGGGCATGTTGTCGGAACGGCGGCGCGCAGTTGCGGCCGCGGGCGCAAGGATGCCGGCGCCGCGGGCCCCGATCGGGCCGCGGCGCACGGGGTTACTTGGACGTCTGCACGTTGACCTTGTAGCGGCGCAGCGTGTCGATCAGCGTTTCGTTCTCCGGATCGATGCGGACTGCTTCGGTCCAGGTCTTGCGCGCTTCGTCCTGCTCGCCGAGGTGCCACAGCACCTCGCCCAGGTGCGCGCCGATCTCGGCTTCGGGCGCCTTGGCGTAGGCGTTGCGCAGCAGGTCGGCCGCGGGGCGCAGGTCGCCCATGCGGAATTTGACCCAGGCCAGGCTGTCCATGATGTACGGATCGTCAGGCCCCAGCTCGGAGGCGCGCTCCAGCAGCTTGAGCGCCTCGGGCAGGCGCTCGTTGCGGTCGGCCAGCGAGTAGCCCAGTGCGTTGTAGCCCTGCTTTTGCTGGGGCTGCAGCGCGATCACGCGGCGCAGGCCCTTTTCCATGCTGTCGTAGCGCTTCTGGCGTTCGTCGAGCATGGCCAGCTCGTAGATCCAGTCGGCGTTGTCGGGCTCTGCCGCGACGCGGTCGTTCAGCGCCTTGCGGGCACGGTCGTAGGCCTTGGTTTCCATCAGCGTGGCGACCTCGGCCTGGCGGATCGCGGTCATCCGTTGCGAGCGCTGGCCGGGATCGGGAATGTCCTCGGCATCGGCAAGCATCTCGCCGAAGATCGCCTGGGCGTCGTCGAGCTTGCCCATGCGCGCCAGCAGCTGCGCACGCTTGGCGGTTGCCGCCGGTGCCAGACGGATATCCTCGATGCGGTCCAGCCACTGGATCGCGCCGGCGTAGTCCTTGCGCTCCTCGGCGATCTGCGCGAGGTACTGGTAGGCGATGTCCGGGTTGGCGGTGGGCTGCGTCTCGACCAGTTGCAGGTATTCCTTCAGGTACTGCTCGGCTTCGGTGTAGTTCTTGGCCTGCAGGCTGGTCAGGCCCAGCGCCAGCGGTACGCGCGGATCGGCCGGCGCCACCTTGCGCAGCGTCTCGAACTCCTGGCGCGCCGCCTGCATGTCATTGCGCAGCAGGTACAGCCGCGCCAGCGTGATATGGCCGTTGACCGACCCGGGCGACTTCTCGAGGAAGCGCTTCAGGATCGCGACGGCCTCGTCGGGCTGCTTCTCGGCGCGCAGTTCGGCCGCCATCAGCGCGGCCGCCTCATAGCCGGGGCGCAGCTTCAGCGCCTGGTCAAGCGCGGCCAGCGAACCGGGCACGTCGCCGGCAACTTCTTTGGCGCGCGCCAGCGCCAGCTGGGTCTCGGGCAGGCGCACGTCATTCCTGGTCAGATCCTGCAGCAGCGCGGCGGCGCCGGCGGGATCGCTGGTGCGCGAAAGCTGTTGCTGCAATTGCAGGATGGCATCGCCGCGCTGGGCGGCCGGCACCGAAGCCAGTTGCTGCACCAGCATCGGCCTGGCGTCGTCCCAGCGGCCGTTGATCACCAGCAGTGTCGACAGCACCTGCGTGGCGGCGGGCGAGTTCGGCGAGATCTCGCGCCACAGCCGCGCCGCGTCCAACGCCTGCTGCGGGATGCGCGCATTGAAGGCGATCTCGGTGGCGCGCTGCGCGAAGCGCGGGTCGCGCGTCTGCCGCGCCAGTTCCAGGTAAGTGCGGTAGGCCGGGCCCACCAGCCCGCGCTGGATGGAAATCTCCGCAGCCAGCACCATATAGACGATATCGTCGGTGAGCTCGAGCGACGGCAGCGCACTGCGTGCCGCTTTGGCGGCAGCGGCGCGTTCGCTGTCGGTGGCGGCCATTTGCAGCCTCGGCAAGGGCGCACTGTCAGCGGGCGGCGCGGCATGTGCCGCGCCCGCGGCCACCGCAAGCCATGCTGAGGCGGCCAGTGCACGCACATGGCGCCGGTGGCTTTGCCGGAACCCGGCCAAAGCCGCGGCGGCCCGCGATGCTGTGCGGGAAGCGACGCCTGTGGCAGCAGCGCGGGTGGCGCCCGCGTGCTCGGGCATGGGGGGCGACGTGTTGTCCGGCATCAGGTCCGGAATATGGTCCGACATGTAGTGAGTGCTCCGGCGCACGCTGGCGAAGGAATGGATAAGGGCATTGTAGCCTGCCGCTACAATGCGCTGCTCGGCGCCGCGGGCTCGCGCCTGCAGGGCCGGCTGGAGTTTGGAGCGGTAACCAACGGAGAGGTTCGATGCCTGAATTGCCCGAGGTCGAAGTGACCCGGCGCGGCTTGCTGCCGCATGTGGTGGGCCGGCGCATTGCGGCGGTGACGGTGCGCCACCGCGGGCTGCGCTGGCCGGTCGATCCCGAGCTGGAGAGCCGGCTGGCGCGGCGCGTGGTGCGCCGGATCGAGCGTCGCGGCAAATACCTGCTGCTCGAATGCATCAGCGCCGATGCCGGCGAGCCCGCCGGCTGGCTGCTGGTGCACCTGGGCATGACCGGCACGCTGCGAGTACTGCCCGATGCGCCGCCGCCCGGCACGCACGACCATCTCGACCTGAGGCTGGATCCCGAGCCAGGTGCCGACTCCGGGCCGGTGGTGCTGCGCTTTCGCGACCCCCGCCGCTTCGGCGCGATCCTGTGGACCACGCTGCCCGAGACCGAGCTGCCGCAGCACCCGCTACTGCGCACGCTCGGCATCGAGCCCTTCGACGCCGCCTTCGACGGCGCCTGGCTGCACCGCCACATGCGCGGGCGCAGCGCCGCGATCAAGACCGTGCTGCTGTCGGGCGCCATCGTGGTGGGCGTGGGCAATATCTATGCGTCCGAAAGCCTGTTCCGCGCCGGCATCCGCCCGACCACCGCGGCCGGCCGCCTGAGCCGCGCGCGCTGCGACCGGCTGGCGCAGGCTGTACGTGACACGCTGGCGCAGGCGATCGAGCGCGGCGGCAGCACGCTGCGCGACTTTGTCGGCAGTGACGGTGCCAGCGGTTATTTCCAGCTCGATTGTTTTGTCTACGACCGTGCCGGCCAGCCGTGCCGGGTCTGCGCCACGCCGGTGCGCCAGATCGTGCAGGGCCAGCGCTCGACGTTCTACTGCCCGCATTGCCAGCACTGACCCCCGCCCGGCCCGCGCCGGGGGCCGGGTGGCGCACGATGCGCGCCGCCGGCAATTGCCGATGGCTCGGCGCAACACTCCTCGCCCACACAACGAGCATGGGACGCGAATTCCACAAAACCACCGTGGAAACCTGTATCGTGTGCGCAGACATAAAAAGTTACAAAAATGGCCCAACCGCCGGAACGGATCGGTGGCGGCCCGCAGTGCGTGCAACACGGGCATGCCACACGATGGCCTGCTCCGAGGTAGACACCGAGTCAGCCAAACAGCTCCATGACAACGCTCGCCCACCAATTCGAACAATACGGCGCCTGGAGAACGGGGGTCCTCCAGTCACTGGCCGAATTCCAGTCCTGGCTGCAGCAGCACGACCTGTACGATGCGCAGGCCGATGACCGCGTGCAGCGCATCCAGAGCGTGCTGCGCAGCGACCGGCTGAAGGTCGCCTTTATCGCCGAGTTCTCGCGCGGCAAGAGCGAGCTGATCAACGCCATCTTCTTCGCCGACTACGGGCGCCGCATCCTGCCGTCGTCGGCGGGGCGCACCACCATGTGCCCGACCGAGCTGCGCTACGACGAGGGCGAGCCGCCGTGCATCCGCCTGCTGCCGATCGAGACGCGGCTGCAGGAGGCCTCCACCGCGGACTTCCTGGAAGCCGGCACGTCGGCGCCGCACTGGCATTCGGTGCCGCTGGACCCGTCGTCGCCCGAAGGCATGCTCGACGCCTTCCAGCACGTGGTGCAGACCGTGCGCGTGACGCCGCAGCAGGCCGAGGAGCTGGGCCTCTATCACGAGAACGATCCCGACGCCGCCTACGCGGTCGATGCCGAGGGCATGGTCGAGATCTCGCGCTGGCGCCACGCCGTTATCAACTTCCCGCATCCGCTGCTGCGCCAGGGCCTGGTGATCCTCGACACCCCGGGGCTGAACGCGATCGGCACCGAGCCCGAGCTGACGCTGCGGCTGATCCCGGATGCGCATGTGGTGGTGTTCGTCTGGCCGCTGACGCCGGCGTCACCAAGAGCGACCTGGAACTGTGGCGCAGCCATGTCGGTGCGGGCCACCGGCGCGGCTGCCTGGCTGTGCTGAACAAGATTGACGGGCTGTGGGACCCGCTGCGCCAGCCCGGCGAGATCGCGCAGGAAATCTCGCGGCAGGTGTCGACCACGGCGCAGGTGCTGGGCATCGAGCAGGCGCGCGTTTATCCGGTATCGGCGCAGAAGGGGCTGGTGGCAAAGGTCACGCATGACGATGCGCTGCTCGGGCGCAGCGGCCTGCCCGAGTTCGAGCACGTGCTGTCCGACCAGCTGATCCCGCGCCGGCGCGAGATCGTCTCGGACCAGGTGCACCGGCTGGTGCAGGACATGGCGCGCGCCGCGCAGCAACTGCTGCAGAGCCGGCGCCGCGATATCGTCGAGCAGCTGTTCGAGCTGCGCGGCCTGCGCGGCAAGAACCACGCAATGGTCAAGCACATGCTGATGCGCGTGCAGGGCGAGAAGGAAGAGTTCGAGCAGAGCATCAGCAAGTTCCAGGCGCTGCGGCTGGTGTTCGGCCGCCACAGCGCCGACATCATCAAGAGCCTGCAATTGCGCGACGTGCGCCGCACCATGCGCACTGCGCGCGAGCAGATGAAGGAGCGCTTCTTCTCGCGCGGGCTGCGCGAAGACATGGATGCGCTGTTCGCGCAGCTCACCACGCTCGTGACCGATGCCGACAACAAGATCGGCCAGCTCCATCAGTTGATCGAAAGCATGTACCGGCGCTTCAACGCCGAGCACGGCTTCACGTTGCCGGCGCCGATGCAGTTCACCGTCGAACGCTACGTGGCCGAATTGCAGGAAACGCTGCGGCTGGTGCATGCGCACTTCGGCACGGTCAGCATGCTGACGCGCTCGCGGCCGCAGCTGGTGCAGAGCGCATTCAGCACCATGGCCAGCCGCGTGCTGGCGAATTTCCGCGGCCTCAACCGCGATATCGAGGTCTGGCTCAAGTCGGTGATGACGCCGCTGGAAGCGCAGGTGCGCGAGCACCAGAAGCAGTTGCGCCGGCGTGTGGATTCGATCGAGCGCATTCATGAAGCCACCGATACGCTGGAGAGCCGGATCTCGCAGCTTGAGGAAGTGCTCAACGGGCTGGATGAGCGCAGCGGGCGTATTGAGGGGTTTGCTGAGCTGCTGGTGCGGCCGGCACCGGATGCGGGTGGGGGGAGTCGGGCGGTGGCTTAGGGCGCTTGGCTGAAGACGACGGATTTCGCAGGCGGTATATCATGTGGCGCCGCGTGTAGCGGCGCTCGAGGTTGCTGACAAAGCTGAATCCCGCGAGTGTTTTCTCCCCTCTCCCGCAGGCGGGAGAGGGAGAAAACCGGCGCCACACAAGGTTAGTCAAGCCGCCCCAAGTATTACTCTGTTTTAGCTCAATGCCCCGCAAGCCCGCCC